>CACZIN010000003.1:0-165854 GCA_902781225.1 uncultured Lachnospiraceae bacterium | reverse complement strand
CACAGACAATATAAAACCGCGCGAACCGAAACTCGCCGTCATCTGCTATTGAAAATAAGGCAGATGACGACTCAGACATCGGCTTCGCGCGGTTATGTTATGCTTAGAGGTGCCCATAAGGGACACACACAAAAGTCCTACAAATTGTCTCCGGGATGCGGACATGACCCGCGGAGTGCTCCAAACTTGGAAAGACACGGATCATCGAGGATGCAAACATCCGGCTGGTTAGAAATTCCACATTTTTTGAACCGAATTTCCAGCTGCATTTCCATCTGAAATCCCACGGTGTGGTCTTCTGATAATATTACTTATCACCCAAAGCAGTCTATGCTTATTGCGGCAATTCCTTATAATCCGCCTCGCACGTATTCGCATCCGGATTTTTTTATGTTCTATATATCAAGCTTCATATGCATCTCGGCTTCCGCCTCCTGCTTAAATTCCTCCACCTGCACCGGATTTAATACCGGGAGTTCGTCGATCGACTGTACGCCAAAGCTTCGCAGGAACTCTTCCGTCGTTCCGAAGAGCAGCGGACGCCCCGGTGCATCCAGTCTGCCGAGTTCGCATACCAGATTGTATTCCACCAGCTTGTTCACTGCGTGATCGCAGGAAACACCACGGATCTTCTCGATCTCCACCTTGGTGATCGGCTGCTTGTAGGCGATGATGGACAGCGTCTCCAAAAGAACATCCGTCAGGACATGGCGCTTTGGCTGTCTTGCAATCTTGATCAAATATTCGTACATCTCGCTTTTGGTGCACATCTGATACGCGTCGTCCAGCTCAATGATCTTCACACCGATGGACGGATCCTCGTAGTGCTTCATCATCTTCTCAATGATCGCTTTTGTCTCTTTTTTATCCAGTTCTATGGCTGCGGCGATCTTGTCCAGCTCTACCGATTCCCCCATCGTAAAGAGGATCGCCTCGATGATCGCCTCGTAATTCTTTTCATTCATCCCGAAAACTCCAACTCTATGCCACAATCTTTGACTGAATCAGAATATCATCAAAGGTGTGTTCCTGTGATATAAATATCTTGCCTGTCTTCATCAGTTCCAGAATGGCGAGAAACGTGACAATGATCTCCATCTTGCCCGCCTGTGCCTCAAGGAGACTGCGGAAGCTGAACCGGCTGTGCGTCAGGCAGTAATTCTCCAGATATGCCATCTTGTCCGAAAGCGATACCTCTTCCTTCTCGATCTTGCCGAACTTGGAACGGATCGGGTCAATCTTGTCCACCTGCTTTTTCATGATGGACTTAAAAATCTCATTCAGTCTGGCAAGCGTCACATCCGAGACGAGCTCCTCCATGTTGATCGGCTCCTCATACTCTGCCACTTCCGGCGGAATGGTCGGCTCCTTAAAAAGGACACGCTCCGCATCCATCTGGCGGTCACGCAGCTCGTATGCCATGCATTTGTACATCTTGTACTCCAAAAGCTGCTGTACCAGTTCCGCACGCGGATCCTCCTCTTCCTCATCCTCCGTGTCCGGAGCCGGAAGAAGCATGCGGGATTTGATGTCAATGAGTGTCGCCGCCATGACAAGGAATTCGCTTACCACATTCAGATCCTGACGCTTCATCTCTGCGATGTATTCCATATACTGATTCGTGATCTCCACAATCGGAATATCATAGATATTTACTTTATTCTTCTCAAGCAAGTGCAAAAGCAGATCTAAGGGTCCCTCAAAAACCTGCAGTTTTACGGTCATTTCCATCTGATTCTCTTATCCTCTCCGGCGGCAGAACCCCTCTGCCACATCTTCAACGTATCAATTTTACATTGTTTTCCCAAAAAATTCAAGGTTTTTCCTATATTTAGTATTTTCGCACAATCTTTTCTACTATAATTAGTGTTTCAAATGAGCATTTCCCACGGGGTGCCAATTTCTTTTTGTGCGCGCTGCATAATGTACAGGTTCTTCCTCTACAATAGTAACAAAAGGAATCCTGGAGAATACCTTGAAGCAGTTTCTTTCTTTTCTGTTATGCTGCACCCTCACTCTCTCTTCTCCCGTTCTTGCGGCGGAAAACAGCGAAGCCGACCTTTCCGTCTCGGCGCCGAGCGTTCTTCTGATGGAAGCGTCCACCGGAACTGTGGTCTACGAAAAAAATGCACACGAAATCCGGCATCCCGCAAGTATCACAAAAATCATGACCCTGATTCTCATTTTCGATGCCATAGAGCGCGGACAGATCTCCCTGACCGACACGGTGACTGTGTCGGAATACGCCGCAAGTATGGGCGGCTCACAGGTGTTCTTAGAGCCCGGGGAGACCCAGACCGTAGAGACCATGATCAAATGTATCAGCGTTGCGAGCGCCAACGATGCCTGCGTCGCCATGGCAGAATATCTCTGCGGTTCCGAATCCGAGTTCGTCCGTCAGATGAACGAGCGTGCCCGAGGGCTCGGCATGAAAGACACCACCTTTGTCAACTGCTGTGGTCTCGATACGGAGGGGCACATGACAAGCGCCTACGACGTCGCCCTTATGTCCCGTGAGCTCACCGTAAACCATCCCGAAATCCACAACTACTGCACCATCTGGATGGAAAACATCACCCATGTCACGGCAAAGGGAAGTTCGGAATTCGGTCTGACCAACACCAACAAACTCATCCGGCAGTATGAGTACGCCACTGGATTAAAGACCGGTTCCACCAGCCTCGCCAAATACTGCGTGTCTGCCACGGCAGAAAAAGACGGTCTAAAACTGATCGCAGTCGTCATGGCAGCGCCCGATTATAAAGTGCGCTTTGCAGATGCCACCACGCTCTTAAATTACGGATTCGGAAAATGCCGCCTGTACACGGATGAAAACACGGACGCCCTGCCCGATCTTCCCGTGGCAAAGGGCACCGAAACCGCCGTCGGTCTCGCCTACGACTCCCCCTTCTCCTACCTGTCCGTAAAAGGTGAAGACCTCTCTGATGTAAAAAAAGAGCAGATTCTCCCCGAGACGGTCACGGCACCTGTCAAAAAGGGTGACGTGGCCGGCAGGGTTGTCTACTCCGCAGGCGGCAGGGAACTCGGCTCCGTGAATATCCGTTACACTGCGGATGTTCCAGCCGCCTCATACCGCGATTATTTCAAGATGGCGCTTTTCTATCTTCTGACCTGACTTTTTTCTATTATAATAGCGGTGCCAGCAGGCGCAGCACACTCTGCAGAAGCCGTACCGGTACCGGCCGGTTTCTGCAGAACTCTGCCGTCATCTGCTCTGAGCACGCAAACGTATTCAGGCAGTCTTCCTTTACCTGTGCCACAACCGCGGAGCGGTAGAAGAAAACGCCGCACTCGAAATGCAGATACAGGCTGCGGAAGTCAAGATTCACGCTGCCCACCGTTGCGATCTCATCGTCACAGACAAAACATTTTGCGTGAATAAATCCCGGCGTGTACTGATAAATTTTTACCCCACTTTGTATGAGCGGCGCATAGTAGGACTGCGTGAGCAAAAAAATCATCTTCTTGTCCGGAATCCCCGGCGTCACAATCCGCACGTCCACTCCGTCCTTCGCCGCGTTGCAGAGCGCAGTCAGCATCTCATGGTCAATGATCAGATACGGTGTGAAAATATAGACGTAATCCCTTGCCCTGTTTATGATATTCAGGTAAATATTTTCGCCCACATTCTCATGATCCAGAGGGCTGTCGCCGTACGGCTGCACGAATCCGTCATTCGCAAAGGGGGCTTTCTGATGCTGTGCCGGCATAAACCGGCTGTAATCTTCCGTGGAATGGACGATGTAATTCCACATGGACAAAAACATGCTGGTCAGACTCCAGACCGCCTCGCCCTCGATGCGCACGCCGGTGTCCTTCCAGTAGCCGAACCTTTTTACCTCATTGATATATTCATCTGCCAGATTGATCCCGCCCGTAAAACCGACCGTGCCGTCCACCACAAAAATCTTCCGGTGGTCCCGGTTGTTCATGATTACCGAGAGCAGCGGCCGGAACGGATTAAATGCAGCGCACTTGATGCCCTTTTTCTGAAGCTGCTTATAATACCGCGGCGGCAGTGTGCCGATGCAGCCGACATCATCATAGATCAGGCGCACCTCCACGCCCTGCTTTACCTTTCTCTCCAGAATATCCTCGATCTGGTGGAACATATGTCCCTCCTCGATGATAAAATACTCCAGAAAAATAAAATGCTCCGCGCTCTCTAACGCCGCAAGCATATCCGGGAACATTGCCTCCCCGCTCTCATAATACTTTGTGGCGGTATTCCGGTAGACTGGAAAATGTCCCCAGTCCGCAATATATTTTGACTGCCGTAAGACCGATGGGTCTGCCTCCCGCAGCAGCCTGACCGCCTCCTCGTCTACCGGCATGCAGGCATCCACTTCCCGGTTCACGGCATCCATCTGTTCTCTGGTGTGCTTCGTCAGACCGGAGCGTCCAAACAGGAAATACAGCATAATTCCAAGGATCGGCGACAACAGAATCAGAAACGTCCAGGAAAGTTTATTCGCCGGATTCTCCCACTTGTTCGCAATCACAAGCACCAGAACAATCGCCGCCGCACGGATCACCAGATTCGCATAGGTGAACTGATAGCTGAATTTCCACAGCACCAGGAACAGCCAGCAGATCTGCAGCAGTATCGAAACCCCGACAATGGTCAGTCTTCCCATCAGAAGGTGTGCAATCTTCTTCATAAGTCTCCTCCCTTTCAAAACCGTATCCTTTATCTTACGTTTTTTCACATAAAAAGTCAACCGCCGGTCACGTCACCTCCCCTCCCTTTCCTTTCCTTTCCCTTTCTTCCCTTTCTTTCACTCTTGTACATTCCTTTGGGTCTCTCACTACCCTTCATCCTCTCACCAGATGGTCGACATGAATCATGCCCCAGCATTTTCTGCCAAGCTGCTCTCCCCGCGGATACGCTCTCTCATACAGGCGCAGCTTCATCTCCGCCGGCGACAGATACGGATACTTCTGAAACGCCAGCGCCAGCGCGCCCGTGACAACCGGCGCCGCCATGGAAGTCCCGCTCTTTACCTGGTATCCGTTTTTCTCCCTGCCGCAACTTTTAATTGCCGTGCCGGGAGCTAAGATTTCCGGCTTTACAATGCAGCACGCCGTCGGCCCGCTGCTGCTGTATCCCGTCTTAAGTCCGCGCTTCCCCGGCTCACTCTTCCCGTCATCGCTGCTTCCGATCGTTACGATCTTTCTGGAGATTCCGGGAATGGTCACCGAATTTTCCTTTGGACCGTTATTTCCGGCTGCCGCAACAACCATGATCCCCCTGTCCCAGAGATCGTCCACCGCGCCAAGAAGTTCCTGCTGTTCCCGCTCCCCGGCACTCGGGAGCATTCCAACGGAAATATTCAACAGGCGGATCTGGTATTCCTGCTGGTTCTTTGCAATCCACTCCATTCCTGCCAGAACATCCCCGGTGTTTCCGTTCCCCTTGGCATCCAACACCTTTAACATCACGATATCCGCCTGCGGCGCAATGCCGCAGTAAACCGGCAGTCCGTATTCTTTTCTCGATGCCTCACCGCTGCCCGCCACGATTCCGGACACATGCGTGCCGTGGCCGTTGTCGTCGTACAGTCCCGTCTTTCCTTCGCAGAAATCTCCAAAATAGCGGATCCTGTTTCCAAAATCCACATGCGGAACAATTCCGGTGTCCATAATTGCCACGGTTACATTTTTCCCGCTCAAACCTGTTTTATATGCATAATCCGTATGGATGATTTTTCTGACCCGATTCATAAAAAAATGCCTTTTCTTATAGCTTATGCAAAGCCATAGAAAAGGCACTTCATTTCTGTTATGCAATTACCGGCGCATGACTGCTTTACGCTTCTGCCGGAACATCTTTGATGGAGAAGCTGATTCTTCCCATCTTATCCTTGCCAAGGCATACCACCTTCACCTTATCGCCAAGGGTCAGTACATCCTCCACATGGTTGATGCGCTCCTTTGCGATCTTGCTGATATGAACCATACCCTCTTTGCCCGGTGCAAACTCTAAGAATGCGCCGAACTCCTTGATGCTCACTACCGTTCCGGTAAGGATCTGTCCCTCCTTGAAATCGGTCGTAATAATCCGGATCATCTCGATGGCCTTATCCATCATCTCTGCTTCCGTTCCGCATACGGATACGGAACCGTCATCTGTGATGTCGATCTTCACGCCGGTACGGGCAATGATCTCATTGATCGTCTTGCCTCTCTGTCCAACCACGTCGCCGATCTTCTCCGGATCAATCTGGATCTGGACGATCTTCGGTGCATACTCGCTCACCTGCTTGCGCGGCTCTGCGATTGCCTTGGACATTACCTCATCCATAATGTAGATTCTCGCCTCTCTCGTTCTTGCGATGGCTTCCTCTACGATCGGTCTGGTCAGACCATGAATCTTGATATCCATCTGGATAGCTGTGATACCCTTGTGTGTACCGGTTACCTTAAAGTCCATATCTCCGAAGAAGTCCTCAAGACCCTGGATATCTGTCAGGACAATGTAATCGTCATCGGTATCCCCGGTCACAAGGCCGCAGGAAATACCTGCCACCATAGCCTTGAGCGGTACTCCGGCAGCCATTAAGGACATGCAGGACGCACAGGTCGATGCCATGGAAGTAGATCCGTTCGACTCAAAGGTCTCGGACACCGCACGGATAGCATACGGGAACTCCTCCTCGGAAGGAAGCACTGCCATAAGTGCCTTCTCAGCGAGTGCACCGTGACCGATCTCACGGCGTCCCGGTCCGCGGGATACCTTGGTCTCGCCTACTGAATATGCCGGGAAGTTGTACTGATGGATGTATCTCTTCGTCGTAATGTTCTCATCCAGTCCGTCAATCTTCTGAACCTCAGAGAGCGGTGCAAGCGTTACCACGTCGCAGATCTGTGTCTGTCCACGCGTAAACATCGCGGAGCCGTGTACTCTCGGGATCAGATCAACCTCTGCCGCCAGCGGACGGATCTGGTTGATGGCACGTCCATCCGGACGCTTGTGATCCTTTAAGATCATCTTGCGGACCGTCTTCTTCTGATACTGATAAACCGCCTCGCCCAGAACGGCAAGCCATTCCTCATTGTCTGCAAAAGCCTCTGCCAGCTTGTCTGTAATCTCGCGGATATTCTCCTCGCGCTGCTGCTTCTCGTCTGTGAATACAGCCTCCTCCATCTGTGCCGGAGGAACCAGTTCCTTGATTGCCGCGAACATCTCATCCGGGATTGCACAGCTTGTATACTCATGCTTCGGCTTGCCGACCTCTTCCACGATCTTATTGACAAACGCGATGATCGTCTGGTTTACATCATGGCACTTGTAGATCGCCTCGATCATCTTGTCCTCCGGGATCTCGTTGGCGCCTGCCTCGATCATGATTACCTTCTCTGCTGTGGAAGCCACGGTCAGCTGCAGATCACCCTTGTCCCACTCCTTCTGGGAAGGATTCACGATGAACTCTCCATCCACCATACCCATCTGCGTCGTTGCACACGGACCAGCAAACGGGATATCGGAAATTGTGGTAACCAGTGCGGAACCGATCATGGCAACGATCTCCGGACGGCATGCCGGATCTACGGACATTACCATGTTGTTGATCGTCACATCGTTGCGGTAATCCTTCGGGAATAACGGACGCATCGGGCGGTCGATCACGCGGGAGGTTAAGATTGCATTCTCGGATGCCTTACCCTCTCTCTTGTTGAATCCTCCCGGGATCTTGCCAACCGAATACATCTTCTCCTCGTATTCTACGGAAAGCGGGAAGAAATCAATGCCGTCACGCGGCTTGTCCGATGCCGTCACGGTAGAAAGCACGGTCGTCTCTCCATATTTTAATAAAGCTGCTCCATTTGCCTGTGCGCAGACTCTTCCGATATCAACGGTAAGTGTTCTGCCTGCAAGTTCCATCGAAAAACTTTTGTACATGCGAATTCTCCTTTTCTGATTCTCTTTCATTCTCTTCTTCGATTCTGCCGGAAGGATCCCGCAAAACCACTCTGCAGAAGCACCGAAACTACTGAAATACATACACTGCACGTATCTGTATTTCAGTGGTCTCGGGGATACGCTTCTGTCAGATTGCCATGCTGCACGGATGATGCCTCCATACAGTAAAAATAGAGCGGGGAAGCTCTCCGCTCTATTGATAAGCGGGCATGTCTGCCCGCTTTGGACATCTTATTTTCTGAGACCTAAACGCTCGATTAAAGCACGATATCTCTCGATATCTACTTTCTTTAAGTAAGCAAGTAAACCACGTCTCTGACCAACCATCTTTAAAAGACCTCTTCTGGAGTGATGATCGTTCGGGTTCTCCTTTAAGTGAGCGGTAAGCTCCTCGATACGTGCTGTCAAAAGAGCAACCTGTACCTCCGGTGAACCTGTGTCATTCGGTGTTCTTCCATACTCTGCGATAATGTTCTGCTTCTTGTCCTTTGCGATCATGTTCTGATCCTCCTTATAATATTCTGTTTGGATGGCTTCTGCCATACCGGGCTCTTTTGGCCCATCGCCCGACTGTGTATGATACTCAGTAAAAGGTTGGAGTGTCCATCTACCGAATATGGGCTGAACTCATACTCTCGCATTATAGCATAGCTACATACGCTTGTAAATAACTTTTTAATTATTGATCACACGCACAACTTTGACCGGCGTACGGTAATAGGCACCGGAAATCTTGATGCCGGACTTCGGTGAACTTGCATGTACCACCTGTCCGTTGCCGATGTAGATTGCCACGTGGTTGATGCGGCTTCCGTTTCCGTAGAAGAACAGATCTCCCGGCTGTGCCTCAGAGGCTGAAATCTTCGTTCCGCAATTCGACTGTGCGCCGGAAGAATGTGGAAGGGAAATGCCGTAGTTGGCAAATACGCTCATGACAAAACCGGAGCAGTCCGCACCTCTGGTCAGGCTTGTGCCGCCCCATACATACGGATTGCCGACAAACTGTGTCGCATACTGCACCAGAGATACACGCACATCCGAAACACCCTGTCCATACCGGATCTCAGTCATGGTCATCGCCTTTAAAAGCTCTGTCGAGATCTCTACATAATCGGAAGAGACATATCCCTCATCACTGTCGACATTGATCTTCACCCATCCGTCGAGCACCTCGAGCACCTCGAGTTCCTCGCCCTGCGGCATCATTGTGACAACCGCGCAGTCGGTGTTCGGCTGCTCTCTGACGTAAAGAGTGGTCGTTGTCACGGTAGCAAGCGTCTGCTTTACCTCCTCCGCTCTGGCAAGCGCCGCATCTCCGGTCAGAAGATACTCCGACTTTACATAGCCCTCCACGGAACCGGACTTGATCTGTGTCCATTCGCCTTCCACACCGAGGATTTCACATCCTGCGTTGTTCGGCATCTTGCCCACAACGTCCGCATCGGTGCCTGCCGCTGCGCGGACATTGAGATTGCCCTCGACATTCGCCACACCGAGATTGGTGTATCCGTAAGCGCTCGCCGCCTGCTGTGCAGCATCCTGCTCTGTACTCTCCGTCTGCTCCTCTGTGCTCTCTGTCTCTGTAAGTTCGTCCTGCGCCTGTGAAACCGCAGCTACTGCGTCCGCAAACTCTGCGGATACTCCGGCAGAGGTGGAAGCCGTCGATACATCCGCCCCCGCCTCTGCTGATTCGGTGCCCTCTTCGACCGCTTCCTGTCCCTGTGCCGTTCTTGCAACGTCCATTCCGGAAACACCTGCCACGCCCATCGTTGCATCACTGAGGCTTCCGGACAGTGCGCTGGTAACACCGGACGCCACGGTTGCACCGGTACCCACATCTGCATTCTTTGACTTCTGATCTATTGCCGCTGTGGAAACCACTAAGGTCCCCGCCAGGACCAAACCTGCGATTCTCGCTAATCGTGCTTTCATATGGTTCTCCATTCTTGCGCTGTCTCCTGCGCAATTCAAGTTTATGCTAGTTTTTAAATCTAACGTCCAGTATAGCAACCATTTTTTACGATGTCAACATATTTTCGTAACATTTATGTAATAATTATTGTGAGGTGTTTTTCTCAAAATAGGCTCGGCCATAGGCAACATCGTTCTGCATCTGTTCTTTGAGCGCTTCAATCGACGCAAATTTCCGCTCGCTGCGGACTCTGCTTAAGAACTCCACCGTCACCATCTTATCGTAGACATCTTCCGCGAAATCCAGCAGATGCGTCTCCACCCCGACGGGATACTCTCCCTCAATCGTGGGCTTGCACCCCACGTTGCTGATGCCGCGGTACCACCGGTCTCCGATGTATGCCTCCGTCACGTAGACACCGTTCGGCGGCAGCAGCTTCTCCTTCGGCGGCAGCTGGTTAATGGTCGGAATCCCGATCGTTCTTCCGATCTGGTTGCCGTGCAGGACTCTGCTGGTCACAAAGTAACGATATCCCAGAAGATGATTTGCCTTCTCGATATTCCCGGCTGCGATCTCTTCCCTCACGAATGTGCTGCTGATGTCCCGGCTGTCTTCTTTTATTTTCTCCACAACGATCACTTCGTATCCGTATTTTCCGGCATACTGCCGCAGCATATGGTAATCGCCCCTGCGGTTATGTCCGAAATGAAAGTCTTCCCCCACAACCATGCACTTTACATGAAGCTGCCGCACAATCTTTGCGATGAAATCCTCCGGCTCCATGCACATGATCTCCTGCGTAAACGGGCACTCCACCACATAATCAATCCCCAGGCGCTCAAACATGTGCCTTTTTTCCTCGTTCGTGGTCAGCACCTTCGCCTCCACATTCTGCACATTTCTGCGAGGTGGAATGTCGAAGGTAAAAATCGCTCCCGCGAGACCTTCGTCCTTTTTCTTTGCAAAATACTGCAGCAGCTGCTCATGTCCCCTGTGAATCCCGTCAAACTTGCCGAGAGAAAGCACCGTACTCTCTTCTATATAAAAATCCGTTGTGTTCCTGATATATTTCATGATCTACTTAAACACCTTTAATGGTTTATAGTCTTCCTTTTCCGCCTGATATTCATAAATACCGAAAAATGCGCCTTCATCGTCATAGACGCGAACCGGCGCCGTTCTCATGCTCTCATGTTCCTCCAAAAACATTTCCGGGCGCAGCCGGTTTCCATTATATAAATACTTGCGGAACTGTCCGTCCACCGTCGCGCTCTCGTATTTTACAAAGACGGAATCCACCGCCTGAAGGAACGGAAGCTGCAGTTCTTCTGTCTCTGCCGCATCCGCCCGGTGTGCATTCACGTATGCCTCCACCTCGGACAGCTTTACGGCGTCCGCAAGCGCGAATTCTCCGACTCTCGTGCGGAGCAGTGATTCCATACACGCACCGCAGCCGAGCACCTCTCCCACATCCTGGCAGAGTGTGCGGATATACGTTCCCTTGGAACAGCAGACACGCATCCTGACACGCGGCAGTTCAATCGAAAGGATCTCGATGGAAAAAATATGAACCGGACGCGCCGCGCGTTCCACGGTCACTCCGGCTCGTGCCAGATCGCACAGCTTCCTGCCGTCAACCTTTAGGGCAGAGTACATCGGCGGCACCTGCATATAATCGCCGACAAACGAGAGAACCGCTTTTTCCACTTCTTCTGCACTGCAGCACACCTCCTGCTGCGTCAGAATCTCACCCGTCACATCCTGTGTGTCCGTCGTTCTTCCAAGCAGCATGACAGCCTCGTATTCCTTCGTCTTGTCCGTGAGCAGTTCGCAGATCTTCGTCGCCTTGCCAATACACACCGGGAGCACCCCTTCCGCATCCGGGTCGAGTGTCCCCGTGTGTCCGATCTTTCTGGTCTTTAAGATCCCCCGAAGCTTAGCCACGACGTCAAACGAGGTAAATCCTTTTTCCTTATAGATATTGATAATTCCATTCATCATACTGCTTTTTTCTCACTTTATCTGTTCTGCCAGATCCGAAACGATCTGTTTGATGATGGCATCTGCATCGCCGGTCATGGAAAATCCGGCCGCCCGAACGTGTCCGCCGCCGCCGTACTTCACCGCCACCTTTGAGACATCCGCCACTTCCTTGGAGCGGGTGCTCACCTTAAACGTGCCGTCTCCCGTCTCGTATAAAAAGACTGCCACTTCCACATCCTTGGTCACGCGGAGCTGATTCACAATGCCGTCCAGATGCTTTGGCAGCACGTCATACTGCTTCATCTCCTCCTCCGTGATCACGCTGGAAATACATTTTCCGTCCAGGTGCAGCCTGCTCTTTAACAGTGCAAGCCCCATAATGCGGTTCTGGTTGTATGTCTTTGTGTAAAAGGTATCATCCACAATCTTCGGATAATTGATCCCGCACTCCATCAGCGCACCCGCGATCTCCATCGTTTTTCTCGATGTACACGAATACTGGAAAACGCCGGTGTCATGCACCATTCCGGTATAGATACACTCGGCGATCTCCTTTGTGATGCGCTCCTTTGGAAGCAGTTCATAGACAAGCTCCGACGCGGAACTTGCCTGCGGGAAAATGTAGTTGTCCTGCGCAAAGCTCTGATTGCTGATGTGATGGTCCACACAGACGGTATGCTTCGCCTGCTCAAAGAAATGCGCCGCACCACCCAGACGTCCGGTATCCCCGCAGTCCTGTGCGATAAACAGATCGTATACCGTATCCCCGGAAAAGTCGGAGACGATCTCATTGGATCGCGCCATAAATTTGAAAATATTGGGAATCGGCTCCAGATAAACCGTCACATCAATGTCGGGATACCATGTTTTAATGTAATTATAAGTAGCAAGGCAGGAGCCCACACAGTCGCCATCGGGACGGATGTGTCCGCCGATGGCAACCGTATGAACCTCTGCCAGAAAATCATCAAAATTCGTCATTCTTCTGTTTCCTCTTCTGCCTCATCCGTCCGATCCGGAATATCCTTTGTCACGTCATCGATCATCTTGGACATGCGCACACCGTACTCGATGGACTGATCCAGCACAAATGTGATCTCCGGCGTATTCCGGAGGTTGATGCTGTGGGCAAGCTGCCTGCGGATGTAACCCTCCGCGCTTCTAAGACCCGCGAGCGTTGCCTTCTGGGATTCCTCATCCCCGAGCACGCTGATATAGGCCTTGCAGGTTTTCAGATCCGGTGCAACCTCCACGGTGACCACGCTGGTCATCGGATTGATCCGCGGGTCCTTGATCTCCCCGCGGATGATATTCGACAACTCGCGCAGCACTTCCCCGTTGATCCGGGTATTTTTAATACTGTTTTTTCTCAATTTCTAGCTCCTTCCATACACGCAAAACGTCTGTTAACGCGGTACCTCCACCATCGTGTATGCCTCAACGATATCAAGCTCTGCAATGTCATTAAAGCCTTCAAAGACAAGACCGCACTCATATCCGGCTTTTACTTCCTTCACATCATCCTTGAAACGCTTTAAGGATGCCAGATTGCCCTCGAAGATCTGCTCTCCGGCGCGGGAAATACGAACCTTGCAGCCTCTCTGGAACACACCGTCAAGCACATAGGAACCTGCGATATTTCCGATTCCGGATGCCTTGAAGATCTGGCGCACCTCCGCATGACCGAGCACCTTCTCCTCGAAGATCGGGTCGAGCATTCCCTTCATTGCCGCCTCTACATCCTCGATGGCATTGTAGATGACCTTGTAGAGACGCATATCGACATTCTCCTTGTCCGCCGTTGTCTTCGCCATCGGGTCCGGACGAACGTTGAAACCGATGATGATCGCATTGGACGCGGATGCAAGGCTGACATCGGACTCGTTGATGGCACCGACACCGCCGTGAATTACTTTTACTACTACCTCTTCGTTGGACAGCTTCTCCAGACTCTGCTTTACAGCCTCCACAGAACCCTGTACATCTGCCTTTACAATAATATCCAGTTCCTTGACGTTACCGGACTGAATCTGCGAGAACAGATCATCCAGCGACATCTTCGCCTTGGTATCTTCGATCAGGCGGTTCTTGCCCTCGGAAATGTAGGTCTCGGCAAATGCTCTTGCCTCCTTCTCCGTATCCATGGCAACGAATGTCTCGCCTGCCTCCGGTACCGACGAAAGTCCGAGAATCTCCACCGGTGTGGACGGTCCCGCTTCCTTGACTCTTCTTCCCTGGTCGTCAATCATTGCACGCACTTTGCCGTAGCAGCTTCCGCATGCAATCGGCTGACCAACCTTTAAGGTACCCTTCTGTACCAGAACGGTGGCAACTGCACCGCGTCCCTTATCCAGACGGGCCTCAATGACAAGACCTCTCGCGTTACGCTTCGGATTCGCCTTTAACTCAAGTACCTCTGCGGTCAGAAGGATCATCTCCAAAAGATTCTCGATACCTTCCTTAGTATGTGCAGATACCGGACAAAATACCGTGCTTCCGCCCCAATCTTCCGGAATCAGTTCGTACTCGGACAGCTCCTGCTTCACACGCTCGATATTGGCACTCGGCTTATCAATCTTGTTGATGGCAACGATAATCTCAACTCCCGCCGCCTTCGCATGGTTGATTGCCTCGATCGTCTGCGGCATGACACCGTCATCTGCAGCGACTACCAGAATCGCAATATCGGTGGAATTTGCTCCACGCATACGCATTGCCGTGAATGCCTCATGTCCCGGTGTATCCAGGAATGTGATGTTCTGACCGTTGATCGAAACAACAGATGCACCGATATGCTGTGTGATACCGCCTGCCTCTTTGTCTGTCACACGGGTGGAGCGGATCGCATCCAGCAGGGACGTCTTACCATGATCGACATGACCCATGACGCAGACAACCGGCGGACGTGCCACAAGTGTCTCTTCCGGATCATCTTCTTCTTTTAAGAGCTCTGCGATCACATCGATCTTCTCTTCCGGCTCACAGATGCAGTTGAACTCAAGCGCGATCTCCTCCGCCGTCTCATAGTCCACTTCCTGGTTCACCGTCACCATCGTGCCTTTCATGAAAAGCTTCTTCACGATCACGGACGGCTGCACTTTCATCTTATCGGCAAGCTCTTTGATCGTCAGCTTCTCCGGCAGAACGAGTGTCTTAATCACATCCTCTTCCTGCTTCGGCTGCGGCTGCTGGTTCGGCTTCTTCTTGCCGCCGTTCTTCTCCAGATTTACGAAGCGCTCCTGCTTCTTGCCGCCAAGTGCATCGTAATCGTTTCTCTGTCTGCCGTTCTTGTTGCGGTCTTTCTCGCGCTCTCTGGACTCCTTGCCGCGCAGTTCCTCTGTGGATGCTGCGGTCTCCTTGTTCATGCGGTCGATCTCACGATCCAGTCTGCCGGACGGGTTGCCTCCGCGGTAACCATTGCCGCCACGGCCTCCGTTTCTGTCTCCCTGACCACCGTTTGCACCAGGTCTGCCTCCGCCGTTATTGCCGCTGCGGTTGCCGTATCCGTTTGCTCCCGGTCTTCTATCGCGGTCTCCCTGCGGACGACGGTCTCCGTTCATCGGACGGCGGTCTCCGTTTGCTCCCGGTCTTCTGTCGCGGTCTCCCTGCAGACGACGGTCCCCGTTCATCGGACGGCGGTCACGGTCTCCCTGCGGGCGTGCCTGCGAATTCTGTGCATATACATTCTCATACACATTCTCGTATACATTTTCACGGCGCTCCGGCTGCTTTGCGGTCGTCTCCTGCGGCTTTTTCTCCGCTGCTGCCGCTCTGGCTGCCTTTGCGCGCTCCGCTGCCTGGCGCTCTGCCTCCTCGGCCGCCTTTGCAGCCTCCGGGTTGATCGCACGTTCAAATGCTCTCTTGACATCAAAGCTGTTTGCCGGTCTTGCCTGGCGCTGCTCCGGTCTGCCGCCCTGCGGACGGCGGTCTCCGTTCATCGGACGACGGTCTCCGTTCATCGGACGGCGGTCACGGTCTCCCTGCGGGCGGCGTCCGCCTCCCTGCTTGCTGTACTGTGGATTGAATACCGCGGTAATGCTGGACTTCTTCTTCGGGCGCTCCGGTCTGCCATCTGTACCCTCGGCAGCCTTCGGTGCCGCTTCTGTCTTCGGCGCAGTCTCTGCCTTCGGTGCTGCCTCCTTCTTCGGCGCAGTCTCTGCCTTCGGTGCCGCTTCTGCCTTCGGCGCAGTCTCTGCCTTCGGTGCTGCCTTTTTCTGGAACTTGTCGCGCACCATTTTCTGCACATCATCCTCAATGCTGCTGCTGTGCGACTTTACCGCATGCTCCGTCGTGCTTAAAAATTCAATAATCTGTTTGTTTTCTATTCCTAACTCTTTTGCAAGTTCATGAACTCTCATTTTTGCCATATATCCTGTTTCCTCCATTATTCAGTTGTTAACGTCAGTTTCAATTTATCTTCGATCGAATGGGCCAGCCCTTCGTTTGTCACTGCAAGCGATGCACGGAATTCCTTTCCAATGAAATGTCCCAATGTTTCTTTTTCTCCGTACACATACATCGGAACTTCATAAAAAGTCGTCATATCCCGGAAATGCTTCTGTGTATTCTCAGACGCATCCGACGCGACAATGACAAGCCATGCCCTGCCATCCTTCACCGCTTTTTCTGTGGAAAACTCTCCGCTTGCCACACCGCCCGCCTTGGCTGCAATGCCAAGCATCGACAACACTTTATCTGGTTTCAAACTCCTCCATCTCCTTTGTCAGTGTATCATAGACTTCCTTTGGAATTGGCATCTTTAATGATCGTTCCAGACCCTTGTTTTTTATTGCCATGCGCAGGCACTCACTGTTCGGACACACATAAGCGCCTCTGCCGTTCTTTCTTCCCGTGGCATCAAGCACAATCTGGGAGGAGGTCTCATCCTCCGCCGCCGTCTTGATTACCCGGATCATATCTTTTTTCGGCTTAAGCTCTCTGCACCCCACGCACTGGCGCATTGGAATCTTTTTGTTTGCCATTCTCTGATCAACCCCTGCCTACTCTTCTTCATTCTCTGTGTCTGTCTCATCCGCAAGTCCGGATTCCTCAGCGTATTCTCCCTCGGCATCCGCATCCTCGGCATATCCGTCCTCTGCATACTCGCCGTCCTCGGTATATTCGCCGTCCTCTGCGTACTCGTCATCCTCGTAATACTCGTCGTCCTCGTACTCGCTCTCATAATCCATGAAGTCGCCGGACTCTCTGGCCTGTGTCTCACTCTTGATGTCGATCTTAAAGCCGGTAAGTCTTGCCGCCAGTCTCGCGTTCTGTCCTTCCTTGCCGATTGCCAGCGAAAGCTGATAATCCGGTACGATGACCTTCGCCGACTTCTCCTCCGCATCCGCGATAACGGAAATAACCTTTGCCGGGCTTAATGCATTCTCGATCATCATTGCCGGATTCTCATTCCAGGTAATGATATCGATCTTCTCGCCGCGCAGTTCGTTGACGATCGCATTGACTCTCGCACCGTTCATACCGACACATGCGCCTACCGGATCCACATCCGAATCATTGGACCAGACAGCAATCTTGGTTCTGCTTCCTGCCTCACGCGCGATTGCCTTAATCTCAACGATTCCCTCTCTCACCTCGGTCACTTCAGACTCGAACAGGCGCTTTACCAGTTCCGGATGGGTTCTTGACACGAGAATCTTCGGTCCCTTGGACGTATCCCTCACCTCCAGGATATAGACCTTGATACGCTCGGTCGGCTTGAATACCTCGCCTCTCACCTGCTCGTTCTCGGTCAGGATCGCATCCACCTTGCCCAGGTTGACGCTCACGTTTCTTCCGATGTAACGCTGTACCACGCCGGTCACAACATCCTTCTCCATGCTGTAATACTGGTTGTATAAAACCTTGCGCTCCTCTTCACGAATCTTCTGTAAGATGACATTCTTGGCATTCTGTGTTGCGATGCGTCCGAACTCCTTGGACTGGATCTCGACATTCACGATATCTCCGATCTCATACTTGGAATCCACCATCTTGGCATTGACAAGGCTGATCTGCTCTACCGGATCCTCCACCTGCTCTACCACGGTCTTCTCCTGGAATACATGATACTCACAGGTCTGCGGGTTCATCGTTACCTTTACATTCTCGGATGTACCGAAATGATTCTTGCAGGCTGTCACCAGTGAATTCTCGATCGCCTCAAGCAGTGTCTCCTTGCTGATATTTTTCTCACGTTCCAGTATATTCAATGCTTCTAATAACTCATTATTACTACTCATTTTATTATCCTCCTGTTTTCTTAGTGGTTATTAGCATATATTTATCAAAAATCGAATGCCAGACGGATCAGCGCGATATCCGGCTTCTCAAACGTCATTTTCTCTCCGTTTTCTGTCTCTATTGTCACAGTACTTTCATCATATGCAGATAAAATACCGTAAAATTCCTTTTCCCGGTTGATTGCACGGTAAGTGCGGATCTCAATCTCCTTTCCCATGCTCCGGACATAATCTTTTTCTTTCTTGAGCGGTCTGCCAAGTCCCGGGGAACTTACCTCGAACACATAGGAATCTTCCACAAAGTCCTCGCGGTCAAGAATCTCATTCATCTCTCTCGCCACTGCCTCGCAGTCGTTGACGGTGATCCCGCCCTCCTTGTCGATGTAGGCTCTCAGATACCAGGTTCCGCCTTCTTTTACATACTCCACATCCACGAGTTCAAAATCCATGCGCTCTAAGATCGGAGTAATCAGTTCTTCGGTGCGCGCTTCGTATGTTTCACGCTTTGACATGTGTACACCTTCTTTCTCCATATTCAATTTTAATTGTATCAGACAAACTGCCCACCCGGCCTTTACACAGACTTTACAGGGCATAAACGTGAATTGAGAGAGGGCTTTCGTCCTCTCTCAATCAAGTCATCGTGTTATCATATATTAAAGTAGCACTTTTTTACGGGAAATGCAAGCTTTTTCTTGAAAATACAGGCTTTTATGCCGGCAGTTTGCAGACATCCACCCAGCACACCGGTTTTGCGAGCTGCTCCAGCTGCGGTATCGTCAGTTCAATCGCGCTGTTGCTGCTCCCGCACGCAGGAAAAACCGTCTCATATTTTTTCAAAGTCTCATCCAGGTACACCCGCACGCCCTCCCTGATTCCAAACGGGCAGACGCCTCCGATCGCATGTCCGATCCTCTCCTCCACCTCATCCGGCGCAAGCATCTTCGCCTTCGCGCGGAAAAATGCCTTGTATTTTGCATTGTCAATCCGGGCGTCTCCCGCACACACGATCAGCACCGCTTCCCCATCCACCAGAAAGGACAGGGTCTTTGCAATCCGTCCCGCTTCCGTGCGAAGCGCTTGCGCCGCCAGCTCGACCGTTGCCGAGGACACGGGGAACTCCCGGATCTGATCTTCCATCTTATATTCTTTTAAATATGCCTTTGCTCTCTCCAATGACATCCCACGAACCTCTCTTTCTGCGGCAGGAAGTATCGTTTGGGCTTTTGCCTCCTGCACTTTACTGCGTTACTTTATTGCAATTCATCATACTCCTTTTCCCACGAATTGTACAGAATTTTCAGCTTTTTAAAAAAATTTCAAAAAAAGGGGTTGCATTTTTTTGAAAGCCTGTTATAATAGCATTTGTTCGGTTCCTTGGTCAAGCGGTTAAGACGTCGCCCTCTCACGGCGAAAACAGGGGTTCGATTCCCCTAGGAACTGCTCAATTTGATAATATATTTGGTATACCGTATGGTTCCTTGGTCAAGCGGTTAAGACGTCGCCCTCTCACGGCGAAAACAGGGGTTCGATTCCCCTAGGAACTGCTACTGTTAGTAATAACAGCCCAACCCGAAGAAGAAAGCGTTTACGCTTTCTTTTTTTATTCTCTGGGAACGGAGCTGTCACGCTTTGCATCTTAACGGGATACGTTTTATGATAAGAATATTGGAGAATATAAAGTTCCAGAATGCAACCGGGGCAACAATTCTTTTGAGGAAAATCCGAATATTTCTTCCTTGCCGCGTCGAACATCGAATTCTGTGTCTTTCCACGTTTGGACAGTCACAAGGTGCGTCCGGTAAATCCGCAGACAATGAGCGGACTTTCTGGTGCCCCTAGTGGCACCGCTTCACAAACAATATAAAACCGCGCGAACCGAAACTCGCTGCCATCTGCTATTGAAAATAAGGCAGATGGCAACTCAGACATCGGCTTCGCGCGGTTATGTTTTGTTTGCTGGTGTCACGAAGGGGCACACACAAAAGTCCTAAAATTGTCTGCGGATTACGAACACACCTTGTGGAATCTCCCAAACTTGGAAAAACACAGATCATCCGGGATGTTCGACGCGGCATGGTTAGAAATACCGGATTTTACGATTAGAATTGCTGTCCCAGGTTGCATCTGGAACGCGATAGTCTCTTTTTCTCATCATAAAACGTATCCCATTTAAAATACAATATCGTGTGACAGCCCCGTACGCTGCTTCACGTCTTAATCTTCATATCCGTTCGGATTGTTCTTCTGCCATCTCCAGGAATCCTCACACATCTCGCGGATACCGTACTGTGCCTCCCAGCCAAGCTCGTTCTTCGCCTTAGATGGATCACAGTAGCAGGTTGCAATATCGCCCGGTCTTCTCGCCTTGATTACATAAGGAATCTTCACGCCTGTTGCAGCCTCAAAATTCTTCACGATGTCAAGCACGCTGTAGCCGTGTCCGGTACCCAGATTGTAGATGCAGAGTCCCGCTTTCTCCTCAATCTTCTTGAGCGCCTTCACATGTCCGACGGCAAGATCGACCACATGGATGTAATCTCTCACGCCGGTACCGTCCGGTGTGTCATAATCATTGCCGAATACACCGAGCTCTTTTAACTTTCCGACAGCCACCTGTGTCACATACGGCATGAGGTTGTTCGGGATACCGTTCGGGTTCTCTCCCATCGTGCCGCTCTTATGCGCACCGATCGGGTTAAAGTAGCGAAGCAGAATCACATTCCACTCCGGATCTGCCTTCTGGATATCGGTCAGGATCTGCTCTAACATGGACTTTGTCCAGCCGTACGGATTGGTGCACTGACCCTTCGGGCAGTTCTCCGTGATCGGGATCTCTGCCGGATCGCCGTATACTGTCGCCGAGGAGGAGAAAATGATATTCTTGCAGCCGTTCTGACGCATCACATCCACCAGTGTCAGCGTACCTGCAATGTTATTGTTGTAATACTCCCAAGGCTTTGCCACGGACTCGCCCACTGCCTTTAAGCCCGCAAAATGGATACAGCAGTCGATCTTGTGCTCCGCAAAGATTTTGTTCAGGATATCACGGTCTAAGATATCCCCTTTATAAAAGGTTACCGGCTTTCCTGTCAGCGCCTCGACACGCTGCAGGGACTTCTCGGAGGCATTGCTTAAATTGTCCAGCACTACCACGTCATATCCGGCATTCTGTAATTCTACGCATGTATGGCTGCCGATATATCCGGCTCCGCCTGTTACTAAAATCGTCATAATGATTCCACCTTTCCCCGTTATGATTCATTGTTCCATCTGCCTTACGAAAATTATATTACTCTATCCTCCGTAAAATGTATAGCCAAAAATGTGTGAAATATATGTAATAATGTTGCTTTTCGGCTTTTCTGTTTTTATAATGGACTTAACGATAAGGATTCTACCGTCCGAAAGACAAGGAGTGTGCTCTATGCCGCATCATTACAAAAATTCTTACAAAGTGACCGAAAAGGAATTAGTCTCCCTCTCCGTCTACAACGTCGGCTTCCAGAAATGCGACGCCCTCTATCAGTGGGGTCCCGGTATCCGCGATCACTATCTGATCCACTATATCATCTCCGGAAAAGGTACCTACCGCGTCGCCGGTCAGACCTACCACCTGTCCGGAGGAGACGCCTTTTTGGTCTACCCGAACACCGAGGTTGTCTACTGCGCGGATGAGCAGGATCCCTGGGAATACGCTTGGGTCGGTTTTACCGGAAGCGACGCCTCCATGATCCTGAAGGCCACGGATTTCTCCCCGGAAAATCCTTTTATACGTGACACCCCCCGCGGCGACGATATTCACCGGCAGATTCTGCACATCTACGATGCGCGCGGCAACGAATTCGAGCACGCGGTAGAGATGACGGGACGTCTTTACACCATGCTCGCCCTGTTCATGCACGGCGCCACGCACACCGGAAGCCAGAATTCCGCGAACAGCTATGTACAAAAAGGCATTGAGTACATCTCCTCGAATTATTCCTACGCCATCACCGTGGAGGATATCGCCGGCTACGTCGGCGTGAGCCGCAGTCATCTGTTCCGCTCGTTTGAGGCTGTCCTGGGGCTCTCCCCCAAGGAATATCTGACGGATTTCCGCATGAAGCAGGCGTGCTATCTGCTGGAGCACTCCAGCCTGTCGATCACCGCGATCGCAAACTCTCTGGGATTTGACAACAGCCTCTATTTTTCCAAAACCTTTCACCGGCAGAAGGGCATGTCGCCCAAAGAATACCGGGAAAAGAACCGCTCATAATCACTCGCTTTGGCAGCCGTCCAACAATTCCACCGCCTCTTTGTCAAGCACCGCGCGGGTAAAGTCATGGATATCTTTCAGTTTTCTGGGGAAGACCATACCGCCGCCGATCATATGCGTGGTGTGCTGGTCTGATCCCGCCGTAAACGGCAGATTGTGCTCTTTTCCATAGGCCAGCGCCCGCTCGTTAAACAGCGGGTTCTTGTGGCAGTCGCTCGCCCTGCTGGAATGCATGGCGTTCACGCCCTCCACCGCATCCACATATTCCGGGAACAGCCGGATCTCGGGAATATAGTCCTCCTCCCGGAACGGGTGCGCATGGCTTATGATGCCGCCGCCCTCATGCACCAGTGTGTACTGCTCCTTGATCGATGCATCCTTAATCTGCGGATGTGCAAGCAGCCACGCCTGATCCAGTCCGTATACCAAAAACTCCGTCCCCTCATAACATGCTTCCCATCCCAAAAACACCGAGAGCCCGATGCGTTCCCCCTCTGCCTTTGCATGCTCATATCCGAGACAGAAGCGCCGTACCCACTCCTCCCACGGCAGGGAACGGTCCACCGAAGTATTTCCGTAAAAAAAGTGATCCGTTACAATAATGCCGGTGTACCCCGCCTCTTTGTAGGCGCGCGCCATCTGGGCGCCCGTGCTGCCGGCGCATGCGCTTGCCTCCGATGTATGCATATGTGTCTCATACAGGTATCTTTGTGTCTCCATCTTCATGCTGCTCCTTCTATTCTTCCTCATATCGGTTCATCCCCGGTATCTCAACCGCAGACAGCTCCTCAATCGCTATGACGGTTCCATCTTCCATCCAAAGCGTCTTTTCGTATTCGTCTATCTTCTTCACCGCTCCGGTGACTGTCACATAGGCACCGCCCGCTTTTTTCGCGTCCGGGCAAAAATAGGTCACCGTCACCTGCTCTCTCGCATCCGGGTGTTCCCGCAGCCAGACGAGCTGCTCGTTTAACTCCTCCTTGCGGCTCTCGGAAAGCTCTGCGCGCTCCGTCGTAAGGCGTGCCGTCTCGCGGATCGCGTCCTCGTGTCCGCTCAACGCGGCAAACGGAGAGAACTGTGCCGCCCGGTTCCACAGGGACATCGGCGGATGCACGCGCGATCTGTGATGTGGAAGCATCCGGATATCGTCATATTTGTGTTCCTCTGCCGCATGTTCCCAGTCCATTATGCCTTATGTCCTCCAATCTGGCTGTTCCGCTCCATCGCGGTCGCGCCCTCCTGCAGATTCATACCCTTAAGCATCGCGTTTTTCCCGTACTTTTTCTTCACGGAAAGCATTGCCTCCTGCAGGCTGCGCTCCTTTTTCAGCCGCAGTTCTTCCTGTTTTTTCTCCTCTTCCTGACCGCCTGTATCTGTAAAAAGCTCCAGCTGTTCGTATTGTTCTTCCGCCTCGGCGCGGGCTTCTTCCACCAGCCGGTTGCCCACAAGCGTGATTCTCCGCACGAGAAGCTTTGGATTCACAATGTCGTCATACAGCCCCATCACCGCCTCCATGATCTTACGGGAAGAGGAGGTTCTGGTTTTCAGATTGACCGTACCGTGCGCATGCTTGGGAATCTTTCTCCCGTAGCGGTCCGCCACAATCTCTCCATGATAGTCTGCATAAAGTGCCGGGTTCGTAATATTTTCAATGTCATAGCCGACGGTAAGCACAAGCTGATCCGTCACAAGACGCCGTTCCACCAGATCCAGCGCCAGCGCATCCGCCATCTCCTGCACTGCCAGCCGCGCGCCCTTCGCATCGTAGGGGCAATGCAGTACCTGCCCCGAACTTATGCTGTTCACCTGCGGTCTGTACGCCTTAATCTGTTCCATCGTCACCGGTTCCCAGCCCCATGCATGGTCGATGAGCAGCTCCGCATTGATGCCGAACAGCCGGTATAACAATTCCTCGTTGTGGAACTCTCTTTCTCCTCCCAGCGAGCAGCGCGCAATGTCTCCCATCGTATACAGACCGTTCTCCTCCAGCTTCTTCTGGTAGCCCCGTCCCACCCGCCAGAAATCCGTCAGCGGACGGTAATTCCAGAGCAGTCTGCGGTAACTCATCTCGTCCAGTTTTGCAATGCGCACACCATTCCGATCCGGCTTTACATGTTTTGCCACAATATCGAGCGCCACTTTGCATAGATAGAGATTGGTTCCGATCCCGGCGGTTGCCGTGATGCCCGTCTTGGCAAAAACGTCCTGTATCATTTTCGCCGCAAGTTCTCTCGCTGTCATGTGGTACGTCCCCAGATAATGCGTGACATCCATAAACACCTCGTCGATGGAATAGACATGAATATCTTCCGGCGCCACATAGCGCAGATAGATATTGTAAATTCTAGTGCTGTAATCCATGTAGAGCGCCATGCGCGGCGGTGCGATCTGATAGGTCAGCCGCTCTTTCGGATGCCCTGCATTCACTTCTTTTACTTTCTGTACGACCTCAAAGAGCCTCGCTCTTCCCGGAATGCCATAGGCTTTCAGGGAAGGCGATACTGCCAGACAGATTGTCTTTTCCGTGCGCTCGGGGTCTGCCACCACAAGGTTGGTCGTAAGCGGATCCAGCCCACGCTCCACGCACTCTACCGATGCATAGAAAGACTTTAAATCAATTGCAATATACACGTGTGCTTCGTCCATCTGCGCCCTCCTTTTTTCTCTATTATAGCAGAAAAAAGGACAGAGTATCCAACAACTTACTCTGTCCTTTGGCAAAACCGTCAAAGGTTCTTCTGTTTTGCAAAATACTGCTTCGTCTCGGCTGCCACCACACCGCTTAGCGCCACCAGTGCAATCAGATTCGGCAGCGCCATCAGTCCGTTAAAAATATCCGCGATCGTCCAGACTGCCGACACGGTCATAAACGGTCCGATCAATACCGCCAGAATATACAGCCAGCGATAGCATTTTAACACCCCGGGACGGTTGCCCACCAGATATTCCAGACATTTCTCGCTGTAATAATTCCAGCCGAGAATTGTTGTAAATGCAAAAAACACCAGACACAGCATCAGCAAAAACGAGGAGACGCGTTCCGGGAACGGAAGCCCGATCTGAAACGCTCTCGTCGTGACATCCACCCCGTCCAGACCGATGTTCCACGTATCCGTGATGATGATGGACAATCCGGTCATCGTACAGATAATCAGCGTATCGATCACGGTTCCCATCATGGATACCAGTCCCTGCGCCACCGGTTCATCGGTCTTCGCGGTAGCTGCGGCGATCGGCGCACTTCCCAGTCCCGCTTCGTTGGAGAAAATACCTCTCGCGATTCCCTTCTGCATCGCAACAAGGATTGCGCCGAGTGTTCCTCCTGCCGCCGCACGGAGCCCAAACGCGCTTTGTACGATGGTTGCAAGCGCTGCCGGAATCTCTCCCAAATGTGTCAGCAGAATGATCAGCACAGTCACCACATACACAAGCGCCATAAACGGTACAACCACCTGTGCCACGGAGGAAATCCGCTTAATTCCTCCGATAATGACGAGTGCCACGCACACGGTCAGTATCAGTCCGGATATCACAACGCTCCACGAATAGGTATTGCCAAACAGCTGCACCGAACATGCCGTTTCCGGATCAAAAAAGCCCTTTACCGCACCGGTAATTCCGTTGATCTGCGTAAAGGTTCCGATGCCGAGCAGACCGACTCCCACGCCGAAGAATGCGAAGATCTGTCCCAGCCAGCGGAATTTTCTGCCCATACCGTTCTCAATATAGTAAAACGGTCCGCCGACCACATGTCCATCCGCTTCCACCACGCGGTACTTAATCGCCAAAAGACATTCCGCATACTTGGTCGCCGTGCCAAACAATGCCGCAATCCACATCCAGAACAAGGCGCCCGGCCCGCCTGCCACGACCGCCGTCGCCACGCCCACGATATTACCGGTACCGATCGTTGCCGACAGCGCCGTGCAGAGTGCGCCGAAACTCGACACCTCTCCGTCCTTGCCGTCTTTTTCGTTTGCAATAATGTGTCTGACCGCAAGCGGCAGCTTCGTGATCTGAAGTCCCCGCAGACGGATCGTCAGAAATATGCCAACCGCAAGGATCAGCACGATCAGGGGAACTCCCCAGACAAAATCATCAATTATCTTTAGCATAACCGTTCCATTCCTCTCCATGCATCACTGCACTGTTGTAAAGTAGCATAGCATGAATGCGTACGGTTTGGCAAGGGATATTTTCAAAGCTTTGAGATTCTATTTCAAAGCTTTGAGATTCTATTATCCGTCTTAGCTGACAGCCTGCATGTATTACAATGCCAACTTATATAATACCAACTGATTAAGACTTACGCCTTCTTCCTCTGCCTGAATCGCCAATCGCTGATGTAATGATTTTGGAAGACGTACATTAAACTTGCCGCTATAATTTTCTGTATATTCCGGCAACGGAATAGGTAAATTATTTTCTAACTTAACCTCCAGATAACCTTCCATAGCTTCATTCAGATTCTCATACAATTCATCAAGTGTATCACCCGTGCTCTGACAGCCATCGAGTTCTAAGATTTTGCCATAAAAATAGTGCCCGCTTTCGTCGTTCATCTCCCTTACAATCCTTGTATATGGCAGTTTCATATAATCTTTCATCTCCATTATGTTCCGCCCCTTTCTCTTCGCTCCTTTATATTATATCCCAGCCGGAAATTTACTTCCCTATCCTGTTAAGAATATCTACTACGTACGCCTTCTTTAATGGATTTTCCTGTTTGATTGTTGTAAGGTCGCCAGTCTTTTTATTCAAGTATTGTTTATGACTTCCTTTCTGCCTTACTCCTTCGTACCCGTAAGCCCTTAATACTTTGTCAGCTTCTTCGGGACGTATTCCATTCGGCTGGCTTTTCATTTTTTCAATTATTTTTTCTACACTCGGCACTCACTTTTTCTCCTATTATAGTACTATATCTGGTACTATATGTCAATTTTTTCTACTTATCCCATTGCAAAGAATACCAACTGATTGACTAACTATGAAAATGATTATGGAACATGCTATGATCGACATAACAAAAATGACATATACCCATAGGGCAATGAAAGATCTTCACTGAAAAATCAAGAAATTTATAGAATAAAAAGCAAGGAACATACCGCTTAAAGTATATTCCCTGCTTTTCAATTAAATACTATACTACTTAGAACTTACCTGCTTTGTGAGCTTCCTCAACAGAAACTGCAACAGCAACAGTAGCACCAACCATCGGGTTGTTACCCATACATGTCCCACATAATTTACAGTTATTTCTGGTTTGTCTCATTTTCTTAAAAGTATTGATTTTACTGCATTTTCTTAATGGTGTATCATTTTAAGTTTCATATTTTTATTTAAAGTTTTTCTGGTTCATTCTGCAAACGCGGTCAAATCGCGGTCAAATTTTAACTTATTCTTCTCTTTCTTCCTTATTATATGTCCTGTTTCTCGAAACTTTGCAAAATCGCATCCACTCTCTAGTTTATCTTTTCCAGTCTTCTCATTTTATTATTGTAGTTATCTTCTATCTATGCTAAAATGATTCCGGAAGGCGGTGATATAATGCTTATTCCATGCAACGCAGTATCTCTTGAACCATTAAAATATGAGGATAAAACAATCTGTTTGGAATTAGTTAAAAAATGTCCTATATGTCAAGCAACAATTACACCAAAACCCTTGTATACTACATATAGAGTTGAAAAATCAGTCATTTATATTGAAAGTTCATTATTATGTACAAATTGTAATCATTCTTTTATTTCCCGATATGTAGGCGTGTCCGATGACAATTATAACATATTTCGCAATACGCTATGTATAGATCCAAGCAACCCTGTATTATCTTCCGTCCACCTTTTTGATAAAAAAATAGATGAAATTTCACCTAAATTTAATGAAATATACAAGCAAGCTCTTGCAGCCGAAGTTTCAAACCTCAATGAAATTGCCGGTCTGGGGTATAGAAAATCTCTTGAATTCCTTATAAAAGACATTGCTATTCAAAAAAAACCTGATGATGCAGAAACGATCAAACGCTCGCCACTAGCTCATTGCATCAAAGAATACTTTGATGACGAATTAAAAACACTTGCCGAGCGTTGTACTTGGATTGGTAACGATGAGGCTCATTACGTTCGAAAGCATGAGGATCGTGACATAAAAGATCTAAAAAACTTTATTCACTCAATAGTTAACATCGTTCTCGCTGAGTTAACTGCCGAAGATGCTGCCTCTATAAAACCGAAATAAGTTCTATCATATTCTTTCAGTCTAAAAGCCAGAACACGCGAATATATGTTCTGGCTTTTCTTCTACCTCGCGCAGTTTTACTCTTTCCATTCCGCCGATACCTTTTCCTTTATTTGCAGGAATTCCATTCTTGCTTCTGGATTGTTCTCCCATCCTTTTCCCAACTTAACTAAATTTGAAAGCAACCGATATGTAAACGTCCAATTTTTGTAATCTTCCCAACTGTCAATAAAAAGTTGATAGAAATCGATGAGACTACTATTCTCTGGATTATTTTTCAGCTCTTGTAACAGTCCGGCGACATTGTCAGCTTGCTGCTTATAACTGGATTTCTCATTTTCATCGATTGCCTTCTCTGAACGCCTGTTTAATCTTCTAATCACTGCCTGAATTTGTGAAAAAGTATCAAGCAATTCTTTCTCTTCCCCTGTTATTACAGAAGGATAGTACAGTTCCTGTAAGTATGCGAACTGTACCAGTGGAAGCATATTATCATGCACTGCCGCCCACTTCTCTCCTGCCGCATTGTTTTCAAATACAGCAGATAGTTCACTTGCCAATAATGATTTTTTCGTGACAAGTTTGATTTGAAATAAAATTTTTTTGGCCATATATGGCTCCTTTCTGCTACTTTATGTAGCAATAAATTTTTACGGATAAATCATCCGTCTGACTTCAATATGTCGGATTTATTTGTAAAAAAGTCATTTTTCCATGTTTTTTTGAAAATTTAATAAAATTTTAATATTTTAATAGAAGTTTACTCAAACAGATCAACTATAAAGCGAGAGTCTCACTTCTTTCATATTATAATAGAACCAATAAAAAAGAGTATCAAGGGCAATCTTTTACGGTCTATGACCGCCCTTGACACTCGTTTTTATGACTCTATATCACCTAAAGGATTCAGCTATCTTGCCCTTCCCCGTTTTCGCACTACCTGATCCGCCACCTCTTCTCTTCCTTTTATAAGTTCCAGCTCCCGAAACTCTGCAAAGACCTTATCAAAGCACTGGTCTATCCGTTTCCGCTCTTCTCCTTCAGGAATTGCCTTGATCAGAACCGTTTCCTCCGCAGAAAAATCAAACGCAACAGCCGACTCAGAATGCCCGCATAGATAATCCGATCTCCATGCTAACTTATCATGTACATAGCATGCGAATGCCCTGGCAAACATTTCCTCATCACTATGCCAGTACCCCTTATTTTCTTTACTGTACATGCTGTCAAACTTTACAGAATTGTTATAGAATTCTGTCGGTTGTGTTATTTCTCTTCTACAGATCTCAAACACACTCTCTAAACCATTAACTGCATAGTAAAGCCGATCTCGATCCTCTTTGTTCAGAATATGTCCTGTAACCGCTTTACAAAATTGTGAAACTTCCGCTACTTTTTCATCAATCCACTTGATATGCCCGACATTCACTTCCTCCATCACCTTGTCCCTGCCTCGCTGTTCGGCCGTCCCAAGCAGCTCGCTTCTAAACCTGTTCCAGGTTTTCATTTCCGTTTCATTCAATCTGTCCGTATCCGGCAACAGCTGTCCATAAACCCGCTCAACGTTTGCTTCTGCACGTTTCACAAGGGCTTCATCCCGCTGCTGTTTTTCCTCTTCTGTAGCAGGGCGCATCTTCATCGCAATTACAAGCTCCTTCATTGACTTCGGTACACGGTCATCATTGATATGTGTCGTCATAAAACCGTTAACTCCAAGTTTCTTGCCCAGGATATCATCAAATGCATGTCCCCACTCATGTGCCAAACTTCCAGCTCCACGCATCTTTGTAAGATTGATGACTTCCAATAATGGCTCATAGTGTGCAACTGCGGCTGACTTTCCGCCTTTTCCCCGCGAACCAAATGCGATTGCAAGTCTGTTATCGAGTGAAATTGCTGTCGGGTCAATCTCCAATGCGGCAGCCAGATCCATAAATGCATCATATCCCATATTTAGAGATTCCTGTCTGTCCTGTTCATTCATCCAGTTTCCGAATTCGCCACCTGAAAATCCGAAATTCTCCATATACAGTTCTCCGGTTGCGGGCTCATCCTGGTCAATTCCATAAGACGGACCATCACGTTTCACATTTTCCAGTTGCTGCGGCATGAAGCTCTGCTTTCTCAAACCAGGAGCAAGTTTTTCCATTTCTCTCGCCGCCTGAATCGCTTCCGCTTCCGATTTCAGCCCATCTTTTAAGACACGACGATTCTTTATTACAAGATACTCTCCATTCAAATATCTGACAGTATACCCTTTGGGCAGTTTATGCTCCGGATCAACGCCAAACTGTTCACGCTCCATTTTTCGATCAAGCGCTGCTATGTTCCGCACCTGCATTGCTTTTATGAGTCTATTAGTGATGTCAGTTCCTTTTTCCGTTCTACTTACCATATGCATATAATAGGTATCACGCTTTATGTAGACCCCCTCATCCTCGAACGCCTTGAAAAATTGAAGAATTCCGTTTTCATCCTGCAGTGCAAGTAGTTTTTCCTTAACATCCTGAATCAATGAAATATAGTCTTCCTGCCGCTTTCTTATCTGCTCCGGCGTAGCGTTCTGATTCGGGTAACTCACCTTTGCAGGCAGTGCATTCCGAACCTCTTTAACAAAAAAAGCTACCCGGATCGGAGTTCCATCTTTTATCATTTGCAGATAATTTGGTTTCTTCCAGATGTTATCTTTGGTTACATATTTCATCGTTTCAGCCTCATTCATACTTTCAAGATCCACGATCTGCAGTCCACGATCCCTCCATGCATCCTTCCTGGCTCCTCCGATCTTCCGGCCAAAATCTTCAATTTTTTTCTTCTTACCCTCTGCCTCCTGAACCTCTAAATCATTCCCGGTACTTCCCCCTTCCTCATCTGCTTCCTTTTCCTCTGTCACTTTCTTTTCCGTTTCACTCTCTTCTTCCCCTTTCACTTTTTCTTCCATCAGCTGTGTTATTTCCCGTTTATGATATTCTGTAATTTTAAATGCCACATCCAGAATTTTTCTCTTATCCGTGATGCTCTTTTCCTTTAGTTCATTCTGTCCCATCGCAGCAAACTGCAATTCCGTGGTCGAAAGTCCAAACTGCCGGTACAGAAGATACTGCGCAATCTCCTTTTCCAGCATATCTTCCTGCGGCGTTCTCTCTTTTTGAAGCTGTCTCTCTATGATTGCTTTCACAAATGAAGCTTCTGCAGGAAGTATATTCTCTCTCTGTTTCAGAAGTTCCTGCTTTCTCTCTTCCGCCAGGTTGGTCTGATCTATATCAAAGAGCCATCCGAGTTTAAACGTTACATTTCTGCCCGTTCCTGCCGGCACTGCAGGTACTAAGACTGCAACGCCCTTTTCCCCCGCATGGATATACGTGTTTTCTCGCTTCCAAAGTGTAAAACTCCCCAGCCACTTTGCATCCGGGCGCTGTGCAAGCAATATAGCAGTGTTATTTGCTGAATAGCCCGGGATCCGCACTTTATAATCCAGAAACCGCCGCATCCCCTGCTCATCTGCGAAAGTCTGCCGTATCACTTCCTCCGCCTGCGCAAACAAGCCCACAATCCTATCTTCCTTATCCTGCAAGTGCTCCATAGTCTTCCTCCTCTTCAAGCATCATCGTTTCTTCGTCATAAAATACAATCAGCAGTTCTTTCTCCAGTCCCTGTGCCTCTTTCGCCACCCTAAGTTCCGCAATTTGCTCTTTTGTTCCCCAGACCGTAACCGTTTCTTCTTCCCAAAACGGTTTTACCAAAGCCTGATCCCCTTCTACTATTCCGCACACAAATCCGTACACTTTTCATTCCTCCTATCTTGACTTTGCCTTTCTTTTGATTTCTGTTTTATCCGCCACCTTTTCCAACGTATCTGCAGAACGTTCCGCTTTCTTCTTATCTTTCTCCCCTTCTGTCTTCTCCGGGTTTTCCCGCGCAGCTGTAGAAAGCTGCGTACATTTGCCCAAAACTCTGTTCACACAGGAAAGCGTCTCCTTCAATAATTTCTGCTGCATCAAAAATGGTTTCTTCAAAGCCTCCGCCATCAAAAAGTCTTTCTGCGCACTGTCGTTTTCCTGTCTGCCCAGCAATGCCCTGAATGCATTACCCGCCTGTCTTTTTGCATCCTGCATGTTACGCCCGAACGTATTGATCCTTTCTATCGCCTGCTCTGTTCCGGACAACATCGTCTCAATTTTTCCCTTGAGTTTTTGTAGGCGCGTTTCCATTTTAAAATTCTCCGACACACCATTCAGTGCCACCACACCCGTTTTCTTTATACGCTCAAGTATCCTGTTCGTCTGATTTGAAAATGTCAGTTTGATATCCTCTACTTCTGCACGTACATCATTATGCTGGACGCGGAGCGCTTCCGTTATCTCGCCCAGATACTCCGTCAATTTCTTACTCTCCCTGCTCTGGTCATCCTGCATCTGCCTCATCTGTTCCTGCAGTTCTGTAATCTGTTTCATTGCCAGATTCATCTTCTCATCCATCTTCGAGATATACGCCGCCATCACAAATATCATCGTGGCATCCTCTGTTTGATGTGCTTCTTTTAAGTATGCAATCAACTGTCCTGCAGCATCCACAAAATCCGTCTGGCTGTTCTTCGTTTTTACCTGTTCTGCTGTATCCATATACAGATCCTTCCTTTCTGTCGTTCCGACATAACCATTATAAAAATCACAAGTTTACGTTTCATCCAGTTAAAAGAAAAATTTCACAGGTTTTTCTTTCCTTTATGAAACGCTATACTGGTGCAAAAAAAAGAAAGTTCCAGTAATTACTGAAACTTCCTTTTGTCTTACTTTTTATTATGATATAATATTCCTGTTGTCGCACCCATTCTGGCAACAGGAAGGGGGTGTGCCCGTGGAAATTACTTTATCCTTTTTGGTTTCCGTTATGGCTGGTATAGTTAGCTACTATATCTGCAAATGGTTAGACGGAAACGGCAGTGACAACTAGCCTAAAGAAAGCCCCAGAGGTGACGCTCTGGGGCTTTTGCTTTGTGTACCCGTGGTACTTATCCTTTTTAGCTACCGCCATTATAGCATATGCAAGTAGCATTTTCAAGTATTCCCCAAAACTTCCTTTTTATTTCTCTACTCCACTTTATTCGGTGCCATAAACCGATCATAAAACCTTGTCAGTGCATCGTCACTCTCCGTGTTTCCAACCCCATTGTCATCAATAAACTGTTTCATCGCCAGTATGTCTTCATGACTAAATTCGTACACTTCTTCCGCAGTCCCATTGCGTGAATTTGTAAACGCGGTCTGCAGCGCCGCTGCATATTCTGGGTCCGTCAACCAGATGGAATCCGCTGCCAGACCACCATTTTCTTCGGACTGGTTGTAATAATGTTCGTTAATAAAACGGGTTGTTCCCTCCGGCTTTACTGCAACCGCAGTGGTGTCTACCACGTAGACTGTAATCTGCTTATAATAAGTGCTTCCGGCGCTGTCTACTACCGTCAGATTCTCCGTGCAGCTGCCTTCCCGCTGAAACTGCGTAAAATCCGATGCCTGATAGTCCGGAATCGAAAAAGATGTTCCATCATCATGAAATCCTGGAGCAATCGGGCTGCCGTCCTCTCTGTCATATGCCGTTGCATGGCTCAGGATCTCACTGTCTGTGATATATCCGCTCTGTGCCTGCGTCAGTGTATAATACAGATTTTCTGCAACAATCCACGGACAGTCATCCCACACCGCATAAAGCGTTATAGTCGCACCGTTCTGATCCGTCACACCGGCAGCATTGGTTAAGTCTGCCACAGCTATCGATGTTCCCGCTGTCCATTGCGGGATAAAGCTTTCACGTCCATCCTCGAGCGACCACCCCATAAAAACAGATGCATATGCTTTTTTATCCGACACTGGCTCAGCCGTTGGATCTTCCGATTCTTCTGGAACCTCCGGTTCTTCCGCCACCTGTACATCTATATCTTCTTCTGCACCGGAAGCTTCCGGTACCTCCATCGACTCACCGGAAGCATCCGGTTCTGTTGTCTCTTCCTTCGGTTCTTCCACCGCCTTGCCGGAAGCATCCGCTTCTGTTGCTTCTTCCTCCAATGCTTCCGTCGATTCACCGGAAACATCCGGTTCTGTCTCTTCCGGATCTGCTACGCTTCCATCTGGATTCGTGATGCTTCCGTCCGGGTTCGTGATGCTTCCATCCTCATTTACTACGCCACCAGCCGGTGTCATCATCAGCCCCGTATCTGCATCCATCATCATAACCACTCTGCCGGCATCATCCAAAACTATCGTACCGTCTAACACCTGCTGCGTGATATCTTCTCCATCCAGCGTATAACGGATATAAAGACCCGTAGCGTCCGGCAATACCACCTCCTGATCGTAAGTGATTGTCATATCATCAATCGGCGTCTGTTCTTTGCCGTCATTCGGATCAAAATGCAGCGTATAGCTGTTTGCCGTCCAGGACGCCGTCAGAACATCTATCGCACCATCAGCAGCGCCAAACGTGTAAACCGCATTGTTCAGACTACCGTTAAATGGCTCCGATTTCACCCAGCCAGAAAAGGTATATCCGGTTCTTACCGGATCCGGAATAGACATTGCGGTTCCATAGTGCTCCGTAAAACTCTGCACAGTGGCACTTCCCTGCCAGGATCCCCCATTAGGATCAACCTTTAAGGTTGAGTGGTTGATCTGCGCATTTGCCGTCATGCTTACATTTTGTGCAGGCATGGTAAAAGTATATTGCTTTGTATCCGTCTCATACGTGCCAGTCCATCCCGTCCAATGGTATCCATTTTTTACCACGGCATCGATCGCTACCGATACTCCAGGCGTATAATCGCCGGCGCCACTGACACTCTGGATTCCGTTTCCTGCTATCAGCTCAACCCGGAATAGAGCATTGCACCAGCTGGAAGCAGTACATGCCTTGTCGATCCAGTGTCCCGTGTCCACTCCGGCAGATCTTAAATACCCATCAAGCTGATCCCTGTTATCAAACCGGCTCATACCGGATCCGCTGATCCGGCAGTAAATCGTATACTCGATCTTATCTCCCCCGAAACAGCTCGATATACCGCCTCCCGAAAAAGTAACCGTATTATGTACTGTTCCGTCTGCATCCATCACCGTACCCTGCCGCACAGCAACACCGGATGCAGCATTGCCATTTATCGCAATGCTGTAATTCGACAGATCTGGAGTCAAATTCGGATCCAGTGTCACCGCCAGAACGCCGTCATAAATACCAGTATTATCCTGTACAGATGTATTTTCGATCGTCCCTTTTACGATAACCTTTCCATCCGATATACTTGTCGTCTGCTGCGACTCGAACTCCGGGAAAGCAATGTCAATCGCTGCTCCAATATACAGCTGTGTGTTCCAACTCACGCGCGTAATGTCTACACCAAATACCGACGCTCCCTGCTCCAGGTCGGATACCTCATAGAGCACCGAGCACAGATCGTGCCCTTGTGCAAAATAGTCCGATCCGCGGTAAAATCCTCCTTCCCGCGGGGTATCTCCGGCAGATCGCAGGCTTTTCGCCGCACCTATCTGCTGCTGGGTGTACAGATTGACGCCCATACCATTTCCGGATGTCGAAGCATTGATGCTTCCGAATAATACCTGCCCCGTCACGTCTCCGTATTCTTTGGTTTTTAAACCGTTGAATAATTCCGTTCCCATTGTGACCGTTGCTCTCTCCGCGTCCGTAGAACCGTAAGTATTGCCCTCCCAATCAGCATTACCAAAACGATATACAGATCCAGCTTTTAAAGTAACCGCACGTACTGGATAGTCTTCATTTTCTTCGACAACAATCAGCTGCCAGCCGGTCGGTGTTCCGCCACCTCCCGTATCCTGCTCCCATAGATCAGAAGCACGGCATACCGGTATGTTGGCTACATAGTAATCACCATACCCATAAGTCTGTACAATGTTTGTAACGTCTGCCACATTACAGTACACACGCGGGCGGGGCTGCTCCCAGCCAGAAACATACTGTGAGCTCCGGTCGTCCACATAAACCCGGTCAGGATAAATGTTTATACCTGATCTGCCATCATGCATGATGAATGTTACGTGATTTGCATTATTATCATATTGATTATACCGCTTTCTTGTCTCCCAGATCAGATATGCCTTTACCACTTTTGCGGTGTTATTATCGCCATACAGCGTACCCATCGAACTATTAGGCCATCCCGGTAGCGTCTGGCTACGGTAAGATACATCATCATTCCCCGGTGATGGCGAAGAATAAACATTGATGTTACCTGTATAATTCAATGCATATCTGCCTACCGTAGTATTTTCTCCATTCTGTCCCGTTGGCAAGTATTCTGTTACATTCTTTTGCACTCCATTTGCTGCATATCCAGATGATGTTGCCGCCATAATCTTATCCGTATGCATCAGCGTTATCATCATGAATAATAATCCCAGACCTAACAGCCATATTGTCTTTCTTTTATCTCTGAGCTTCCGCTCATAGTACATATTATGCCTCCTTAATTAACTAAAAGTTAGAATCCGGTGTGGCCGTTGAATTTCCTCCGCCATTTCCACCGGTTCCGGTGTTATCTCCAAGTGATGGATCCAGTTCCTCGAAATCATCCGGCACCGACATCCCGCTGTCCGGATCGATATGTGTCCCATCATCCAACGGTCCGGTTGTCCCATTATCTGCAATCGCTCCACCGACCGCAATTCCGGCATTCTCACAGAGATTTGCAAACTCCGTGCTTCCGACAAATCCGTTGTAAACGTATTCACGGGAATACCCCCATAAAAGATACCCGTGCCAGATATTTCGACCTTCTTCATCTGCTTCACGTCCCAGCATGGTCTGATACAGCATGTCGATGTACTGAGAGTTTGTCGCATTTTTATTCTTATACTCCTGGCTGAACACGAAGCCTGCAGCCACTTCACTGCCTGTAGCCCCGTTCGCAAGTGCATTTGCCCAGTTTTCCAATCCGTCTTCATCTGCAGATCTGCCAAGGCAGCAAGTATACAAACGCTCTACAAATGCTCTCATTCCCGGCGTCACCTCATGGTTTCCGGCGTTTCCGCCGTTTGCACAGATTGCGCATGTTCCATTGACCGGAATATCATCTGCGCTCCAGTCTCCGGATCCCTGGTCAATTCCGTACGCTGCACACAGGTTTGCGAACTCCTCGGAATTGACAAAGCCTGTCATGACATGACCTCTGGTCGCACCGCTGTTCAACTGCCCCAGCCAGTCCGCCTTTCCTGCAGCATCGCCCTCTCTGTCAAAAAATGCCGCATACATGGAATCCACGTAGTGCTCATTACAGAGATTCAGATTCTGGAACTCCTCGCTGAAAATGAATCCAAACGCAATATTGGCGCCCTGCTCCTGTCCCGTAGCAAGCCGATTCGACCAGTCATTCAGTCCGTCTGTATCCGGTTCTCTGTCAAGGCATACCTCATACATCCTTGTCACAAATGCCCGAATGCCTGCCTCATCTGCCGCCTCTGCCTTTACCGGTGCCACAACCACTGCACTAAGGCTGATTGCCACTGCAGCTAATAATGCTGTTGCTTTTTTTAATGTCTTTTTCATAAGATAACCTCCCTGATTCATAATTATGTTTGAAGTAAGTATCTCATATTATGTGTCCAATTTTCAGGACACTTGCTATACAAACCAGACCTTTCCTCAAATCACATTTAAAGCAATAACCTACTTAAGAAGTATACTCTACATTAACCGTTTTTTCCATATTTATTTGTTGCTGCAATAAGACAACTTTGCATACGCTGGCTGTCTCCCTTAAAAACCCGGTTCAACATTCGTGTACATTCTGCAGCCTGGTAATCTTCCAGAGAAATCGCTGGTTTGTAATAATAGTATCGACCTTTCTTCCACATGCTCAGATATCTCTTCTTGACCAATCTGTTCAGAAATGTAGACACTGTCTGCGGTTTCCACTCATGCCCTAAACGATTAACTGCACTTCTTACATCCTCTAACGCTGGCGGTTCAGACATCCAGCAAATCTCAAGATATACCTCTTCTTCACATACTGATAGTCTCTCCATATTTCCCTCCATTCCATTTATTTTTTCAAACAATTTATTTGTTTTTATAAATAAATTGTACTACATCATACATCGTATGTCAATATTTACTTTTTCAAACATAACATTTGATAATTAAAACATTGACATTGCCGAAAATAAATTTTAAAATCCATATTGAGGTGATGCAATGTATTTTTCTTATCGACCACTCGAAGTTCTATTAGCGGAACATGGTATGTCAAAAACAGAATTTAGAAATGCAATCCATATCAGTACCGTTACCCTTGCAAAAATAGCAAAAAATGAAGCAGTTTCAATGGATGTCTTAGCACGGACATGTCAATACTTTCAATGCCGAATTGAAGATATCATTGAATTCGTACCGGATATAACCGATTCGGATACAGATGCTCCAGATCCATAGTTTTCCTTATATGGCTTTAGTAAGCATAATAGGTAAGATCCTGCATCACGGGTTGTCCAAAATCTGCCAGATACCCGTACTCATCCTGCCAGCCGGATATACCATCCGGCTTAACCGGCTCATTGACCGTATCACCTGCCAATACCATACATGCTTTATATAAATGTCCACTCACGTAAAAGCGCACCTTATATTCCGGATCTTTCACACTCTCTGACGGATCCAGGATCACAGTACGCTCGCATGTCACTGATCCCTGACGTCCGTTCGGATGATAAAATGTTTCTGTAACTTTCATTCCCAGCATCTTCCGCTCCAGATCAACATTTGTTATCTCTACTTTAATGTCTGAATCTGTATCTAATCCTGCAGCCAGATCTTCCATGAAATCTGCCAGGTATTCATTTCTATCAGCTATCGTATACTTACTCTCAGCCAGATTTGCTACCGTCTGCTCTACAGCCGCCGGCAAATTACTGTTAATTTCCATGCTCCGGACCTCCCGTCCGCCTACTGTCATTACGATAGCAAGTGTCAATACTCCAATTATCGCACTCGTTATCACTAAAACTATATTTTTCATAATATAATCACCTGCTCACCGGTATCCTGATGTCACATTCCGTCTTTCGGTTTCCCGCATCGCTCGCTACAACGCGTACCTTATAAATTCCCGGATTCGAAAAATTTAAGCTATTGTCAGCCTCATTGTAAACTCCATTCAGATCCACTTCTGTCCCTCTCCAGTCTTCCACTCTTATAATTAAAAAAGGAAGTTCTGCACCGTCCCAGGCGGATGCTGCTATATAATCCGCGGCTCTGTTTTCGCCCAACGCCATCGGTTCAGTTGCAATGTATTCGATTACCGGATTTTCTTTCTGTGCCTCTGCCTCGTAAGTATGATAATCCTGATACGCGGTATAGTCGGTGTTCCAAACGGTAATCTGTGCTCCCATGATCTCCAATATGCCACGATGTCCCTCCGCATCTGTCACTGTGCCAAACAGATATGCCAGTAAAAGTCCCATTGCCAACAGATCCAGCGCGAATCTGCCGTACTCATCCATTATTTTTTCCATGGCACTCTCCTTCCTTTATCCGCATATTGTTGTTATGTAATTGACTACAACATCATAAATACCACCTCCCGGCTGCATGGAGGATACAAACAGCTTCACCAGTGGCAGTGCTGTCATAGCCAAAAAGGCACCGCCAAAATATTCCACGATTTTTTCCACAGTTGCTTTCCTCCTGTCAAAAAGCAGTAATAAACAGATACACACTTGCCACGAGCTTATAAGCTGCCAGGCCTCCCACTATCGCCAGCATTCCAAGTCCAAGTTCTTCTACTACTATCTTCATGATTTTCTCCTTTGCTCTATCGCGCTCTACCGCGCAATACCGCGGGTACTCCTCGTGCCAGAGACTCCAAAAAATGGCAGATTGTACTCATACGTAAGTATAACTTCTGCGGTATTGATATCTCCCAACGCATCATATGTACAGTCCGATACTGTCAGCTGATACCCAGCTTCTGCTGCCTGTGAGGTACATGCTGCAATCACATTTTCGTTGAAATTACTGTTCTCAATCTCCGCGATCACGTCCGCTTTATATTCCTTTGCCGCCGCTATCTGACCACTGACAGATACAACCGACACGCTGCCATACAAGCCTGCCATAAGGGTAATCAGGATACTAAACGCTTCTATCACATACTTCATTTTAGATTAGACACCTCCCATGTTTCCCATCATTCCCATCATGTACACTAATCCCAGTGTAAGATCAATCAATAACTTGGCGGTCGCTCCAAGTACCGGATACATAAAGATCATTTGCATTTTAAAGCGTAGATTCTCATCCTGCCGTTGATTTGAGAGCTGCTGCATTTCATTGACCCTCTGCAACATGTTGGTGATCTGTAGGTTGGCATCTCCTGTTCCTGCTTCCGCGATCGAATGCAGCATTTTCATCAGGCTTTGTGCTTCCGGCACGTCGTACTCCTTACAAAACTCTGTATATGCAGTCAGGCTTTCCGGATGCAGCGCCAGCCGATTCATTAACGCCTGCAGTTCCGGCTGCAAGACAGGCGGCGCCGTCCTCATTGATCTTGCGAGGGATACCTGTACATTATTATGCTGGAGCAGCAACGCAATCTGTATCATCCACTGTGGCATCGCCGCATAAATCGCATCGTTCACATCTCGTCTTGCGATGTTGTATACAATCTTATGCTTGCACAAACAGATAATGGTAATTATTCCGCTCACAACTGCCGGCCAGGTAGAATATAGTGACAATAGTGCAGTTACAGCCAAACATGGCAATGCCAAAAGAAGACTCTTCCTTTTCTCTTTCCGCTTATCATAGCCATTTACGCGCTCATAACAATCGAGGATATATTTATCATCCTGCAATTCCCGCTGCCCCAGCCAGTCCGACGCCATGTTTCGGAAACTCTTAACCAATACATACAGCTGCCACATCAGAAAGACAAACGATGTAAACTGTATCACTGGCAGTTTCATAATACATTCTCCCTGCGCTACCGTTGAGAAGAGGTCTCTCATACCATCCAGCACATACAGTGCTACTGCACATAAGCCTGTGGCAAATAAAATGGATATGATATTGTCTGTATGCTGCTGTTTTTTCTGTGCCTGAAGTACATATCCTCTCCGTTTCCAGACCTCCAGATCTTCCAGTAAAATATATAGCGATGCTTCTGCATTACCACCATGCTGTTCCAGGCTAAGCAGCGTATCGTGTATAGTATGCAGTTTCGTACACTCATATCTCTGTTCGATCAGTTCCAAGCCTTCTGCCAAAAATCCCTTCTCCGTACTGCTGACACCTGTTTCGATGTAAACGATTGCCTGATCGATCAATGTCCGCATCTGTCCGGATTCAAAAATTTCACGCGTTTCTTTCAAAGCAGAAAGGATCTTTCCTTCCGACTCATATGCATACAGCATTTGTTCCATGTAAGCACATGCATCTCCAAATCGCTGCTGCTCATACATACGGGCGTATGTCATCAACACAATAACCGGCAGCATGCCCAACACAGCAATAACCGTCAACGCGATATAAACTGCCTGTAATCTAAAAATCACTCCGATCGCTGCAATTCCCAACAGTGATAATACAATTAAGACAATATGTGTCTGCCACTCAAAATTATATCCATAGACATGCACTTCTTTGGCCAGATTCCTCGGATCCATCAGTTCAAGTCTCCATAGACGCTTTTTTTGTTTCATCTTACATTCCTTTCGCAATATACTGATCCATCAGTTCACACTGGTAAAAATCGTTAATGCCTGCCCTTCCTAATCGTTTCTGTATGTCAACCGGAATTTCTCTGCTAATCAATTCACCATCCTCAACGAGCATATAAATCCGGTTTTTTTGTTCTTCTCTAGCAAAAAAGCACATCTGATCAATATAGCGATGACTGCTTCCATCAGGCTCCCTAACTCTGCGGATCATTATGCCGACATTCACATAACGATAGATCCGGTTCTCCAGCCGGCTTGCATCAGCGACATCGGACATCATATTTTCGATTCGGTCAGGCAGCTTGCGCAGGTCATCAAGATGAATTGTCGTTAGTCCATTAACTCCTGTACTCCACTGCTCCAGCAGCCATTTTACTTCAGTTGAACGTGCCTCCGACAATACCAGCCACATCGGATTCTGCCGTAAACATGCTTTGATCGCATCCGCATAGTCAACCCCATCACCAATACGCAGTTCCACTGCATCCGCCCCCGGATTGATGTCCCGGTAATGAATCTCGAGCGAATCCTCAATCGTAATTACCCGCTTCTCGAGCGGTATAAACTGCATCAAGAATTTTACAAATTCCGTCTTACCAGATCCTGGTTCTCCACCAACAACAAAATTCATTCCGGTTAGCGCACAATTTATCAGCAATGCCAGTATATCCTTCTGGCAATAGCCGTTGCGGATCATTCCGGATATTGTATTGCGGACAATCGGGGGAGCCTTGCGAATACAGATACTCATTCCTGTCGTGGCTATAGAATCATGTAAAATACTGATCCTCAAATCCTTTGTATCTGCTTCTAAGATCTTATTTGCGTTATTAAATGGTTTGTTTACACAATTACCCATATTATGTGCAAACGCTGTTAAAAAATCGTCTGTCAAATTCTCATTTGCCGGATATCTGCCTGTACGCAGATTAGTGATCCATAATGTACGTCCATTAAAATCAATGTCCGTTACTTCCGGATCTTCTATGTATTTCCAGAGTGGACCAAACTGCTCTGGCGTCAGATCATATAATACTTCACTCATTTTTCAGCCTCTTATTCTTTCTTCTTATTTCTCTGTATGTCAGCTGCACAGTGCAGCTGACATACAGATGCCTGCCACGATCATGAGCCTAATGCATTCATGCGTGAAAAAAATCCCGTCAGTGCATCTTTAAACGCAGTAGCAACATAACCATCAGATGACAGCGCGGAAATAACGATTGCGCCGAGTGCCAGCAATACAACAATCGCAAGGATTGCGTTTCCATAATGCTTCATTACCTGCTCCATGAGATCTCACCTCCTTTTTATATAGTCATTGCTATCATACAGATATTTTTTTCTGTTTCATCGTTTTATAAGAAAAGTTTTTAGCTTTTTTGTTTCTTATAGGAAACGTTTTCATTCAATGTTGTTGCCATATGTTCCGACATCTTAAGTACAAATTCAATCGTCTGCTGATTTGCCCCCTGCATAATTGCTTCAAACTTTTCACCGTTTGTCGGCATTTTCGGTATTGTTTTCATTTCATCAGGTAACAATTCCGTTACCTCCATCCCAAGTGCTGTCGCTATTTTTAATAGTGCTCGTAATCCAATCTCGCACTGTTCCGCCTCCACTTTGCTTATATGACTTACCGACAGATTTGCAATCTCCGCCAAACGCGCCATCGATAATCCGCGTCTCAGCCGTTCCTTCCGGATCTTGTGACTGACCTCCTGTAACATTACCTTTACTTCTTCATCTGATACCTGCATCTATTTCCCTCCTCTCCACCGGATCTAGTATACCGTCCTTTAATTGCATTTCCTGGGATATCTGTTCTTTTTTCGTAAATGCAAGACAGTCCAGAATTTTGTTGTAATACCAGCAATCTTCGCCAAACGCTGATATTTCTTTTGCAATACTTTTTACCATCTGTTCCTCATCCCATTTTGAAACCACTACCTCATGCACAGACAACGGTAACACATACAGATTCTCATCAAGCAACATTCCAAGGTCCTTTAACGGACTCTCTGTATAAAACAGCGTTCCTGTGCCATAGCAGCCATACTGGGTACTCACCACATATATGCTCTTCCCTACTTCTTCAATCTCATAAGGAAAAAGGGCGGGCATAGATCGCTTCGCAATCTCAAACAATTCCTCTTCGCATACCTTCCATTTCTTCATCAGTTCCTGCGTAATAAGCATACTTTTAATCTGTCCCTCATCCTTTGGATCTGCCATATCAATCAAAACCCTATAAACAAGGTAAGAACTGCCACATCTTCTTCCCGGCAAATTGCTACATCGATCTTCTTTATAAGAAATCAACATCATAAATATTTTGTCTGCAGGCAATTCTTCCGCAAGCTGCTTCATCTGTTCCAATTCTGCCTGCTCCACTTCAAGTGCCTTCTCATACCGTTCTATGAATTCCTTTAGATATTTGCAAATGATCGATGTAACAAATCTTCCACCACACGCCTCATACAGATCATCTATATCTATATAGGGCATTTCCATTACATGCTGCATTCCATCCAAAAAAAGAATTTTATGCACTCCTTGTTTTTTATCACAGGCATATTGCAATTTGTACTTACCCTCTGCACAATGCGCTGCATAAGCGGCGGGAAGGCATATGCAGCCTTTCGCCGCCAGTTCCTCCGCAAACTCTTTTTTCAAATTTCTATCTCTTTGTTTCATATCTTTTTCCTGTTACCAACAATTCTGGCAAAATACATGATCACCAATCTGGATAATCTCTTCTGCAGAATTTCTTGCCCGGATACGCCGCCACTGTTCTGTCTCTCCTACACTGCAGTACACCGGATTGCAGTAATATCTCGTACTGCCAATCGGATTATCCGCCGTCCCATTATATGCAGCCGCAGCTGCCTGCCAACAGGAATCCTGCGAACGCTGTGCGTCTGTCATTGAAGCATACTCCTGCAGATATCTCTCTACTGTATGGTATGGAATATAACAGGAAAACTGATATGGAGCTGTCAACACACCTTTAATATTTCCGGATGCACCGCCAGCACGGTTTAAAATGACATAGGCAACCGCTACCTTTCCCTCATACGACTGATTTCCGGCTTCGGCTTTGACAAATCCAGCCATGTACACAAGATTTTCGTCCACTCCATCCGGAATCACAAGATCCGATATCGGAATTGACGTACCGTTTCCGTTAAATCCACTTTCTGCATTCTCGTCTACAACCTGTTCTAACAGAGTTTCCAACAGATTTTTCTCTTTATCTGTCAAGTCGGACAAATTTTCTTCCTTCCATTGATTGATGGAAAGACAATAGACTGACATTTTTTCTGCCTCCGCTTCCCATTCTTCACCTTCCTCATTTGTACCGCTTACAGTAATTCCCTCCGTCTCCGTATGATTAAACTGCTCAAATACTGTCAGAAGTTGTTCCTTCTCGCGCTGTGTATCTACGAGCAGATATGCCGGATATCCTCCATCCATAGACATATCCCGATAGTCACTGGCCAGGCAGATTTTCGCAAGATAGACAGCCATTACCTCACGAGAGTTTGATGCATTCCCATATATGTATTCCACCTCATTGTTGGCGTCCCTATTCCGGAAAGAATCAACGCCTCCATAAAACTCCACATACATTTCCTGCACGACATTCGTTATATTCTGTGGATTCTCTGCTAACTCATCATCATCATCAAACAATCCCATGAAAAAAGCTATCGGACTTGTTATAAAATATATAAGCAATATCACAACAAGAATTATCGGAATCAACGGAATAATTAAAGCTACAATAGTTCCAAGAAGTTTCAATAATGCCTTCCGGAGAACAGTTCCAACATAATACAACGGCTTCATCAGTTCATTTTTTATAAGTGCACCAATTAGCTCGAAATGGCTGTTGGGATCTGTTTTTCCCGGCTCATGAATCATCTCATTTATCATGTAGTTACGAAGCAATTTCTGTCTTACATGATTAGAACCAGCTATTTTCTCCGCTCTCTTCCCATATTCCTCTTTTCCCGCTTCTGTGTTTTCACTTTTCCTCTCATGTTCCTTTTTCTGTTTTCCGCCTGTCGCTGTCATCCTTCTCCCGCTTCCGGAAAAGATATTCCCTTCCTCATACCATGAGTGCAGCTCATCCACTTCCGCAAGTCCCTTTTTTTGTTTTTCGCCCTCATACCATCTTTCTTCCCACTCTTCACGTTCTTCCTGTGAACAGATCTTTGGTGCCTCTTCACGTACATCTTCAGCTACGATCCGAGACATTTTCTGATCTCTGTTTTTTATTCCAGAAAAGCGGTTTTGCTCACGAATGCCGCACCATTTTATCATTGCCTCTCTGTCATTTTCTCCCTGGCATAGCAAAGTTGGCGATATGGACGGCATGGACATATGCTGATGACTGCTTCCATCATTCGCCGGCGCATCTTTCTGTTTAATCGATACGCCCGTCGAAATCGGCATGTCCGTTCCCTTAGAGATCCCCTCCCGACCTTTATCTCTCTTCTCTCCATCAGACTTTCTGCGAAGTACCCGGTCGGCCCACTGGCCTCTCTCCAGATTCTGCGCATCCTGCTGTGCAGATAAAGTATCTTCTTCCTGCTTATGTGGTGTTCTCACAGTACCTTCTGGGTTTATGTCCGTTAGGTTTACCTGTAGCTTATCCGTCTTATCTGCAATTTTTCGGCTCATCCGATTGCTGTCTCCGCTTTCTTTTTGGCTGCTTTCTCATGCATATTTGTGTTGTAAACATCATAAACTGGATTATCACTCGGGATCTGATTATCAAATGGCAAAATTGTGCCTCCGAACCGGATAAGTCCTGTTCCCGGTGCTGCATTTGTCGTGTACTTAATCTGTGCCTCGCTAAGCCCTTCCAGCGCCTTACCAAGTGCTGCCGCATCCGGTGCTGCCTGTCTTAAGAGCATTGTGTACTCGCTATTCGATATCAGAGTCGATGTGATAGGATCCTTTAATACCGTTACTACATTTTGCGTAATTCCTGTGCAGAGTCCTCCGAGTTTCCTCACCTGTGCCCACAACGATATAAAATAATTGCGAGAAAATGGCTTACCTATGAGAACGTGGAATTCATCTACATACAGCCAGGTTGCCCTACCAAGTTCAAAATTTCTGATTATTCTCTGACGGATAGCCTCAAGCATAACCAGCATTGCAATTCCAGACAGTTCCGCCCCCAGATCTCTCATTCCATACACGATAACGCGGTTTTCTACATCGACATTGGTTCGATGATTAAATATATTCAAGGATCCGTCCACGAAAATCTCCATGATCAAAGCAATACGCTTAGCTTCTGGCTCCTTCTGCACATGCAGTTCCTGAATAAAATCAGTCATAATCGGCTGTTCACGCTTTTCAACAGGAAGCATTGCAATTTTCTTGTACATGTTTCTGGTGCACCGATCTATAATAGATTTATATTCTGGCGGAAGTGCACCTTCCATTGCCTGCTCACAGATACCGAGCATAAAACCGCATTTCTCTCTTACCTGCCCTTTTGTATCATCCAGATCCAGTGATATAAGATTTACTTCGAGAGGATTCATATAACGATCTGCATAAGTAGCAAGATTAACCACCGCACCACCGTATGCATCAGCGACATCAAAGTATTCCAGCGTCGGGTCAACAAATATAATGTCATCTTCTGTAGTCAAAAACACGCTGCCAGCCTCCATCTTGCATCCGGTAAAGCTCTTGCCTCCTCCCGGGACGGAAAGTACAAATCCGTTCCCATTCATCAGCTTCTTCCGGTTCGCCCATATCGGCTCCTTTGACACCTGATTTATTCCGTAATAAAACGGCTGATCCATCATCTGCATTTCGACTACATTATATGGCACGAATGACGCCGCTGCGCTCGTAAAAAGAGCACGCATCATATCTACATATCTGCCTCCAACTGGAAGCGCAGTTGCAAGTGCTTCACGCTGCCTCATGTAATAAGGATAAAATCTACAGGTCGCTTTTTCTGCCACCTGCGTTATAGCTGTCATTTCCTCATTCAACTGTTCTTCATTCTCTGCAATGACTCCAACCGTAACCCCAACCCAAAACATTTTCTGGTCATTGTCACGCAAGTCATCGAGCATGCTTTCCAACTCTTTTTTCTCACGACGTACCTTGTAAGATATATCACTCGTAAAAGCTCCACTTTTATTTCGTTTCTGCTGCTGCGTAGAAATTTTCTTTTCGACACCCATTAACTTATCTTCCAAGGTTCTAACAGCTACATCCTGCGGAATCGGCTCATAATCAATGGTGTAAATTGATCTGATTGGCAATTCTGCTAATTCCTTTAAAAAGGTATCCTTTAATGAGGTTGGGTAACTTTCCGGATCCAAATAAAGCATACTGCAAACCCTGTCGTCCAAAGAAAACCTATCAATGTCTGAATCAAAGTCCATTCTTGTATTTGCAAGCCTATCCTTCACGCTGTGCAGCGCAGCCACTTCATCTTCTAATCGTAAATCAAAGGCAGCTTCTTCTCCCATATGACAGAAGTTCCAGAGCACTCGAAGTCGCTCGTCTGCATTAAGCGGGATCAGTGCCCCCGATAAGCCGGCAAAATTGCTGACGAAACCTGCCTCCAGCGAAGAAAGATAAGCCCGCGCCGCTTCATAATCTCTACGTTTCACTGTTATAGTCAAGAACTTCTCCTGCCGTATCCCTTGTCTGCCCTCGGTTATTTTACTCTCCATAATATCGTTATACGCATCACGCAGCCAGTCATAGTTATCTTCCTTGTGACGATAAAAAATCTTTTCGCGGATTTCCTGCATATCACGGTTTTCGTTGAATACAGTAATTTTTACAGCAATGTCAAAAGTATTTATATTTTTACACCAGTCATAAAAAAAGGCTAACTGCTCATCATATGTTTTCGTGGTATAATTGACATCCTGTAAGCGATAGGACTTTGACCACGTATCTTTCCCGATCTGCATAATTCCATTGGGTGCAATTCTCTCAAATCCAGCTACGTCTCTCGTATTTTTGGGGTTTTTCACTATGAATTCATCCGGTTTTTTTAGTTCAAGAAAGATTTTTTGTTTTGTCAGTGCCGGTGTAGCTTTCGGCATCCGCCTTTTTTTCATTCTGTCGCCCCCTTTTCAAAAAATAGTTTTCTCATTTCCTCGATATCATAGGAAGCATTTTCCTTTTTCTCAAAACTGTGTTCTGTAATCTCTGCCACTGAATCCGATGGCAAAAGATTATGAAAGCGCCTCTGCTCATTCCCCATCAGTCCGAACATGGCAAATGTTTTTTTCCATTCCACCGGTGTGCTAAGCCGGGCAAGCGGTAATATATCTATGATTGCTCCAACCTGCTTTCCAATCTCCACCATCTGCCTTGTTTTTTCCTGCATCTCATCTTTATCTGCAGCATTAAGCAAGAAATAAATACCGCCCCAGACATAATTCTGTTCATTCGATACGGCATCTTTTTCCTGTGCAAGAATCCCATATAATACAGGATTTTTTCGTTTCAGTCTTGGCATTATACTGTCCAGTCCCATATATTCTGACCGCACAAAATCTGCAACCGCCTGATCACTCACTGGTACTACAGAGACGCATACTGTCACTGCCAGTTTCCGGAGTTTCTCTAGGATTCCACTCGCAGGTGCTCCCTCCTTGAAGCACCGGACACCGGCAATCCGGAACACCCCTTCTTCTGTTTCTATCTCTCCATTTTTCGTCTCTATATCACTATACAAGGCAGCCTTCTTCCATAGATTCGGCTGCAGCATACAATCTTCCGTTCCAGTTTTTTCCGTCAGAAATTGTTCTAAGAATTTACAATAATATTCAAGCCGCATTCTTGCATCCCATGCTGTAAGCCCCAAATCCTGCTCTAACGTCTCAAACCACAGATACGCTTCTTCCAGATTTCTTCCTGCATAATGTATAAGCAAATATCGTTTTTCTGCTTCATAGAAAACATCATATGTAATTTCCTGTTTTCTAAGTTTGGGGCAAAATATTTTCATATCCGTTTTCAAAGCATATACTTTTGAAAATCCATCTTCCCCCAAAATAATTCCGCTCTCCGAAATTTCTACACATCCGATAGTGTGCTTTAAAAAAGCAGGCATCCGATATAACGGTTCTTTTCTATTCTTTATCCGCTGGAATCTATCACGCCTTGCTACCCGCCTTCTTTTTTCCCCTTGCTCGTTTTTCTGACTGTTTTCCCATACACTTCCATCCTGTTTTTGCTTCATTTTTGTGTATTTCCTTTCGTTCTACTGGCATTCTTGACGCATATACCAATTCACTTTTGCGCCTATTCGCTTCCTTAAACTGTTCTGTGACGGTAAGCCCGTATTTTTTTTGGAGTGCTGGCAGCATAATCGGAACACACACCGGCAGAGCAAGCCAAATACTCACCTCAATCGGCAGACCAATTCCAAAATGTAACAAACACATAAGCGCAACTCCCGCCGCAATCGCCTTTATTGCAGCCCACGTCTGTTTTGAATCTAATCCAAATGCCACTGTTTCACGGTATTGCTCTACATTCTGGTTTATATTCACTGATAACATTTCTCTTACCTTCCTCGTCTTTATAATCCAAGCGCTTTCTGCGTCACCATCTCAGATCCCTTTACCAGTCCAAGCGTGAGCATACTAACAAAACTGCTCTCCAATATCCAGCCTAATACATAAAAGGCGCCTGACCATCCATCCTTGAGCCCCAGTGTTCCGCTTGAAAGCACTGCCGCAGCAAGCGCCATTGAAAAATACATCGTAACCGCCTCCAGTATTGTCGCAAGCGCATATTTCCAAAATGACTCTGCAGATCGGTTCAGCATATGATTCCCCGCAATCGTACTATTAGCAAGTGATCCATATGGCACCAACAGCATGATCTTAAAAAAGCGTTGATATGCCTCAAAGAGAATCATTGCCCCACAGCCCATCTCAACCAGCATAAAAACAAATGCTGTTATGAACAGCAATGCCACTGTCATCAATCCTCCAAACCCGCTCATCCCATTATCTACCGGGTTACTGGTAATAGCTGACACCTCCGATGGTATTGCGCAGTTTACCGTAAGATTTACACCTGCAAACTTTCCGATAATTCCTGTTCCAAGGGCAAACATCAGTTGTACCAGCCGCAATGAATTGATGACGAAAAATTCCGCAATATTCAGCTTTAAAAACATCCGGAGGATATTTTCCACCCGCAAATCCTGTTTAATGTCAACACTGTCCGCGCAGAATCCCATTAGGAAAAAAATAATCACTAAGACGGCACCGATAGTCAGGAAAACAGCATTTGCATTCGTTACAAGCGTCCATCCACTGCTGTTAAAAGAGGCAGGATCCTGGCCCAGCATCCCTGCAGCCATCTGTGCCTGCTTATTATAGAGAGAAATGGAAAAAGACAAAAAATCATAAAGCTTTGACATCCACTCTTCAATCCAATCGTCAAACATCTTGTCCTCCGTTCATACTAGAATCCAAGTAACGCTATAATGATACCAATAAATGCCATGGTTGCTCCTGCCGCAATTCCCTTAATCCCGTCAAACATTCCATGAGAATCCTGCTGCTGATATCCAATCGCCGTATCGGATATTGCCTTGGCCAAAATAATTACGCCGATCGTAGAAATTAGACCGATAAAAAGTGCCTTGATAATATTAAGTGCATTGTCAATCTCCGGTATCCCTGTAGACGTCGCCACACCCACACCAGATACCGGGCTTGCCATTATATTGGTCGTGTTCCCTAATACATTTACTCCCGCTACACTAATCGTCATCATAATTTTCTTTTTCATTTTTTCTCCTTCCTGATGCTTAGCATCACTCTGATTTTCTATCTTACCGATAATTCATTTTTGTTTCATCGTTTTATAAGAAAAATTTCCGTGTTTTCTTTTCTTTTAAGAAAAGTTTACGACATATATTCCACCAGGAGTTCTACTGTGTGTCTGTCCATTTCCCGGTCAAACGTTCCAAGAATCTCCTCCGTCGTCATTGTCTTTTTCTCTGCAAGTTGCAAAATGCATTTGATCTGTGGTTCTCCAAATCCCGCTTTTTTCAACTTTGCATAGGTCATTGCCATCTCCGGCGTCTTTAAATCATTAACGTTCACATGCAGCTTTGCATCTTCTTTCCGTTTTATTTCTTCTTCCTGCAGCTCTGCTTCGATTTCATCTCTGGTATGACGCAGCAATTCATCGTCCAGGGACATAACCTGATCTGGATTCTCGTCAAGCTTGTCAACTAATACGCCCAGCTCTTCCAATGTCAGCTGGAAAATATGGTTTATCGGCTTTGGCGGTGCCTCTTCCCCCAATAAATCCGCAATCTTTGCTTCATTCTTATAATGTGTCATTTCTTTTTGGTCACGAAGCTGCATATGCAATAGTTCTGCCTGATCTACGAAACCTGTTTTTGTCCGCATTTTTCCGAATCTCCTTCTTCTTAAACGCTCGACTCTGGCATCAAATAATTCACCCTTTGCTGCTTCACACATCTGCTCCCAGCAGGGATGCTTGGTGGATTCAATTTTCTGATCCATAATCGGATCAAACCCTCGAATAAACATAATGCATATGTTTCCTTCAATCTTCCGCAACTCATCCGGAAACATTAGCTCCCTTCCTACAATGTCATAATTTCTGCTCGAACTTCCCTGCTTTCCAAGTGTTTCTCCGTTTGTCCGTTTGTCGATCGTCGCTTTTCCCATCAGCTCGCTCAATTCTTTTTGCGTATCGGGTCCATTTCCGCCCAAATATACCCATGTATCACAATTCGCCAGCAATTTCTGATGTGCTCCATCCTTGTATCGTGTCTTGATCTGACTCAAATCCTGTATAATTATTACAGAACTTATATTCCTGCTCCGCATTGTTGACAGCAGCGAAAGGAAGTTTTCCGGTAATGCAACATTGTCAAATTCGTCCAGTAAAAATGTTACCGGGACAGGCAACGGGCCTCCATGCACAAAATCCGCCTCGTAATACAAGCGCTGGAACATGATGTTATACATCATTCCAACAAGGAAATTATAAGTTGGATCATTATCTGGAATGACACAGTAGATGGCTGTTTTTCTCGTACCGATCAGTTCAATATCCATCTCATCATCATCCAGAATCGACAATATTGCCTCTGTTTCCACTGATGCAAGTCTGGCATTCATACTGATAATAACAGACCGCACTGTATCCGCCGCACCGCGCATAACTTTGTTATAATTCAGCACGGCCTTATGATTCGGGCTACGCAGTTCGAGATCATTCATGATAATATCTAAAGTAGACTCCAATTTTTCGCCTGTCCTTGGATCTTCCTTAAACTCTGCAAATTTCAGCAGTTCCATTACACCACGCACATTATGTACCTTCGGTATTGCCGGATCATGTATGGCAGCAAGAATTCGCTCCCTATCGTCTTCACCGTTCGGACGCTTATACTCCCAGATATGCTCCGGAACTCCTTCCAGCCATACATAGTAAAAAAGTGCCTGTAACCCCATTCCCTCTGCCCTCTCCCAGAATGGATCATTAGATGTGGCACCTTCTGGCGTCGTATTTTTTATCAGATTCGTGATCAGTTTTAAGATATCTACTTCACTGCGAACGTATGAAAATGGATTAAAATGCGAGGATTTTACCATCTGTTCCTCATCCAACAGATTTAAAACCTTGATCTCATAGCCATTCTGTTTTAGAAATGCTGATGTATCACGATACAGTTCACCCTTAGGGTCCGTTATTATGTAAGAGCCAAACATCTGCATAAGCTGTGGTTTTACAAAGCGAAATGTCTTTCCCGAACCAGAACCGCCAATGACAAGGATATTGTTATTAAGATCTGTATGCCTTGTATTCATGCTCATCCGAATATGCTGTGACAGGATACGATTTCTCGTATTTACAACATATACATTTCTCATTGCTTGTACACTCATGCTGCTTTATCCCTCCTGACTGATAAAAGTTTCCAACGAATTTTCTGCCATATGCAATGTTTCGGGATTACGATATTTTGCGGATCTAATGGATTATTGTTTAAATCTGCCAGTATCTTATTAACTTTTTTTACATCTGCATATCTTGCTGATCCCATTTCCCGCCCCGGCATGTAATTCTTTCTGCTTGTAACATACATAAGCACTAACAGCAAATATACAAAAGAGAATACTATAAAAGTCTTCGCTGTATATGCATTCAGATAATTCTGCAATGGTGCGTCCATCACTCTGTGCATCCGGTCAGCCCACTGAAAAATAGTTTCCCCTGAATGCATTGCCGCCGCACAGTAATAAGACGCAATCGCCATAAATACCGCTCCAATAATTATCAAAGCAGGAGAATACGTTCTTTTTTTCGGCTTCATTTTTTACATACGCCTCCTTCCTCCAACAGCTGCTGTTGCCTGAGCATTTCTGCGTACTCCAGCATTTACTGCATCATAATGGTTATGGTATAAATCTTTCCCTCGCATCATTTCTGTCGGTGTTCCATCTCCCGCATAAAGTTTGTAATTCTTCTCAGGATTCAATGACGTCAGCAATGATTGTCCGCTATATACATCCATGCAATCTGCCTTATCAATCCACAGATAACGTACATTTTCTCCCCATGTTCCTGGCACACGCGTCTTATATGCTTCTTCTGTTTCTCCATGTACCAGCTCCTTTGATATTGTGATGTCAAGATTATTCTGCATCCTCTCATCTTTTACAGTCTGATATTTCTTCCCGCCTGATTCAAAAACTCCAGCATTCCAACTTTTAAGCTTATCCACATCTGCCGCTTTCATTTTCCGCGGCTGCTCTTTACCCGTCATATCTTCCACTACAATATCTGCATCCTTTGGCAGATATACGGTACGTTTTCCACCCGCTTCCGGCTCCTTATCAAGCGACGGATAGATTGCATCTTTGGGTACCCATATGCTCCCCCATTTCCCCGGATTACCTTCTGCATTTAACCCCTTTCCTGCAATTTTCACATGTGTCTCCGTTTCTTCTGTGATCTGGCTCTTCCCATTGTCCGCATCGTAGACGAACGGTATCTGTACAGAATCTCCGGTCTTTAATCTTGTAGCATGATCTTTGATCTGTATTATCTCCGCAAGGTTGTCCACCTTCTCACGATCCATCCCTGCGGCTTGTCCTTTTGGGTTCTTTCCCTCCTGATGCTCCTGCGCATATTTTTCAAAATCAATAATGTTTTTTTCGTAATCTTCTCCGAAACGTTCCTTCATGTCTGCATCAAATGCTTCCGCTGATGTTGTTGTGCCGACATTTTCCGCGAACTCATCCATAGTCTCTGTCCGGTTATTCTCATCAAACGAATGCTCCGATGCTTCTTCTTCCATACCATTCTTCACATCTTCCCGGATTTTTTCTTTTTTCAACCTTGAAAGAAGTTCCTGAACCAATGCAAGATCCTTCTCCATAAAAATGAGTTCTACTGCTCCCTTCTTTCCGGATCTTAACGGTTTAAACTCATGATAAAGGATGCCATATTGTTTCAGCATCGGTTTTAACCTGCGATATGTTTCCTCATCCACTGTTGCCGGAATCGTTGCCTGATCACCGGCACGCGCTTTAAAATTCTTGATATTTGTCTGCCCCATCTGCTTTTTATACGGTGTGTCCCGAATAGTTCCAAGAAGGAACAGCACAAGCTGCTTTGCCAGTTTTACTGCATCTTTGGTTAACTGATATGTAAGCTTAATTCCTTCAACCTCCATGTAGATTACCTGCATGGCTTCTCCGCCCTGTCCTATCATTCTGTTTCCTCCGTATTATCTTCTGCTACAAGTTCTTCTGGATACTGTTTTAACTGCGGCATATCTGCCACCAGCGTCTCACACAATTCCGTCAGTTCTTCTTCTGGCAGATCCTTTTCCAACAAAGAGAATATAAATTCATTTGTCATTCCACCATTCATCAGTTTGCGAATGGAGAGGATCTTATCTTTCCTGTATTTTTTCTCCACCATAATTTCAAAGATTTTTCCTACCTGCGCATCTTCGTCCAGCTTTTCAAATTCCTTTCTCATATGTCTGCTCAGAAGCAGCTGAAAAAAGGAAACTCGATCGCTGTGTGCCTTCTCTTCTTTTTGCAACTCTGTCACAAGCATTTTGGCATCAAGGATTTCCTGGCCATCCGGGAACTCTGGTGCTTCTGCCCCCTCCTGCTCTTGCGCCGGGTCAGGAATATTTATTGGTTCTTCTCTCTGTTTTCTTAAAATTCCTACTTTTACCTGCCGCCTAGTTATTGTATCTTTATGCTCATCGTTACGTTCCCAAGAAGATGGCTCCGAATCAAGTTCGCCTTTAGGATCCGTAACAATGAGAGTGCTTTTCTTCTGTCCCCAAAATCCTTTCATAGCTACGAGCACAGCATCCGTGACAGCCTTAGCCATACCTACTTCAATTCCATCAGATGCTGCAGATGGCTCTTCTCCGCTCTCCTGTTTGCTCACTTTTCCAAGCATTGCTTCTTCCTGTGGATCTGCCTTCTCCAAAATATCCGTTTTTTCCTGCCCGTTCCGCGTATGCATTTGCGTTGCTTTCATGAGTGCCATTTTCTTCTGGCAAAAATCAAATACTGTGGTTGACTCCCGCAATAACTGTTGTAATGCCGCTACCGGAATTTCTGCTTTGAATGCTTCTGTAATCTCATTCACATAAAAGTTCCCCGTGACACTGTTCTGATCTAACGCTTCAACAACAAGTTCGATCCACTCACATGGCGCCCCATAACATAAAAGTATTCCAACTGATGCCACTGCTGACGGATCACGGAATCTCGGCGTAAGCAGATACTCATACACATCTCTGCGAATTCCTCCAATATTTAAAATAAAATTCAGCAATGTTTCCTGCGCATCTGATTCCACGGTCGAATTTCCTGCTTCATCATATGCATGCTCAACAGATTCTCTTGCCCGCACCTTCCATTCTTCTGAATCCAACTCCTGTAATGTCAATATTTCCTGTTCCATGTATTACAACTCCTTTCGTTTATTTCTCCGCTGTCTTCTGTTCTCTTCATCTATTGCTCCATGTTGTTCCATATCTGATAACTCCTGTTCCTCTGCAGGAGCGTACGTTTCTGTGATCTCCTCATATTCCTCCGAAAGTTCTTTTAAAGCCTCCAGCTTCTTTTTCTCCTCTGAAAGTTTTTTCAAACTATCCTTCTTCTTTTCAGCACAACTTTCCAGATACTTTTCCAATTCCTCTTTTTTGAATGGAAATGCAGCTACTTTTTTCTTTAATCGTTCATATGTCAATGCCTCCTTCTGAAATTCCGGCATTCCATCTTGTACTAAAAGATATGCTCCTTCTAATTCAGCAAGTTTTTCGTAATCTGCGATCATATTTTCATATGGTTTTCGATCCTTCGCCTGTTCCCTGAGATCAGCTTTCAGTTCAGCCACCCTATGCTCTTGGGCAGCGATATCCATATTCAAATCTTCTTTCGTTCTGTAGTCATGTTCCATAATCATGCCTATCTGATATTCCAGTCGATGGATATTCTTGATTCTTTCTTTTATCTCCCAGTAGGCCGGGCGTTTTCCGTGTTTCGGAAAAATTCCCAGGCGGTACAATCTCGCATATTGCTTTCTAAGATATACATTATCCGTTTTATGACGTATGCGTACGTGATAGATTCTTCTAACAAACAGATATGCAAATTCCTGTTCTACAGCATTTTTCTCTAACGGCTCATGGTAAGCTTCTATGCGCCGCTTGATCATATCGACCGTATAATCAGCTCCCAGTGTATATGTTCTCCGAAATCGTTTCATTCCCACATTTCTAAGCTTCATATATGTTCCATATTTTTCGCTTTCCCCGTATCTGATCTCATAGCCCTGCTCTTGCAATTTCTGTACGAATTCCTCGAACGATCCACAGCTTTCAATTAACCTGTCGATATCATCCCGCACATAATCCGAAATGCTATACTCATCCTCCTGCTGCTTTCGATAGCGATAATTTCCATTGTGTTTTCGATTCTTTCTAGCACTATTATTTTTCTTTTCCTCTTTTCGTTCTCTTGTATACTCAACAATGGATTTTCCTGTATCTTCCTCTAAAGTACGTAGGCCGTATGCCTTACATAACCTATCTATAAGTGGCTGTATATTTTTCTCCCATTCATCCGCCGGAAAATGATATTTTCGTCCTGTCTTATAATTGACACTATTGAAAATAATGTGTGTATGCATATGTTCTGTATCAAGATGTGCGCTATACACCGCTTCATACCCCGGCAAATATTCTTCACAAAAACGTCGGGTAATCTCCATCGCTTTCTCTGGCAAAACAGCTTCTCCCGGACTCCATGAGATCACCACATGGTAAGCAATCCTGTCATGTTCATAATCCGCAGAAGATGGATCCGGTTCTTTTCCATATTGCCGCTTTGTCTCTGCCATTTCTTTTAACGCTGTCCCGCATCCACAGTTCCAGCTTCCCGTATAAAGACCCCCCAATGTTTTTTCCGGCTTCAAAATATACTTAATTGCATGTTTTAAATGCGCATAGATATTTCCTTTTTCTCCCGGATGTATCGGCGGTTCCACAACATGTACGATGGCCATATTCTATCTGGAGCGTGCCGGTCTTTTTTCCTGCACCATGTCTTTTCTTTCAAATAATTCTCTGCACGTCTTCTCTCTTTGCTCCACCTGTTCTTTTGTGCGCATTAAAAACGTATAGTCGAATTCCCCATCCAGGAATCCTTTCCCGATCATTGCTGCAATTTCATCTTCGATCGATACCATCTGCTCAAGGCTTTCAGCTACTTCTAACTGACCCATCAGTTCTTCCATCTGATTATTCATCATTGTTTTCCTTCCTTTCCCCGTCTGCAAATAATTCAATGATTTTTTGCATCATCGCAAACAACTTTTTCTTTTCGTAATCTGTGTAATAATGCATGTTTACATTTTTCACAATCTGGTTAATGTTATTTCCTATCCGGTTGATTTCATATGCAAGCTGCTTTTTTGCCAGGAACTCATCCTGCGGCTGTAACGCAACCTGCTTCCCCATGTCCGAATCAATCAGCCGCCTGATGTATTCGGAATAATTGATACCATATTTTTTGCATTTTTCTTTCGTATGGTTCCACTGTTGCAGTGTAATGCGAATGTTGATATGAATACTCTTATCCACTGTTTTTTATTCCTCCGACAGAGTTCTACTCTATCTGCCCCTTGCAGACACACTTCTCATCGGCTGCCTATTATCTTGTGTTTTCTGCTGGCGATCTGCTTCCCTGCAAAAATCCAGATATTCCTTTAAGATATTCTGCAATTCTCCCGACAGCGAATATTCTTTTACTGACTGTCCACATAGCTTTATCTGCATAAGCGCCTCTTTTTCCTTCGCAGGATCTTTAAGCTGATTCTGGTATGCATCCACCACATCAAATAATTCATCCACTTCCATCTCCAGCATTCCCATCTGGTCTTTATCCAGTCGGCTTCCATTTTTCACTATGCCGTCCAGATATTCCAACAATGCTACGGCACTTTTGATGATCAGTTCATTATTCTGGGATTTTTTTGTATAGTTTGAAAATGCCATTACAATATTTTCATAATCGCTCTCTTTTAACGGTTGCTTTGCAAAGCTGTAATAGGCCGTCAGGCTTACCATATTTTTCATAACCTTACGCATCCAGTCGCGCTGATTCTGTGACAGCACAATATATCCCTCCACCTATTTTCACCTCCATTTCGCCCTTTATTATGGCTTTTTTCGACGGCTTTTTCGACGGAATGAAAGAAAAGTTTTTTTCACATTTTTTTCTTTTAGGAAAAACCTGCTTTGCCTTTTAACAATAAAAAACAGCGCTACAATTTTTACCGTAACGCTGTTTTCAACTTCACGACATCGTGGCGTGAAGTTATTCTTCTCTTCAACTTCGCGACATCGTGGCGTGAAGTTATTCTTCTCATTCAACTTCGCGACATCGTGGCGTGAAGTTATTCTTCTTATTTAACTTCGCGACATCGTGGCGTGAAGTTGTGGCGTAAGCTTCACCGGGGTATTAGGGGTGTCCCCTAACAAGTGCATTTGTATTACAAATGCGTATCTTGCCATTGATTGGCACCAATGGTTGCACACTTTTGCAAATAAAGAAGAAATTTTTCCGCAACTTCGCGACATCGTGGCGTGAAGTTAAACGCTATCCGGGACTGCATAAAAATAGGACTGTTCCGCTTTCGCGTCACAGTCCTGCTTTATTATCTATGCACTTTATCCTCTATCCGGCGTCTATCTCCGTCTCGCTGGTCTACGACGTTCCGGCATATCCGCTGTCTCCTGCTCCTCCACAGCACGACTCTTAATCTTCTCTATATCCTCTCTCGTGCAGCCAGAATACATCATAATCTTCTCGGTAGATTCTCCTTCCTCCAGCATTCTCTGAACAAAATTGACAGTTGCCTGCTCAATTCCCTGCTCAATTCCCTGCTCAATTCCCTGCTCGATTCCTTCCTCTAACAGACTTGCTCCCAATCCTGACATATGTGCCACCTCCTGTTTCAATTCTTCGTTTTCTGCCACATTCGTATATTGTTCCATCCTTTTGATTTCCCCGTCAAACACCGCTGACAAGAAATCAAAAATCTTATCCCTACTGTGTCCTCCACGCCGAATCATTATTACATTCAGCAAATCAAAATCTTCTTCGGCTTCATTACATGTTCCAATCATATCGCTCTTATGGATTGTATAAGTCGTAGCCGTATCCCGAAGTTCAGGAGGAACATTCTTATTGCAAATCCATATAGAATACACTTTCTCCAATTTCGAATAATCAGTTGTCTCTGTCAGAGTCCCCAGCTGTGACGACAACTCACGTACAGCATAATAAAGCGCCCGCTTTATTATTGGATATTCCGGATTTCGTGGCTTATAATCATTCTGTACTTCCAGGTCAATATGCAGATGCACGCAAATATGTGTATTCGTCAACCTCGGATTCACTGATTTAAAATGTACATCATACCGGATCAACTTTTCAGTAACTGAAGATAATTCCGTAGGAAGCCCCTCGATCTTTGCCGGTACATCCTCAACTGGTATCTCCTCCATGGTATCAGAATCAATGCAGCGCATAACCTCCGCCACTGTGCAGTTTTTATATTCCGGAACTACCATCTGCATGATCGGAGCTATGATTTCCTTATTTCTAAAAATACGCTTGCACGCTTCATCATATTCACGACTAATCGCCGATGCTGCATATAAATCAATTTTCGTTTCATCCCTCATATATACGTTCTCTCTTTCTACCCTAATTATATCAGATTTTTGCCTTTTTACAACGCAGATTTCTCCATTCCGCCCCACAGTCATGAGATCAGATCTATTTCTTTTTAATTGTTATCCCAAATCATGTAAACAGCATTCGTATGATAAGTGCATCGTAATAACCAGGACATTTTCATATTCAGATAAGCCATCTTGTTGAAAATTTTACCATAACATTCTATTGTTCCATCACCAGAAATCAGAATAAATAGATATGAGTACATGTAAAGATTATAGAAGAAATATACTCCCTCGCAATTTCCTTTCAAATGCCCAAATTTCCTGCATCCGGCCAAATATGCCCAAGCAGGGAATTTGAATATCTTACCTTCTGATATTACCTTGAAATTTGAATACAATTTCCGAGTGTTACACAAAACTTGAATATTCTTTCCCTGGTGCCACAAAATTTGAATACTTTTCTCGCAACGTGTCATGAAACTTGAATACTTTTCTCGCAAAAAAAGAAGCAGCTGCCAGTCAGGTCTATCCTGTTGTTCTGCAGATGCTTCTTTTTTTACATTTTATTCTATTTTCCTAAAACTGGAAACGCCAAATAGACTATCTGCTATGCAGACAGCCTCTATAATTGCCACAGTTCTTACGATATCGGTACATCATGAAGAAGCAGCATTTTCTCCAGTTCCTCGAAATCATAATGTCGTTGTTCAAAATTGTTAAATTTATTTTTATAGTGCTGATCCGGATTGCCCGGAGCCCTGGAATGTGTCGGAGGCAACTCGTAATTGTAATTTGTCTCTGTCACTGTTTTTTCTTCTTTATTTGCTTCCTCTTCCCATTCATCTCGCAAAAGCTTATGAATCAGTTTTATATTGATAATCTTATATTTAATCCACGCTTTTCCCTTGTTTAATATAGTAAGGCTCTTTTTTACTGCACGATCCAACAAAGATATGAGACACTTTTTCCCCTCCTCCGCTTTGGCATCATACTGCTTAAATAGCTTATAAAGGTCGGATCTTCCTTGTCCCGGATCTTTGATCCTGCTCCTCCGCAACACGACCTCCACACCTTTTTCCCGATAGCGTTCTGCTTCTTCCTTTGCTCCTGCTTTCCGGTAAATGATTCGTTTCGGTTCTATGTAATATTTCCCGTCTTTTACCCCTAATGAAAAAAGGGGCTTTAACGACATCAAGTAGCTTCGCATAACCCTTCTGCTGACCCCAAATCGCTTCTGATAACCGGTTTGTTTATCAAAAAACGTTTTTACACCAATCTCAAAATACCCTTTTCCGGAAAAAGTAATGATCATAAGTTTCATCGCCAGAAGCTTTGCGCCGGCCTTCAGATTGCGAAATTCCTTGCAAAAAAATATATTGTGATTCGTGTTAATATATCCTTCTCGATTATATTTTTCTCCAGTATAGGAATTGCCAATAATTGTTATATCACAATCACTATAATCAAGCTTGTCACATATGATAAATCCTTTATCCTCCAACGATGCTTTTGTGTCGTAATACCCCTGTATACTCATACCGGTCGCATCACATACATCTTTATAATGCACGCCCGTCACACGTCCCGTGATATCTTGGTACATTGAGATGTAGCACAGAAAATCTATTTCATTTGAGGTGCATTTTTGCTCGATCATACGATCTACTATGCTGTTTTTTATCTTCTGCACTACTAGCATTTCTCCCTTCGCTTATTTGTAAATAAATGATGGCGGTCGGACTCGAACCGACACTTTTTGTACCCTACGCCACCAGCTTTCTATCTTTAATTGGGCACTATACCCGGATAGTCTTCTATATCCATCTGTCCACGCAGCTGCTGTTCTTCCTGGCTCATGCTCTGTTCTTTTTTTGCCCACTCTTCCAGTAGTTCCAAAATAATTTTCTCCATGTAATCTGCTGTAGCCTCGCGCGGGAAGTACTGCCGCAGGCATGAGTTTTTCAATGTCACACCAGTTTTCTTTTTTAATGGTTTCTCTGTTTTCTCACGTTTTGACATAATCCGATCGACAGCAGCCGCATCCAGCATTCCCTGCTCTCTGAGTGCTCCCATTGCTGTGAGCTGTGATTTATCGGGCAAAAGCTGGTGCTTTTCGTAGTATGCAAGAACATAACCCTGTTCTTCTTTTTCAAAAAAGGACAAAAGATATCCGCTTACAATCGGCAATTTTTCCTTATCCACGAGTTCAAGCAGTTCTGGAATCAAATATGTAAGCCGGATATACCGCTGCACAGTACGGACACCATCTCCGTTCTTCTCTCCAACCGAATGCATTCCATGAGAATCCTGCTCCTCTCCAGGCAACAGATCTGTCCGTTTTCCCTGGCGCCGAAGTGCTTCCGCTTTTGTACGATAAGCCCATGCCTTTTCACTCGGAAGCAGCATTTCCCTCCTATTATTAGAATCGACCATAATGACAGCTGCAGCATTATCATCGATATCTTTTATATAAACCGGTACTTCATCCAAACCGGCAAGCCCTGCAGCATAATTACGCCTATGTCCTGCTATAATCTCATACTTTCCCGGATTCTCTTTATCCGGACGCACCTGCAGCGGTTCAAGGATTCCCACATCCCGTATGCTTTCTGTCAGTTCCAGCATCTTATCATCTTCCACAACACGGTATGGATGCCCATAAAAAGAAGAAAAATCATGCAGACAGCTTCTCTTCATCATAATAACCGGAGATGTATCTTTTTGCTCTTTCTCTTCACTCTTTCTGGTGTTTTCGTATGCCGGTATATTCTGAAACATCCCTCCAAATATGTCCGCACTTGTCACATTTTTTGCCATTCCTGCTACCTCCCGATAATCTCTTCACAAACTCTCCAATAATCCTTTGCCGTACTGCAAGATGAATTATATGCCTGCACGCTCATTCTTGCAGACTGTGCTTTTTTGCAGTCTTCACATTCCCGGACTTTCGTATCAAATACGGTGGTATCAAACATCTTCAACACTTCCGGTAGCCCGTTGCTGATTTCCCTGCAGAGTGTTGTTCTCTCTTTGTATTTATTCAGCAGTACACCAGTAACCCGTAAATTCCTGTTTGTATATTTTTTTGTTGCATTGATCGTGACATACAGATCATTGATTCCTTCCATCCCATATCGATCACAAGTAACCGGTATCACAACCTCATCCGCAAAGGTAAGTGCATTTGACAACATACATCCCAAGCTTGGCGGTGTGTCTATGACTATAAAGTCATACTGTTCCCGGATCTCCTCGCAGGCATCTCTCATTGTAAAAAGCCGTGTCGCATCATCCGGGAACTTTGTCTCTGGATTTTTTAACAGCTTGTCCGATGCGATTACATCCAATTTTTCCATATGCTGTATGCACTCTTCTGCCTTCTCATGCTCGAAAAGCAGATCATATAGTGTTGCTACACCCTCCACCCGTGCCCTGCAGGTATCGGTAGAATTGCATTGGCCGTCCGTGTCAATCAGCAATACCCGTCTTCCCATCTCCGCCAAATCATATGCAATATTTACCGCCGTGGTAGTTTTTCCAATACCGCCTTTTTGATTTGCAACTGCAATAACTCTGCTCATATCTTCATTATTCTCCTTTTCTTTTATCTGCATTTTCTTGTATTCCTGCATGAAGCTTCATGCTCTGAACGAAGTCCATTCTGCTTTTCATGTGTTTTCTGTACATTCTTTACAATCACATCTAGTGTTCCGTGATTATACACGCCATAAAACAAACCATACCGCTGCAGCATCTGCTCCACTTCATTATCTTTCCTGATGCTTTCTTCATATGAATGGATCCTGCCTTCCTCTTCAAATTTACCTTCTCTCTGTACCAGAAAATTAAAATTCTCATACTGTCCGTTCAACATCTCCAGCATCTTTTCATATTCTGGCGTCAGTTCGCTATTATAGATGGCATTTAAAAGGATAGAAGCATCTGTGACAATAAAATCTACCTTGCCATATAAACGATCAATCCGGTGGAGCTGTTCTTTTAATATTTCCAGCTGATGGACTTCCGTTCCATCCAATAGTTGAAAATTTTCATCCCACACAAGATCTTTGGCATACTCTGCAACATACTCCGTCACATATCCCATTTTTTTCAATTCTTCCACGATATGAAAACACGCCGTAGATTTTCCAGCTCCCGGGCCTCCAAACGCACTCACGACTAAAGAGTTGTGTGTTCCACTTTCCCGTCGCTCCTCAAGCATGTGCTGGTGTTGCTCTATATATTGTCTCCATTCCTCGCGGACTGCTGTTTCTTCTTGGGACTTCATACTTTTTCCTGCTTTCTGAAAAACCAGATACTCGTTCCAATCCTTACAGCCGCTCTCCTGCGGGACAATATCCGCATATGTCTGATATCCCAACTGCTTATACTTTTCTAAGAGCCCCGTCTTATCCTCTTTATCCGGATCCTTCGCCCTTTTTCCAAACATCGCCCGGCTTCCTGCTTCGTCATTATCCAAGCAGAAACCAATTTTCTTAATATGCGGATGATCTTTTAAGAACTGCACCAACGGATTATCCGCCACCATGCCGAGCACCAGCTTGTTACTCTTATAATCGCCTGTCAAATCCAGATACGACATCAGATCAATACTCGCCTCAAACACTTTCAGTTCCTCGCTGTCCGTATTTACAATGTTGATTCCAAAATTCTTATCATTCCCCGCCACATCTCCACGGTACTTTTTTCCATATATGTCCGTCGTACCGCGTTTCGTGGCGTATCGTACCACGCCGTCTTTATCTTTCCCCAGAAAAACCAGATTGTGGTGCTCTTTATCCTCATACAGTATTCCGAGATCTTTTACAAAGTAATCGACAACCTTCTGCGACAATCCCCTGGTTTTCATCAGATATGCATACGCGCGCCTATAATTTTTGTCCGCCATCGGCTCGGGCAGAACAAAGGGCACACGTTCTTTCTCCTTAAATGCTTCGGCCTGATGCTTAACCTGTCCTGCTTCCAGGTGTTCCTTCCACTTTGGATTATCCGCAGAAATTCCCTGAAATTCCAGAAGGATGCTAACCGCATCCGCTATAGAATCCACATTGCAAAACTGCATAAGAAAATCAATCTGTGATCCACCTGCCTCGCCTCTGCTTCCCGCTTTCGACCAGCGATACCATGTGCGGTCATTATAGATCCGGATTGAATCATGTTCTTTCAGTGTAAAAAGATGATTGCCTACGCGTACCGGATGATATCCATATTGTGCAGCCAATGCTGTAAGCGACGCTTCTTTTGCCTGCGCAATCTGTTCCCCTGTAAATCGTGCCACTTTTTATTCCTCCTCTCCCTCGTCTCTATTCATTGCCCGCATCAGTTCATCCACCATGTCAAGGATCAGCGCTGTCGTCTTTTCTCCTGCAGGTTTCATTATTTGTTCAAACCTTTCTCCATTCGTACAATCTTTCAAGTTCTGACTCTCTTCCGTCCCTCCCAGAAAATACGATTCATCAATGTCCAGGAATTGCCAAACGGGCACATTTAATGCTGCAGCAATTTTTATCAGCGCCTTAAGACTGATCCGGCACTGGTCGGTCTCCGCCTTGGATATGCAACTAATCGATAGATTAGACAATTCCGCCAACCTTGAAATGGATACCCGTTGCCTTATGCGTTCAGCGTGAATTCGGCGTCCAACCATGGCAAGACACGCTTCCATCTTGCTATCATCGTAAACAATCGATTCCACACAGATCTTTCTCCGTTCTCCTTTGTTACCTTTCATCCTTTATCTGCTCCTGCTTCTCCTTTTTCTTATCTGTTTTTCGGGCTTCCCTCTCTTTCTTGATTCGTTTATGCTTCAGCTTCACAATCGCTACCCAAAGGCTCACAATGACGCATATCAATAGAATATTTATGATGTTTATGATTTCATCGAATGTCATTTTCTGTAACTTCTCCTGTTATAATCGTTTATTTCTTCAAATCCTAAATATGGCACGTACCACTTGCTGCCATCATGAATCCTAGAATCAAACATGCTATAAGTGCACTCAGCAACTGTCTTATATCCGTTCTCATATTTTCCTTTCTCCCAGAAGGTTCATTCACTGAACGAGCCTTCCGGGTACTGCATTTTTACGGGTAACGTGTGATATAATAACCTCCTATGAAGGAAATTCCGTCTTCTCATACCGCATGATCTGCAGCTTCCGCTTCACTCTTCTATCTTACTCTGCTCCAACAGGACCGGCTTCTCCGGATAAGTCATGTCATATCCGTCATACTTCTCCAGGAACTCCTCCAATGTAACTTTTCTTATTTTTATATGTCCAAGCTTCATACATTTAAGCTGCCCCGATTTTATCAGCTTTCTAACATAGTTCGGTGCACATCTTAATATTTCAGCTGCTTCATCTACGGTATAAACCATTTCTGTCATTTTTTACTTCCTCCTTTCCTAAATTCATTTACAAAATGTACTATTAGTTCATTTCTTTGGCAAAAAAAAGCTCATCAATCGAACAATTTAGTGATTGAGCAATAATATATGCGGTTTTTATCGAAGGCGTTTTTGCTCCACATTCGATAAATCTCAAATAACGTTCTGAAACCCCTGTCATTCGGGACAGTTCAAGAACAGAAATATTCTGATTTTCCCTTAGTTCTTTCATCTTATTCATGTACTCTTCCCTTTCTGTACTATACGTTCGTTTATGTACTAATAGTACAGTACCTTTTATTTATTGTCAATCTCTTTTTTGCTATAATAAACAAGTTGGAGGTGTCGCATGAAAATTGGAGAGCGAATAAAAGAACTTAGATTGTTAAATAATCTTACTCAAAAGGAATTAGCAAACAAATTAGGCTTAACTCCTAAGATGATTTCCTTTTATGAAAATTCTGAACGCACTCCTCCTATTGATATCATCCTCAAACTTGTGTCAATATTCGATGTATCCTCAGACTACCTATTAGGTCTGACCGCTTCATATTATAACAACGTTCAGGAAGATAAAAATGGAACCTCTTCGACCGACTTACCAGATGGAGCAACACTTCTTCTCAATACATATAAGGAATTATCTCCTCCAAATCAGCGTACCTTGTTACACTCTGCCTTTTCCCTTCTCGAAGAACAGAGTTTCTCAAAAGAGGCTACATTAAAGAAATCACGGGAAATCTAATTAAAGTAGATTTTTTTACCTCATGAATCCATCCTACAAATGTTTATATCTAGGAGTTTAGAACACAAATGAGTAATTATTATATCTTTAAAGAAGATAATATTAGTCCATGCTGTAATCTTATCATATGGGATTTTTTTATTACAGTTGCAACAATTTCTTTTTCCTGTCAAAATTGGTTTTCAACCACGTTAACAGGTTTCCAACAATTCTTCATTGGATTACTTGGCGGTCTTCTTCTTATTAGCTTAATGGCTATACATTTCATACGAAAAATTATCATGATACTATTTTCAATCTTTTGGAGTCTTGGTATTTACGAACTGTTAGACGAATTTTTCCAATTTTCAAATTATTCTGCACCTTGGCGCTACGGAATAGGCATTTTTATATTTCTTATGGCTTTTGCTATTCACGCAGTTTCCGCCGAGGACTTAGGTATGCTCTCATTAGATCCTCCACAATTTCATAAAAATAATTCTTCTCATAAAACTAGCAATGCAGGAAGCCACATAACTTCAGTTGCTCAAGAAGATTTACATCAATGTGAAGAATTATTCAACGAGGCGATTAGATTAGCCGATTTTGTTCAAGCATTGCCTAATACAACAGAAGTTCTTCCTCTAAAAAATTTTGTAAAAAATAACACTTCAGAACTTGTCAAACAATACCATCATTTGGATCGTTGCATAAACAGATACAATAAAATTCTGAACGAGTCTTCGCTACAGCAACTTACCACAGTAATGGATGATACGTCTCTAATGCTCGAGGAATACATTTATACTTTACGCACAATGATAGATGAAAATAATGAACGTACCTCTTATGACGAAACAGAATACGACTCACATTATGATGACAGACAACAGACGCAGCAAACTACATATTCTTCTAACGTTTCTAACTATTTCAAAGGCTGTGATACACTTGAAAAATTGAGCAAACGTTATCGCGATCTGGCAAAGGTTTATCATTCTGATTCTGGGAACGGCAATGATGAGGTATTTATAGAAATTACGGATGAATACAATCGTTTAAAAGAAATATTATCCAAATAGACTCCTATAAAAAACATTTCAAACCCACTTGTGGTATGAAAATACAATATATGTTCATGCTCGCTGTGGCAAAAAATAAAATCGAAGTTACATAATTACCATCCCCCTTTCGCTATCTTTCCAGAGGGGGATGGTAACTCTATATTATAGCAACTAATCCCTCTGAATAAAGGAGAACGTTCTATGGCAGATATCTATTACCGCAATAGAGGAACAAAGGCAAAGCCAAACTGGCAATATAGATTTGAAGGCGCCCCAATAAACGGGAAACGTAAAGAAATCAGCAAATGCGGTTTCAAAACGAAGGCTGATGCCGTAGCTGCGGGTACAAAAGCCTATAACGAATACCAGAGTTCCGGCCAAGTTTTTAAAGACTCAAATACAAGCTATTCGGACTTTCTTGATTACTGGATTAAAGAGTATTGTATTATCAATTTAAAATCAACTACCGTAGAGGGCTATCAGAAAAAGATACGGCTTTATATAAAGCCATATCTTGGGATGTACCGGCTTACAGCTCTTACTCCTGTTGCATTACAGTCTTTTATCAACGACAGGTTCAATGAGGGATTCTCTCGAAATACACTCACTGTTATTAAGGGAATTATTTCAAAGTCTCTCAACTATGCCGTTACTACTATGCGGCTGCTTCAATTCAATCCTATGGATTGTGTGAAGCTCCCTGCTCCCCGTGCACATTCAAAGGTCCCAACCAGAAAAAAGGATCGAGATGTGGTAACTCCAGAACAGATTCGTTTAATATTTGAACGATTCCCGGACGGTCATCCGTCCCATCTCCCTCTGCTGCTTGCTTATCGTTGCGGCTTACGGTTGGGAGAAGTATTTGCCCTAACCTGGTCTGACATTGATTTAAAGGGGCATACAATCGATATAAATAAACAGGTACAAATGATCGGTGAAACTAATCTTTGGACGCTTACACCGCCTAAATACGATTCATATCGCGTGATCGACATAGATTCCAGTGTAGTTGATGCTCTAAGCAGAGAGGCCGAACGCCAATCCAAGGCACAAGAATTTTACGCAGAATTTTACCAGTGGAACTATCTGGACAAAAATAATCAGCTGAATTCCGGTGCCGAAGATAGCTCTATTATCCATCTTATCATGGTACGTGAGAACGGCACTTATATCACACCGCGTACTATGCAGCATGTAGGCCGGGTTATTCATGGTAAAGCAAACGGAAGTGGTGTTGCCATATCCGAAAATTGGGATTTTCATTCTATGAGACATACACACGCAACGATGCTTCTGGAAGCTGGAATACCTCTTGCCGCGATCCAGGAACGTCTTGGGCATACAAATATTGATATGACCGAACATTACACTGCGCATGTAACAGATTCTATGCGAAAGAACCTCGCAGATGCTATAAATAGGTTATAATCGAAATGATAAAAAAGGAATGTCATGCAAACCATTTCTGGTTACATGACATTCCTTTTTATCTTTTATGTGCAAACATTAAAATTTTTCTGTTTGCAGTCACAAGGTCAATGCCCTTCAAATAATTTATGTAATCCTTATCATCTGTGACTAAGTATGCTTTATACTTTCTACACAATTCTGCAATTAGCGCATCATTAAAATCATACGCAAATCCCTTTAATAATAGATTTTGCGAATTGGTTTCATCAAACTTATCATCTATTCTTTTAAACCTTTCAAACATGTCTGCTACATTTTCCAAAATAGCATCCATTGAATTTCTATAATCTTCCGTATCTCTATAACCTGCTTTAAAATCTGTAATTTCAGGATGATCTTCTTGATATAATTCAAACTGGAATCTTATACATCGATTTACAAATTCAGAGATTTGAATACTAGATATATAAATATCTGCACGATTATCAATAATTTTTTGATATATTTCTATGTATGGCTTTACATTATGAGCGTTCATCGAAGGATAAAATAATTTAATCAAAACATTCGTATCCAATATATATTTGTCATTATTTTGTACGCTCATCTTATCTATTTCAATTATCTGATTCAATATCAAACACATCCTTCGCTACTTTTTCATAATTTTCTTTATTACTATAAAATTTTTTTGCATTACTTATAACAACATTTAGCGTAGCATTTTTATTTGATGGAAAATTCTTCAACTCAAGAAATTCTTTTATAACCTCACTGGTATACTTGCCATATAATTGTCCAATGGCATTATTAAGAAATGGAGAAATCATACTTTCAACATTGGAAAAATCCAATTCCACTTTTTCTCCTTTTTCAAAAGAACTCACCAATAAATGGTAAATATCGTCCCCTTGTACCTGCGTTAATGCAGAAGGACTACCTATTACTTTTGCAACATCAATTTGTTTCATTATTTGTTCCTCCTAAAATTGAATTGTAATATCTTCTTTTACTTTGTATGAAGTCTTATCTTTTAAATTAAAACCGATTGAAACTATCGTTCCAGGGAATGAATATTTCTCAAATATTCTATATCGTTCTTTACTATACACCATTTCATATGTTTCTATTCCAGAAATAATATATATACTCCCCTTATTATGTTTCACAAAATCTTTCATCAATGACAACCCTATTCCTCTTGGCGATGTCGTATCTAGCGTTGTATTTCCCTCCTCTATCGCCCACTCTAAACAATATTGGGGTTGATTTAATTTATGTCGTCTATGAAATTCCAAGACATTTTTATAAATCGTTTCTCCGGCATCTACAATAGTAAAAAACAACATTTTACTTTTGGGGAAAAATTGTCCACATGTATAAATGTGTTTACTTCTAGTATGATCACTGACATTCTTAAACAGTTCTAATAAAGAATCCCTTATATCATCGCTTACTTCCTTTGACATTTCCGGCAAATCTTTTCTACTAAAAATACTATATGTTAAATACATCTCATATTCTTTTATATTATCTCGGCCAAATTGTTTGTATGCAATTACAGTATTGAACTTGTCCGGCTGTTTTTCAAATTCTGAAAAGTGAATTGAAAATCCATTTTTTTGAATAAGATTTTTTATAGAATAATTAAGACCAGTAATTTTTAACCTATTTGTTCCGGGTTTACGCTCAACAAATTCCATAAATATACATCCCAAAACAGCAAACAAATTTGACGCAATAAATTTTACATTAGAAAAATCAATAGTAACTAGCTCAGCATCTAGATTCTCTAAAAATGTTGCCAATTCACAAAGCTTTAAATGTGAACTATATGAATTCTGCAAATCCATACCTATCGAAAAGACCATATTACCTTTATCTATATCATCTCTGCTAATAAAGCACTCCCCCTTATACCCCAGCAACCTCAAACACTATAATTTTAACATTTTTATTATTATATTACAACTTAATCTGTTGACCGCATACAAAAACTCCCGCGGTCAAGTTGCGGTCAAATCATAAGATTTGAACCGCCACAAATCGACCTGCGGGAGTTTTTATAATTACTTAAAACGCCTTAATTCCTAGAACTTACCTGCTTTGTGAGCTTCCTCTACGGAAACTGCAACTGCAACCGTAGCACCAACCATCGGGTTGTTACCCATTCCGATCAGACCCATCATCTCTACGTGCGCTGGTACGGAAGAGGAACCTGCGAACTGTGCGTCAGAGTGCATACGTCCCATGGTATCTGTCATACCGTAGGAAGCAGGACCTGCTGCCATGTTGTCCGGATGAAGGGTACGGCCTGTACCACCGCCGGATGCAACGGAGAAGTATTTCTTCCCCTGCTCGATACATTCTTTCTTGTATGTACCTGCAACCGGATGCTGGAAACGTGTCGGGTTCGTAGAGTTACCGGTGATGGAAACACCTACGTTCTCGTGATGCATGATAGCAACACCTTCCTGAACGTCATCTGCACCATAGCACTTTACAGTAGCGCGAAGTCCGTTGGAGTATGCCTTCTCGTATACAACGTTTAACTTTGCTGCCTTGTAGTCATACTGTGTCTCAACGAATGTAAATCCATTGATACGGGAGATGATCTGTGCAGCGTCTTTTCCAAGACCGTTTAAGATAACGCGCAGAGGTTTCTGACGCACTTTGTTTGCCTTCTCAGCGATACCGATTGCACCCTCAGCAGCTGCAAAAGACTCGTGACCTGCCAGGAAGCAGAAGCACTCGGTCTCTTCCTCTAATAACATCTTACCAAGGTTACCATGTCCAAGACCTACTTTTCTATGGTCAGCAACAGAACCCGGGATACAGAATGCCTGAAGGCCCTCACCGATTGCTGCAGCAGCATCAGCAGCCTTTGTGCATCCTTTCTTGATTGCGATTGCAGCACCTACTGTGTAAGCCCAGCAAGCGTTCTCAAAACAGATCGGCTGAATCTTCTTCACCTGATCATATACATTCAAACCAGCATCTTTGGTAATCTTCTCCGCCTCTTCGATGGAGCTGATACCATAGCTGTTTAATACAGCGTTGATCTGGTCAATTCTTCTTTCATATCCTTCAAATAATGCCATTTTCGTCCGTCTCCTTTCCTACTCTTCTCTCGGGTCGATGATTTTAACAGCATCTGCTACGCGGCCGTACTGTCCCTTTGCTTTCTCCCAAGCAGTGTTCGGATCATCGCCTTTTTTGATGAAGTCAGTCATTTTTCCAAGAGAAACGAACTGGTATCCGATAACCTCGTTGTTCTCGTCAAGAGCGATACCTGTTACATAGCCCTCAGCCATCTCCAGATAACGAACGCCCTTCTCCTTGGTTGCGTACATTGTACCAACCTGGGAACGAAGTCCTTTTCCTAAATCCTCAAGACCAGCACCGATTGCAAGTCCGTCGTCAGAGAAAGCACTCTGTGTACGACCGTAAACGATCTGTAAGAATAACTCTCTCATTGCTGTATTGATGGCATCACAGACAAGGTCTGTATTGAGTGCCTCAAGGATGGTCTTACCCTGTAATACCTCTGCTGCCATAGCTGCAGAATGTGTCATACCGGAGCATCCGATGGTCTCAACTAATGCCTCTTCGATCACACCATTCTTCACATTCAAGGAAAGCTTGCAGGCACCCTGCTGAGGTGCACACCAGCCTACACCGTGTGTAAAGCCTGAAATATCTTCAATTTTTTTGGAATGAACCCACTTGCCTTCTTCCGGAATCGGAGCTGGTTCATGTTTTGCGCCCTTTGCGACTGGGCACATGTTTTCAACTTCCTTAGTGTAAATCATTTTAAGACTCCTTTCGCATAAATAGAACTGAGTTGTTAAACATTGTTACACATTTAACATACTGCATTCATTCTCTCACATTTTCTTGATTTTCACAAGTGGGTACTGCAAATTTTATGCACTTTTGTCAAAACAGGTGCTTTTCTTACTTTTGCTCCACAGGCAAAAACCCTTCCGTTCCGTCCTTTGCGCGCACATACATCCAGCCATCTCCGTCCGACCGGATACAGTAAATGTCCTCTCCTGCCGCAATCGTCTTCTCTGCCGATGTTTCATCCATCGAAAAATATACGGTCAGCGCTCCCTTCTGTTCCAGCTTGCACGGCTCGTAATAGGAATAAAGCCCGCCGTCCGCATGTTCGATCTTCTTCTCCGAACTGTTGTACCAGGCATACCCCTGCAGGATGCAGTCTGCCGGCTTGTCGTAACGGATCAGATCCATCACACCGCCCTGGCCGTTAAAACCACTAAATCCGGCATTCCGATCCCGGAACGGGAATCCTCCGACCTCGCCCAGATAGTAAAGATCTCCATCATATTTGAAAAAATGGGTCGTCCCGATGCCGTCTGTCCCTTCATCAAGCACGGCAATCTCCAGACCGTCATCCTCCTCCGGTGTTCCAATGTTCTCCACGAGATCTGTCACATAAAACGCATCCGCAACCGGCGCGTTCATCTGAATGTACTCGGCAAGGTCATACGCTGTCCCGTCGATCGTGAGCGTGCAGACCGCCTGCTCCCCCTCTCCGGTTACCGTGTAATTTACCTCGTCCGGTGTGCCATTGCCCAAAAGTGCAATCTCTGCGGTCTCACCGGCCTCATAGGACTTCGGATATGTATGCTCCGCTTCATATGCCGACTGCATTGCCGTGATCAGTTTCAGATTCGCCTGCTCAATCTCACTTAACCCCGCATCGTCTACAGTCTCTCCCTCGGCGGGCGTATACCAGCTGCACGCATCAAAATGCGCCTGCAGGTAAGCGTCATCAAAGGTTTTTCCATGTCTGGCATAAATCTCGTTTGCCGCCAGATAGAGCTCCTGCTCTGCCAGATCCGACAGATTCTCCTCCGTCACCGGCAGTATTGCACCAACCGGAACGACATACTGATCGGCATCGTAATGAACGTCATCTGCATCGATCTTCACACTTGATGCGATGGCCGCGACCTCCTCCATCATGGAGCCGTACTCTTCCACGATTGCCTGATCCTCCGTGTCGCACGCAACATCTGTCGGCTGCATCAGGTAATACAGCGTTCCGTCCTCCGTGTAGGCGATCAGGTTCTCTCCCGCACCGTAATTCATCCATGCGTCGCTTTTTTCAAAAGAACACAGGTAGCCAAGTCCTTCCATCTTCTCATAGGAAGCCGTCTGGTAGATGGTAAATCCATTCTCATCCTCTTTGATCGTACAGCGGTCCGCCCAGTCTTCCGGAAGCGTCACTGTAATGTCGTCCCATGTATAATCTTTGCCGTTCTCCACGGGTGAGCTGTCCTTTGCGCCGCATCCTGTCAAAACCAGCATTCCCGCAAGAAGCATTCCCTGCATCCATCTTCTCTTCATTGTCTCTGTCCCTCTTTTGCTGTCCTACCGCTTTTCCACTACCTCGCTGCGGTTCTTGTAAATCGAATTTGCCGGAACCACGCCGCGCACGCTCGAAAGCGGATACACATTGGTGTGGCTTCCGATGACGGTTCCCGGATTCAGCACGGAATTGCAGCCGACTTCCACATAGTCGCCGAGCATTGCTCCGAATTTCTTTAATCCTGTTTCAATTTTCTCATCATGATCCTTTACCACCACCAGCGTCTTATCCGATTTGACATTGGAAGTGATCGAGCCGGCGCCCATATGGGATTTGTAACCGAGAATCGAATCGCCCACGTAATTGTAATGCGGAACCTGCACGGAATTAAAAATCACCACGTTTTTCAATTCTGTTGAATTGCCCACCACGGAGCCTTTTCCTACGATGGCATTCCCCCTGATGAAAGCGCAGTGTCTGATTTCCGCATCCTCATCAATAATTAAAGGTCCATTTAAGAAAGCAGTCGGTGCAACCGTCGCACTCTTCGCCACCCAGATATTCTCGCCGCGCTGCTCATAGACCTCCGGGTCAAGCGTCGGTCCCAGCTTCTTTATAAAATCACTGATTTTCGGCAAAGCCTCCCACGGATAGGTCAGTCCCGCAAACAGTTCCGCCGCAATCGTCTCCCCTAAGTCATATAACTGGCTGATTTTTGCTGTTTCCATCACACAAATTCCTCTCTATTCCCTGTAATTTTTATTGACATAAGCCTGGATCTCTTCGCTGTCCTCCGGCATGCGGCATCCGACAATGAACTCGCCGTCGTGATCCGTGCTGCGGATGATATGTCCGTCCAGCGTCCGTGCCTCCTCCAGCGGGAAGTCCGGGATTTCCAGTGAAATATCCTGCCCGATCGCATTTGCGAAAGCCTCCTGATGTACGCTGAATGCGAAACCGCCTGCACTGATATTGATCATCCTGCCGTTGTAGGCTTTGCCGGATTTTTTCAGCGTCACGGTACATGCATTGGCAACCGGCATACGCGGATACTTTCTGCGGTTGATGACCTTCGGGTTTGTCGCCACAGCAATCCGGTAGCTGTCGGCCCCCGCATTGGAAGCGGCGGATACGCTGACATCCTCCCATGTATACAGTGCATTGTTGACACAGATCTGCAGTTCATATGTAATGTCTTTTTTCTTTATCTCAATCGTTTTTCCGGCTTCCGGCTTGATTTTTACCAGAACTCCGTCGCTCTGGCTCTCCAACACTTCCCCGTGGAACTCCGTCCCGGCTGCCTGTGCTCCGTTCTTAGCGACTAACACCACGCGCATTCCCGGCTGTGCATCGCCGATTCCCATGAATCCGCCGGTACCGAGTTCTTCCATGAGCTTTCCTACCACGCTCTCAATCTTATCCACGTTGACGGAAGACTCCTCGTATTTGCTGAGCATCGTGCGGGACGCTTCGTCGGACTGGTTGATGCACTCCGTCATGACCTCCATGGTATCGCAGATCTGCTTCATGTTCTCCACCATGTCGCTGTTGGAAGCTTCCACTTCCTTCATGGCGCCATCAATTACTCCGATATTCTGTCCCAGCTTTTTGGAATCATCGGTAATGCTTGTGACGCTCTCCTGCACCTGCGTGAGCTTCTCTCTTGTCATGCGGATCATCTCAAGCGTCTTGGTGATGGATTCCGTCATCTTCTCCGAAGTCTCCTCCAGATGATCCAGTGCGTCCCTGATACGTCCGGAAGAAGTCTTGGTTCCCATGCTAAGATCCTGTATCTGACCTGCCACCACGGCAAAGCCCTTTCCGGCTTCCCCGGCTCTCGCCGCCTCAATCGAAGCGTTCAGTGCCAGAAGGTTCGTCTGGAACGTGATTCCCTCTATGGTACCGGTCTCTTCCTTTACCATATCAAATTCCTGCTTAAAGTTCTCGAGCACCTGCTCGACCTCGCCGGAGAGCGCCGCCATGGTATCCGTCGTATTCATGACATCCGCAAGCTCTTCCGCACTCACATCCGCATGCTCGACCGACTCCTGGATCAGCGTCACCATCTCATCGATCAGTCCCGCCACATTCTGCACCTGCGTGCTGATGTCGGTACTCCGGTCCATGGAGGACATCGTCTTATTGTGGAGAACATCGTTGTTCCGGGTAAGTTCCTCCATACTGCTTACGACGGAATCCGCTCCCTGCCGGTTCTCATCCGCCAGCTCACGCACAACCGTAACGCCATCCACAATCGAGCTGCTCGCTCCCTTTACCTGTCCCACCGTCGTCACGACCCGGCTCAGATTATCCCGGATCGATGCCACCAGCGCTCCGTCCGATTCATTTAAGTGGTCGACAGAGACAACATAGCAGATATAGCACAGAAGCAGCGTTGAAAACTGCAGGTAATAATCTGTCATTTTCACATTCGGATTCAGGCCGAGGAAGACATGGAGCAGTGCGCTGAGCACAATGACGATCTCGTTCGTGACCGCGCACCGTATCATATAGCTGCGATCCTTGAACAGAATCAGCATACTCGTCAACGGCAGAATATATGCATAGGCGGTCGCCGAGTCCGTGATACACACCACGTAGGCATAGAAAAAGCCATATCCGAGAGCCAGGACATCCTTATAATACGGTGTCGCCCTCCCCTTTAACTTCAGCGTCAGCAGTCCGATTGCAAACGGCACCCACGCCATAACCAGAAAAACAACATACTGCGTCGCCGTATAGATTCCCTTGGAAAGGTCGCTTCCGTATGACAGTGTCATAATCGCAATCAAAGCCAGCCATACTTTCATTGCCTTTAAATTGGCTTTCTCTTTAAAGGCCTGCTCATTATACTCCATGCCCTGTTTCCTCCTGTGTATTCTGCCGGATTCTATCAATAACTACTCAAATTTTAATGACATTTTATCCGGCTGTCAATAGCAAGCATGCGCCGCACGCCATCCGTTTTTTGCTTCCTTTCCCCATTCGTTTCTCATCCAGGAAATTCATCCAGAAAATTGGATGCAGCCGCCTGCTGTTTTACCTCTTCCTCCTCGTAAGCCGCATACTCCTCCGCCATCGCATCATAAAACGGGGGCACGTCCTCCTCAATGTACTGTGCACCGTCCTCTTCCGCCAGCGGCTGATCTTTTTCCGGGCGTGTTTCGTGCTCTTCCGGGCGTGCTTCGTGCTCTTCCGGGCGCGCTTCCGGTTCTTCCGTAAGAGGAGCAGGCGCTCCCCCGGACACCGTCACCTGCGGCTGTGCATTTTCTTCTAATTCCTCGTAGAACATGCGCTCCCCGCCCTTGCCGTCGGAAGCACTCTCCCGCTTTGTGCCCGGATTGTCAAAATCAAACACAATGCGGTCATCCTCCAGCTTTAGGCAGGTGTCAAACGTGTTGCCGGCTTTTGACACAAACCCGGTCACCTTATCTTTGGTTTTCCCGGTCTCTAACAGTTCGCGCATGACCTCCTCGGTCAGCGCCACCTTCGCCACCGTGTGGGAGACTCTAAAACCGCACCCGCACTCGTAATACCACTGGCTCTTCTTTAACATTTTCCCGCATTTCGGGCAGGCAAGCGTCGTCTCGACGGGCTTTGGCTTCTCCGGAAAATCAAACGCGATCTGCCCTTCCGGCGTCAGTTTCAGCGGCGCGTCGAACTTCATGCCGGTCTTCGCCACAAATCCCTTGATGACATCCGTCTTCCCGCGGAGCAAAAGTTCCTTCACCTGGGCTTCCTTTAAAGAGACACCCGCGATCTTGCCGATTGCGAACCGGCAGCTGTCCGGGTTCTCCTTTGAGTAGTTGGCACAGCCGTATCCAAACATCGTCTTTACGATATCCCCGCCGCAGACCGGACATTTTACATCCTTCACCTTCGGCGCCTCCAGATCCGTAAAATCAAACTTCAGCCCCGTGACCTTTCCCGTCTCATCCTTTGCCAGCGCGACGCGCGCATCAAATTTCTTCCCGCTCTTCGACTTAAAGCCGCGGATCGTTCCGGTTCTTCCGTTGGTCAGAAGTTCCCTTACATTCGCTTCCGTCAGTGCCTTCTCCGCCATCTTCCCGACAGAGAACCGGCAGCTGTTCGGATCGTCCTTCACATAATTGGCACAGCCAAAGCCGAACGGTGTCGCCACGATATCACCGCCGCAGATCGGGCACACCACGTCCTTGACCTTTTTGGCCTCGACATGCTCAAAATCAAATCGCAATTCAATTTTTCCGTCTTCCGTGTGTTCCAGCGCGACACAGGCGTCAAACTTCTTCCCGCTCTTCGACTTGAAGCCGCGGATCGTTCCGGTTCTCCCCTGGTTTAAAAGCTCCTTCACCTGCGCTGCGTTTAAGTCCTTTCCCGCCATCGTACCAATCGCAAACCGACAGCTGTCCGGGTCATCCTGCCTGTAATTCGCGCAGCCGAACCCGAACGACGTCTCCACAATCGCCCCGCCGCAGATCGGACACACGACATCGGGAACCACGGCGGCATCGTTCTGTGAGAAATCAAATACAATATTCTTTCTTCCGTCCTCCGTCTGCTCCAGCTTTAAGCAGGCGTTGAACTTCTTTTTATTCCTGGCGGTAAAGCCGCGGATCAGACCGGTCTTTCCGGTCGTAAGAAGCTCCGTCAGATCATCGACGCCCAGCGCCTTCCCCGCAATCTTTCCCACGGAAAAATAACATTCATCGGGATGCTCGTGGTGCTTGACGCAGCTATAGCCAAACGGCGTGATCTCCACGGCAGAGCCGCACACCGGACATGCGACGCCCTCTAAGATTTCCGGCTGGTTCTTAGAAAAATCAAATCCAACCGAAACTTTTCCCTCATCATCCTTTTCCAGAACGAGGCTCGCCGAGAACTTCTTCTTCGACTTCGAGACAAACCCGGACAGCACCCCGGTATGTCCTTCGGTCAGAAGCTCCTTGACTTCCTCATCGTTTAAGTCTCTTCCGGCGATTGTGCCGATGGAGAAACGGCATCCGCCGCCATCTTTCTGATAATTGCTGCACCCGTAACCGAACGGCGTCGTCTCGATCGTTCCTCCGCACACCGGACACGGAATGCCGAGGCTGCGCTTCGCCGCAAGCCCCTTTCCGCCCTTTCCGACGAGCGGATGGATCCGCGTGGCAATCTGGCCGGTCAGATCCTGCTCGATCATGGCGACCGTCTCCCTGCGGATAAAATCCTCCAGTTTTGAGCGGTAATCCTCCATCACGACCGTTCCCCGCGTGATTCCGTCCAGTCCCTTTTCCCAGGAAGCCGTCATCTTTGGGTTGAGCAGTGCCGGAACCGTCATCGAAACCACCTCAAAGATCATCTCCCCCAGCCGCTCCGGCGTGAGAACCTGCGTCTTTTTGTTCAGATTCAGATAGCCGACCCGAACCAGCTTTTTGATGATCTCTGCCCGCGTGGCAGATGTACCGATTCCGGAACCCTTGATCTGCTCTCTTAATTCTTCCTCCTCGATGAGCTGTCCGGCATTCTCCATGGCAAGCACCATCGATCCTGACGTGTAGCGCTTCGGCGGGGAGGTCTTTCCCTCACGGATGGCATAGCCGTCCGAAAAAAGCGCCTCTCCCTTTTGAAGCCTGTCGGCATACGCCAAAAGCCCGGCGTTCTCCTCTTCTTCCTGTGTAGCCTCAGCATCACCGCCCTGCGTCTGCTCCTCCCCGTCCGTCTTCTCCGCATTCCGCTCCTTCGCCGATTTCGGAATGCCTGCAATCTCCAGATAGCCAGGAACCTTTAACTGTTTCGCGGAAGTGTAAAGCTTCTCACCGCCTGCCGCAACGACAAGCTTCACCGTCTGATACTCCGCCGGCGGATAAAAAATGCTTAAGAAACGGCGCACAATCATCTCATAGACGCTTCGCTGGAGACTGTTTAAAGATTCCAGCTCCGTGAGCTGTCCGGTCGGAATGATCGCGTAGTGGTCGGTAATCTTTGAATCATCCGTATACTGCGTGTTCGCAATGTTCCGGTAGCGCCCTTCCTTCATGATGCGCTCCACAAAAGGAACCACCGGCGCAAAATTTTTCAGTCTGCTGATATTTTTTGTAATCTCTTTTGCCACCGCCGAGGAGAGCACGCGCGCATCCGTTCTCGGATAGGTGGTAAGCTTCTTCTCATACAGATCCTGCGCCAACTGCAGCGTCTCATCCGGACTGATCTTAAAACGCTTGGAACACTCCGCCTGCAGCTCCGCAAGATTGAACAGCAGCGGCGCACGCTTTTTCTGCGTCCCTGTCTCCACGGAATCAATGAGCGCTTCCTGCCCCTTTAACTCCGCAATCAGCGTCTGCGCGCTCTCTTCCTTTTTAAAACCGTTTTCCTTATATAAGAGCGGCGACTCAAAATATTTAGAGCCTTCTATTGCCTTCCACTCCGCCGTGATCCGGCATTCTTCCTCTCCTGCGGGATGAAAGGTTCCCACGACGCGGTAAAACGGCGTCTCTGTAAAATTGCGTATCTCGCGCTCCCGGATCACAACCATGCCAAGAACGCATGTCATGACGCGGCCGACCGCGATCGCCGTATAGCTCGATGTTCCCGCCGCATCATTGAGGAGCTTTCCGTACTTCACCGACATGGCTCTGGAAAAATTGATTCCCATCGCGTAATCCTCGATCGTCCGCATCACGCCCGACTTTGCGAGGTTGTCATACTCCGACATGTCTTTTGCCTCGCGGATGCCGCGCAGAATCTCCTCCTCGGTCTGCGAATCGATCCAGACGCGGAGCTCCTTCATGCCCTCGCGCACGCCGCCGAACTTCCGGATATTCTCCTCGATCGTCTGTCCTTCTTTTCCGGCATCTCCTGCCCAGTAGACCGTGTCAATATCCTCGCGGTGCAGCATTTTATGTACCACATCATACTGCCTGCTCACAGACGGAATTACATTATATTTGTAATCCCGCGGCAGAAACGGCAGGTCTTCCAGCCGCCATTTTTTATACCGCTCATCATACTCCTCCGGGTACACCATCTCCACCAGATGTCCCACGCACCAGGTGATGACATACCCGTCGTTCTCTATATAACCGTCATTTCTACCGGATACGCCGAGAATCCGCGCGAACTCCTGCGCAACGCTAGGTTTCTCCGTGATGATCAAAGATTTTGCCACAATCTGTTCCTCCAATTACTTTCGCATGAAGCAAATTATAGCATTTTTCTCGACATCGGGCAACTTACAGTTCATTCATATCCACGAGCACGAACCGCTTATCCCGCTCCGCCATGGCGGTAACCTCCGGTGCAAATCCCTGTGCGGAAAAGAGGAAATAATATTCCGCACCGATTTTTGCCCGCTTCATGTTAAGGAACAGCGTCTCGCACATCTCCATCGTAAGCTCGGGCTCCTGCCAGTTGCAGAGTCCGACCATATTCTGGCGGATCTCATTCTGCGCAATGATGTCGATATTCCCCTCCTTGCCGACCCAGGTTCCCATGCGCGCAATCTTAAGCGGAAGCTTTCCCACCACGCCGAGAAGTCCCAGATATTCCATGCATACCTCCACAAAATACCGGGAGAGGTACGCGTCGAGTCCGGGCGCGATATGTCTGTCGTAGAATTCTTCCGGGCGGATCATATACAGATCTGACAGATGCGGATAGATAAAGTGAAACCAGAAATTCACGTAATTGTCGCGGATCCGGTAGACACCTTTCTTCGTGTTCTCCCAGCCGCCCGTCTCAAACGATACCACCTTCTGGATGATGTCGAACGCTGCCAGATTCTTCATATAGACGCTGATCTTGGCACGCGAAAATCCGGTCGTCCGGTACAGATCATTCAGCTTGTCCTGCCCGGCCGCAATCTGTGCCAGGATGGTCTCATAGACAGACAGTTCCCGCAGGCTCTCCCCGATCAGATCTTCCGCCGCGTGATACAGATAGCCGCCCGGCGAGAGAATCAATCTGCAGATATTGGTCTTTAAATCCGCTTTTGCGTTCCAGCGGTTGATGTATCCCGGCACACCGCCGATGATGCCGTAAGTCTTGATACATTCCGCGACCGGATACTCGGGCAGTGCCCGCACCACCTCCAGAAAATTCAGATTCGTGAACTTGATTTTCCGGTCTATTTTGCGGTACGCCGTCTCACCGATACACTCCGGAAGTTCCCGCTCTGCCCATGACACCGCCGAGCTGCAGAGCAGAATCATCACAGGTCCCGGATAAAGCCTGTGCGCTTTTAATTTCAGCACCGCCTCCATAAAAGAAGAATCCTTTTTGGCAATATACTGAAATTCATCGATCACGACAACCAGCTTCGTGGGATCACCGCTCTTTACCCGGTTAAAATATTCCTCATAGGTAAACTTCTGCGGCGTCACCTCAAACTGCGCCGCCAGCTCACGCCCCATCTGCGCGCGCTGCTCCCGCTCCGCCACCTGTCTCGCGCGGTAATAAAAATGCTTCCTGTTCTGCACAAACGCGCCAAGCAGCCGCTCCTTCTCCGAGTCCGTCCGCCCGTACAGCACAGCCAGCTGATTGCCCGGTTCCCGGTAGCACTCTTCCAGTTCCTTTAACACCGACGATTTTACGACCATCTCTTCTCCTCTGCACTTTCCTGCCGGGCACGAAAAGCCGTACCACATCCCACATCCGGCACATTCTATCTGTCCATATGTTCTGCGGAAATTATATCATTTTTTAATTTTTCGGGCAACAAAAAAGAATCCTGCAAGCAGGATTCTTTTTTTCTTTATTTCGCAGCGATGTATCCCTGTGCCTTCAAAAGTTCTGCGCAGAGCACTGCACCGCCTGCGGCGCCGCGCACGGTATTGTGGGACAGTCCCACGAACTTCCAGTCATAGACCGTGTCCTCTCTCAGACGTCCTACCGAGATACCCATGCCGTTCTCATAGTTGACATCCAGGGCGATCTGCGGACGGTTATCCTCCTCGAGATACTGGATAAAATGCTCCGGTGCGCTCGGAAGATTTAACTCCTGCGGAACACCGCTGAAATTGTGAAGCGCCTCGATCAGCTGCTCTTTTGTCGGGTTCTTCTTAAACTTTACGAACACCGCCGCAGTGTGACCGTTTAACACCGGCACACGGATGCACTGGCAGGTGATGACCGGAGATTCGGCCGGAACGATCGCTTTCTTCTCCGGGTCCACATGTCCCCAGATACGAAGCGGCTCCTTCTCGGATTTCTCCTCCTCACCGCCGATATACGGAATGATATTGCCAACCATCTCCGGCCAGTCCTTAAAGGTCTTGCCGGCTCCGGAAATCGCCTGATAGGTTGTTGCCACCACCTCATACGGCTCAAATTCCTTCCATGCCGTAAGCACCGGCGCGTAAGACTGAATGGAGCAGTTCGGCTTTACAGCCACGAAACCGCGCTTTGTGCCAAGACGCTCCTTCTGGTATTTGATCACCTCCATATGCTCCGGGTTGACCTCCGGAACCACCATCGGTACATCCGGCGTCCAGCGGTGCGCGCTGTTATTGGAAACGACCGGAGTTTCTGTCTTCGCATACTCCTCCTCGATCTTCTTAATCTCTTCCTTTGTCATGTCCACTGCGGAAAATACGAAATCGACCTCTGCCGCAACCTTCTCCACTTCGTTGACATTCATAACCACAATCTTTTTCACTGCTTCCGGCATCGGTGTGTCCATCTTCCAGCGGTCTCCGACTGCCTCCTCATAAGTCTTGCCGGCACTTCTCGGGCTCGCTGCGATCGTTGTCACTTCAAACCACGGATGATTCTCCAGCAGAGAAATAAATCTCTGACCAACCATACCTGTACCGCCCAGAATACCAACTCTCAACTTTTCACTCATGACTCTTCTAATCTCCTCATCTTTTTCTTATGACACCCGCTGTGGCATACGACTCCGCCCCTCATTGCCTCTGCCGGATCATCACACGGACCTGCTTTTGCGCCGTTTGTGTCCGTCAGTGGCGAACAAGTGTCGTCATAGTGAATATATTATGCCATTTCCCGTCAAAAAGCAATGCTTTTTTCGTAAAACTTCCCGGCTTTTTTTGACAGTTCTTGTACATTTCTCACAATATCACGTTACTGTATTGAAGTTCCAAGAGGCTTCCACTCTTCCTCCAGGTACTTCTTCTCCGCTGCGATCACCTGTTCCATCGCTTCTTTTCCCGGTGCTCCGACCGTCAGACGCTTGTTCACACAGGTCTCCATGGAGATCGCCTCATAGACATCATCCTCGAACACCGGGCTGATTGCCTTTAACTCCTCCAGGCTCATATCATCGATCGCAATTCCCTTTTCAATGCAGTAAAGCACGATCTGCCCCACAATTCCATGTGCATCGCGGAACGGCACCCCGTGGTTCACCAGATAGTCAGCAGCATCCGTCGCGTTGGTGAAGCCTCCGTTCGCCGAAGCACGCATGCGCTCCCTGTTGAACTTCATCGTGGCGAGCATGCCGTTAAACAGCGCAATACAGCCTTTGACCGTGTCCATCGCGTCAAAGGAAAGCTCCTTGTCCTCCTGCATGTCCTTATTGTACGCAAGCGGAATTCCCTTCATCGTCGTGAGAAGCGACATCAGCGCGCCGTAGACGCGTCCGGTCTTTCCTCTGACTAGTTCTGCGATGTCCGGGTTCTTTTTCTGCGGCATAATGCTGCTTCCGGTACTGTACGCATCATCAATCTCCACAAACTGGTACTCGTTGGAATTCCAGATAATGACCTCCTCCGAGAAGCGCGACAGATGCATCATGATCGTGGCGCAGGCGGACAAAAATTCGATCAGATAGTCGCGGTCGGACACGCCATCCATGCTGTTTAGGGTCGGTCCGTAAAAGCCGAGCAGCTCCGCCGTGTATGCACGGTCAAGCGGATACGTGGTGCCTGCGAGCGCTCCGGAACCAAGCGGGCAGTAATTCATCCGCTCGTAGATGTCATGCAGACGCAGGCGGTCTCTCTTAAACATCTCAAAATAGGCACCCATGTGATGTGCGAGCGTGATCGGCTGTGCCTTCTGCAGGTGTGTGAAGCCCGGCATGATCGTCTCCGTATTCTGCTCCATGATATGTAATATCGTGCCGAGCAGTTCCTTTAAGAGCGCATCCACGTGGAGCAGCTCCTCTCTGGTGTAGAGACGCATATCGAGCGCCACCTGGTCGTTGCGGCTGCGTCCGGTATGCAGCTTCTTTCCGGTATCTCCCAGACGGTCGATCAGATTCGCCTCCACAAAGCTGTGAATATCCTCATATTCATCCGTTATGACAAGACGTCCGGCTTCCACATCCGCAAGGATCTCCTTTAGGCATGCGACAATCGCCTGCATCTCCTCCCCTGTTAAGATTCCCTGTTTCCCGAGCATCCGCACATGTGCAATACTTCCCTCAATGTCCTGTTTATAGAATTTCTGGTCAAACGAAATAGACGCATTAAAATTATAGACCAGCTTGTCGGTCTGTTTGGTAAAACGTCCTCCCCATAACTGAGCCATTTTAAAAACCTCGCTTTCACTACATTTCCTATCATTCTACATGAAGTTCGCGCTTCCCGCAAGCCCTTTCATGCTTTACCGTATCAAATTCCCTGTGCCGCCGCTTTTGCCGCAATCTGAGCATCGCGCTCCCGCTTGGAAAAAACACATCCGCAATAATACTGCCGGTACATTCCGTACTGTCCGGAAAGCTCTACCGAGCGCTTGTAGCCGTTTTTCTTTTTGAAGTCAGAATTCAAGTATGCCACGCCGTATTCCTCCGCCAGCGCATCCCCGATCTCATTTAATTTTTCCGCATTCTTGAGCGGACTGATGGACAACGTCGTGGTGAAATAATCCATGCCAAGGCTTTTTGCTGTCTCCGCCGCCTCTCTCAAGCGTAGCTCATAGCACCGGAAGCAACGTTCGCCGCCCTCCTTTTCCTCCTCCATTCCGCGCGCCATCTCATAAAATCGTTCCTTATCATACGCGCCCTCCCGGAATGCAATCGGATATTTTGCCGGAAGTTTCTGAATCAGCCGCTGCTGCTCCTGCACCCGCATATGATACTCTTCTTCCGGATAAATATTAGGGTTGTAATAATCCACGGTGATATGAAAATACTGTGACAGATACTCGAGGCAGTACGAGCTGCACGGCGCGCAGCAGCTGTGCAGCAGCAGCGTCGGCACACGGTTCTGCTCCTCTAATCCCGCAATCGTCGCCTCTAACATTTTCTGGTAATTCTTCTGCGCGCTCATGCTTCCACCTCCTTAGCAAATGCAAGAATTTGCTCCGCACGGCGCTTCCATGTATATTCCCGTTCAAAGGTCTCATAGGCAGAAGCCGCAATCTTCTCTCGAAGCCCTGCATCCGTAAGCGCTCTCTCCGCCTGCTCACACAGCGTGTCCGGTTTTATCAGCGAATAAAATAGCAGCTCCTTCCCGTCAGTAAACGTTCTTCTTAAATACGGATTCTCATCGGTTAACACCACCGCGTGATTCGCCATTCCGGCAGGAACCCGGTCGTGCATGCCCCGGTTAAAAATCGGTGAGACGTTTAAGAGCACATGGGCTTTGGCGATCCGCTCAAAGGAGAGCGCAAACGGCACCGCCGGCTCGCGCCGCAGACTGTGCTCATCCCCACAGAAATATTTTTCCCAGCCTTCCCCGAACACGGTAACCGGCAGTTTCTCCGCGAGCAGCGCGTCCAACGCCGCCTTGCGGAAATAGTCCCGCACGTAGGCGTCCACCGCATACATGCTGTTCATAAACAGTGCAAACTGTCCGGCAGGAAGTTCCAGTTCTCCCTCCTTAAGCTGCTGCGAAAATGCTTTCTCCATCGGCAGTGTGGGATCGGCAAGTCTCCGCTCAATCAGATCTTTCATCGTGCTCCCAAGCGGCTCGGGAGCGTTCTCTACAATCTGATAAACCGTGTCCGGTCTGTCATACGTTCCCGGAAACAGTATCCGGCACTCCTGCTCTTTTGTGCCCTCATAGACTGCTCTTGTCGCCCCGAGCGGCAGCATGTGGACGCTCGCCACCTTTTCATAATATTTTTCTACGTACTTCTGCTGTGCCTCGTCGAGGACAATCGCATGCAGGTTCTTCACACCGCTCGCAAGTCCCTGATAGTGAAACAGCGGGTGATCTAAAATATAGTCAAAAAACGGTCCCGCAAGGCGGTCCACATAGGGAGTGCCGTCGTCTAACACCATCCGCGGCAGAAGGGAATTAAAATCCAGAATCAGGCGGTACGGCTGTCCGATATAGCGCGCAAGCTTCACATCCAGATCATCCTCCTTTGAGAGTTCGCACACCGTCACCTCATATCCCAGTTCCTCAAACGCCGCGCCGATCTGATTTGCAAAAAAGTTGCTGGACAAATAGCAGATTTCCCTGGAACTGAATACCAGAATTGTTTCCTTCTGCTTCCTCTCCTGCATCATGACACACCTCCAAGTGCAAACATACTCCGGCAGATCCATTTTCCGGTCTCCGTCGCAAAAATCCTCTGATATGCAACCTCTACAGCCGCTTTATCCGGCATAAACCTGCCATCTCCGTCCGGTCTGCCGTCCTCATACAAATTCACCAAAAAATCCGCCTCCACCAGAATCTGATAGTCTCTGCCCTCTATGCCGGTGTAGGTGTGGTGATGTCCGATCAGATAGCAGACGCGCTCGATCACATCCTTTGCAAAGCCCAGCCGCGTCAGCATTTCACACGCCACCTCAGGACCTTCCTGCTCCTGCAGCTTTCCCTCACTGCTTCCATACTTCTCCTCCGCCGGCTTGATGCCGATATCGTGCGTGTATGCAGCCGCTTCCAGAATGTAGAGTTCCTCCGGCGAAAGCTGTTCGCGCTCCCCAATCAGCTTTGCATAGCTGTGTACCTTTGTAAAATGCTGGATCCGTTTCGGGTCTCCGCTGTAATATGCGATCATTTCCAAAAAAAGTTTCTCTAACATCTTTTCTCCTTTGACAGAAAGAAGACCTTTACCAAGCATCCGCTTCATAAAGGTCTTATCATTACGTTCTTGCTTCCCGCAGTGTCAGTATCGCAAACACATAGATCAAAATACACAACAGGCAGAATACGGCTCTGCCGCAAAGTCCCCCGGCAACCAGCTGTACTGCGGCAACCACGGCATGCACCCACACCGGTACCTCCTGCAGGCAGGCAGCAATCGCCACCTCGATTAAAACGATCACACACACCGGCACCACCGGAATCTTCATGACCAAAATAGCAAGCAAAATGGTCGCAAGCGCCGCAACCACCTCTGCAAATAAAATCAGCATCTTCTTATTATCACGATTTGCAATCTCTCCCATACATATGAACTCCTTTATTATCTTTCTATTCTGTCTGCAAGCCTTCACCCGCATGCGCTCATTATAGCAAGGATCGAAAAAAAGAACAAGTCCACTGGAAAAATACCTTCACTTCCGCTATAATAACGCAGGAATATACTCTTATATTCCCGCCCAATAAATAATCAGAAAAGAGAACAAACTTATGAATGATACAAAATGGGTCTCCATGTGGGGCAATGCCATGTCCATCGCAGAACATCATCCGGAGGGCTACGCAAAAGATCTGACGCTGCGCTATCCGGTCTATGCACCTTTTTGCGGAAGCGCACTCCGCTTCACGCTCGACAACTACTGTGGGAAAGAACCTGTCACCATCCACCGGGCAACGGTGGCGGTGTGTGATTCCGATCTCACCAAGAAAGTTCCCCTTTCCTGCCCTCTTACGGCAGGCACCATCCAGGATATTACCTTTGACGGAAGCCACTCCGTCACGCTTGCAGCGGGTGCGTCCGCCACAAGCGACGCACTCTCCTTTCCGGTGTCTGCCGGACAGACGCTCTGCGTCAGCCTGTATTTTGGCGGCTACACTGCCATGCAGTCCGCCGTGCTGATCACAGGCCCATTGTCCCGCGGCTATTTTTCCTACGGCGACCAGACGCACAGCGAAGTGCTGCCCCTTGCCACCTCCAAGGCGACAAACTGGTTCTATTTTCTTAGCAACATCGATATTCTGACGGAGGAAGATTGTCATGCCATTATCTGCTACGGAGATTCCATCACCGCTCAGGCATGGCCGGACTATCTGACGCTGCGTCTCATCGAAGAAGGATACTCCCATACCTCAGTGATCCGCCGTGCGGCAAGCGGTACGCGTATTCTGCGCCAGTACGACTGTATCACCTACGACTCCTACGGTCTTAAGGGAACCAACCGTTTTGCCCACGAAATCCCAACCGCCGGTGCGGATACCGTCATCATCCAGCAGGGCATCAACGATATCATCCATCCGGTCGGAACCGACGTCAATCCGTTCCGTCCCATGAGTGATCTGCCGACTGCCGCCGAACTGATCGACGGTCTGAAATGGTACATCGAGGAAGCCAGAAAACTTCATGACAGCGTCTATCTCGGAACCCTTCTGCCGATTTACGGCTGGCGCACCTACGCACCGTTCCGCGAGGAGCTGCGCGGTGCCGTCAATGACTGGATCCGCTCTAACCATGAGAGCGACGGCTGTATCGATTTCGACCAGGCACTTCGTGCCGTCGATGATCCGCTCTTTTTCGCCAAAGGATATGACAGCGGCGATCATCTGCATCCGAGCAATCCTGCATACAAAAAAATGGCAGACACAGTGCCTGCCACTTTATTGCGCTAATCTTATTTATTCTTTAAATGTTTGCGTACGCGTTCAATCAGCATATCAAGCGCCACGATATTTTCTCCCCCTTCCGGGATGATAATATCCGCCCGGCGCTTGCTCGGTTCTACAAACTGTTCATGCATCGGCTTTACCGTTGTCAGATACTGGGTAATCACGCTGTCTAACGAACGTCCGCGTTCCTTTACATCACGGATGATCCGCCGCAGAATCCGCACATCCGCATCTGTGTCCACAAATACCTTGATATCCATAAGATCGCAGAGGCTCGGCTCAGCAAAAATGAGAATGCCCTCCAGCACAATCACCGGCGCAGGCTTTACCAGAATGGTCTCCTCGGAACGATTATGTATCGAGTAGTCGTAGACCGGCATATAGATCTGCTCTCCCGCTTTCAGCTTACAGATATGTTCACACAACAGCTCTGTATCAAACGCATCCGGATGATCATAGTTTAACTTCGACCGTTCCTCATAACACATATCGTCATGGCGTTTATAGTAGTTATCATGACGCAGAATACTCACCTCATCATCGCCAAAGCTGTCGATCAGTTTGTCGGCAAGTGTTGTCTTGCCGCTTCCGGTGCCTCCTGCAATTCCAATCAAAATTGTATTCATCCTACCGCTCCTGATTACTATTTTCCAATGATGGCAAGTGTTGCGCTCGTTCCAAGGCGGCTTGCTCCGGCATCGATCATCGCCTGTGCTTCCTCTGCCGTGTGAATTCCGCCGGATGCCTTCACACCCATATCATCGCCCACGGTTTTTCTCATCAGTGCGACATCTTCCGCCTTTGCTCCTCCGGTGGAAAATCCGGTGGAAGTCTTTACGAAATCAGCTCCCGCTTCTTTTGCCAGCTCACATGCCTTCACTTTTTCCTCGTCTGTCAGAAGACAGGTCTCGATGATGACCTTTAAGACAATGTCGCTGCCGCAGACTTCCTTTAAGGTATGAATATCATTTTTTACATAGTCATACTTCTTGTCCTTCAATGCGCCGACATTGATTACCATATCGATCTCCTGCGCGCCGTCCTCGATAGCAGCCTTCGTCTCGAATGCCTTCACGCCGGTGTCGGACATTCCCAGAGGGAAACCTACCACCGTGCACACCTTCACGTCAGAGCCTTTTAACTTCTCTGCCACAAAACGGGTGTAATACTGGTTCACGCACACGGATGCGAAATCATTGGCAAGCGCCTCGTCACAGATCTTTGCCACCTGTGCCTCCGTCGCCTCTGCCTTTAAAATAGTATGGTCAAAATATTTGCTTGAAATCATGATCTTAGAATCCTTTCTGTTTGTTATCATATGCTCCCGGACGCTTCCGGGAATTCCGGTCTCTTACGCCGTCTTCCTATCTGGCACCCTTATCGTACGGAATACCCTCCGCCTTCGGTGCCTGGGAATTCTTGGATGTAAACGCAAGAATAATCATGGATGCGATAAACGGCATCATGCTGTAGATATTCTTGGACAATCCGAGATTTGCAAGCACGGTGGAATCCGCGATGTTCGCCAGAGAACGGAATACCGCGAAGAACACGGCTGCGCCCGCAATGTTGAACGGCTTCCACTGTCCGAAAATCATAACTGCCAGGGCGAGGAAACCGGCTCCCGCTACACCGACCTCAAAGTTCCAGGTGGTAACGGACGGAACGATGTAGGCGAAGCCTCCGATTCCGCCAAGTGCTCCCGAGATCATGACACCGGTATATCTCCACTGATACACATTGATGCCGACCGAATCGGCTGCCTGCGGATGTTCGCCGCACGCGCGCAGACGTAAGCCCCATTTGGTCTTGAACAGAAATACATAGCTGACAATCAGAATGATAATTCCGATAATCAGGAAAATGTTGATCGTGAGCGATCCGATTTTATAGATAAATGCCTTGTTACTGTAGGAAAGCTTTGCGGAAGCCGCGCCGTTCCCCGCTGCGGAGGAGTTGTTGAACGCCTTTACCGCTACGATCGCCACCGCTGTGGCAAGCATGTTTAACGCCGTTCCGCCGATCGTCTGATCCGCCTTTAACGTGATGGCGGAAAATCCGAGCAGAAGGGAATAGAGAATTCCCGCTACCGCACTTGCCAGGATGGACACCGCCACCAGCACGCCGGACGGAAGGGAATCCCCGCAGAGTGCCAGGACGAAAACGCCCGCCAGACCGCCGATTGCCATGATACCTTCAAGTGCAATGTTGATTACACCGCTTCGCTCCGAGAACATACCGCCAAGCGCCACCAGCATCAATACTACCGCATAGAGTAATGTAAACTTAATCAGTAAGAACATTATTTCACATCCTCCTTCTTCGCTTTTTTCCTGCCGAGCTTCGATACGACCACGCTCTTAAAGAGCATAACAAACGCACACAGGTAAATGATGACTGCCACGATCAGGTCCGCAATCTCCGGCTGATAATACTTGGTCGGAAGATACGCACCTCCCACGGAGATATGTGCGACAAAGATTGCTGCAAATACCACGCCGATCGGATTACTCAGTGCCAAAAGTGCTACCGGGATACCGTTGAAACCGATTGCCGGAAGCGCTGTGGACACCTGCGGATTCCACTCGGATGCACCGGACAGATAGTAAAGTCCCGCGCCGATACCTGCAAGTGCGCCGGAGATTGTCATGGAAAGCACAATGTTGCGCTTTTCATTGATGCCCGCATATTTTGCGGCGTCTTTGTTAAAGCCACAGGCTTTTAACTCATAACCGAATGTGGTCTTGTTGAGTACCACATACATGATAATGGCAATCGCAATCGCGATAAAAATGGCAATCGTGGTCGAGCTTGTCTTAAAAATAGCGCTCATACCGCAATCCGGAATCAATGACTGCGGTGCCGCGGAACTCAGCTTGTAAGTACGCGTCGTCTTCTGGTCGTACATTCCGGATACCGTGCTGTACATCAGCTCGTTCACCAGATATAAACCGATCCAGTTAAACATGATGGAGGTGATAACCTCATTGACATTAAAGTACGCCTTGAAAATTCCCGGAACAGCCCCCCAGATGGCTCCGCAGACCATTGCTGCCAGAAGACATACATACCACGGCATCTGCAGAATCAGCGCAAAATACAATGCACCGAACACGCCTAAGGTATACTGGCCTGCCGCACCGATGTTGAACAGTCCCGTCTTAAAAGCAAACGCAACGGAAAGACCTGTCATGATAAGCGGTGTCGCCTGCGCAATCTCACTTCCGATTCCCTTTGGTTTGAGGTAAAAACCACCCTTGATAATTCTTGAGAAACCATCCAATGCATTCTCTGCATTGATACAATAAAGTATGATAAGTCCCACGAGAAGTCCGATCACAATGCAAAGAAGCGATGCAAAGATGGACAATAGGACATCCTTTGTCTTTTCACTCATTGTCATATTTCCTTTCTGTTAATCTGTAAAGCTTCGCCTTTATGCTTCCTTTGCAACCTTATCCCGCTTTGCACCTGCCATGTAAAGTCCAAGTTCCTCCACGGTCACTTTCTTCGGATCAAGCTCTCCTACGATCTCGCCCTCGTACATCACCAGGATACGGTCGGATACGTCCATAACTTCATCCAGTTCCAACGAGACTAACAACACGGCTTTTCCTTTGTCGCGCTGTGCCACAAGCTGCTTATGGATATACTCGATCGCGCCTACGTCAAGGCCTCTGGTCGGCTGCACTGCCACAAGAAGCTCCGGATCCTTGTCAATCTCTCTTGCAATGATCGCCTTCTGCTGGTTACCGCCGGACATGCTGCGCACGATGGTCACCGGTCCCTGACCGCTTCGCACATCATACTGCTCGATCAGCTTCTGCGCATATCTGCGCACCTCGCCCGACTTGATAAAGCCTGCGCGCTCAAACTGCGGCTGCCAGTAACGCTGCAGCACCAGATTCTGTTCCAGCGTGTAGTCCAGTACCAGTCCGTGCTTATGCCGGTCTTCCGGAATATGGCTCATACCATGCTTGGAACGCTCCCGGATCGTGGCGTTTGTGATATCCTGTCCCAGAAATTTCACGCTGCCCCCTCCGATCTTCTCCAGTCCGGTCAGCCCCTGCACCAACTCTGTCTGTCCGTTGCCGTCGATACCCGCAATACATACGATCTCACCGCGGCGCACATGAAACGAGACATCCCGCACGGCATTGTTCTCATGCGATCTGCTTGCCACCGTCAGATGCGATACCTCAAGCACCGTATCCCCCGGCTTTTTCTCGTCCTTGTCAACGGTAAAGCTTACATTTCTGCCCACCATCATCTTGGAAAGTTCTTCCTTCGTCGTATCCGCGATGTCGACCGTTCCGATGTACTTTCCTTTTCTTAAGATCGTACAGCGGTCCGCCACCTCCATGATCTCATTCAGCTTATGCGTGATGAACAGAATGGATTTGCCCTCGTGCGCGAGATTCTTCATAATCTTCATCAGTTCCTCGATTTCCTGCGGCGTCAGCACTGCCGTCGGCTCATCAAAGATCAGCACCTCGTTATCACGGTAGAGCATCTTAAGAATCTCAACACGCTGCTGCATACCTACGGTGATATCCGAAATCAGCGCATCCGGCTCCACCTTAAGCCCGTACCTCTCACTCAGCTCCAGTACCTTTTTTCTGGCACCATCTTTTTCAAGGAACAATCCTTTCGATTGCTCAACACCAAGGATAATATTATCCAGCACGGAAAAACACTCCACCAGCTTGAAGTGCTGATGAACCATTCCGATGTTCAGATCGTTCGCGTCGTTCGGCGTATTGATCTGTACAACCTGCCCGTTCTTTTTGATCGTACCGGACGTCGGCTGGTACAGACCAAACAGAATACTCATGAGGGTAGACTTTCCTGCACCATTCTCTCCAAGCAGTGCATGAATCTCTCCCTTTCTCAACTGCAGGGTAATATTATCGTTGGCTTTGATTCCTGGAAATTCTTTCGTGATGTTCAACATCTCAATAACATATTCGTTTTCCATATACATGTATCCTCTTCGTTCTTTTTTTTCATGCGCCGCATGAGTCATTCCTGCATATCTTATAGTATAACATCTTCTGGATATAAAAAAAAGAGGAAGAGAAACTATTTCTCTTCCCCTTTAAAGAGTCCGCTTACTCTACATAGTCAACGGTTACGTGAGAACCTACCTCCGGCTGATTCTCTGTATCGTTAGAAACAGTGATGCTGCCGTCCTTGAGTCCGTCTAATACTGTGTTGTACTCATCTACCGTAAATGTTGTAAAGCCCCAGGAATCTGTATCCGTCGGAAGACCAAGATAATCGCCCTGTGCCAGACCGAGCTGCTCAGACTTGCCACCGATGGAAGCCCAGTTGCCGCCAAAGTATGCATCCAGTGCAGAGTTCACTGCGGAGCCTAAGCCCTTCATAGCAGATGTGATGCACAGATCACCGATCTTCGGACGCTGGTCAACATCGACACCGATTACCTTGCCGTCGTACTGCTCAGCAGCCTCAACAGCAGATGTGTAGATACCGCCGCCGCATGCGAATACAACCTGTGTGCCATCCTGATACCAGCCCTCCATACGAGCTGTGATCGCATCACTTCCGTAGAACTGGCCGCCATAGTAGTATTTCACATCTACATCAACACCCATCTCTTCTGCTGCGTCGTTGATACCCTGAATATAACCGTAACCATAACGGATAACTGCCGGAACTGCGATTCCGCCGAGGAATCCAAGGCTTGTGTAACCATCCTTAACTGCCGCATAACCTGCGAGGTAACCTGCCTGCTCTTCCTGGAAAGAACAGATATATACGTTATCGCTGATTCCGACTGCATTGCCGGAAAGATCTACGATATCAGCCTCTGTCACATCAACTGCGATAAAGGAAACATCCGGATAAAGATCCTGCTCCTCAGCGATTGCCGGTCCGAACAGATAACCCGGCATAACGATTACGGTTGCACCGTCTGCAACTGCAAGGTCGATTGCGTTGATTCTCTCCTCGTCTGTGTCCTCAGCCGGCTTATAGTACTGATACTCAATACCGTTCTTATCACCGTAAGCCATACAGGTCTCCCATGTGATCTGGTTGAAAGACTCGTCTGTGATGTCACCGGAATCGGTAATCATTGCGATCTTTCCATCAGCGGATACTGCAGGAGCAGCTGCCTCTGTGCTCTCCTCTGCTGCAGTCTCTGTCGCTGCCGGTGCTGCTGTCTGATTGTTGTCTGCAGTTGTATTCTCCTCGCTGGAAGAACCACAGCCTGCGAACATGGTGGTTGCCATTGCTGCAGTGAGCAGTAAGCTAATCACTTTCTTCTTCATAATATTTTCCTCCTTTTGCACTCAGTCATAACCCGCTCTAATAAACATTGATAAGCATGTGTTATAACTAGTATATAAATAAAAATCTCCCAGCACAATTACTGAGAGTTTTTATTTAAAGCCGATAGTCGGACTCGAACCGACGACCTACGCATTACGAATGCGTTGCTCTACCAACTGAGCCATATCGGCAGGTCATGTTTAACATCACATTGAGTTATTATAACGGAATTTCAAAAAATTGCAACTACTTTTTTTCAATTATTAAAAATAAAATCTATTGACATTTTGTGCGGATGGCATAAAATCTTTCTTATGCTACGAAAATACTGCAAAGTCAGCATATCATCGCTCTCCCGCAGACATGCGGGAGCATTTTTTCATATATTAAGAAAGGACTCCACCGAATGAGCAAAAAACTGATCAATCTTGTGAACATTACCAAATCCTACGGTGACAATGTCATCCTGGACGATTTGAGTCTCTATATCCGTGAGAATGAATTCATCACACTGCTCGGTCCGTCCGGCTGCGGCAAGACAACCACCCTGCGCATTATCGGCGGATTTGAGACCCCCGACAAGGGACAGGTTCTGTTTGACGGAAAGGATATTACCGCCCTCCCGCCCAACGAGCGCGATCTCAACACTGTATTCCAGAAATACGCCCTTTTTCCGCATATGTCCATTGCTGAAAATATTGCTTTCGGACTTAAGATCAAGAAAAAAAGCAAGGCATACATCGACGACAAAATCAAATACGCCTTAAAGCTTGTAAACCTGGACGGATTCGAGCACCGCTCCATCGATTCTCTGAGCGGCGGCCAGCAGCAGCGGATCGCCATCGCCCGCGCCATCGTCAATGAGCCGAAGGTTCTTCTCCTCGACGAGCCGCTCGGTGCACTGGACTTAAAGCTCCGCCAGGAAATGCAGTACGAGCTGATCCGCCTGAAAAACGAGCTCGGCATCACCTTTATCTTCGTCACGCACGACCAGGAGGAAGCCCTCACCATGTCCGACACCATCGTCGTCATGAACCAGGGCTACATCCAGCAGATCGGCACGCCGGAAATGATCTACAACGAGCCGGTCAACGCGTTCGTAGCCGATTTTATCGGGGACAGCAATATCATCGACGGCATCATGATCAAAGACCGGGTCGTTGAGATTCTCGGCACCAAAATTCCCTGTGTGGATGAAGGATTCGGCACCAACACGCCGGTCGACGTTGTCATCCGTCCGGAGGATGTGGAGATCGTCGCACCCGGGGAAGGCTTTATGGACGGCGATATCACTTCCGTCATCTTCAAGGGCGTCCACTACGAGATCGAAATCATGGCGGGCGGCTTTGAGTGGCTGGTGGACACCACGCAGTTTTACACCGTTGGAACCCATGTAGGGATCCGCGTGATTCCATTCAACATCCAGATTATGAACAAACCGGAATCCGAGGACGAGGAGGCAGCAGAGATCGATGTCTAACTTCAAAAAACAGCTTCTGGCAGGACCTTATCTGATCTGGATGATCGGATTTATTCTTCTACCGCTTGTATTTATTCTCTATTATGCCGTCACTGCGGCGGACGGCAGCTTTACCTTTTCCAATATCGCCGCCATCGCCGATCCGGTGCATGTCAAGTCGATTCTTCTCTCCTTAAAGCTCGGCTTTCTGTGCACGCTGGTCTGCCTGGCTTTGTCCTATCCGCTCTGCATGATTTTAAGCACATTCCGCTTCCGTCACCAGAGCTTTGTCGTCTTTTTGTTCATTCTCCCGATGTGGATGAATTTTATGCTGCGCATTCTCGCGTGGAGACTTCTGCTCTCCAACAACGGTATTGTAAATGCCGTCTTAGAAGCCGTCGGCATCGGTCATGTGAAGATGCTCAACACCCCGACCGCCGTTGTGTTCGGCATGGTGTACGATTTTCTTCCTTTTATGATCCTGCCGATCTACAACTCCATGGTGCGGATCAACAAGGATGTCATTGAAGCCGCCAGGGATCTCGGCGCAAACAATCTGACCGTTCTCGTAAAGATCATTTTTCCGCTCACCCTCTCCGGCGTGTTAAGCGGGATCGTCATGGTCTTTGTGCCGGCACTGACCTCGTTCGTCATCTCCGACCTGCTCGGCGGAGGCAAGGTGCTCTTAATCGGAAACGTCATCGAGCAGGAATTTATGCAGGGCACCAACTGGCATCTGGGTTCCGGACTGTCCGTTGTGCTGATGCTGTTTGTCATTGCAAGTATGGCACTTATGAATGTGCTGGATAAAGACGAAGGAGGTACCGCGGTATGGTAAAGAAATGGGGACAGCGCATCTATCTTGCCGTCATCTTTTTATTTTTGTATCTGCCGATCCTCGTGCTCATCGTGCTCTCTTTTAACAATTCAAAATCACGTGTCGTATGGGGCGGCTTTACACTCAAATGGTACGCTTCCTGTTTTACGGACGAGACCATCATGAATGCGTTTGTGACAACTCTACAGGTCACGCTCACCGCTGCCATCGCATCGACCGTCATCGGAACGCTTGCCGCGATCGGCATCAGTGCCATGAAAAAAAAGAACCGCACCATCATGCTCGGTGCCACCAATATTCCGCTGTTAAACGCGGATATCGTGACAGGCATTTCCATGATGCTGCTGTTCGTAAAATTTATGAACCTCGGTTTCGTCACCGTCTTAATTGCACATATTACGTTTGATGTTCCCTATGTGATTTTGAACGTGCTGCCGAAATTAAACCAGACAAACCGCTACACCTACGAGGCTGCCCTGGATCTCGGTGCCACTCCGATGTACGCGTTCTACAAGGTGACCTGGCCGGAGATCAAATCCGGTGTATTTTCCGGATTCCTGATGGCGGTTACCATGTCGCTCGACGATTTTTCCATCACCTTTTTTACCAAAGGTGCCGGCGTCAACACCCTGTCGACGATGCTCTACACGGAGCTGCGCAAGGGAGTGCGCCCGGAATTGTACGCCCTGTCAACCATTTTGTTTTTATTTGCATTTCTCCTGCTTCTTGTCATGAACCGCCGTTCGGACAGAATCGCCGGGAATCATGCCGGTATCCATTAAAGGAGGTGCCACTTACTTATGAAACGATTCCATTATGCACTGATTACCGCCGCGTTTGCCGCCCTGCTTCTCTCGGCGTGCGGCAGCGCGGATACCGATACCGCCGGCAGTTCCAGCGACAATTCCCTCGTCGTGTTAAACTACGGCAAATATCTGGATGCCTCTGCCATCAAAATGTTTGAGCAGGAAACCGGCATCAAGATCAAGCTCGAGGAATACGAGAGTCCCGAGGAAATGTACACGAAGTTTTCCGCCGGTTCCATCAGTTACGACGTCGTGTGCACCTCGGACTATATGGTGGAGCGGCTGATCCACGAGGGAAAAGTGGCGCCGATCGATTTTTCCTCTTTTTCCTACTATAAGAATCTTGATCCCTCCATTCTTGCTGCCGCCGAGGTCTTCGACCCGCAGAACCGGTATTCCATGCCGTACTTTTACGGCACGCTGGGAATTCTGTACAACACGACCATGGTGAGCGAGGAGGACACTGAAAGCTGGAACATCCTGTGGGATGACCGTTACCGCGACACCATTATCATGCAGAACTCCGTGCGTGATTCCTTTGTTCCGGCGCTCCGTCTGCTTGACCGCGACATCAACACGGAGGACGAGACCGATCTGCGTGACGCCCTCTCGCTTCTGGTGGAGCAGAAACCTCTTGTCTACGCTTATTATGTGGATGAGACCGCAGATGAGATGATCGCGGGGAATGCGGCGTTAGCGCTCGTCTACTCCGGCGAGGCAGCCACCGCCATGGAATCCAACTCAGATCTCTCCTACACGGTTCCGAAGGAGGGATCCAACCTCTGGATCGATTCCTGGTTCATTCCGGCTGGCAGCACGCACAAGGAAAACGCCGAAAAATTTCTGGATTTTCTGTGCCGCGAGGACGTAGCCATGCTCAATTTTGATTACGTCTGCTACGCTACGCCAAACCAGGCAGTCGTCGACGCGCTTGACGAGGACACCCGCAATGATACCACGATCTTTCCTCCTGACGATGTCTTTGCAAACTGCACGGTCTACAAACAGCTTGGCAGCGATACCACAGAGCTTTACAGCTATCTCTGGAAGACATTAAAGTCCGAATAGTGATCGACATTTTTAGTAATATTGTCTAATTGCTTTTTGGCATTCCATATGATAAATTAAATCCACATAAATGCAGTCACGCATTCATGTGGATTTTTCTTCCCCATCTGTACAATTTTTACTTCCCCTCCACCCATTCGGAGGATTTTATGAATTACCACGATTTCAAGCAGCAGATCATCTCTGCTCTCTCGGACCGCCTCGGCTCCGATGTCCGCATCACTGTTTCAGACATTCTCAAAAACAACGATACCCATCTCGACGGACTTACCATTCTCGCACCCGGTCAGAATCTGTCGCCCACCATTTATCTGAATTACTACTATGGACAGTATGAGCGCGGCAGATCGTTTTCCGATATTGCAGACGACATTCTCACCGCCTATCAGGAAAACCGTCCCAAGTCCCCAGTTGACATCTCTTTTTTCACCGACTACGACAAGGTAAAATCCCGCGTCACGCTGAAACTGATCAACTATGAGCGCAACCGTGAACTGTTAAAGCGGGTTCCCTACTATCGCTTTTTGGATCTCGCCGTCGTCTTCTTATGCCTGGTGGAATCTGATTCTTCCGGCACGGCGACAATCCTGATCCACAATGAACATCTCACTTACTGGGGAATTACCAGAGACGACCTCTACGCCCTCGCCATGACAAACACACCACAGCTGCTCCGCTATGATCTGCGCAGCATGACCGAAGTCCTGCGCGAGCTGTTTGCGGATGAATTTGCAGATCCGGCAGGAAGCGATCTCATTGAACCCTTTCCGATCTACGTTCTGTCCAACCAGCACAGACTCAACGGCTCCTCCTGTATTCTCTATCAGCATCTGCTGCACGATTTTGCCCGGCGCATCGGCAGTGATTTTTATATTCTGCCGAGCAGCGTCCACGAAGTTCTTCTGATTCCCGCAGACAACCAGATCAGTATGTCCACGCTCTCCTCCATGGTCAGGGACGTCAATTCGTCCCAGCTGGCCAGAGAAGAGATTCTGTCGGATCATGTCTACTACTACTCTCTTGAAACGGACCAGATCACCATGTAATCCTATGGTCTTCCTACGATATTCTCATACAGCCGCGCATACGTCTCCGCCGACTTTTTCCAGGAGAAATCCTCCTGCATGGCACGCTCCACAATGCCGTTCCAGCATTTTCTCTGCGTGTAATACACGCGCATCGCATAGCGGAGGACGCCCAGCATTTCATGCGCATTATAATTGGCAAAGGAAAATCCTGTGCCGGTCTGCTCGTATTCATTGTACGGCATGACCGTATCTTTCAGGCCGCCCGTCTCGCGCACGATCGGCACAGTTCCGTAGCGAAGGCTCATCAGCTGTGACAGGCCGCACGGCTCAAACAGCGACGGCATTAAAAACGCATCGCAGGAGCCGTAGATGCGGTGTGCAAGCTCCTCCGAGTAGCCGATCGTCACGTGAATCTTCTGCGGATATTTTTCCGCAAAATAGCGCAGCATCTCCTCATAACGCGCCTCACCGGTGCCCGCCACCACAAGCTGCAGACGCTCGGTATTCATCAGTTCATCCATCACATAGGCAATCAGGTCGAATCCCTTCTGATCGGTCATCCGGGAGACCATTCCAAGCAAAAATACGTCCTTATCCACCGGGAGTCCCAAAAGCTTCTGCAGCTTTAGCTTATTGAGTCCCTTCCCCTCTGTGTGGTTGGTCTCGTTGTAATGGTTCGCCAGATAAGCATCTGTCTGCGGATCATATTCCCTGATGTCAATGCCGTTTAAGATTCCGTACAGACTGCCTTCGCGGGCACACATCAGACCGTCCAGTCCCTCTCCGCCCTCCGGCGTCATGATCTCTCTCGCATACGTGGGGCTCACCGTCGTGACCGCATCGGCATACACCACGCCTCCCTTCAGGTAATTGGCCTCCCCGTAGGACTCCAGCTTATCGGAAGTAAAGATCTGCTCAGGCAGTCCGGTAATATCGATCACCGCAGGCAGCGAGAACCTTCCCTGAAACTTCAGATTGTGAATGGAAAAGACCGTGCGGATGTTGGAATAACACCTCTGATCCCCATAAAACGTCCGTAAGAAAACCGGTACCAGTCCCGTCTGCCAGTCATGGCAGTGAATGACATCCGGCCAGAAATCCAGATACGGCAGCGCCTCTAACACCGCCTTTGAGAAGAATGCGAACTTCTCCACATCCTCATAGATATTATGATACGGCTTATCTCCCGCAAAATAGAATTCGTTGTCCACGAAATAGTATGTAATGCCGTTATGCACCGTTTCAAAGATGCCGACGTACTGTCTCCGCCAGCTGAGATTCACATAGAAATGGCAGACAAACCGCATCTGCGCCTTCCACTTTTCATCCATGCATAAATACTTTGGCATGATAATGCGCACATCAAAATGCTCCTTATCAAAATACCCCGGCAGCGATCCGGTCACATCCGCCAGACCACCCGTTTTCATAAACGGCACCGCTTCCGAAGCTGCAAATAAAATCTTCATCATGTAATCACCCCCAGGCTTTTTGATCCCTCTATTTATTATAGCGCTTATTGTTTCTTCTGAAAAGTGCGGATCTTACCACGCGCCGCAGCCGCGCGGCAGGCACCATAATGGCTCTGCGCACCGGTCTTAAAAGAAGCCATACCGCGCTTAACATCCGGTATCCCGGATTCCCCACATCCATATAACGTCCGTCCCTTACTATACCGGTCATTCTCCCCTTAACCTGATTCCGCCGCACGGGTCCTTCAATGGCTGTCTGATGATCCCCCAACAGATACAGTCCGTCCTGTCCGATCTTATAAATCCGGTGCAGTACCAGCATTCCGTTCTCCCTGCGGTAGAGCACAACATCCCCGCGCCGCAGCGCGCTCCCGTCCTCTATGCCGGCAAGAACCACCTCGTCCCTCCGCGGATCTATAAACGGATACATGCTGTACCCCTGCGGATGAATCTGTATGCACGCTCCCGCCTTAAGAAGCGGCTCAATCTCGTAGATCTGTTCCATTCTTCCCCCTCCCGTTCTCTCATTCATTGTAGCATTTTTTACCTCTGAATGCTATAATAAGCATACTTATGAACCGCTTATAAAGGAGTGATACCGGTATGAAACCCAACGATCGATACATCAAGGCAACGCTTGCAGGTATTCCCTATCTGCTTCCTTACGGACAGCTCATCGCTGATCCCGCTCCCGCCACCCGCCTCAACGATTCCGGGGCGCTTCTGTGGGACGGCATCTTAGAGGGCGACAGCCGCGAGAAGCTGCTTGCCCTTCTCGCAGACCGTTACCATGCCACAGAGAATGAGCGCGCGGCACTTGTGGAAGATGTCGACCAGTATCTTCATTCCCTGTGCCGTATGGGAATTCTTCTTGCGGATGCACCCGAAAGCCGGGGCGATGATACGCCTCCTCTTTTCTACCGCATCGGTCCTCTGGTCTTTTCCTACCGCGGTCCCTCTCTCTTATATGACCGCTTCTTCTCCGGTTTTTCCTGCGGGGAGGTGGACTTTGACCAGGAGGTTCGCATTGTGACCGGGAAACCGGCTTCCATTCCTTACGGCACGGTACTCATTCACACGGAGGAACTTACCATCTGTGACAGCGGAAGTTCGTATTGCTTCTTTTTTGCAGCGCCGTGGGGCATCCGCGAAATGCATGTAAAAAAAGACGGCTCGCTCGCCGTCCTTTACCGCATGCCGGATCCGGATGATGAACACATCGAAGATCTTTTTCACGCACTGCGCTTCGCTTTTCTCATTCTGGCCCAGCAGCGGGATCTATATGTCCTGCACTCCGCTTCTTTTTTGTACCGCGGGCGTGCCTTTCTCGTTTCCGGCAGTTCCGGAACCGGGAAGTCCACACACTCTGCCCTGTGGCATGATCTGTATCAGACGCCCCTCCTAAACGGCGACTTAAACCTGCTCGGAATCAAAGACAACCTCCCTTACGCCTATGGTCTTCCATGGTGCGGCACATCGGGCATCTGCACCCCGGACAACTATCCGCTCGGCGGCATCATCTTCCTAAAACAGGCCGCTACGGATCAGGTGCAGTCCCTGCAGCCAGACGAAAAAGTACTCCACATCCTGCAGCGGATGATCTCCCCTGCGTGGACAAAAGAGCTTCTCCTTCGCAATCTGCATTTTTCCGAAACCCTCGCCCCGCTCATCTTTTCCTGCCGTCTGTACTGCACGAAGGAGCCTTCCGCCGCCGGGATCTTAAAGGCCGCCATCGATGCTCTTTAGAATTCCCGCATCATCTGACGGATCTCATCCTCCTGCATCTGCACACACTTCTGCTCTCTGATGCGGTACACCTTCTGACAGATGGACAATACCGTCGGGCGGTGTGTTGTGACGATACAGGTGCGGGGCTCCGTGGTGCTCATGATATTCCGCAGCACCCTGCGCTCCGTGGCGACATCTAACGCCGACGTCGCCTCATCCAGCAGCAGAATTGACGATCGGCGAAGCAGTGCCCTGGCGATCGACAGACGCTGCGCCTGTCCTTCCGAGAATCCGCCTCCACGCTCTCCCACCATGGAATAGATCCCATCGGGAAGTTTTTCCACAAACTCCCAGGCGCATGCCGCTTTTAACACTTCACAGATTTCCTCATCCGAAGCTTCCGGTCTCACATTTCTCATATTTTCCGCGATTGTTCCAGAAAACATGGTATTTCCCTGCGGCACATAGGAAAACAGCCTTCTTGCAGAGGGATCCACGGCAATCTTCTCCCCGTCTGTCTCCCCGATCAAGGTACGCTCGCCCTCCTGCGGATGCAAAAGTCCCAGCATCAGGCGGAGCATCGTCGTCTTTCCCTCTCCGGAAGGTCCTACGAGAGCGACAATCTCCTTGGGACGCGCCAAAAAGTCCGCCCCGCAGAATACCTGCTTTCCATTGTGGTAGGCATAGCTTACCCCGGAGAAGGAGATTCCAATGCCATCCGTTCTGTTCTGTGCGGCGAACTGCTCCACCTGATCGGCATCCGAAAAGTCTTCCTTTGGCATATCAAGAATGTCCATCAGCCTTCCCGCCGATGTGGTCAAAGACACTGCCGTGGGCACCAGCGACACCAGCTGGTTTAAGGTTCCCGTGAGGGAGCCCGACAGCGATAAAAACATAGTCATGGTACCGTAGGAAATCGCCCCGCTCCACACCCGGTAGATTCCAAACCCGTAACAGCTGTAGGACACCGCAAGTCCCACGATCGACAGCAGAATCGATGTCGCCATGGACATTTTCTGAAACTCCAGCTTCATGGTGAGATACTCCCGTTGCAGACCGCGCAGACGCTCCGCGTACAGCCGGATCAGATCAAAGGCCTTGATTGTCTGGATATTGGAGAATGCCTCCTGATTAAAGCCCGACATCTTTGCGCTCATCGCCGCGCTCCGCTCATTGTTCCCCTTCATGCGGCGAAGCAGCGTCTTCGACATCAGCATGCTGACCGGCATTCCGATCAGTGCCAGTAACGCAAACATCGGATCATGGTAGAACACGACAGCAAATGTGCTGACAAAACGCACCGTATAGATCACCAGATTCGGAATCCAGTTTAGGACACCGCTTGAAATATTGGAGGCATCCGAACTCCAGCGCGTCAGAAGATCTCCCGTGTGGTAGTTCTGGATTGACTCCAGATCCGTCAGCAACATTTTTTCAAAAATATCCGCCTTGATGGCATTGTCCACGCTGATGCTGATTTTGTTCGCAAAGTAATTGGATATCTGGGAAATCAAAACATTTCCAACCGAGAACCCGATATAGAGGCAGAAAGTGCGCGCCAAAAGCCCCGCCTGCTGTCCCGTGACTATATCCACCATATCGCGGGAAATGAGACTGGAAACCAGTGATACCAGCGTTCCCGCAAGTCCCAGAACCGTATAAAATATCATCTGCTTCCAATAAATTCTCGCATATTCGTAGATCCATAGCGTCTGTCTCCACATATCCCGGAGCATTCCCTCTTTGATCCGCTCCCTGTAATGTCTGAACTTCTCAAGCATTGTATCTTCCCATTCCTTCATATAGTAACCAGAATCCTGTCCGGCAGGGCATTTTACTCTACAGGATAAACAGCTTTCAGGTTTTAACACAACACGGTATTTCCTATAGAATAAAAAAGAGCTTCACAGGAGGAACCGATTCCTCCCGCGAAGCCTTTGACTTCTCACATCCGCCCGGTCGTCTGCCGGCTTCTTAATCTGTAATATTCACGCTTGTCACCGCAAGCCCCGCATCTGCCTGCACAACCAGATCCCCGAGTCCGATATTGTCGGTCGGATTCTGATGATAGTTATAATTGATCACAAGTGTATTCGTTCCGCTGCCGGATACCAGCGATCCGCCGGAACTGGTGTAGGTTACCGGAAGACTGAACGAGATTGTCAGTGTCTGCGCCTCTTTTGTATGATCGGCACTATGCTGACCGTTCACCTGGATACGGTACTCCCCGCTTCCGGACTGCGGCGTCTGATGAATGTACGCGCTCGCCGTGTAGCACCCGCTTGCAAGATAAACCCCTTCCGCAAGCTCTTCTGTTCTAAGAATCACAGGACTCTCATAATTCGTCATAGCATTTCCCCCGTTTTAAAGATTGTTACATGTTCCAGTCTGTGACCGCATCATCCGGACCATAGCCCTTCTTCTCCCATGACGGCTTACGGTTGCCATTATCCACATCGTAGCTTCCCGCATACCCGGAATCCACATAATGGCTCAACAGACCGCAGCCGGAAGCAGTATTCGCCGGGCATCCGAGACATCCGAACTGCTGCTTGTATCCGCGTGTGGTGCCATTCCAGTCGGAATAATCCGGTGCCTGCCACACACCGTTCATGTAGACACTGTCACACTTGACTCCTCCGCTCGCAAGATAAACCCCCTCTGCAAGCTCTTCCGTTCGGATCATCATCGGGCGCTCATAATTCTTCATAAAACCAGCCACCTTCTAACACTTTTTGGCGGAACTTCTGCCGCAGACTCATACACATATTTTAAGTATAAAATTCTGTGTTTATGCTGTCAAGCATGAATTTTCTTCCAGAACGGCATACCGGCATTTTCTCTACCAGACCATAGTATCCGGGGTCAGTCCCTGCTGTTCCCAGACAGGCTGATAGACATTTTCCTCGATCTTCGCGTCGCCTTTTTGCAGCTTACAGCCGTCGCCGTCATCCGCTGCACAGCCCTCGCAGCCCTTTCTGTCATAGGCACGCATCTGCACATTGCTGTTGCTGTAATCCGGCTTTTTCCAGCCACCTCTCATATAACGGCTGTCACATCCGCCTGCCGCCGGATCTTCCCCGGTCTGCCCGCCGCTTGCCAGATAGACGCCCTCCGAACATTCCGTCATCAAAATTACTTCCGGTTTTTCATAGTTCTGCATTAGAAACCACCTTCCACAATCCCACCACATACAGGATTCTTTTTCTTTTCATTATAGTGGTTTTTGCGGTGTGATTCCTCGTACAAATTTGTGATTTCTTGTACGATTTTGCACTTGTATGCCTTTGTACCTGCATCGCTATGCGCCTATCTCACTGCCACCTCACCGAGGCAGTATCCGTTTTCTGTGGCATCCGCTTCGTTTGCAAGTAAAATCTGTTCCCCGCTGTCTGCATCACAGAGATTGATATATATCCGGTAAGTCCCGCTCTCAAAGCCGCGGATCGGAATGGTCCCGGTGAGTGCCAGTTCCCTGTCGTCCTCATTTCCGCCGGAAAGCTTAAGCAGTTCCTCTTCCCATTCATCCGTATAGCAGACTGCCCCCGCCTCGTCTGTAACGCTCACACAGACTTTTGCCTGCCGGTAAAACGATGCAAATCCGCTGTTTTTTAAAGCAGCATTTACCTCCACCGTATCCTCCCAGAACGAATGGCTCAAAGCGGCTCCGGCAATCCACAGACGGTACCCCAGATGCCGTTCCACATAAGACCAGCCGTCCATTCCGTCATAACAGTCATCCGTATTCACGACCGCCGCCGCCCACTTATCCAGGACCTTCCTGTCATAGTCCTCGTTTAAATAACTCACATGCATGGTTTTTAAATCCGCGATCGCATTTTCAAGATCATTGTATGGATTGTCGACAATCACTTCCCCGCCGGACGGTACACTGCTGCACAGTACATCCTGAAATGCCAGTTCTTCCTCCCGCGTCCACGCCGAAAAATCCCCGGCGTCCTGTCTGGTGTTTTCACTGTAAGTTCCGTAATCGCTCACGCTTCCCAGCATCCCGTCATTAAAAAGTCCAAGCCTTTTTGCAAGCGGGTTGTCTGTCCAGCCGTCCGGTGCCGCCTCCCCCGTAATTTTTCTCCACTGCGCCGGCGTCCGCACGGAGAGAAACGTGGAAGCATCGCTCACATCGGCAAGACGCGCTGCCAGTTTTCTCATGGAATCCGGGTCCGTGTATTTTGTTCCGTTCATCTCCCCCCAGTTGCCGATAAAGAGTCCCTGGAGTGTATAGATACAGCTGTGATACTCACGGAGCACATCTCCCACCTGCTCCATATGCTGCAATATGATGTCAAGATTCTCCGGTTCATACTGTTCGTTCTCCCCGTTCCAGTCATAGAGGAAACGGACGATCCATTTCTTGTCGCTGTCCGCCATGGCCGCAAACAACTGCCTGATATTGGACAGCCCGTCCTCTGATATGGCACCCGTCCGGTACTCCTGCAGATTGATCTGCATCATTCCAAGCCGCGTCGCGTCATCTTCACTCGTCCTGTCTCTTAAATCTGTGGCATAGTCGACCGGTTCATCCGTGATGCGGTAGCCGTAAATGTAATAAAACCCGCGGTCCGGATTGGAAAGCCGCCGGGATGACTCTGCAAACGCCGCCGGCGTACATGTCACCTTCCAGTGAAACAGACTGCCCATTGCAGCCGCTGCTATAAGACACAAAACAACCGCTGCGCCAAGCGCCAAAATCCTTTTCCCACGTACACTCATGATCCCTCCAGCTGATATAACCGATATGTGTTCTGCCGTATGATATAGCAGCAGAAATTCTCATCTTCATAATATACCTTCATCTCCTGCGGGTAGGAGGCTTCAAACTTCCTGCACCATTCGTACGCCTTGGATTCCAGTATCGTGCGGCTGTCCAGATTGGAATAGGTCTGCGATAGCTTTGAGAAGGTCATCATCTCCTTGTCTGCCTGCTCACGCGAGATCTCCGAGGCATTGATGCTGTTCCCCTCGCTGAAATAGGTCGTATAATAAGAAGTATATTTTTCCTCTGCCAGCCAGTCCGGTCCGGTAAAGAAATGGCTCTGCGCGTATTGGATCGGACGCTTCTCCACATACACAAAAATGTATTCCGTCGGCAGGGTATAGCCGCTTCCGTTCACCCGGTTCAGGAAGGTCAGAAGTTCCTCATGCCGTCCCTGTTCGATCACCTGGTAAAGCTCATCCGTGGTAGACACAATCGTATAGCTGTTCTTCGGGAATTTATCCGTGATGTCCTGTGTCACCATCACCGCCGCATTGTATCTGGTCAGCTCATAATAGAGGTAGCCGTGAAAAATGCCAAGCTGTCTCGTCCCCACATAGATCACCGCCACTCCCGCGGCAAGCGCAAGCGGCAGCACACGCCTGCCGGTCGTAAGGGCGATTGCCCCGGCAATCAGATCCACCGGAATGACCACGACCGCCAGAATGAAAAGCTGCTCCGTAGAGCAAAGCCTGGAGCCTGCGATAAGCTCCGGCATCCCGAGAAAAGGCGCTGCATAGACGATCATAAACAATACCGAGATTCCAACCAGCAGCGGATATCCGTCATACAGCTGCCGGATCTGTTTTCTGTCTCGTCCCTTTTTTAACAGACCGGTGATGATCCCCGCAAGAATCCAGTACACCGCCCAGAGGAGAAGCGCCAGACCGCTAAAAAACACAATCCACTCCGCCCGGTTCTCACGATACAGCTGCACATACCCGTATTTCCAGACAAGTTGTGCCTTGCCGGCAAACGACGCTGCCATCCGTTTTGCCATCGCAAGCATACGATTACCGGCAGATTGTTTCTGAGGAGTATTTTGCCCTGCATCCGCGATCCCGCCATCCGGTGTCTGCCCGTTCCCGCTGTGGGATTGTTCCGTCGGCTGCACCGCCGCTTCTGTCGTCTCCCCGTTCTCTGTCACCATCTCTCCGGCCGCTGTCTGCCCATTTGACGTCTGCGCCGTCTCCTGCTCTAAGATCTGTTCCGCCTGGCTGGTACGTCCCTCCGCGGTATCCGTACCGTTCATGACATTGACTGCCCATCCGATCGATCCCTGGAACGGTACGCCCTTCGCATACGCAATTCCCATCGGCAGCACCGCAATCAGCACTCCGAGGCAGACCGCCTTTGCAAGAGATCCAAACCTTCTCTTTTCAAAAAGAGAAGGAAGCCTGCATACGGCAATCACCACGCAGATGAAAAACGCCATCATCGTGACATAAAAGTGGATGGCAAGAGAGGCCGCCAGCGACAACAGAAACAGCAGCAGATTCTCATCCGTCAAAAAACGTCTGATCCGCTCTCTCCGGCTGCCGGATCTGTCGCTAAAGTCCGCCTTAAGGCAGCGAAGCAGAAACAGTGCGCACAGGAATTGTGTATACAGTCCGAACTCCTGCGGCAGCGTCCACTGCAGACGGGACATGGAAAAGATCTCGTCAATACACAAAAGATCCACGGTCAGAAACAGCGCCAGTGCAAGCACCGCCGTGCCGTCCCATGCAAACAATTCCTTTAGCAGCAGATAAGCGCTGACCAGAAAGACCGCAACATGGATTCCCGCCAGAAACAGCTGGCTGCTGTATATTTTTACCCCGAACAGCACGCGCATGGCATAGATAAAACAGTGCATGGCTTCCGGGTAGATTCCCTCATAAAAAGGCGTACCGTTTAACAGCCCGTAGATCCACGAGTGATGACGGTACATATCGCCAAACCCGTAGGAGTAGTCATGGAATGCCCCGTACGAAAAATACACCATGCCAAAGCACACGACCACACCAAGCATCAGATAGACGCAGCGCCGTCCCTGTATGCTCCGCCGGAATTCTGCATGTACACGCCCGATCCCGTCTTTTACTCTGTTGCGCAGGCGAAGCAGCAGAAGCCGGATGCCGTAGGTTCCCAGAAACAGGCGGGAGATCTTTTTGATCTGCTCCCGCCTTACGGGGTGCCATTTCAGCAAACCAAGCAGCAGTGTGCCGTAAAACAGCACGGCAATCAGCCATCCGTACAGTATATGAAACACGCCCAGACTTAGTACCACCGTATTAAGCAGCACAACCGGAACCGTCACGCAGAAAGCGAACCGCACCGTGCGGCTTCTTCCTCTTAAGTAATCCCGGAATACCACGGACGGCCACACAAACAGAATCATCACATAGGCAAAAAATACCCTGACGTATTCCAGCGCCCAGTACCATGTGTCCATTTCGCTCTCCTCCTTTCCCTTCAAACATCCTCTTTTTTTCTAGCGGAACAGCTTCATCTCCTCCACAAGCTTTCCGCGCGCTCTCGCCTTCTTTAACACCGCGTACCCCGATACCCGGCGCATCTTCACGTTGCGGTATGCAAAACCGCAGAACATCATCACCCACAACACCGGATGCAGAATGCGGTAGCGCCCTGCCCTTGGATAGGTGAGCAGCATCTGATGATGAAATTCCCGGCAATAATCCCGCCAGCCGGTTCCCCGCAGCGCCACCATACGGTCGGCACTCGACTTGCCGAACTCCTCCGCCTCCAGAATCTCTGTCAGGAACGCTTCCAGATTTGCAGCTTCCGCCTCCCAGTCAAATTCAAAAAGTAGCAGGGGCACTTTTTCCCCGGAAAGTCCCAGATATTTTACACAGACCGCCGTCACCAGCCGCGCAAATCCCATCACGCGGCATTCCTCTGCCATGGAGCAAAAACGCTCCTCCACCCCGCTGCCGTATCCCTTTTCCCAGAATACAACCCAGTCGCACAGCAGCTTTAACCCGAATCCGGCACGCAGGAAATGCTGCAGCATATGAAGCAGCAGGTAAAACGCATGATATGCCGGCTGCAGCACCGGAAACTCCACCCCCATCACCGACGTCCTCTCACAGTGCGCCAGAATCTCCGCCTGATGTGCGGCGAGCCACTCATTGACGCTTTTGGAATCGAACGGCTCTGCCAGCGCAACGTGAATTTCTATTCCGATCTGCTCTGTGCCAACGCAGACGATATGATGGTGTGCATGCTGCTCTGAGGCTTTCCGGAATCCATGCTCATGCAGCACTTCATACGCCTTTTCTCCCGCTTTCTGATCCGCAACGAGCAGATCAATATCACCGGACTTGCGAAGTTCCGGCACCGGATAGAGTCCCGCCGTACCGCTCCCCTTTAAGAGAACCGTCTCGATTCCATGTTCCCGCAAAAGCCCTGTCACATATTTTCCGAGAAACAGCAGGCGGTAGCTCTGCCGCACCGTCTCTGCGCTTCTCTTCTCAAGGCGCTTCCGGTTATCGTCCTCTTCGGGCAGCTTGGGCGCCAGCACGTCGTACAACAGCGGCAGCACACGATGCCGGTCTGCCAGTTCAAGAATGGCTCCGTATTTTTCAGCCGGCGGGAGTATTTTCGCCGGTCTGCCGTGCAGCGCCGCATCCAGCAGCCTGCACAAATCCCATTGTTCTTCTTCCATCTGCTGTCTCATCACATTCCTCCCCGATGCAGCCTGCCCCACTCGATGCGCCGCAGGCGCTCCAACACCCGTTTCCATTCTTTCGTCCTGCCGTATGCCATAAAAAACAACAGATTAGGCAGCACCACGCAGAGCGGCAGCCGGATGAGAAGAACGGTAAGCGGACTTCCCTCTGCCAGAGAGCAGACCAGGTCTGTCACAATCCATACCGCTCCCACATAGACCGCATACAAAAGGTAGCGCAGATAAAACCGGTGCACCGGCAGGTGTAGTCTTCTTCGGTACAGGACAAACGGCTCCACCCACACCGATGTGAGAATCGTTGACAAAAACGTTCCGATAAACACGCCGAGCGTCTGATACTGTCTTACCAGAAGAATCGACAACACCAGATTGAGCGCCGCCTCCGCCAGCGCCTTGTAGCGGTCAAACCAGAACAATCCCATGGAATCCCTGAATGTCAGCACCGCTTTCCTGGTTCCGTTGATAAAAAAGTTGATGCATAAGATCATGACAATGGAGCGTTCAAACAGATACTGTCTGCCAAAAGCCAGCTCCACAAACGGACTCAGCAGTTCGTACAGGCAGATCGCCGCAAACCCGTAAAGCCACTGCCCGATAAAAAAGGCCGTCTCAAAAATCTCGCGGATTTTCCCCCGGTCCTCCGTTGCTCCCAGATTGCCCACACTTGCCGTAATTCCCGCAAAGACCTGATCCAACACCTGGCGGACGGAGCCGATCAGAAGATAATAGTTGGAATATATTCCGACGCTGACCACGCCGACAAACGCAGAGATCAGTAAATTATCGGTATTATTTACAACGACCGTCCCGAGCTTGTGCATCATCATGGCGCGGATATTCCGAAACAGTCCCGTCCGCTCCTCTGCGGGAAGACGTTCCTTCTCTTTTTCCTTTAAATACGGGAAAAGCTTTTGCGCCTTTCGCGAGATACACACATTTGACAGAACCGTGCACATCAGATACATCAGCAAAAACAGAATAAAGTTTCCCGTAGTAAGCAGCACAACAATCTGCAGCAGATCCTGCAGCACCAGAAAACCGGTCTGATAGATGAGCACCACATAATTCATCTGATGCGCCTCAATCAGCGTCCTCTTGTACACCAGCAGGTACGACAGCACGGAGTTGGCGAGGTAGAGAAGGTAAATGAACGTCAGATGCTCCACCTCGGGTCTGTTTTTCATGAGCACGTCCATAAACGGAATCAGCGCCAGTCCCAGCACGCCCACACACACCGCGGTTCCACGGTAAAACGTCCGGTAAAGCTTCATCAGCTGCTGCTGCTTTTTGATGTTGCCCTCCGCGATCGGCCGGTACAAAGCGTAAGTGATTGCCGTGCCCGCGCCAAGCTCGGTCAGCGAAAGTACATTTAAAATATCGGTGAACAGACCGTTGATTCCGACATAGTTTTCACTCAGCGTATGCGTAAAAATCACACGCGTCACAAATCCCATCAGAATCGCCGTCATTCTGGAGATGACCGCCACGGTTGTATTCATTGCCGAATATTCTGTTCTGCTCTTTGTTTCCATGGCGTCTCCTCTCTGTCTTAATGCTTTTCCCCTGCTCCGTCCGTTTCAAAGGAACTCTTTTGTGGAAAAGCTTTTAAAAACGCTTCATTTAATTCCCTCTTGACCCTGTCATACGCCTCCACCTTCTGGGAATCATTGATGCAGACAGCGGGGCTTTTTTTCTTCTCAATCGCATGAAGCAGCGATGTGTTCTGATCCGAGAGATCATAATACCTACAGAACCGGCGGGCATTGGCTGGATAAAAATTCCCCTCCATCTTCTGCCATTCCCTGAGCAGATACTGATTCACATCTTCCCTGCTGCGGAATCTGTGGCTGCACACCTCCGCCAAAAGCGCTCCCTCGCGCTGCCAGAGCGCCTCGTAAGTGCTCTTTAGAAGCGGCGACGGACCGTGCACCGTATAAAATCCGGTAAACCGGGGAAACAGGCGCTCGAGCAGATTATACCCGAAATACAAAAGTGGATAGCCCGGATGCCAGTAGGCTCCCGGCTGCTGTCTCATATTCTCCCTCTTGTCGAAATACCTTGCAAGCACCATCGCATTGTTCAGATAGATATACGGCATGACGGCATCGTCCCGGTTTGCCACAACCGGCTGTAAGGCAAGCATGTCAAGCGGCTTTCCGTCCCGGAAGAACTGCCCGGGGCTTACCTGCCTCAGCAAAAACATATCGTCGTTAAAATAGACAAACTGTTCCGACAATCCGGGAATGCGGTGAAAATTGAGCTCGATCGTGTGGGAATTAAACGTCGGCAGGAATTCTCCCGGAATATAGTCCTCGTGCCGCACAAGCTCAAGCTTCGGATGATTTACATCAAGCCACTTTGGCACATGCCCCCATGTGACAAAATAGATCTTGTGCACCCACGGGGCATTCTGTTCCACACTGCGGAACCAGAACCGCAGACAGTCCCAGTCACGGTAGCGCACATCCCTGGTATCGCAGGCAGCGCCGGACGTTTCTCTCTCTCCGTTCTCTTCCGCCGCTGTTTTCTCCTCCATCTTCCCATAGCGGTCCCGCTCTCTCTGCCATGCCGGATCACCGCCGTCGACCCAGGCAATCACAAAATCAATCTGCGTTTCCTTTTTCTCTTCCATGCAATCCTCCCTGCACCATCCATCTGCCGATCAAAAGCCGGCTGTCCGCACCTTCATTTGCAAACGGCAGCGGTTTTTTGTCTTTCTGCCGCACCATGGAAAGGTAGAGCTTCTCCTCTTTTTCTTCCCCGCCGTCTTCTCCCGCCGCAATTTCAACCTTTGCCACGTCCGTCTGACCGCCCTTTAATCCGCAGATCTCAAAAGGAATCTTCTGCATCTTCCGCTCTTTGCCGTCACCGGTTTCCCGGATCAGAAACAGCTCCGTTTTCTGGCATATGGCGGAAAATCCTTCATTTTTCAGTGTCACCCAAAGGCTTCCCTTTTTCCACACTGCATCCAGCACACAGATCCGGTAACCGAGGCGGCTGCCGATCTCCTCATACAGCGATTTTCCGGACGAAAGACGGCATGCCTTCCACTCTGCCATCCGCGCCGGGTCATAGATGCTGTTTAGATAGGTGACCTGCATCTTTTGAAGTTCCACCAGGACCTCCCCTGCGGACAGTTCCGGTCCCGCCAGAGCCTCCCCTCCGCACAGAATGTTTTCATCCTGCCCGCTCAGATAAGCCTGCTCATCTGCCGCACGCCAGGGTTCTTCCCAGTCTGCCGCCTCCCGCGGCACATCCCCGAACGTCCCCATATGGTCGGCTCCTGCAAACATGGCGTCATCGTATAATCCCAGTCCGCGCACCGGCTCATTTCCTGCCAGCAGGCGCAGATGCACCGGCTTTCGCACCGAGAGCGTCATCGCATGGTGCGTCGCCTCCTGCCAGGTCTGCGCCAGCAGACAGATCTGATCCGGCCGCAAAAACCGGGAGGTATGCATCTCTCCCCAGCTTCCCACAAACACGCCCTGCACGGTCAGAATCGCATCCGCGTACCGCTCTGCGAGACCACCGAGCGCCTGCATATGTCTCTGCACCATGGAAATGCGCTGCGGCTCGCGCTCCATTCCCTTTCCCTCCGTATCGTAACAAACGCGCAGAATTATCTCTTTTTTTCGTTCCCGGAAGATACAAAAAATCTGCTCCGCAAAGTCTAACGCCAGAGCGTCCAGTTCACGCGAAGCGTAATCACGGATGTCCAGCCTGACCAGAGCCAGTGTCTCCCCGGGGTAATCCGGCAGCCAGTCCAAGGATGTTTCCTCCGGTCTCCCCAGCCTAAACGTATAGATGTGATACCACCCGCGTCCCGGGGCAACATAGGGCTGCTGCCGCCCTTTTAAATTTTCTGCGTGAAAAGAACGCCTACTCCTTTTTGTCCATGCAAACATCCCGCTCTCCTGCCCCCGCGTCAATTCCAAGCACCTTGATCCGAAATACCACGCCGATGATGGAGAAGACCATACGGAACATATAGACCACCGGTTTTAGTCCGGAGTGCATGCTGGTGCCGCAGCTTCTTGCATGCATGACAGCCGGAATCTCATCGATGCGGAATCCGAGCAGCTGCATCTGAATAATCATATTGGCGTCCGGATACTTGTCGTCAAAGTGCTTATACTTCGAGTAATATAAAAATGCCCTGCGACTGAGTCCCTGCAGACCGGTCGTCGGATCGGCGATCCTTCTTCCGGTACTGATCTTTATCATCCAGCGGAAGAATCCGTATGCCAGTTTCTTCGTGGCGGAGACCGGATACTCTGCACTTCCCTCCATAAAACGCGAGCAGAGCACGATATCCGGGCAGCGTCCGTCTGCGTCCTGCTGTTTTAGTCTCTGATAAATCACGGGGATGTTGCACACAGCGTGCTGTCCGTCCGCATCCATCTGGATCACATAGGAATATTTGCGGCGAATCGCATATTTATATCCGAGCTGCAGGGCGCTCCCGTACCCCAGATTAAAGACGTGGGACACCAGCGTATGTCCGTGTGCCTTCACGACCCAGTTCGTAGAGTCCGAGGACGCGTCATTCATGACCAGAATGTCCGCAATCTCCGCGATCTCCGGGCGCTCCAGTTCCTCCAGCACCCTCTCTATATTTTTTTCCTCATTGTATGCCGGAATGATAATCAGCAGTTCTTTCTGTTTCTTCTCTACCATCGTATCTTCCTTATTCTTTCCCGGAAAGCAGCTGCTCCAACAGCCGTTCCTCGTTCTCATAATTTACAGGACGTTTTAATGCCGCCTGCGCATACGCCCTGCGCCGGTCCGGGTGCCGGATCAGGGATACCACAGCTTCCTTTACCGCCGCAGCGTCAAGCGCGCACAAAATTCCATCCTCCCCGTCTGTAATCTGCTCTCCGTTACATTCGGAAGCAACGATCGCACAGCCGAGCGTCTGCGCCTCCTGTATCGCAATGCTTTTCCCCTCATACCCGGTTGCATGGACATAGATATCCGTCTGCCTGTAGTACGGATAGGGATTCTCAACCGCTCCAAGCAGCAGAAAATCCTGCTTTAGCCCGCACGACGCAATGCGCTGCTCCAATTCCCTGCGGCTGCTTCCCTCGCCCAGCACATACCACCGGACCGGGTATCCCTCCGCCTTTAACTGCCGCATCGCCTCGATTGCAACCGGATATGCCTTCTGCGGGGTGAGTCTTCCCACCGTAAGCAGGCGGATTCCGTCAAAATCGTCTGTAAACCCGCCCGGCTGCACGGACATCTTCCGTATCTTTTCACAGTCAATGCGGTTGTGATAGATTCTGGTGCGCGCACTGCACTCCGGATACACGGAGAGAAACGCGCTCTTTACCTGTTCCCCGATCGGAAATACGGCATCGTATTGCAGATAACAGTCGCGGTCCAGTTCCCTGCTGTATCCCGCCTTCTGATAGTCGATATGAATAAACGCCGCCTTTTTTTTCGCCCTGACGTGATCCGCCACATAGTAGGCGGAGCCGCCCTCCAGGAACGCGACCGCAAGATCATACTCCTCTGTAAACCGTCTGGCGCCATCCGAGATTGCACGCCAGAGCAGCTTGTCCGGCATCAGCCGTCCCGCTTTGCACATCGCTCTCGCAGCCCGCCAGTGATAGCGCCACAGCCGGATCAGATTTGCTCTGTGAAACAGGCATTTTACAACCGTCATGCCCATATAGATTCTTCCCTTTGGTTCGAGCACCGAGACCGGGGCATACCTTGGATTGACAAGCCGCACGCCCTTAGGTATCTGCCGCGCCAGTTCTCCCTGGTTCATCAGGACAAAGAGCGAGAGCTCGTATTTGGGCTGCCCGTCCTCCCCCCGCTCGGCAGCAAGCTGCGATAACAGTTCCAACAGTGCCGTCTCCGCTCCGGCGCGGCTTAATGTGTTAATCACGAACAATATCTTTTTTCTCATCTGTCAAAATCCCCAGCCTGTGCAATATTCTCTCATTTTCCTGATTGAGCAGGGAAACCTGCATGGCAAGCTCCTGATTTTTCATGGAAAGAACCGACACTACCTTACTTAACTTAAACAGCAGGATTAAAAGCAGCAGGCAGACCGCCAGAAGAAGTACCACAAGGTATTCCTCCTCCTTTGCCTTTGGCACGGAGACCACGCCCGTTAAAATGAGTGCCACCGAGACAAACGCCCAGAGCAGTCCGATCGTATCGGTCAGTTTTTGCCTCACATACGCATTGATGTCCCCCAAAAGGAACAGCACTCCCGCTGCCGTCAGAAAAATCCGCAGAATTAAAATCACATTCATATACTAACGCTCCTTCTGTTTCTTTGTATATACCATACTCTCCGGCATCCGCTCTCTCTTCACCGTAAACAGCTGTCCGCCGCAGAAGATATGTTCATCCATATGGCGTTCCATGAACCTGAGCCTGAAATAGGCAATGGTAAAACCGGTAAAGCTGCCCGCCACCAGTCCCATGCCGTACCACAGATCGCTCCCGCCGGCAGAGAGCACGCTTCCCGCCCACGTCACCAGACAAAAGCCGAGGGTTGCCAAAAGCGCCCCTGTCAGATCGTTAAAGTAGTACAGAAAAATAATTTCTGCATACAGAATAAATAATATAAAATATCCGGCGGCAAGACAAGGATAGATCTGCATCACTCTCCCAGAGAACCCGTACTGCGGAAGCACCACCACACAGATCAGATACACCGCCGTCGATATGATAAACTGTATGCGCACCAGATTCATGAGCTCCGCGGAGAGCTGCCGGAACATTCTGTCTTTTGTATTTTTAATATCTTCCCATCTTCCTCCGATGACCGCCTCCGAATACGCCTTGTAGCGTGTGTGGAAATGCATCTCTACCCGCGTGATAAAAATGATGGTCGACGACAGATTCGTAAACATCGCCAGACAGGTCGCCAGATCATATGTCGGGGCAAAGACAAACGTATCCGCCACGCGCATCTGTAAATCCGTGTTCCAGAACACAAAATTGTGAATATACAGACCGAGTGTATACAAAAAATTGATCGCCACCAGCTTCCAGTACCTGCCAAAATACGATAAAACCCTTCTGTACCGGTTGCTGTTCCTCTTAAAATACCGCTTTACCGTGGCGTATTCCAGCACCGCCGTAAGAAAAAATCCGATCGTAAGGGAAAGCAGCATACTGTAGACAATCTCCCTGCCGCATACTTTTACGAAAAAGAGGGAGCAGGCGAGCGCCGCCGCCATCCCGGTCAAAAAGTACAGCGATATCTTCTGATAATCCTTACAGATGGAGAGGTAAAGCATCGAATAAAACACGAGAACCAGTGCGATATAACCGCAAAATCCGGTAAACACGAAAATCAGGTTGACATGTCCCACAAGATGTTCCCACACGCAAAACGGAATTCCGAGGAGACTTGCCAGCAGAATGTTTAAAAGCAGCCCCACATCGTAGCAGGGCAGAATATCCTCATAACGCTCCTCGTAGATGACATCCGACATATAGCGGGACAACACCGCATTAAAAGGCGCCGCCGTCAGAAGCGAAAAGATAAAGATATAAAGCAGCGTTCCGGAAAACAGTCCTCTCCTCGCATATCCCACATTCTCATATCCCAGGAGCTGACTCATGAGCATGACCGTTCCGATCACGACGAACATCGGCGCGACCGTCACGACCGCACTGTAACCGAATCCGGTCAGATATGCAAGAATCGTTTTTTTCTCATAAATTTTCTGGAGCTTGATTCCTATTCCTGCCACAGTCTCTCTCCCTTCTACCAGTCTATGTTCTCAAATGTCTCATAAATCTTCCGGTATGTCTGCTGCATATCCGAAATCTTGTACTTTGCCATCACGCGGCGGTACCCGTTCTCCCCCATCTGTTTTCTGCGGACAGGATGTCTGGCAAGATTCACCATAGCGTCCGCGATCTCCTTCACATTCATGATATGCGTTAAAATCCCCGCCTCACCGAAATCATCGTCCTCGCCGTACAACAGTCCGCGGCAGTTTCCGACATCGGTTGCTATCGCAGGAAGCTTTGCCGCGTAGCCCTCCAGAATCGTTAACGGCTGCCCCTCGCTGATACTGGTCAGAATGGTAAAATCCAGCCCGCCGAGATATTCCGTCACGTTCACCCTTCCGGCAAACACCACATCCGGCAGTTCCATCAGCTCCACCAGGTCAAAACATTCCCTCGCGTATTCCTCGTCTTCGTCCGTCGGACCCATGATCCATAATTTTAAGTTGGGCACGTCGCGCTTTGCATACGCGAACGCCCGGATCATGGTCTTGACATCCTTGATCGGCGTCACGCGGAGTACCGCACCGATGTGCACCATATCCGGATCCATCGCTTCCGGACGCTTCAAACCGGCAAACCGCGCCGGATCAATCCCGTTCGGGGTGATGCTTGTCTTGTCCGCAGGACACCCGAGCTCGATCTGAAGCTCTCTCGCATGCGCGTACAGGCTTGTGACCAGATCCGCCCTGTCGTAGGCAAGCTTCGACATTTTCTTAAACTGCTCAATCCAGATATTCTTATAAATGCCGGACACCCAGTCCGCACGGATCAGCTCCTCCTCGCGCTCCCTGGTGTAGATTCCATGCTCCGAGATCAAAAGCCTACAGCCGAACCTGCGCTTTGCCATGCTGCCCAGCACGCCCGCATATCCCGTCGCCACACAGTGATACACATCCGCCTTCGGCAGCCGCATGCCAAGCGTTAAAAACAGCGGAAGGTACATGGAGCGCATCGTCCAGAGGAAATCGGAAAACACCGCCCCCGCATACCGCACCTCGTAACATTCCTGCACCGCCCGGAAAAAATCCTCCCCCATGAGAAGTTCATTTAAAGAGAACTCCTTCTCTCCGAAAAAGGAAAACAGGGTATCCCAGTCTACATTCTGGTTCATCAGCAGGCTTCGCAGTGCGGCGTACTCCTGCTCATTTAACTTCAGTCTGCCCGCTCTTTTAAGTTCTTTTGGCCGCCAGTCCGCATCCTCCAGATACAGTTCGTGCACTTCCACCACATTCTCCGGAAGATCATAGACAAACTTTCCGCGCAGCGAACGGTTCGCCACAATCGCCAGCACGACAAACTGGTACTCCGGAAATATTTTTATCATACTGTGTATCCAGCTTGATACACCCCCGACAATATAGGGATAGCACCCCTCTGCCACAATACATATTCTCATGTGCCGTCACCACGCTTTCCGCCGTCCTGATACTGCCATTCTTCCTCGTTCTGCACCTTCACGGAAATCTCATCTTCCTCTGCAAGAATCAGATAGACACCGTCTTCTATCTCTTCAAAGCTTCCGCCCGCAACCTCCGTGACTTCCTCTCCGTGCAGCCGCAGCAGAAACCATGCCGCATCCTCCCGGTGCTCTATGGAGAGTGTAATCACATTGTCCGTGCGCTGCTGCTTATAGTCAAGCGCCAGAAATCTGCGGATGCGCACATCACTCTCCGTCAGGGTGGTTGCGTCAAACGCTTCATACGCCCTCCAGTAGGTGCCGAGGTTTGCCGCGATCTTCTTGGACATTTTCTCCCAGGAATCCTCGTCCCCCTCCGGATAAGTCACGCTATAGAGGTCGAGTATGATGTTGGAATAGCCGAGCGCCGTCTCCATGCATTTCACCTTAAAATCATCCAGAAACGTATGCCGGATTCCGGAACTCGTCGACGGCTGCAGTGTGACGTTCTCATTGAGATACCCCACCGCCTGCCCGCTGACGCCGGATCCGAGCGCAACCGTGCGGATTTCCGCCGGAATGGCGCTCTCCTCCCCGATGCTCTTTACTCTGTCCGCGTAGAGGGATAAAAACCGGTAGGACGGCGCATAGGTCTTCCAGAACGTCTGATCCTGCTTTATTTTTTCTGAGAGCGTGAGCCCTTCCCTGCTGTCTGCGGACAGCCCTGCCTCCGCGTGCTCCTCCTTCAGACGTTTCAGATAGTAGGTGACGTTCTCCCCATCCGGCTCTTCCTCATCCGTATACGTAAACTGCGGCGTCATCATGCAGGTCATCTTTGCCCCCGTCCGGGAGGCAATGGAGGTCAGCGACGGCCACACAATTTCCTGATACACGGCCTGTGCGGACTGGCTGTAACGCTTCTGCATCTCCTCCTCGTTCTCGGAGATGAACGCCGGCAGATCTGCAATCACAAGATTCTGTGCGTTGATCACAGGGTAGATATCGTAATCGTATGTCTCCCCCATCATGGCGTCCAGTATTCCAACACCGCTTATGTCTGCAAGATAATCCCCGTTCACACAGAAAATCTTTGCCGCATCCACGCTGTTTCTCCAGAGAATGGCAGGCAGAAGGCTGTTTTTTGCCGCCTCTTCCTCCATTCCCGCATACTGTGCCCGTATTTCGTTATCCACCGTCTGTTCGATCGTCTCATCGGACAGCGTGCCGACCATATAGGTCTTGGTTCCCGCGCCGGTCGTATACCAGGGCACAGATGGGTTCATGTCCTGCCGCTCCTCCTCCCCGGGTTCCGTGGCCTCGTAGATCTCTTCCCCGCCGAGCAGAAAGCCGGAAAACAGATGCATGCCCGCAAGCGGTATCTCATCCGCAATCACCGCCCGGATTCCGAGAAGCTCCCTTAAATCCCGGTACTCCCTTATCACAGAGCTCTGCGGCAGGGTTGCAAAAATCACGGTCACACCCGCTTGTGCCTCTCCGCGAAGAACCGCCACCTCTTCTTCCGACGTCACCTTGCTGCCGTCCACCACCAGCACCTGCAGGGCATCATCCTGCAGACTGTCAAGCAGTGCGAGGGAGCTGCTGCAAAAAAACGTCCGCTTGCGATAGCTGCACCATGCCTTTACCACGGATTCCTCCGCTCCCCCCGCTTCGCCCACATAGATCACCTCGCAGGCGTCGGCGGATGTCTGTTCTGCCAGGAATGCATCCGACCGTTGAAAGGCTGTTGTGGTATCGTCTGCATATTCGTTGCTCTCATATTCACTTAACTGTTCTTTCATGACGCCTGTAAACTGAAACATAAAAAGCAGAATCACAAACATCATTGCAATCGTCAGATAATTTCTGCGTGATACCATGTCATTTCCTTCCTGCCGGACTAACTGAACGTCCGGATCAGCTCTAACGTCTCCCTGTCAATGACGATATTGGACGCTTTCAGCCGATCCAGTTCCCGGAAAAATTCGGTTTTCTTCTCCTGCGTAAAATACATTTTCAAATAGCAGGTGTACGTGGAAAGTGCATCCGGATATAATTCCCGGCTCCGGTTGCACCAGTAATGCATCCGCTCGAATTCCTTTAAACGGAGGAGCAGTTCGCACAGCCATTCGATGTATTGCGCAGTGAGCTTCCGGTAATCTTTTTCATAGAGAAGTTCACACGCCTCCTCAAACATATCCACGAATGTCCGCTGCTCGGTCTCGTGAAAAACATTCTGTTTTAAGACGACATACATGTACTCGATCAGAAGGCAGGCATCGTCCCCCGCCTCCCTGCCGTCCTTTTGCATCTGCCGGTAGAGTTCCTGTGCATGCTGCCTGAAATCGTTGAGCACATCCCGGAGCACAGACGCCGCATAGTGCGAAGTCTCGGTGTCCTCACTGTCAAGTGCCAGCGCCAGCGATCCGAGAGAGTCCGTGACGTCTCCTCTGACCACATTCATAATCAGCGTGCGCAGACTGTCCCGGTCGGAAATCGCCAGTGCCTCCTCGATCGGCACCACATTCCGCTCCTGCTCCTCGTCCGCCATAAAGTGTGTTCTGACACGTTCCTTACTGAAAATAACATCTTCCAGATCCGCCGACTGTCCGAATAATAGATGACGCACGAGTTCTCCCGCCACAAAGAAAACAGGAACGATCACCGGTGCCAAAAGCATAACCGCCGCGCGGATTCTTCCGCCGGTGCGCTTCCCCGGCTCTTCTCTCCAGTGCCGCTCATTCCACAGGACATACGCCGCCGTGACGCACAGATTGAGTACCACAAGCAGCAGAAAATACGTTTCAATCCTGCTCATAGTTCCATCTCCTCTTTCATCCTGCACGGAAATCCTGCGCTCCTAAAACGCTCCACAACCATTCCCGCATCCTCTGCGCTCGTGTTGGCAAGCAGCGCGTACATCTTTCCGTCGGAGAGTTCTCCGAGATAATCGCTCTGGCGCATCATGCCGGAAAGGACGCCTGCCGCTTCCTCCCTGGAGGTCTCCCCCTCCTCGAAAACGACGAGCGCACACTCCGTCAGCTTCTTCTCCCTGGCGTTAAGATAAGCCTTCACCAGCGAAACAAACGCATCCGCCTCCAAAATTCTGGTGCCGTGGATGTAGCGCTGCTGTTCCAGCGCCGAGAGATAACGGTTGGCGCGCACGACCGCGTTCTGAATCAGATAGCCGATCACGGTAAGCATATTCGCCTGCCCGAGTGTCATTCTCTCCCACGGGATTCCCCACACCATCAGAATCAGCTGCATCTCGTCCTCCGAATAAATGGCGTCCGCCATCAGCGGATAGCGCTCATCCATGGTTTTGTTGATGAACACTTTTTTCTCCCGCAGCTTTTCATAGAGTTCTTCCATCTGCACATAGTGAATGGAATTTCCGAGCATGCGTGCCTTCGGCGAGGTCGCCGAGAACAGACGCGCATAGGAGTGGTTTGCCACCGTATAGATTGCGACATCCTGACTGTCCATCAGCTTTGCCAGCACCTCCGCAGCATAGAACAGCACTTCGCTCGGCTCGTACTTGTCCAGGCTGGACGTGATCTCATACAGCTTTCCGAAGCTGTCGTTCTGGTTGACGATCTGATTCGACAGAATCTCCTTGATGCGCACGTTGCTGCCGTTGACATCCGAGATGTCCTCCACCTGTCTGGAGAGGAAATCCACCTCATGGCGCTCCTCCTCCTCCACCGCATGCAGCCGGTCGCGCATATAGCCGATCACAAGTCCCAGAATCAGCAGCTGTGCAATCCATATGTACGTGTTGATGTCCAGCACCACATCAAAACCGCTCCGCTGATACATCTGCACCGCAAGATACCCCGCCACCGCAAGAATCGAGGAGAATGTCGCCTGCTGCTGCCCGTAGGTAATGGCGAACAGCAGTACATACAGAAGGTAAAAATCAATGTTCTGGAAATACGCGCTTCCCGCCATCCAGTTATTTAACAGGAAAAACGGAAGGAAACAAAGCAGATTCTCCGCGAACGGAATCATCGCTCTTACGGCCTCTCTCGACCGCTCTCCGAACCGGCTCCATCCCTTTTTCCTGCTCTGTGTCCGCACAAAAGAAGAGGCGTGCTGCCGGATATACGCCGCCTCCCTGCCGATCTCAGTCTCCGGCTTATGTACAATGCGTATCCCAAACTCCTCCGCAAATCTCTGATTGGACAGAACCGGCTCCATCCGCTCTCTTCCGGTGTCCTCTACGACCTTCACACCGCCCAGTTCCGCCGCCACAAGCTCCGCTGCACTTCGCACGGAAATCGTCTCCCCGGAAGAAATCTGATAGACGCCGTACGTCATCTTTTTTGCCGTAATCACCGCATACAAAAATTCGACGGCGTCCGAATAGTGTAACAGCGCCACACGGTTGCGGGGATTTACCCGGATCTCACCGGTTTCCAGCCCCTCCACACTCATGCGGGCACAAATGTCACGCGCTTCCGCCCCGGTAAGCGGTTCCCCATAGAGATGATCCAGCCGCAGCACGATCGTCTCATAGCCCATGTTATAGTAACTGCGGCAAAGTTCCTCTCCCGCCGCAATCGCCTGCGCGCGTACCGTATAAGCCGCACAGTTTTCCTCGCACGAAATGTCCTGTGCATACTCTCCCCCGAAGACTTCCTCCGACGAGAGATACAAAAAGCGTCCCACATTGCCTGCCGTCTCATTCATCAGCAGCTGAAACAGACCTGAAGTGTACGCCGACGCCGTGCTGCTCCCCTTTCCCCAGAGAAAGCCTGTGTCATAGGCTCCCATGAAGACGGTCACATCCGGGCGCACTCCCTCAAGCACCTCTCTGATGCACGGATTGTCGTATGCGAAATGATACGTCTCAAATATCTTTTTGGACGGTCTGACGGACTTGTCTTCTGCCGTCAGCAAAAACACACGATGTCCCTCTTTGTCCAGTTTGTCTGTCAAAAGCTGAAGGAAGCGGCACTTGCTTCCCACCAATAATATATTCATCGCTTACAAGATCCCCTGTAGTTCCATTTGTCTGATAAACTGCATCACGTCTGTGCGCATATCGTCTGCGGTTCCCCCGTACGCACCGGCAAGTTCCTCCGCGATTCTATCCGCAGTGTTCCCTGCCGTATACTGCTTAAAGATATAAGCCCCGCTCTCATTCAGCATGAGCGGCGGCCGGTACTGTCCCCCATCCTGCTCCATATCTAACAGCCAGTATTTTCCTGCCGCGCATCTGAGCTGATACCTGTTTTTCTGCATCTGCCATCCTCCGAAAAATCATCGTATAATTATAACACATCTGCCGCGCAAAAGAAACCGGTTATCCGAAAATGAGGACATACTCTTCGCGGGCTCTGCGCCTTGCAAAAAATATGTCCTCATCGTTAATGCATCTTGTATTCCAGACGTATCCGGTCGGTAATCAGTGCGATAAACTCCGAATTCGTCGGTTTTCCTTTTCCGTTGTGGATGGTATACCCGAACATCTCATCAATGGTATCCATCTTGCCTCTGCTCCACGCCACCTCGATCGCATGCCGGATTGCCCTCTCCACACGGCTGGAGGTTGTCTGGTACTTCTTCGCGATCGTCGGGTAGAGAATTTTCGTGATCGAGTTGAGCATATCCATATCATTAACGGACATGACGATCGCATCCCGCAGATACTGATACCCCTTGATATGTGCCGGAACTCCGATCTCATGAATAATATCGGTGACATCGGCTTCCAGATTGCGCTCCTTTGCCTCCTCTGCCTTCTCATAGGCATTGACCTTGCGCACTTCCGCACCGCGTCCCGCCGCAGGTCTTCTCACATTCTTGATGCGGTTTAGCACGATATCATTGTCAAACGGCTTCATAATGTAATAATCCGCGCCGCGCGCAAACGCATCTTCTGTGATTTTCTCCTGACCGATCGCGCTGATCATAATAAATGCTGGATGTTTTTTTATGGAGGTGTCCTGACTCACGCGGTCTAAAACCCCCAATCCGTCAAGCTTCGGCATCACAATGTCGAGCAGCACGACATCCGGTTCTTTTGCCTTTATCACATGGTATGCTTCCTCGCCGTCGCGGGCGACTCCTACAACATTCAGTTCGTCATCACTTTCGATAATATCCCCTAATAATCGCAGCATTCTCTCATTATCATCTGCTATTGCAACATTCAGTTTTTCCATTTTAGCCCCTCCTGTGACAAAACTCTTTGCTTACTGATGATACTGATTCCAACGCAAGAAAATTTGTCGAAGCAAGTCGTCAACTGAAGTATATGCATCATTCGCGTATGATATAATATGCGTTTCTGCTGTTTCTCTTCACATAGTAAAGCGCCTTGTCCGCGTGCTCAATCAGACGCGCTCCGCTCTCCGTGCCCTCCGGCACGAAGCAGGCATACCCCTGGGAGATGGTAAGATTCGACTGCACAACCGAATGCTCGTTTGCGATTCCCGCCTCCGCAATCTTCTGCAGGATCACCTCCGCAATCTCCTCGATCCGGTTCTCCATCCCTGCCGGAAACAGCATCACGAACTCATCCCCGCCAAACCGGTAGACATGTCCGCAGTCCATCACTGCCTCCTTCAGAATATCCGCCACCACCTTCAGGCAGCGGTCTCCGTGAATATGTCCGTAGGTATCGTTCAGCTGCTTAAAGCAGTCGATGTCCAAAACGCCGACCGTGATCCGCTCGCTGCCCGCATCCCTTATGATACGCACTGCCTCACGCTCAAGAGAATAGCGGTTCCCCAGCCCGGTCAGCGCATCCGTCACAGACATGGTCTCCACGCGCTTGCGCTCCGCCTCTTTTTCCCGCAGCTGGACCTTGATATCGATCGCTGTGGCGCGGTCCTTCGCATCGATCGCTTTCTGGCGCTTATACAGATCCGCATGTGCCACGCACAGTTCCACATAGCGCTCTTCATTCCCCACGGTCTGATAATAGTCCATCCACAATTCCGTCAGAAACAGCTGGAAAAAGACGGTATTCTGATCGATCGTATAGGTCTCGACCGCAGATATGGTCTGTTTCCAGTATTCATATTCTTTCATGTCGCGGAACAACTGGCACAGATCCTTCATATCGTTCAGATAATCCGACGCATTGCTGTCCTTTTCGCCGCTCGCCAGAAGGTCGTCCATGTGTTCATACACATAGTCCCCCTTTCCCATCTGCCAGAGCAGCCTACACTTGAAGATCAGTACCGTATAATGATACATCTCCTCCACTTCCTCGTCAAGCTGCCGCTCTGCCTGCTCTAAATATTTGTAGGAAAGCTCATACAGATTCAGCTCGTAGTAGGAGACCGCCAGATTCAGGTAGGTAATCAGAGCCCAGGAACGGTAGCGTTCCTCCTTTATGCAGGTCGGATTCTGCAGTTCCCGCGCCGACTTTAAGAAATAATCGATCGCCTTCTCATGCTCTCCCAGTTCCTGATACCTGGAGCCGATATTGTTATAAAAGAGTGTCGTGATGTTGCTTAACTGATGATCGATCGCACACTCAAGTCCCTCGACCAGATAATCCACCGCCATCGTCTCGTTCCCCGTGGCGCCGTAGATCACGCCGAGCAGATTGAGCGCTGTGGCGTATTTTAACATGTCATCGCACTTCTTGTAGAGATGAAGCGCATTCTGTACGAGCATCGCCGCTTCATCCAGCTTGCGGTCAAAGAATCTGGCTCTGCCCTCTTCGTAGTATTCATCTGCCAGTTTTTGTATATGTCCCTGCTGTTCCATTCCGTCTTCCGTCCTTAAAGCCAACAATAATGGATATAGTATACCATAAGTACCAGACGTTGTAAAAGTTTTTGTCGTGCAATCACAACATTTTCTCAATAAAGATTCCGTAACCCATCGACGCATCCGACACAAACACATGTGTCACCGCCCCGATCATCTTCCCGTTCTGGATGATCGGGCTGCCGCTCATCCCCTGTACGATTCCTCCGGTCAGATCTAAAAGCCGCTCATCGGTGACCTTAAAAAGAATACCCTTGTTTTCCTCATCCCCGCTGTAATCAAGACTCTCTATCTCGATTTCATACTCCGCGCGCTCACCGGACACCTCCGAGATGATGTAGGCTTTTCCGGGTTCAATGTCCTGCTTATAAGCCACCTCATAAACTTCTCCCTCAAGTTCCCCCGCCGTATCGTTTAATACGCCGCGGATGCCAAGCGGCGAGTTCTCCGTAATGCTCCCCATGCAGTGCGATTCCCCGTAGTCGATGATGCCCGCAAGTTCTCCCGGCACGCCGGTCTTCCCCTTCTGGATGCTGACAATTTTTGTCTCGTAAATGTACCCCTCCGAGAGGCTCATCTGCACGCCGGTGTCGCCGTCGCTCACCGCATGTCCGAGCGCGCCGAAACTGCCGTCCTGCCTGTAGTAGGTCAGCGTTCCGACCCCGGCAAGGTCGTCCCTCACCCAGATGCCCAGACGGTATTTTCCCGTCTCACCCTTGACCGGATTCATGGATACTTCCACATACTCTCCCTTCCGCATCACTCCTATGATCTCACGCCCGCTGCCGTAGCTGTCAATCTTGTCCATCAGCTCCTCTTTCCCGCACACCGTCTCCCCGTTCACGCTCACAATATAATCCCCGCTCTGCACCAGATTCTGCGCCGGACTGCACTCATTGCCCCACGCATCCGCAATCTTTGCCGTGCCGAGCACCAGGATTCCGTCCGTCTTCACATAGATACCGATCGCCTCGCCGCCCGCGGTCACCTCCTGTCTGTCGACCATCATCACCTTCACGTCTTTTACCGGGAAAATGCCGAACAGCTTACAGGTAACGGTATAAAAAGGGGCCTCCGCCACGACATCCTCCTGCGCGTTTAAGCGGTAGAACACTTCCTCGCTGTCGTCCTTTAACGTCACGCTCACCGGAACGCCAAACCGGTAATCCGCCTTTTCCCCGAACGGGACATAGATCTCATCCGGCAGTGCCCGCTCAAACGTCTTTACGGCAAACAGCGCCAAAAGCAAAAAAACAATCCACGTGATCTGCTGTATCAAAAAATAGAATTTATGCCTCATATCTGCCCCCATACCATTTTCTGTAACCCAAAGGCCGCCACACAACAAAAAAAGAAGATACCATGGTATCTCATACCTGTGGTATCTTCTTTTATTATGTGAATATTTTTACTTTTCAAACCCCGATTTTTTGCTTTTTGCAAGCGCGCGCATCTCTCGCGCACTCTCTTTTACCGTCTCCGTGATCTCCACGCCTCCAAGCATACGGGAAAGCTCCTGTACGCTCTCCTCCTCCGACAGTCTGCGGATCGTGGAGACCGTCGTCTGATTCTGCACGGATTTCTGGATCAGATAATGGGAATCCGCCATCGCCGCAATCTGCGGAAGATGTGTGATACAGATAATCTGATGCGTCCGTCCCAGCACATTCATCTTCTCGGAAACCATCTGCGCCGTCCGTCCGCTGATTCCGCTGTCGATCTCATCGAAAATCAGCGTCTCCACCGCATCCTCATCCGCTAACACCGTCTTGATGGCAAGCATGATACGCGAAAGTTCTCCTCCCGACGCCACTTTTCCGAGCGGTTTTAACGGCTCGCCCGGGTTCGTGGAAATCAAAAATTCCGCATCGTCGAATCCGTTCGCCGTATACTCTGCCATGCGCTCAAAATTCATCGTAAAACGCACATCAAGGAAATTCAGATCCAGCAGCGCCTGCGTGACCGCCGCGGTAAGCCGCTCTGCCGCCTCCTTGCGCATTGCGGACACCTCGCTGCTCTGCTGCTCTAAGACTTTTTTCGTCCGCGCAATCTCTTCCTTAAGTCCGGCGAGATACGTGTCATAGTTCTTAAGCTGCATCAGGCGTTCCTGCTTCTCTTCTAATGCCAGAAGCACATCCGGGATCGTGCTTCCGTATTTGGATTTCAGATGATTCACCTCATCGAGACGCTTCTCCACCTGGTAGAACGTCTCCTCATCGTACTCCATATTCTCGACATAATCGGCAAGTTCCCGGTTGAAATCGCTTAACAGCCCGTCGATCTCAAGCAGCTCTCGCTCGAGTTCGGCAAGCTTCTCATCGTATCCGGAGACTGACGAGAGCTCGCGCACCGCCCTTCCGGTCAGCTCCGACGCACAGTCCGATTCGCCGCCGGTATTGCTGTATGCACCGTTTACGGCATTCACAATCTTCTGTCCGTTGGAAAACCGGCGGTACTCATTCTCCAGTTCCTCGTCCTCGCCCTCCCGAAGCTCTGCCTCCTCGATCTCACGGATCTCGTACTCCAGGAACGAAATCTCCCGCTCGCGCTCCGCACCGTCTATGCCGGCATTTTTCTCTTCCTCCACCAGCTTTTTGTAGCTGCGGTAAGTCTCTGCGAGCGCCTTCTTTTTCTCTGTCAGCGTCTCTCCCACATAGGCATCCAGAATCTCCAAATGTCTGCGCTTTGAGAGAAGCGACTGATGCTCATGCTGCCCGTGAATGTCAATCAGAATCGCCGCGATCTCGCGCACTGCGGATGCCGGCATACTCTGACCGTTGACGCGCGCCGTTCCCCTTCCGCCTACGATTCTGCGGCTCAGGATCACCTGGTCATCTTCCGGATAGACCTCGAGCGCCTCCAGCTTTTGCCGTTCCTGCTCGTCCTCCACCGTAAATACCAGTTCTACCAGCGCCGGGGCAAATTCCCCGGTCTGCGGATCTTCTCTCAACATTTCCTTTTGCACTTTTTCACCCAGCGCCAGATTGATCGAACCGATGATGATGGACTTACCCGCACCGGTCTCTCCCGAGAGGATATTGAGTCCCCGGGTAAAATCCACCTCCGCCTCGTCAATCAACGCCAGATTTTTCACATGCAGACTTTGTAACATAGAATCTCCTTCTACTCTCCCCAAAAGAATCCCGTCTAGTCTTCCACAAGCTTTTTCAAGCGATTCATCACCGCAACGGTATCATCCACACTGCGGATCGCGCACATGATGGTGTCATCCCCCGCAATGCAGCCCACGATCTCGTGCATATGCATGGCATCTAACGCAGCCGCCACCGCCATTGCCATACCCGAGACCGTCTTAATCACCAGAATATTCTGTGCCATATCCATGGATACAAATCCGTCGTGGAACACGCGCACATATTTCTGTGACAGATTTTCGTCCGTCTCCTGCAGCGCAACGTATTTCTGCCTGCCGTTGCTCATCGCAACCTTGGTGAGCTTTAGTTCCCGGATGTCCCTGGAAACCGTCGCCTGTGTTACCTGATAGCCCTCACGCTCCAGATAATCCGACAGTTCTTCCTGTGTTTCAATGTCATTCTTCTTGATCAGTTCCAGCATTTTCGCCTGTCGTTTGGTTTTCATTCTGCCCTCCGTTTCCCGCTTATGTGTATACCTGCATCTTTTTGCTTAAGATCTCGAGAAAGCTCTTGTTGCTCAGCTTTAAGATCCTTGTCGTATCCGAAGCCTTCCGGATACTGAACTTATCTCCCACCACAAGTCTTGCGGCGGTATCCCCGTCAAAGCTGACCTCCAGCGTCTCATCCTTCTGTGAGCGCCTTCTGCCGATCTCAACAACCACTTCGTCCTCCGCACCGATCACTATACTGCGTGAATTGAGATTATGCGCATTGATCGGCGTGATTAAAATCATCTGTGCCTTCGGATCCACGATCGGTCCGCCTGCCGACATATTGTAGCCGGTGGAACCGGTCGGCGTCGACACAATGATTCCGTCCGCCCGAAACGTATGCAGATATTCCCCGTTCACATAGACGATCAGACTGACTACCGACAACTCCCCGGTGCGGTGAATCACGATATCATTCAGGGCAACCCCGTATTCTTCCCGCACGCCGCCAAGGATGCCTGCGCCGGTCAGCATCATGCGCTCCTCCACCATACAGTCATCCGCCATCAGACGGTCAACCGCGTCAAACACGTTGCTCTCCTCGAGTTCACACAGATAGCCGACCGTACCAAGGTTCACGCCGATCAACGGAATCCTGCTGTCCACCAGCCTGGACGCCGCGCGGATCAGTGTTCCGTCGCCGCCCAGCACCATGACGCAGTCCGTCGCGGGATCCATCTGTTCCAGAGCAGGTGCCGCCTCGCTTTTGCTCTCCCCGTCACTGTAGAAGCAGTCACATTCTCCGCCTTTTTTGCGGATATACGACGCAAGTTCTCCGGTGAGTCTGCCGTTCTCGTCCTTATATGTATTTGTGATGATCAAAAAATGTCTCATAAGCTTCCCCACATGCGGCAGACGCCCTGTCATTCACAGACGTCTGGTTACTTGTCCAACTCGCCGTGCGCCGCATCCACGACCGCCTTAATGTCGACCGCCGCATCCACGCCGCCCGTCTCATCCTTCCGGATGTACACCAGATACTCGATGTTTCCTTCCGGTCCCTTGATGGGCGAATATTCCAGATTCTTTACAAAAAATCCGTTCTGTGACGCGAACTCAATGATCCGCTCTACCACTTCCTCGTGGACGGCTTTGTCACGCACAACACCCTTTTTTCCGACTTTTTCCCGTCCGGCTTCAAACTGGGGCTTGATGAGACAGACCATCTCGCCGCCGTCTCTTAAGAGCTCCCTCGCCGGGATTAAAACCTTGGTAAGAGAGATAAATGACACATCCACCGACGCAAAATCCAGCACGTCATCAATATCCGCCGGGGTCACATAGCGGATATTGGTCTTCTCCATACAGACAACGCGCGGATCCTGGCGCAGCTTCCATGCGAACTGACCATAGCCGACGTCCACGGAATACACCTTGACGGCTCCGTTTTGCAGCATGCAGTCGGTAAATCCACCGGTGGAAGCTCCGATATCCATGCAGACCTTGCCCTCCAGCGTGATCCCGAAATGCGTCATGGCTTTTTCAAGCTTTAATCCGCCGCGGCTCACGTATTTGAGCGTGTTCCCCTTTACGGTGATCTCGGCCTCCGTGTCAAATGTAGCCCCCGCCTTATCTTCCCGCTGGTTCTCCACAAAGACATTGCCTTCCATAATCATGGTCTTTGCCTTCTCCCTCGACGGAGCCAGTCCTCTGTTTACAAGCAAAACATCTAATCGTTCTTTCAAAAGTCATTCCTTTCCGCACCGCTTTCCTGTGCGTGCAGTTCTTCATATGCCTCTATGGTGCGCTCCGTGATCGTCTCCGCATCGATTCCGACTTCCCTGCGCAGGATCTCCACATTGCCGTGTTCCACGTACTCATCCGGAATCGCGATGGCAAGCACTCTCACAGAGAGATTGTGCTCCTCATAAAAACGCATGACCTGTTCGCCCATGCCGCCGCTGATCACATTCTCCTCCATCGTAACGATAAGGTCGTGATGCCGTGCTGCGGACAGGAGCGCATCCTCATCCAGCGGCTTTGCAAACCGCGCATTGATTAAGCTGCTCTCATAGCCGAGCGCCTTCAGCCGCTCATGCACCGCCTCCGCCGTCTTCACCATCGCCCCGAGTGCAAACAGTGCGATCTGACCCGACCGGTAGATCCACTCACTCTTGCCGCAGGCGATCGGCGCCCGGTACTCTCTTAATCCGTCATACGCCTCTCCTCTCGGATATCTTATCGCAATCGGCGCGGAAAAATCAACCGCATATTTAATCATGTCTGACAATTCCCATTTATTTTTCGGCGCCATAATCGTCATATTCGGTATCGTAGAGAGATAGGAAATGTCAAAAATTCCCTGGTGGGTCTCCCCGTCGCTGCCCACAAGTCCTGCACGGTCGATTGCAAATACCACCGGCAGGTTCTGAATACAGACATCGTGGAGAATCTGGTCGTACGCCCTCTGCAAGAAGGAAGAATACACCGCAAAGATCGGCTTTAAGCCTCCCGCCGCAAGCCCTGCCGCGAACGTCACCGCATGCTGCTCCGCAATCCCCACATCAAAAAAGCGCTCCGGGAACATATTGTGAAAACGCTTCAGTCCCGTTCCGTCGGTCATCGCCGCCGTGATCGCCACCACGCGCTCATCCCGGTCGCCAAGCTTGCGCATCACCGTGGAAAAAACATCGGTGTAATTCGCCTTTGTCCGCGGATGCTTCGGAAGTCCCGTCTCGATATCAAACGGCTCCGTCCCGTGGAATCTCGCCGGATGCCGCTCGGCAGGCGCATATCCTGCTCCCTTGTGCGTGATGACATGCACAAGCACCGGGCCGTCCACATGCGACGCTTCCTGCAGAAGCTTTAGAATGCCCTTTACATCGCCCCCGTCCACCGGGCCTAAGTAGATGATTCCCATCTCCTCAAATAGCATTCCCGGAATGAACAGCTGCTTGATTCCGCTCTTCGTGCGCCGGATGCGCTCTACCATCTTGTCGCCGTAAACCGGAATCTTATTGAGGGAATTCATGACCCCGAGCTTTAAATCCCGGTAGGCATCCGCCGTGCGGAACCCTGCCAGATAAGTGGACAGTCCGCCGACATTCTCCGAGATGGACATATTATTGTCGTTTAGGACAATGATAAAGTTGGAGTTAAGCTGCGCCGCATTATTAAGCGCCTCAAACGCCATACCTCCGGTCAGCGCACCGTCTCCAATCACCGACACCACCTTGTAGTCCTCCCCGGTAATCTCTCTCGCATGCGCGTACCCAAGTCCCGCCGAAATGGACGTAGAACTGTGTCCCGTGTCAAAGCAGTCACATTCGCTTTCCTTGCGCTTCGGGAATCCGCTCATTCCCCCGTACTTGCGCAGCTGGTCAAATCCCTCTTTTCTTCCGGTCAGAAGCTTGTGGGTATAAGACTGGTGACCGACATCCCAGATCAGCTTATCCTTCGGCAGATCCAAAAACAGATGCAGCGCCATGGTCAGCTCGACCACGCCCAGATTGGACGCAAGATGTCCCCCGGTATCCGAGATTTTCTCGATTAAAAATTGACGAATCTCCGATGCAAGAATTTTCAGTTCCTCATCGGAGAGTTCCTTGATATCATTTTCTTTTTGTATACGTTCCAAGATCATACAGAGCACCTCTGCTTTTTATCGTAGTTTACTTCTCTCGGAGGATCAGATATCTGAGCAGTTCCGTCAGATATTCGTTCTTAACCACAAGGGAATCCATCCGCGCAATCGCCTGCTCGGACAGCGACGCGACATCCGCCTTCGCCTTCTCGATGCCCTCATAGGTCACGTACGTGATCTTGTGGTTCTTCTCATCGCTGCCGATGGGCTTTCCCAATACCTCCATGGTGCTCGTGACATCCAGAATGTCATCCTGGATCTGAAATGCAAGTCCGACCTCACCGGCTGTCTGCTCGATAATCTTCTGTTCGCCCTGCGTGGCTCCCGCCAGCACCGCTCCTGTGAGCATTGCCCCCTCGATCAGAGCGCTCGTCTTCAGACGGTAGATAAAATCGAGCTTTTCCTTGGTCATGCCCGGCTTTCCCTCCGACTCGACGTCCACCGTCTGACCGCCGACCATTCCATAGATTCCCGCCTTTGCGGTCAGAATCTGAAATGCCTGACATACCCCGGGATTGCCCGGTTCCATGGCGAATGCCCGCGCCGCCGTCTCGTATGCATAATTCAGAAGCGCATCTCCCGCGAGGATTCCCATCGCCTCCCCGTACACGGCGTGCGTGGTCTTCTTCCCCCGGCGGTATTCGTCATTGTCCATCGCCGGAAGGTCATCATGCACCAGCGAGTAGGTGTGAATCATCTCGATCGCCGCCATGAACGGTTCGATCACCTCGGATCTTCCTCCAAACAGGCGGTATGTCTCCTGCATCAACATCGGGCGGAGGCGCTTTCCTCCCGCCAGCACGCTGTAATTCATCGCCTCCATGATGGTCTTCTGATAGCCTTCTTCTTTTGGCAGGTATTTTTTTATGATCTGTTCAATCTGCGCTGTGCGCTCCGCCATCTCGGTCTTAAAATCCATCGTCTGCATCCCCCTACCGTTCTTACATCTCTTCTATTTCCCCATCCTCACCGAGGATCTGCATCTTTTTTTCCACCTCATCCAGAATGGTTCCGCAATTCTTAAGCTGCAGAACCCCCTGCTGATACAAGGAAAAAGATTCCTCCAGTGAAATCTCCGGCTCCTCCATCTGGGTGAGAATCGCCTCGATCTGGGTAAAAGCCTCCTCAAGCGTCGGCTTTTTTTCGTTCTGATTATCCATCGATTCTTCCTTTCTCCGAACCATCCGCTGCGGCATCCTGCCTGCAGATCTCTGTCACCGCCGCCTTTAGGCTGCCCCGGTAGAGATGAATGGAAAGCTCTTCTCCGATCTGCACGGTGCCGGCATCCGTCAATGCATGTCCGCCGGCATCCTCCACATAAGAATATCCCTGTGCCAGCTTCTTAAGCGGCGACATTCCATCCAGTCTTCCCGAAAGGAGTGCCAGCTGATGGCGCTTCTGTTCGAGTGTCGCCTGCATCCGGCGCTCCAAGGCAGCGCCAAGCTCATCCAGACGCTTTTCATTCTCTTTCAGCTTGGTGCGTGGATTCAGATAGCGCAGCTTCTCCTCATCATGCATGAGGCGCGTGCGCATCTGATTCAGCTTTAATTCCAGCTGGCGTCTCATCTGCGTGCCATAGTCCATCAGCCACTTTTCGACGAGCTGCACATCAAACACCGCAAGTTCCGCCGCCGCGGAGGGTGTCGGTGCCCGCAGATCCGCCACATAATCCGAGATCGTCGTATCCGTCTGATGTCCGACCGCCGAGATCACCGGCGTGTTGCATGCAAAAATTGCCCGCGCAACCTCTTCTTCATTGAACGCCCACAGATCCTCGATCGACCCGCCGCCGCGTCCCACAATGATGACGTCCACACCCAGCACATCCAGCGCATGGATGCCGCGCACAATGCTTGCCGCGGCGCCGTCCCCCTGCACGAGCGCCGGATATAAGATCAACTGCACATAGGGATTCCTTCTGGCTGCAATGTTGCGGATATCCTGTATGGCAGCTCCCGTGGGCGCTGTCACAATACCGATCCTCGTGGCATACCTTGGTATCGGCTTCTTGTATGCCGCATCGAACATTCCCATCTCCTCGAGTTCGCGCTTTAACGCCTCATACTTCAGATAGAGGTTCCCGGCGCCCTCAAGCTCAATCTCTCTGGCATAGAGCTGGTACTTTCCGTCCCGCTCGTACACCTCCACGGAGCCGGTCACAACGACCTTATCGCCCTCCTTCATCTGAAAGGCTAGTCCGCGGCGGTACCTGGAAAACATGACTGCGGCGATCGTCCCCGTCTGATCCTTGAGGGTAAAATAAATATGACCGCTGGAGTGGTATTTGCAGTTCGATACTTCTCCTTTAATACTGATCTGGTGCAACATAAAATCCTGTGCAAACATGTTCTGGATATATGTATTTACCTGACCGACAGAATAGATATTTTTTCTCATACCAGCTTTGCAAGCACACCGTTAATAAATGCAGGCGACTCATCGGTGCCATACTTTTTGGCAAGCTCCACCGCCTCGTTGATGGCAACGCCGACCGGCACATCCTCATCGTACTTCATCTCATAGACTGCCAGGCGGATCAACGTGAGATCTACCTTTCCCATACGTCCGGTCTTCCAGCCTTCCGCCACCGCATCGATCGCCTCGTCAATCTCCGCAAGATGCGCCACGATATCCTCGCATTTGCCGGAGATATATGCGCCGTCCTTTGTATCCCACGGCTCCTCCGTCTCCTCATAGACGGCAATCTGCTCCGGCAGTTCCTGTCTGTCATGGAACTCCACGCCAAACAACAGCTTAAATATCTGTTCTCTCAACTCTCTTCTGGTCATAAACCTTTCCTTTCTCTCATGTCCCCGTCTTCTTCGTCACATTTCCCTGTACAGGAAAAAAGGATGTCGCAGGGACATCCTTTATCTTATTCACCGTGATTCGATGCGTTACTTGTTGCTGCCCATGTCCACACTTGCGATACGGATATTCACGATAGATACTTCCAGACCGGTCATATTCTCAATCGCATTCTTGACTCTGTCCTGCACCTTGGCTGACACTTCAGGGATCGAATAACCATATGAAATGTTCAGTGCCACATCCACGCTTACCTTTCCGTCGAGAACTTCTACACGAATTCCTTTGGAAAGATTCTTCATACCAAGCTTACTTACCAGTTCATTTGTGATGTTGCCAGCCATGGAACCAACGCCCTCAACCTCGGTAGCGGCAAGTCCTGCGATGATGGCAACCACTTCATCTGCAATCTTCACTTCTCCCAAATTACCGTCCTTTATTTTAAATGTTTTGCGATCCTCACCCATGTCAAATGCCTCCTAAGTGATATTATGCGTTTATTATAACAGACTATTCCCGTTTTGGAAACCAAAAAAAGTATTAAATTATTCGGTCACACCGAGTTCCTGAAAATCGCATCCGTCATCACCGCCGGGGGAGACAAAGGCATATGCGCTCGTCGTTCCCTTCCATGTGACAGAGAAGCTTCCCTCCAGATCCAGGAACGAATGTGCCTCGGCAATCCCCGTCACAAGCTCCGCCATATCCTCGATAAAGCTCTCCGCCATCGCCGGGTTGGTGCACTCCTTCTCCTCGATCTCCTCCTCCACGAAAAGGCGCAGCACAAAATCATCCAGATCGCTCTCATCATCCAGTTCTGCCCTGCTGATGTAAGGATTATTACAGTTCTCTAACACACGCTTCATGTAGGAAGCACAGGAAAGAATCCGCGACTGCGACACGTCCTCCGCCTCCAGGAAAATCTTGTATTCCATCTTCATTGTATCTGCCATCTTATGTCCTCTTTTCCGTGCCTTGGCAAACGCCGCATCACTTTCCTATAATCTCCGCCGTATCAATGAACTCGTAAGGAGTCTGCTGATAGACGTAATAATTTAACCAGTTGCTGTAAAGGATATTACCGTGCGAACGCCACTGCAGGTTCGGCTTTTTCGTATCGTCATCGTCCGGATAATAGTTGACCGGCGGCTCAATGGGAAGCCCCTTCTCCTTGTCCCGCTTGTATTCTTTATCCAGCGTGTAGCGGTCATACTCCGGATGCCCCATCACAAAGATTCTTCTGCCCTCGTCCGCAATCGCGAGGAATACGCCCGCCTCCTCAGACTCCGCAAGAATGGTCAGTTCCTTGACCTTGCGGATATCCTCCGTGCGCACTTCGGTATGTCTGGAGTGCGGTGCCATAAAGTAATCATCAAACCCGCGCACCAGCGGCACTTTCCGGTTCATCACGCGGTGTTCGTAGACACCGAACTTTTTCTGGGGCAGGAGATATTTTTTCAGACCGTAGTGATAGTACATTCCCGCCTGTGCCCCCCAGCACAGATGCAGGGTGGACGTCACATGGCTCTTCGTCCACTCAAAGATCTGGCAGATCTCCTCCCAGTAATCCACGTCCTCGTATTCCATCTGCTCCACCGGCGCCCCGGTAATGATCAGCCCGTCAAAATAACGTCTCTTAATATCCGCAAAACTCTCGTAGAATTTATTCAGATGACTCATCGACGTATTCTTGGACTCATGGCTGGACACCGCAACAAATGTCACATCGACCTGAAGCGGCGTGTTTGACAGGGAACGCAAAAGCTGCAGTTCCGTCTCTTCCTTCAGCGGCATCAGATTTAAAATTCCGATCTTGATCGGTCTGATGTCCTGATGCATCGCACGATTCTCATCCATAACAAATATATTTTCCTTCTCCAGTATTTCCTTTGCAGGTAAATCACTCTGTATTCTGATTGGCATAAAAATGTTACCTCTCTATCTGCAGCATGTCGTAGAGTTCGTCCTCACTGATCACTCTGATGCCGAGTTCCTGCGCCTTCGTGAGCTTGCTTCCCGCGCTCTCCCCCGCGAGGACATAATCCGTCTTCTTTGACACAGATCCGGATACCTTTCCTCCATACCGCTCGATCAACGTCTGCGCTTCCTTTCTGCCAAGCGTCGGCAGGGTTCCCGTCACCACAAGGGTCTTTCCGCTTATGACAGAGTCCACGGTCTCGCTCTCCTCCGCCGTCATGTTGACGCCGGCCTGCGCGAGTCTCTGCAGCACCACCTGGTTCTTCTCATCCGAAAAATAACTTCGGATGCAGTCCGCACTGACTTTTCCGATGTCCCCGACTGCCATAAGTTCCTCCTCGGATGCCTCCGAAAGCCGCTCCATGGTCTTAAAATGCTTCATGATCGCCTTCGCTGCCGCCTTTCCGACATTCGGTATCCCAAGACCGGTCAACAGTTTGTACGCATCATTCTGCTTGGCTTTTTCTATCGCCTCCAGAAGCTTGTCCGTGTTCTTCTCCTTGCCGATAATTCCCTGTGCAATCAGTTCCTCACGGTGCTCCTTCAGTGAAAAAATGTCCGCGACATTTTTAATATAACCCATTCTGACGAGTTCTTCAATATAAACCGTTCCGAACCCCTTGATGTCCATGGCGTCTCTTCCGACAAAATTGATGATGTGGCGCTCCAGCTGCGCCGGGCAGTTCGGCGATGTACACTTGATGTCCGCCGTATCGCGCTCCCGCTCTGTTTTCGCCCCGCACACTGGACAGACATCCGGTATCACAAAGCGCTTCCAGCCCTCCGGGCGCTTTTCTTTCCGCACTTCCTTCACCTTCGGAATGATCTCGCCGGATTTGTAGACGACAATGGTGTCCCCGATTCCGACATCCAGATCATCGATAAAGTCCTGATTGTGAAGCGTCGCCCTCGAAACGCTCGTTCCGCAGAGCCGTATCGGCTCAAATACCGCAGTCGGCGTGATCCTGCCTGTCCTTCCGACCGACAGCTCGATATCCAGAAGCTTTGTCTCTTTTTCCTCCGGCGGATATTTGTAGGCGATCGCCCATCTGGGCACTTTCGAGGTCGCCCCGAGCTTTTCCCGGTCCGAGAAACGGTTGATCTTGACCACCGCTCCGTCAATGTCATAGCCGAGGTTGCCGCGGTTCTCGCCGATGGCGGTAATCGCCTCCCACACTTCATCTGCCGTCTTGCAGACACGGTAATCGTCAATCACATGCATTCCCTGTTTCTTCAGATATTCATATCCCTGTGTGTGGGTGTCAAACTGCATTCCCCGCACCTGCTGGATATTAAATATAAACAGCGACAGCTTACGCTCTTTCGTGATCGCGGAATCCAGCTGGCGAAGCGTGCCCGCCGCACAGTTTCTCGGATTGGCGAACGGCTTTTTCCCGAGCAGCTCCTGTTTTTCATTCACGGCGTCAAAATCCGCATTCTTCATGTAGACTTCCCCGCGGATCTCCAGATACTCCGGCGCCTCCCGGAGTTTCTTTTTCACGTCGCTGATCACCTTTGCGTTCGCCGTGACATCCTCGCCGAAATTGATGCCGTCGCCGCGCGTCTCCGCGAGCGCCAGCTCCCCGTTCTCATAGCGCAGCGTCATCGAAAGTCCGTCGATCTTATACTCCACGACAAACTCCGGATCGTCCAGCTGTTCTTTCATCTGTGCCACAAAATCGTAGATCTCTTCCTTTGAGAACACATCCTGCAGGCTTAACATCGGGACGTTGTGCCTTACCAGCACACCCGCCGTCCGCTTCGCTGTGCCGCCCACCCTCTGGGTCGGTGAATCCGGTGTGACAAGCTCGGGATGTTCCCGCTCCAGCCGCTTTAATTCCAGCATCAGCTGGTCAAACTCGTAATCGGATATCTCCGGATTATCCTGATTGTAATAGCGGTCACTGTGATACGCAATCTGTTCCCGCAGCTTTTTGATCTGTTCTTCCGGTGTCATCTCTTTTTCTCCCCCGTCTTTTTTGCAGGCATCACCGGATCGCTGGACGAATCCGCGGTCAGGCGGAGCAATTCGCGATACTCCTCCTCCGTCACATTCCGGTATGTTCCACTCTTTAAACTGCCCAATTCAATATTCATAATACGCACGCGCACCAGCTTTTCCACACGGTAGCCGAAATATTCACACATCCTCCGGATCTGCCGGTTCAATCCCTGCGTTAAAATGATCCGGAACTCGCGCTTGCCGATGCGTTCCACAAAGCACCGGCGTGTTGTCGCGTTCAGCTCCACGAGCGGCACGCCGCCTGCCATTCCGCGCAGGAAAGACTCCGTGAGCGGTTTGTTCACCGTCACCAGATATTCCTTCTCGTGCATGTTTCCCGCCCGCATAATCTTGTTCACAAGATGGCCCTGATTCGTCAAAAGCAGCAGTCCCTCCGAGTCCTTGTCGAGTCTTCCGACCGGATAGATGCGCTTCGGATAATGAATATAGTCAATCACATTGTTTTTCTCGCGCTTTTCCGCTGTGCAGACAATTCCCGCCGGCTTGTGAAACGCGAGCAGGATGCGTTCTTCCTCCTGGCTTACGCTTCTCCCCTGAAAGCAGACCGTCTGCCCCGGCAGCACTCTTGTCCCGGGCTTGGCGCAGACTCCGTCCACGGTAACCGCCCCCGCCTCGATCTGACGGTCCGCCTCACGTCTCGAGCACACGCCTGCCTCACTCAGATATTTGTTGATCCGCACTCCCTGTTCGTCCATAATCTCTCCGTTTCAAATGTTCTCTCTGTGAAAAAACGGAGACTTCCTTTTAAAAAGTCTCCGTTTTCCGGTATCAGCCAGGCCGCACCGCTTACTGTAATAAAGATGTCTTTATGTAACCGGTCTCGCCGTTCCATTTTACCTTGGTCCAGCCTTCCGCATAGCTCATCACAACTGTGACCTTCTCTCCCGCATAAGCCGTTCCGACTTTGCTGGAATCCTCGCTCATTCCCGAGCGGATATTCGTGGTATTCTCCAGCATAATCACCGTTCCCTCTGCGATGGAAGCACTGTTTGTGCTGTCGCTGTTATCCGATGAACTGTCCGAATTATTGTCCGCCGTCGTATCCGGCAGATCATAGGTCAAAAACTCATTCTTGACATAACCTGTCGTGCCGTTGTAATCAATCACACTCCAGTCGCCGTCCACCGCTGTACGGGTGACAACCGTTCCCTGATCTAAGGTGCCGAGCTTTTCAGATTCCGTATCCGCTGCGGCACGGACATTCACACGATCCTTCGTCGCCAGCGTCTCTGTCTGCTGTACGGTCTCTTCCTGCTGTTCTGTCTCCTGCGGCTGCTCGGTCTCCGGCTGTTCCGCCGCCTCGGTCGCTTCGGTCTGCTCGGTTGCCGCCTGTGCCGCCACCTGGCTCACCCAGTCCTTGATCGCTGCAGGAATTGTCGTCTGAATCATATTCGCCAGATTCTCATCCGCCGCAAGCGCCTCATCGTATCTCGTCTGCACCTCACTCTGCAGCTCCACCACATCCGACTCGCTCTCAAACTGACCGATCAGGCTCTGTACGCTGGTATCGAGCGCGTTCTCCTGGTTAGCAAGATTGTACTGGCTGTACAGGTTGTCGATGTAAAGAGAACCGTCATCGTTCGTGCGGACATAGAAGAAATCCAGTCCCGGCGCTGTGGTATCCACTCCCGTAAACTTGATCTCCATCGACACGGAAACCAGATAAGAATTCGCATCCAGTCCTGTCTTGGTATAGCACTTGATATTCTGATATTCATCCACATACTGTGAAAATAATCCGATGTAACTCTGCTCATTTGCAGAAATCGGTGTTGCAATCGAGGAAAGTGTCGCAACATCTCCCGCCGCATACGCCGTGTAATACTGTGTAATCAGTGCGTTGATATTCTCATTGGCATCCACCTGATAGGCTTCTTCCGTCGCCTGTGTGCTCTCCGTCGCATTCACCACAACATCAGAGTCAGATTCCTTCGGCTTCGCACACATGGCAAGCACAAGGATTAAAACGACCACCAGAGCTCCCGCCGCAAAGTACCGGATATGCTCCCGGATAAAACGGAGAACCTCATTCTCCTTTTTTCTCTGCTTAATCGGCGTTCTCTTCGTCTCCTTCTCCTCTGTCTTATGATTCTCTGTATGATTCAAACTGGAATTCTCCATTGATTCTCCACCGTACCTTTCCCAAACAATTCGTCATCCGCTGCACTACCGCATCATCTGTGTGCACATCTGCAGGCACAGATGTTCCAATCCGACAGTCTCTTATCTGTCAAAGATTCTCCAATATTCTATGGCAGAGCAATCTGCTCTGCCATATCAGTCAAAAAAATGCACCCGGCGGGAATCGAACCCGCATTGCCGGAGTCGGAGTCCGGTGTTCTATCCATTAGACTACGGTTGCCCGTTGCGCGTCTTTGAAAAACTCATATCGCAACGAACATATACTAGCACATTGGCATTTTGTTTGTCAACGCTTATCCCGAAAGCTTTTCTGAAAATTGTGTGAACTCACACGGAAACGGCATCTGCAGTGGTGCCGTCCACGCCGGATTCCGGCACCAGAAGAACGGTTGCCATCTCCCGGATTTTCAGCTGTCCAATGCTTTTTGGTCTGCCGTAATCTGTGTAAACAGCTCCTTTTGGCGCGCCGCATCGTCCCCCGGGATCCGAAGTGCGATCAAAAGCGCCGTATCGGTAATTCCGTATTCATTTAAAAAGGCGGCATCCTCTTTTTGCTGCAGACCGTTGCGGTAGCGGTACACGATCTGATCCAGACGGTCAAACATCCGCATCAGCTCCGCAAAACGGTTTTCGCGCTCTAAAAGGTTCGTCCCGTAACGTGTCTGCTCCATTCCCGCCGTTGCGATCACCTGCATGCACAGCCTCAGTTCTCCCGTCACATCCGATGCCTCCATCAAAACGTCCGGGCGCTCCTTTCTGCGCGCAAGGAAATACGCCTTGGCGCCGTCCACATCGCGTCTTGCAAAATAACCGGCGAGCTGCTCTTTCATCTCTCTTGTCTCCGCCTTCTCACCGATCATCCCTACCTTGCACTCACACACCGAAAGTCCCTGCACCGTCACCCAGACCAACAGCAGGAATTCAGAGATAAATCCGAACACGCGCTTGTGGTAGGCGTCCTCCCCCGTCTCCAGACAGATCCGTTTTTCCACTTCGGCAAATATGGAAAAGAGCCATCTGCAGTACGCATCATAAAGCTCCTTTGACGTGACAAACATATTCCCGAAATACGTCCTTGTGCCGTGCACCAGTCTCTCGAACGCCGGATAATACGCCGGATAGAATTCTTTTATCACCTCTCCCGCCGCATCCAGTGCCTTTTTATTATGATTGGCACAGAAACCGTAATAGTAGGAGTTATTGAGTGCCACCTGCTTCGTCGTTATCAGATCGTACTCCGATAAAAGTTTTTCGTAATCGTCCTCCATAAGAATCCGGTCGTCCGCCCCAAGCAGATACCTCCGGTAATGGCAGGTGCCCACATAATCCACATCGTGACAGTTTTTCCACACCCAGTAAAGTCCCGTCAGCTCGCTGTAATAGCAATTTTTATCCGAAATATTCTCCCCGGTGTCATCCCCCGGATAGCCCAGGTCTTCCCCGCACGCGCGCCCCACATGGAGTGGACGAAACAGCGGGCTCTGCGGCATCTCAAACTTTTTGTGTGTCATGACATAGATACGGATCTTCATTTTTCCTCCAGGAACATATGTTTGTGTTTTCATTTACTTTTGTTCACTTCTCTGCTATAATACACCATCATAAGGAGGATTTCCATATGCCGCAGCCGCTCATTTATCACATTGATGTCAATTCCGCATTTTTAAGCTGGGAAGCCGCTGAACTTCTGCGTCAGGATCCGGACGCCCCTGACATCCGGTCTTTTCCTTCCGTCATAGGCGGCAGCGAAAAGACACGGCACGGGATTGTTCTCGCCAAGTCGCCCTCCGCCGCCGCGCTCGGCGTCTGTACCGGCGAGCCGCTTGCCCAGGCAAGGCGCAAGTGCCCTGATTTAAAAATCTATGCCCCGCACTACAGCATCTATGTGGAGCGTTCCCACCAGTTCATGGCACTTCTCAAAGAATATGCGCCCTCGGTGGACGCCTACAGCATCGACGAGGCTTTCTGCGACATGACAGGGACCACCTCGCTCTACGGCAATCCGGTGAACTTTGCCCACAGGCTGAAGGATGAGATTCACACCCGTCTCGGCTTTACCGTGAACATCGGCATCTCCTCCAACCGGCTTCTCGCCAAGACTGCCTCCGACTTTGAAAAACCGGACAAAGTACACACGCTTTTCCCGTCCGAAATGGAGGAAAAGTTCTGGCCGCTTCCGATCGAGGATCTGTTTTTCGTCGGGAAATCCACCGCCCTAAGGCTCCGCTCCCTCGGCATCACGACCATCGGTCAGCTGGCCAAAAGCGATCACGCCATGATTCTCTCCGTCTTTAAATCCCACGGCGACACCATCTGGAACTATGCCAACGGAATCGAATCCACACCGCTGTCCCACAACGACGCCGCAAGCAAGGGATTCGGCAATTCCCTCACGCTCCAGTACGATGTGACGGACGCTGCGGTGGCAAAACACGTGCTTCTCTCGCTCTGTGAGACGGTCGGTGCCAGAATCCGCGCTGCCGGCGCCTATGTCAGCGTGGTGCAGGTGCAGATTGTGGACAATGATTTCCGCCACACTTCCAGACAGGTAACGCTCGCTTCCTCCACCAACGTCACGGAGAAGCTGTACACCTGTGCCTGTGAGCTCTTCGACGAGCTCTGGGATCACCGTCCGATCCGGCTGCTCGGCGTCTCAACCGGCAAGGCAACGCAGGAACAGTACGAGCAGTACGACCTGTTCGACATGCACAAAAACGAGAAGCTCTCCCGCCTGAATGTGGCGGTCGACGCCATCCGCTCCCGCTACGGGGAGGATTCCATCAAGCGCGCCTGCTTTATCGAGGCGGACGATGCGGCGCCCTCGCTCTCCCACATGACCGGCGGCATGCAGCGCGCCAAGCGCAATGCAGCGCATCCGGCAGACGCGGCGTCCGATCCGGCACGTCCCCGTAATCGCCAGCCATAACGGAAAGGATGGGGATAAGGCATATTCCTAAAAACCGATACCTGAAAGTTCCGGATAGAACAGACGGCGGCAATTCTGACCACAAAATCCGGTATTTCTAACCACGCCGCGTCTGGCATCTTCGATGATCCGTGTCTTTCCAAGTTTGGAACACTCCACGGAATGGGTCCGCAAGCCGGCAGACAATTTTAGGACTTTTGTGTGTGTCCCTTATGGGCACCAGAAAGTCCGCTCATTGTCTGCGGCTTGTCGGACACACTCCGTAAGTGTCCAAACGTGGCCAAGACACGAAATGGGATGCGAGACGCGGCATGGAAGAAATACACGAATTTTGCTTCAAAGATTTGCCGCCGTCCGTTCTATTCCGGAGCTTTCTGTTCCCGGGTGTTCCTGTAATATTCCTTATCCCCATCCTTGCCATACGGCAGTCCGATTTCGGGGCGTGCCGCCTCTTACGCCACGGTCTCCTCGAACTGCGAGTTATACAGGTTCGCATAAAAGCCCTGCTTCTTGAGCAGTTCTTCGTGTCTGCCCTGCTCTACGATATCGCCGTCCTTCATGACGAGGATCATATCCGCATCGCGTATGGTCGACAGGCGGTGTGCGATGACAAAGCTGGTACGCCCCTTCATCAGGTGATCCATCGCTTTCTGGATTGCCACCTCCGTGCGTGTGTCAACCGACGACGTCGCCTCGTCAAGAATCAGAATCTTGTTGTCTGCAAGAATCGCTCTGGCGATGGTGAGAAGCTGCTTCTGTCCCTGTGAGACGTTGCTTGCATCCTCATTTAACTCCATCTGATAACCGCCCGGCAGTGTGCGGATAAAGTGGTCGGCATGCGCCGCCTTCGCCGCGGCAATGACTTCCTCATCCGTCGCATCCAGCCTGCCGTAACGGATATTTTCCATGATCGTTCCCTGGAACAGCCAGGTATCCTGAAGCACCATGCCAAATGCCTCACGCAGTTCCCGCCGGTTAAAGCTTCTCACGTCGTGACCGTCAAGACAGATCGCACCGCTGTTTACATCATAAAAACGCATCAGAAGCTTGACCATGGTGGTCTTTCCGGCACCTGTCGGTCCGACAATGGCGATCTTTTGTCCCGGAGCCACATTTACGCTGAAGTCGTGAATGATCGTCTGTTCCGGCTGGTAGCCGAAATGAACATGTTCAAACGATACCGCGCCCGTCACCTTGGAAATATCACAAGGATCCTCCACGGACTGGTCCTCTTCCTCCTCATTTAAGAATTCAAACACACGCTCGGAAGCCGCCGCCATCGACTGCACCTGATTGATGACCTGTGCGATCTGCTGGATCGGCTGTGTGAAACTTTTCACGTACTGGATAAACGCCTGAATATCTCCGATCGTGATCGTTCCCCGGATGGCGAGCAGTCCACCGCTCAGCGCAACGGCCGCGTATCCGAGATTTCCGACAAACATCATGATCGGCTGCATCATACCGGAGAGGAACTGTGACTTCCATGCCGATTCATACAGCTGCTGGTTCGTCGCGTCAAACTCCTCGATCGTATCCTGCTCTCTGTTAAATGCCTTAATGACCAGATGTCCTCCGTAGATCTCCTCCACCTGTCCGTTGATATGTCCCAGATATTCCTGCTGATTTTTAAAGTATTTCTGCGACTTCTTCACAACGAAGGAGATTAACCCTGCGGAGATCGGCAGAATCACAAGCGCGATCAGCGTCATAAGCGGCGAGATGCTCAGCATCATGATAAATACGCCGATCAGTGTCGCAACCGAGGTAATGATCGTGGTGATACTCTGGTTGAGTCCCTGTCCCAAGGTATCCACATCGTTGGTGATTCTGGAAAGCACCTCACCATAGGTACGGCTCTCAAAATACTTCATCGGCATCCGGTTGATCTTCTCCGAGATTTCCTTCCGGAGCTGATAACAGATCTTCTGGGTCACCCCGGTCATAATCCATCCCTGCACAAACGAAAACAGTGCACTGAGAAGATACAGTCCCAATACAAACAGCAGGATCTTTCCTATATAAGTAAAATCAATTCCGCCTGTTCCGCGGATTTTCGCTATCAGCCCTTCCGAGAGCGCTGTCGTCGCTTTTCCGAGAATCTTTGGTCCGATTACGCTGAATACCGTGGAGCACGCCGCAAATACCGCGACAATAACGATTGCAAACTTAAAATGCCGGATATAGGATGCCAGTTTTCCGATGGCTCCCTTTAAATCCTTCGGCTTCTCTCCCGGCGCCATACCGCGTCCGCCCATCGGTCCACGGCGTCTGCCCATTCCTTTTGCCGTCTCATTTCCGTTACTCATTCACAGACACCTCCTGTTCCTCCATTCCAAGCTCTTTTGCCGACATCTGGGATCTCGCGATCTCACGATAAGTCTCACAGTCGCGAAGCAGTTCCTCGTGCGTTCCCTTTCCTACAATGCGCCCGTCGTTTAATACTAGGATCTGGTCTGCATGCAGGATCGTGCTGATCCGCTGCGCGACGATGATCACCGTCTTGTCGGCAACCTTTTTGGCAAGCGCCCGGCGCAGTGCGGCATCCGTTTTCAGATCCAGTGCGGAAAAGCTGTCGTCAAATATAAAAACCTGCGGCTGCTTTGCGATCGCCCTGGCGATGGCAAGACGCTGTTTCTGCCCTCCCGACACATTGCTTCCGCCCTGTGCAATGGCACTGTCGTATCCTTCTTTTTTCTCTGCGATAAAATCCGATGCCTGCGCAATCTCTGCCGCCTCCCGAATCTGTTCATCGGTCGCGTCATCCTTGCCGAATCTTAAGTTTGATGCGATGGTACCGGAAAACAGCACGCCCTTCTGCGGGACAAAACCGATCTCCTCCCTGAGGTCTGCCATCGCAAGCTTCCGGATATCGACGCCGTCCATGGTAATGCTTCCGCCTGTCACGTCGTAGAGACGCGGAATCAGGTTCACCAGCGTGGACTTTCCGCAGCCGGTGCTACCGATGATCGCCGTCGTCTTTCCCGGCTCCGCAACAAAGTCAATGTCCGAGAGCACATCCTCCTGCGCGTTCGGGTAGCGGAAGTTCACATGGGAAAAACGGATCACGCCGCGGTGGTCTTTTATTTTCTCCGGCTGCGCCGGTTCCGCAATCGAAGACTGCGTGCGGATAACCTCATCGATACGCTCCGCTGCCACTGCCGCACGCGGAAGCATGATCGACATCGCCGCGAGCATTAAAAATGCCATGACAATCATCATTGCATAGGTGATAAACGCCGTCATGGAGCCGACCTGCATGGTTCCCTGATCGATCTTATGTGCGCCGAACCACACAATTCCAACGGTAAGCACATTCATGATCATCATCATTCCAGGCATCATAAATGTCATGACGCGGTTTGTAAAAAGCATGGTCTTCGTCAGATCGCGGTTCGCATCGTCAAAACGCTGCTCCTCTTTTTCCTCCCTGCCGAACGCCCGGATGACCGAAAGTCCTGTCAGGATTTCACGCGCCACGAGGTTGATGCGGTCCACCAGCTTCTGCATCAGCTTAAAACGCGGCATCGCAACCGCCATCAGAACCATCACATATCCCAGAATTACAAGCACTGCAAGCACAATGATCCAGCCCATACCGGCACCGGTCTGCAGTACCTTTAAGATTCCGCCGATGCCAAGGATCGGCGCATAAGCTACCATACGGATCAGAATCGCGCATGTCATCTGAATCTGCTGAATATCGTTCGTGCTTCGGGTAATTAACGATGCCGTCGAGAAACGGTCCATCTCGGCATTGGAAAAGCTTACCACCCGCTTAAATATTTTTCCGCGGAGATCGCGTCCGATTCCCGCACCGATGCGGGCACCGATAAAGCCGACTAAGACCGTCGCAAGACCCATAATCAGAGCCATTCCCACCATTTTCAAACCGGCTTTCCACAGATAAGCTTTCTGTATTGCTTCCACATCCACGCCTGCCGCCGCATCGCAGCCTGCCGCATACGCCACTCCCATCGATTTGACCAAAGAGGTTCCCATGGCATCGAGCATCGAGTCAAGTTCCCCACGCATCGATAAAAGCTGGTCTTTTTCCAGCATGCCGCCGGAGACCATTGCCTGCAGCAGATCTCTCATATCCACACAGGTGACCGTCGTCGTATTTCCGTCCTCATCCTGCGTCTCTTTTTCAAACGTTTTTAATTCCACGCCCATAGACGCGCCGATCTGCTTGATCGTCATTCCGTCCAGCGCAGACTCGTCTGTATGCATCTGCTCTGCCATCAGTTTCTTAAATGTACTCTCCTCCATGGCAGACATCTGATAATTCATAAGAAGCGGTACGAGAAACGTATCATCCAGTTCCTCCAGCCGGTTCTCTTCGTCCACATTCCGCTCATACACACTGCCGTTTAACGTGTAGCTTTCCTCCCAGGATGCCGCCTCTTCATCCGTCATCAGAAGTTCTGCCTTCTCAAACTCCTCTGGCGTCAATGCCTCCGGCAGGATGTGTGTTATTCCCTGATTCTGAATTCCGACGTCAATAATGTCCGATGTGTATGCCGGCAGTGACAGATCGCACCACGCCTGCACAAACAACAGCAATAACACCAGGATCAACGGTTTCCAGTATGGAATCATATTCTTAAAAATCTTTCCCATGTTGTCCTTCCTTTCTGTTTCGCATACTTCTCTTCTCGATTTCTTCTGCTGCAATGTCATATATTTCATCCAGGCATAATATGAGCTTTTTGAGATCCTGCTCATCCACCTGCGAAATGACTGCCCTGCCAAATTCCTGCATGGTGCAGGTCATGTTCTGCTGCATGGCCTCCCCGCTCTCCGTCAGCACGACACAGGTATTGCGCCGATCCTTCGGATCTGTCATTCTGCAGATCCAGCCGTGATCCTCCAGATTCTTTAACGTTCTCGACACCGCAGAATTCTTGGTATGAAGCTTCTCCGCCAGCCCGGACACCGTGGTTCTTCCGCCGCCTTTCTCCAAATTCAGCTGTGAAATCGCCCAGAGCATCATGCCGTCGGTTTTTGTCATATCGGAAAACAGATCTCCGATCCGCAGTTTTCGGAAGCGGTTCATCGCCCGAAACAGGCCCGCATACAATTCTTCCATATTCCACCACCTTGTTAATTATTAACACTGTTACATAATACAGGGCATTATAATAGCACAGGGAGATTGCTGCGTCAAGCAATCTCCCTGTGTTTATCTTTTTTTAATAATTCTGTTGTGATCCAGACACGCTCCTATCTGCTCTGCTGATCCTGCGACGTCTGACTGCTGGCATGAATCGTATCCAGCATCTGTCTGAGTTCTTTCATGGCGAACTGTCCCGGCGCACTCGGCTTCTCGTGCGCGCCGAATGTAACGCAGGAGCCGAACGTCTCTCCGCAGACTCTGCTGATGCCACCGAGCGCTCCCATGGACATCGTAATCACCGGCGTATCCGGATTCTCCTCCTTAAACTGTGCCGTCACATCCAGCAGATTGAGCACGTCTTTGTAAGTCTGCGGCATTACCGCAAGCTTTACAATATCCGCTCCGCCGGCGCACATTTTCTCCAGCAGCATCTTCATGACTTCCGGAGGCGGCGTCTGCTCAAAATCGTGATGGGAGGCAATGACCGAAACTCCCATTTCCCGCAGCCTTCTTATCTTATGGAGCGGCCGGGTCTCCTCAAAAAATTCCAGATCCACCAGATCGACACAGCCGGATTCCGCCGCAAGATCATGCAGATCGTTGAGCTGTTCCGCGCTCACCTGCGCCATGCCGCCCTGATGTGCGGTACGGAATGTATACAAAAAAAGCTTCTCTCCAAGCAGTGGCGCCACAGCTTCAAACACGCTCCGGATTGCATTGTAATCTGTAAAATCACGGAATGCATCCACTCTCCACTCGATCATATCCGCAGTGCTCTGGCTCAGATACGTGATCTCCCGGATCACCGACTGCGCATCCTGCTCTACTACGGGAACGCAGATGAACGGTTCCCCTTCTCCAATCACACGATGTTTTATCTCCAATGGCTTCATGTTCCTGCTTCCTTTCCATACCTGTATTTTTCATCCGGACCACTTCCAGGCACGACTTTTTCTACAGTTTACTCCATTCTGAATAAATATGCAAATATTTGACATCTATTGTAATATCAGCTAAGATAATTACGATTCAAACAGAAAGGAGTGTGCGGTGTCTTTTTTCTTATCCCGCACAATGTCATATGAGTTTTACATTTTTAAACGAACTGCCGTCACCGGCTGAAATCAAGCAGAACTATCCGCTTTCCGACAAGCTGAAAGCGTTAAAAAAAGAGCGCGATGCCGCCATCAGCGCCGTCATTACCGGAGAGGATTCCCGCTTCCTTGTCATCATCGGCCCGTGCTCCGCGGACAATGAAGATTCCGTCTGCGATTATGTCAGCCGCCTCACTTCCATTCAGGAGGACGTCGCGGACAAGCTGATTCTGATTCCGCGTGTCTACACCAACAAACCGCGCACCACCGGAGAAGGCTATAAGGGCATAGCATCACAGCCGGACCCGGAAAAAGCGCCGGACATGATTGAGGGACTGATTGCCATGCGCAAAATGCACATTCGCGCGATCGAGGAAAGCGGCCTTACCTGTGCCGACGAGATGCTCTATCCGGAGAACTGGGGCTATGTGGAAGATCTGTTGTCCTATGTTGCCATCGGCGCGCGTTCCGTCGAGGATCAGCAGCACCGTCTCACCGTGAGCGGCTTTGATGTGGCTTCCGGCATGAAGAACCCGACCAGCGGCGATTTTTCCGTAATGCTCAATTCCGTCTATGCCGCCCAGCACCCGCACCACTTCGTATACCGCGGCTATGAAGTCGAGACGACCGGCAATCCGCTCACACACGTTGTGCTCCGCGGCGCGGTCAGCAAGCACGGCAACACCACGCAGAATTACCACTACGAAGATCTGATCCGTCTCTGCGAGATGTACCAGAAAATGGATCTCGTCAATCCTGCTGCTGTGGTCGATGTCAACCACTCCAATTCCGGCAAGAAATTCAAAGAGCAGATCCGCATCGTCAAGGAAGTCATGCACAACAGACAGGTTTCTTCCGATATTGAGCGCATGGTAAAGGGCGTTATGATCGAGAGCTATATCGAGGAGGGCAATCAGAAAATTGGCGATCACATCTACGGCAAATCCATCACCGACCCGTGCCTCGGCTGGGAGGATTCCAGAGATCTGATCTACACCATTGCAGATATGTGCCGCTAACGCACGTTGCAAAAAGAGGTGCAGCCACACAAACCCTGTGGCCGCACCTCTTTTTATGTTCTTTTTTATAGTATATCCTCTTTTATATCCCGTTCTCTTATCCGCGCGGATGCGCCTTCAGATAGACCTCCCGCATCTGCAGATCTTTCGCCTGCGCATATATCTGCGTTGTGGAAATATCCGAATGTCCGAGCATCTCCTGCACAGATTTTAAATCCGCCCCGTTGCCGACCATATGCGCCGCAAAGGAGTGTCTTAACATATGCGGCGTAATCTCCGCTTCTATTCCCGCCTTTTTGCCGTAGCCCTTCATCAGCTTCCAGAATCCCTGGCGGCTCATCGGCTGTCCGGAGCAGTTTGTGAACAAACGGTCTTCCTTCTCATCCGATATGAGCTTTGGTCTTCCCTCTGTAAGATAAGCTTCCAACGCCTTGCGCGCAATCGTTCCAAACGGAATAATGCGCTCCTTGTGTCCATCCGTGCAGGTCAGATACTCCATCCGCAGGTTCACATCCGACACCCTCAGCGAAATAAGTTCTGACACGCGGATGCCTGTCGCATACAAAAGCTCCAGCATGGCTTTATCCCGCAGTTCCTTCGGCGATGTACCTCCCGGCTGTTCCAAAAGGCGCGTCACCTCTTCCGTTGTTAAGACCGTCGGCATTTTTTTCTCAATCCTCGGTGCTTTTAAGCGCTCGGACGGATCTACCGCCAGTCTCCGTTCCTTCTCCATATAATGATAGAACGCCTTCATGGACGCAATGCTTCTCGAGATCGTCGCAGGCTTTCTTCCTTCCTTTTCCAGATAGATGACGTAGGATGTCAGGCTTGTAGCCGTCACCTCATTCACCTCACAGATTCCCTGTGTCAGGAGATACTGATTCATCTTCTTCAAATCACGCGCATAAGAAACCTCCGTGTTCTCCGAGGTATTCTTCTCCTGATGTAAATATTGAATGAAATTCTGCATGTCCTGTGTCATAACTTTTACCTGCCCCGCCACTCATTTGTTCACTGCATTGCTTCGCTGTATGCGTCTTTCTTCTCTGTCGAAAAATGTACCGCAAACGCGGTACATCATTCATTATAATCAGAACCAAACCGAAAAGCAATCGCAATTTTCCCTTATAATTGGGGCATTTACAGCAAAACTACAACATCTCGTTCCCCCTATTTTCTCCGTACCATATATTGTAATATTTTTGTAAATTTTAGCGAAAAATTTTCAAAACCCAGGCGAATACTGCCGGATTGACAAAGCTCTCCACAAACGTACCCACCAGCACACAGCCTGCCACAAGCCCTGTTTCCGCCAGCTGCCTCGTCCAATCCTGCCAGCTGTCCCATCCCGCGATCCCACTCTGCCTTTTCTTACTGTTCGCATAGAAGACGAACGCTGCCGTATAAAAAATCCACTGCGGCAATAATCCGCCCAGAATAATCAGACAGCCGTATCCTCCGTATTCCAGAATTCCAACAACAAGCAGGAATCCAAACCCTGCTGAGAGCATACTTTTTACCAGCACGGAAAACACCTTTCCGTCAACCGCTCTTCCAAGCAAAAAGATGAGAACCAGCATCTGCATGCGCACCATAACCACATGACCAAACAGCTGATTCCCATCCACTTTTTGATAAGCATACTGTTGCAGAAATGTCTGATTCAGCAGTTGTCCATGTATCTGCTGATTTGCGCCAAGCAGATTGGTCAGAACAATTCCGCCCAGAAATGCCAGCATCACAATACATCCTTCCCGCTTCAAACCTTGCACTCCGCTCATATCTTTTCTGTATTATATTTATGCGGGTCTCCTAGTCCTGATTCAGCAGATTCTTATATGCTAAAATTCCGGCAACCGTTTTGGCATCCTGGATGGTTCCCGCATAAATCATATCGCACAATTCATCCACCTCGTAGGCGGCAACATCAATAAATTCCCCCTCATCGAGATGCTGATGTCCGGGCTTTAAATTTTTCGCCAGATAGACGTCAATAAACTCGTCACAGAATGCGACTGTCGTCTTAAGGGATAAGATTCTGGTCAGATCGTCGCTGCAATAGCCGGTCTCCTCCTCCAGTTCCCTTGCTGCACATACCCTGGTATCCTCCGTCACGCTGTCGCGCGAACCTGCCGGAATCTCGAGTGTCATGCGGTCGATCGCATTCCGGTACTGCTTTACCATCAGGATCTTTCCATCTCCGCGCACCGGCACAACGGCCGCCGCTCCCTTGCGGTGTGAGATAAAGTCCCATGTCTCCTGCTTTCCATCCGGAAGTTCCATGGTATCCTCATACATATCCAGAATTGCACCATGTTTTATCAGTTCTCTCTTGACTCTCTTTACCTGCTGATCCATATTGCCCATCCTTTCTATTCTGCATCTGATATAACATCCCCGCCTTCGCCGCAATGCGGCCTCCGCGAAGCATTTTTGCCCTACAGGAAACATCTTCCACGCTTTAATGTCACACGGTATTTCCTCTAGAACAAAAAAAGCTGCCGCTTCACGATTTCTCGGTTATGCGACAACTTTTCTCTGCTCTCTTTGTTATTTCGCGTAGTCGGTTACTCTCGATTCACGAATTACATTTACTTTAATCTGTCCTGGGTATTCCATTTCCGCTTCAATCTTCTTGGAAATATCACGTGCCATCAATACCATATCTGCATCGCTGACCTGTTCTGGAACAACCATAACTCGAATCTCCCTGCCTGCCTGAATAGCAAATGACTTCTCTACGCCCTTAAATCCGTTTGAAATATCCTCTAACTGTTTTAATCTGTTTGAGTAGGTCTCTAATGTCTCTCTTCTCGCTCCAGGTCTTGCCGCACTGATCGTATCAGCCGCCTGTACAATACATGCAATCAGAGACTCCGGCTCCACGTCACCATGATGTGCTTCCACAGCATTGATGATAATCGGTGATTCCTTGTACTTTCTACACAAATCCACACCAATCTGAATATGAGAACCTTCCATATCATGATCTACTGATTTTCCAATATCATGCAGTAAACCTGCACGTTTTGCAGTTCTGACATCCACACCGATCTCAGCAGCCAGCAATCCGGATAACTGGGCTACTTCGATGGAATGCTTCAATGCATTCTGTCCATAACTCGTCCGGAACTTCATTCTGCCGAGCAATCGGACAAGTTCCGGATGAATTCCGTGAACTCCAACCTCTAAGGTTGCAGCCTCACCTTCTTCACGGATCATTGTCTCGACTTCTTTCTGTGCCTTTTCGACCATCTCCTCAATTCTGGCCGGATGAATACGTCCGTCCACAATCAGCTTCTCCAAAGCAATGCGGGCAACTTCCCTTCTGATCGGATCAAATCCGGATAAGATTACTGCCTCCGGTGTATCGTCGATAATCAGATCCACACCGGTGAGTGTCTCGAGCGTGCGGATATTACGTCCCTCACGTCCGATAATTCTACCCTTCATCTCGTCATTCGGAAGCTGGACAACCGAAATGGTTGTCTCAGCGACGTGGTCAGCCGCACATTTCTGAATCGCTGTCACCACATATTCCTTCGCCTTCTTGTCCGCCTCTTCCTTGGCTCTGTGTTCCATTTCTTTGATCAATTTTGCAGTATCAAGTTTTACATCTTCTTCAACGGTTTTTAAGAGATATTCCTTTGCCTGTTCGGAGGTTAATCCGGAGATTCTTTCCAGTTCCTGTAACCGCTCTTCATTGAGCTTTGCGACCTGCGCTTTCTGTTTGTTGATCTCTTCTTCCTTTGCAGCAAAACCCGCTTCGCGTCTCTCGATTGACTCAAGCTTCTTGTCCAGATTCTCTTCCTTCTGTACAACACGACGCTCGCTGCGCTGAATCTCTGCCCGGCGTTCTTTTACTTCCTTATCCAGATCGTTCTTCACACGAATGGATTCTTCCTTCGCCTCAAGCATTGCCTCGCGCTTCTTGGTCTCCGCTGTCTTCACCGCCTCATCAATAATCTCTCTTGCCTTCTCTTCTGCGTTCCCAATCTTGGCTTCCGTCACCTTCTTATGGTAAGCAGATGTAACAAAATAGACCACGATGGCAGTCACTGCGATAGCAACAACAACAGCAATCACTGTCTCCACAGGAGCACCTCCTTTATTAAGTTTTCATTGTACATATAACACATATAACATAAAAACATAATCGTTATCTGTCATAAATTACAACACATAAATTTTATTCTATTTCATGAATTATGTCAAGTGAATAACTGTACAATATGCATAATATTGCATTTCATTTTTACAAAAATACAAGATATTGTACTGAAATTTATTTTAAAATTCGTCCGAAAAACGCTCTTCGCGCATCACCGCAAGAATATCACCGCTCTTAAAACCGCGCCTCATGAGGAACTGATACATCCGCTGCTGTTCCCTGCGGTCCGCCTGCGCCGCATCATAGCGCCGCTTCTCCAAAAGCTCCGCAATCTGTGCACGCTCATCCGACACGAACTCTTCCGCAAGTGCCTGCTCTATCTGCTCCCGCCCTACGCCCTTTTTCATGAGATCCAGCTTTAAGCGCTGGCTGCTCTTCTTCTGCTGGTGATAGCGGATATACTGCTTCGCATAACGCAGATCATCAATATAGTGATACTGCTTCACATACTCCACCGCCGCCGTAACGCACTCCTCGGGATAACCGTTCTGACGAAGCTTTTCACAAAGCTGGGATTCCGTGCGGTCCATGCGCTCCAGCAGAAACAGTGCCCGCTTTTTGGCTCTCTTTCCGACAATCTCCGTCAGGATCTTCTCATACAGCGCTGCCGGCAGATACGCATCCTCGGTCATCAAAAGCCTGCTCTCCGCCTGCGGCAGTCCCCGGATCTCGCTGCGGTAGAGTGTAAATTCGGTTCCGTTGTCAAACCGGAAAAACACCCGTCCCTTCTCACATCTTGCCACTTCTCTTACCTGGACTTCCTGCATGATCTGTCTGTCGCACTCCTATCCTTATTCTGCCGGCAGCTCTTCCGGTGTACGCTTAGCCGACTTGCCGGCGCTCTTCTCATCCGGCTGTTCCGCGGTCTCGTCTTCCTCCGGGCTGTACTTTGCACGTACCTTCGCTTCCACTTCCTCACAGATCAGCGGATTCTCCTTCAGGTAGTTCTTGGCATTCTCACGTCCCTGACCGATCTTCTCGCCGTTGTAGGCATACCATGCCCCGGATTTGTTGATGATACCGGCATCCGCAGCCAGATCAAGAATATCTCCCTCCTTGGAAATACCCTGTCCGAACATGATATCGAACTCCGCCTCCTTGAACGGCGGTGCCACCTTGTTCTTCACAATCTTCACGCGCGTATGGTTGCCGACAACCTCGCCGCCCTGCTTTAACGCCTCCACTCTACGCACATCCAGACGCACCGAAGAATAGAACTTCAGCGCACGGCCGCCGGTCGTCGTCTCCGGATTACCGAACATAACGCCGATCTTCTCACGCAGCTGGTTGATGAAAATAACGATACAGTTCGACTTGCTGACAATCGATGTCAGCTTGCGGAGCGCCTGGCTCATCAGACGCGCCTGCAGTCCCACATGGGAATCTCCCATGTCACCGTCGATCTCCGCCTTCGGCACCAGCGCAGCCACAGAGTCCACGATCACAATATCGACTGCACCGGAGCGCACCATCGTCTCCGCGATCTCAAGCGCCTGCTCCCCGCAGTCCGGCTGTGATATGTAGAGGTTATCAATATCAACACCGATATTCTTCGCATAGACCGGATCAAGCGCATGCTCCGCATCAATAAATCCGGCGATGCCGCCTCTCTTCTGTACCTCTGCCACCGCATGCAGTGCAACCGTCGTCTTACCACTGGACTCCGGTCCGTAGATCTCAATGATACGTCCCTTCGGCAGACCGCCGATTCCAAGAGCCAGATCAAGGCTCAGCGATCCGGTCGGAACCGCCTCCACATTCATATGTGCGGAATTATCGCCCAGCTTCATGACCGAACCCTTGCCGTACTGCTTCTCAATATGTGAAATCGCCGCGTCAAGCGCTTTTAACTTCTCTTCCTTTGTCGTAGGTCTCTCATCCCTTGTCAGTTTATCGTCCTTAGCCATTCTCTTTCCTCCATGCGAACCGTCCGCGCATAAATTGCGAACTTATGTTCGTTTTTCTGTTCTAATAGTAGTATACTTCCGGGAAAATGTCAACCACAAACCCGAAAAATAAGTCACACCTCAATGAATCCTGTGGCGGATACCGCCTGACGACTGCTCCCGCAGCCCTGATTACACAGCAGGATCTTGTCCTGCCTGCATGATTTGATAAAAAGACGCCCCTCTTTAAAAAGCGGGTATGCCTTATCCTACCATATCCGCTCCATATCCGCAATCACAATTTACCGGAAAACCGGACATTTTCTCACATTGCTTTTCGTTGTGTTCGGGCAAATCTGTGTTATAATGACCTCTGACGAAACTATGATCTGATTTCTGGAGGTATCTATGGAAAAACTGTTGTTCTTCGGACTTACCGACGTTGAATTTCAAAAGATAAAACCTGTCGTATCCCGGCTGAAACTGCACTGCGAGCAGATTCCCGCTTCGATGTACCACAATACGCTCGGCGCGATCGCATCCGGCCGGGCAGTCCCTGCCGGCATACCCGCTGCTCCCGGCACATCTGTCCCTGCCATCCTCACAGCCGCTTCAGGCGCGGCTGCCCCTGCCGGTGCCTCTGCCGTTTCCGCTGCCTGCGGCATTCCCGAAGCCGGCAGCACCCCGGCAGCCGTCTCCCGCGACCGTCTGCTCGTCATGTGCCAGCTGCCCGGGCGCCGGATGGACAAGCTGCTGTTTGAGCTGCGCCACATCGACGCCCCCATCGACTACAAGGCGGTGCTCACACCCACAAACGCCGGATGGACGATTCCGCGTCTTCTCATGGAAATGCACGCAGAAAGAGCCGCTTACACCGCAAAAAACCGTTAAAGTGACTGTCGCAATAAGCATAGCTCGCTTTGCGTTGATAAGTAATATTACAAGAATTAGATACTTAAAAGTTCCAGATAAACATGCGGCGACAAATTCTGAACGCAAAATCCGGTATTTCTAACCATGCCGTAGCTGGCATCCGTGATGATCCATGTCTTTCCAAGTTTGGAGCACTCCACGGACTGTGTCCGCAATCCAGCAGACAATTTTAGGACTTTTGTGTGTGTCCCTTATTGGCACCTCTGAACAAAACATAACCGCGCGAAGCCGCTGTCTGAGTCGGCATCTGCCCTATTTTCAATAGCAGATGCCGGCGAGTTCGGTTCGCGCGGT
>CACZIN010000002.1:0-172476 GCA_902781225.1 uncultured Lachnospiraceae bacterium | reverse complement strand
GCACAAAAGTCCTACAAATTGTCTTCCGGGATGCGGACATGACCCGCGGAGTGCTCCAAACTTGGAAAGACACGGATCATCGAAGATGCAAACATCCGGTCGGTTAGAAATACCACATTTTTTGAACCGAATATTCCATCTGCATTTTCATCTGAAATCCCACGGTGTGATCTTCTAAGATTACTTATCAACCCAAAGAGATCTATGCTTATTGCGACATTTCTTTGTAACAGAGAACCAAGCCACAATGGGTTAGCCCATCACAACCTCGACATTCACGTCCTTCTTTCCGTCCGCGAGCGCGATCGGAATCATGCCGCCGGAGATTCCGGACACATCGACATCCTTGCCGTCGACGGTCATGGAAATGACCCCCTTCTCCACATGGTTCGGGTTCTTGACAGTCACATGGTAAGTCGTACCGCGGAAATCTCTTCTGGCGGTAAAGCCGTCGAGAGAGGACGGAATACACGGATCGATCACCAGTCCGTCATAATCCGGGCGGATACCCAGAATATACTGGGAGACGTCAAGGAACGTCCATGCAGCCGTTCCGGTCAGCCAGCTGTTCTTGGCCTCACCGAAATTCTTGGCATCTTTGCCGGCGATCATCTGTGAGTAGACATATGGCTCGGTGCGGTGGACTTCACTGATGTCCTCGATGTAGGCAGGACAGGTTCTGGTGTATACCTGCCATGCGCGGTTGCCGCGTCCGACGACTGTCTCTGCGATCGAGATCCACGGATTGTTGTGGCAGAAGATACCTGCATTTTCCTTGTATCCCGGCGGATAGGAAGAAATCTCACCGAGTTCTACGTGATATCTGTGGTAAGCCGGCTGCAGCAGAACAATGCCGTACTTGGTGTCGAGATATTTTTCGACAGACTGCATTGCCTTTAAGCAGTTGCCCTCTTTGAGACCGATCTCCGCCATGACGCAGAAGCCCTGCGGCTCGATGAAAATCTTGCCTTCTTCACACTCCTTGGAACCGACTTTGTTCTTGTAGTGGTCATAGGCGCGCAGGAACCATTCACCGTCCCAGCCGGCGTCAAGAACCGTTTTCTCCATATCGGCGATTGCTTTCTCTGCAACCGCTGCCTCGTCATCCATGCCTCTGTGACGGCAGATTGCCGCATAGTCTTTTCCGTAGTGTACGAACATGCCGGCGATAAAGACGGACTCGGCATTCGGACCTTCGGAAGGACCGAACGTCTGGAACGATTCTCCGGGTTCGGTGGAGAAGCAGTTCAGGTTCAGGCAGTCATTCCAGTCGGCGCGGCCGATTAACGGCAGACCGTGCGGACCGAGGTGCTCCATCGTATAATGGAAGGAACGGCGCAGATGCTCCATGAAGTCCGTTGCCTTGGAAGGATCACTGTCGTACGGCGTCATCTCATCTAAGATCGTGTAGTCACCGGTCTCCTTGATGTAGGCGGCAGTACCTGCGATCAGCCACAGCGGATCGTCGTTGAAACCGCTTCCGATGTCGGAGTTGCCCTTCTTGGTAAGCGGCTGGTACTGATGGTATGCGCTTCCGTCCTCAAACTGCGTTGCGGCGATGTCGAGAATGCGCTCTCTGGCGCGGTCCGGAATCAGATGAACGAAACCGAGCAGATCCTGACAGGAATCGCGGAATCCCATGCCGCGTCCGATGCCGGACTCGAAATAGGAAGCGGAACGGCTCATGTTGAAGGTAACCATACACTGATACTGGTGCCATACGTTCACCATGCGGTCGAGCTTCTCCTCGGAGGAAGAGATGGTGAAGTGGGAGAGCAGTTCGTCCCAATATTCTTTTAATGCAGCAAGTGCGGCATCCGCCTTTTCTGTGGTGTCATAGCGCGCCATCAGGGCTTCTGCCGGTGCGCGGTTAATCACGCCGTCCTCCGGGCGTCCGACCCATTTCTGATTGACAGGGTTCTCGATGTAGGCGAGAACGAACACGAAAGTCTTAGATTCGCCCGGTGCCAGCGACACGGAAAGGTGATGCGAGCCGACCGGAGCCCAGCCGCTTGCCATGGAATCCTTGGAAGCGCCGGAGACAACCACCTCGGGAGCGGAATTCTCTCCGTATGCGCCGAGGAAGGAATCACGGTCGGTGTCAAAGCCCGCGATCGGAGCGTTGACCGCATAGAGCGCGTAGTGATTGCGGCGCTCGCGGTATTCCGTCTTGTGGTAAATTGCGGAACCGTGAACCTCTACCTCACCGGTGGAAAAATTACGCTGGAAATTCGTCATGTCATCCATGGCGTTCCAGAGACAGAATTCCACATAGGAGAAAACGGAAAACGTCTTTGGCGTGCTGCCGTTGTTGGTGAGTGTGAGCTTGTTGATCTCGCAGCTGTCGTCGACCGGAACAAAAGCGGTCAGCTCTGCGGAGAGATCATTCTTGGAACTGCGGAAGGTGGAATATCCCATGCCGTGATGGCACTCATAGGAATCCAGCTCGGTCTTTGTGGGCATCCATCCAGGATTCCAGATCGTATCGCCTTCCTTAATATAGTAGTAATGACCGTTGCTGTCGAACGGGACGTTGTTATAGCGGTATCTGGTCAGGCGCAGGAGCTTTGCGTCTTTATAAAAACTGTATCCGCCGCAGGTGTTGGAGATCAGGGAAAAGAAATCCTTTGATCCCAGATAGTTGATCCACGGAAGCGGTGTCCGCGGAGACGTGATGACGTATTCTTTCTTTGCATCATCAAAATAGCCGAATTTCATGGGCTTACCTCCATTCATATCATGTAAGCATACGCATTTCCGAAACGTTCGTTACGAAAATTGGTAAGTGAATTGTTCAGATTGAAATATTTGCGAAAACGATTAAGTAAACAATTTCTACCTAAAAGTATAAACTGTAAAAATAAAAAAATCAATTAAAATACGCTTAAATGCAAGGAAAACGGCAGATTGAACAAAAAAGTGGGCAAAATATGGAAGAAAGATACAAAGCCGTTAAAACTGGAAATATAGACATAAAAAGCGAAAACGTGTAAGAATGATAGGGAAAATACAACTTATAATAGAAGCAAAAGAAACAGAACGAGCAAATATGCACAAAAAACAAACGGAAAAAGTGTTAAACTTGCCGAAATGACAAATATGTATTGCATTTTTGCAAAAGATAGCATATAGTAAAAATGCGAAAACGATTAAGTGATGTTTCGAAAGTGTGGAGGACGCAATGGTATCATTAAAAACGATAGCTGAGAAATGTGGTGTCTCCACTGCAACGGTAAGCAAGGCACTCAACGACCAGAGGGATGTCAGCGAAGAGACGAAGCATCGGATCAAGAAGACAGCAGAAGCACTCGGGTATTTTCCCAATGCGGCAGCGAGAGCACTCAAGACCAACCGTTCCTATAATATAGGAGTCCTCTTTGAGGAAGAGGGGGGCAGCGGTTTTAACCATGAATATTTCTCGGGCGTGCTCAACGGTCTTAAAGTTCAGGCAGAGAAGCGGGGGTACGATATCACATTTATCAATACCTGTTTTGAGAACCGCAGGATGTCCTATTATGAACACTGCAGATACCGGAACTTTGAAGGAGTCGTAATCGTCTGTGTCGATTACAATGATCCGGACGTCCTGGAACTAATGAACAGTGATCTGCCGGTAGTAACGATCGACTATGTACATCATAACTGTACGGCGGTAAGTTCCAACAACATTCAGGGCATAGAAAACCTTGTGAAGTATATTTACCAGCAGGGGCACCGGAAAATTGCATATATCCACGGTCAGGAGAATTCCTATGTTACCAAGGACCGGCTGGCAAGCTTTTACCGGACGATGGATGAACTGGGACTGGAGGTGCCGGATGAATATATCCGGACTGCCGATTATCTTGAGACGAAGGAAGCAGCAAGGCAGACCAGAGAGCTTTTAAATCTTACCGATGTGCCGACCTGCATCATCTACCCGGATGACACCGCCCTGATCGGCGGAAGGAATGTCATCATTGAGATGGGACTTCGGATTCCGAGAGATATTTCCGTGGCAGGTTACGATGGAACGCGCATCTCACAGCTGCTACATCCTAAACTTACTACAATCCGTCAGAACCCAGAGCTGATTGGAAGCGAAGCAGCCAAGCGATTGATTGGCACAATTGAAAAACCGCGAACAACTCTCGTTGAGAGAGTCGTTATAGAAGGAAGCTTAGTACCAGGGCAATCCGTAGGAAAAATTTTGCAGAAATAACAGCGGGGCGCAGGAAAAGGTTTCCCAAACCAATGGCGAAAGCCAGACATCTTAAAGAGGAGGGTTTTCTATGAAGAAGAAAATCATTAGCGCACTCTTATGTGCATCCATGGTAGCATCCATGGCAGCAGGATGTGGATCATCCGACACAGCAGACACGACGACAACAGACAACACAGCATCAACTCCTGCAACAGAGGCAGCACCTGCAGCAGATGCAGGCACAGAGGCAGCTACAGATGCAACAGCATCCGATGAAGGCAAAGTCCTCAACATCTACTGCTGGAATGAGGAGTTTAAGTCCAGACTGGAAGATCATTATCCGGGATACACCATCGTAGACGGAACCACAGGAACCATCGGTGATGTAACCGTAAAATGGAACATCACACCGAGTGATGACAACGCATACCAGAACAACCTGGATGCTACCTTATTAAAGCAGGCAGATGCGGCAGCTGATGACAAGATCGATCTGTTCCTTGTAGAGGCTGACTACGCATTGAAATATGTAGATACCGATTACACGATGGCTGTGAACGATCTCGGCATCACAGATGCAGATCTGGCAGATCAGTATCAGTACACCAAAGATATCGTTACCGACTCCAACGGCGTATTAAAGGGTGTATCGTGGCAGGGCTGCCCGGGCGTATTATTCTACAACCGCGAAGCAGCAAAGGAAGTTCTCGGATCTGACGATCCTGCAGATGTACAGGAATACGTAAAAGACTGGGATACTTTCAATGACACGGCAGCAAAATTAAAAGATGCCGGTTACAAGATCACATCTTCCGCAAATGATTCCTACCGTGTATACTCCAACAACGTAACTTCCAAGTGGGTAGTTGATGGTAAGATCAATATTGATGATAACATCATGAAGTGGGTTGACGATTCCAAGGAACTTGTTGATGCAGGCGAGACTGGCACTGCAGATCTTTGGAGCGATGACTGGAAGAAAGGCTTCTATCCGGAAGGAAAGGTATTCTGCTACTTTGGACCGGCTTGGTTAGTAAACTTCTCCATGGCAGCTGAGGACGAAGGCAGTATCGCAAACCTCGGCGGATGGGGCGCAACACAGGGACCGCAGGGCTTCTTCTGGGGTGGTACATGGATCTGTGCAGCAAACGGAACAGATAACCCAAGCCTTGTAAAAGATATCATGCTTCAGATGACAACCAACGCTGATATCATGAAGGATATCGTTGTTGCAGATGATGACTTTGTAAACAACAAGACCACAATGGAAGCTATGGCAGAAGATACCAGCTACTCCAGCAAGGTATTAGGCGGACAGAACCCGTTAGCTATGTATTGCGCAGGCGTTGACAGCCTTGACTTAAGCAATCTTTCTGCATACGACCAGGGCTGCAACGAGGAGTTCCAGCACGCAATGAAGAACTACTTCGAGGGCAATGCAACCGAGGATGAGGCAATGGATCTGTTCTACAAGTCAGTAGAGGAGAAATATCCGGAACTGACACATTAATCGTGGAACTGTAATCTCAGCGATTGAGAGAATGAGCATCGGATTATGAAGCATCAGCAGATGCAGAAGAAAAGATGCTAAGGATAGAATGACAGGAGCCACGCCTGCCGGCCATCAGGAAGGCGGGTGTGGCTCATTCTATGCCAAAATACAGGTAATCTGTGTAGAAATGCAGAGCTGACAGCAGGTCTGCAAAAAAAAGGAAGGGCTGCTGTGAGCTCTGTATACAAAGGATAGGGGTTCCGATGGATCTCCGGGAGCGGAAGACCAGCCGGAACGCGTATCCGGCAATTATATAAGAAGGGGGCAAATGCTATGAAAAAGAAGTCAAAAGCCGTTCGGTATAATAAATGGGGCTATATCTTTTTACTTCCATTTATTATCGTGTATGTGATTTTCCAGTTGATACCGATGATAACAACCATTTACAACAGTTTTTTTGAGAATTATCTGTCGGGACTGACGCAGATCGGACCGAATTTTATCGGACTTGCAAACTATAAAAAGCTGTTTTCAGACGGTGACATCTGGGTTTATACCAAGAATACAATGGTGATGTGGATTATGTGTTTTATTCCGCAGATCTTCCTGTCACTGCTTTTAGGCGCATGGTTCTCGGATGTGAGCCTGAAATTAAAAGGACAGCGGTTCTTTAAGACAGTGATGTATCTGCCGAACCTGATTATGGCATCTGCATTTGCCATGTTGTTTTTTACCTTGTTTTCCGACAGCGGTCCTATCAACTCGTTGCTCATGCAGATCGGCTTTATCGATACACCTTACAAATTCCTTTCCAATGTTGGAAGTACGAGAGGTCTGGTTGCCCTCATGAACTGCCTGATGTGGTTCGGTAACACGACAATCCTTCTCATGGCAGGAATGATGGGAATCGATACCTCCCTCTTTGAGGCTGCCGAGGTGGACGGAGCGACTTCCATGCAGGTATTCTTCAAGATTACACTGCCGTTGCTGCGCCCGATCCTTGTATATGTACTTGTAACTTCCTTGATCGGTGGTCTCCAGCTGTTCGATGTGCCGCAGATTTTGACAAACGGAACCGGAGATCCGGTGCGTTCTTCCATGACGCTGATCATGTTCTTGAATAAGCATCTGTACAGTAAGAACTATGGTATGGCGGGTGCGCTGTCAGTTGTATTGTTCTTTATTACCGGTGTATTAAGCCTTGTAGTATTTAAGGTTACCGGCAATGACAAGAGAAAGGGGTGAGCTGTATGGAAACAAGAAAAGTACATAAAGGAATGAATATTCATACAAGAAGGGCCATTGCATATGTGGTATTGACGATTATTTCATTTTTCTGTCTATTCTGGTTCTACATTCTGTTTGTGAATGCAACGAGAACAAATGGGCAGCTGCAGTCCGGATTTACACTGGCGCCGAGCTCACATCTTCTGGAGAACTGGAAGAACCTGCTCGCGGGAACACTTCCGGTGTGGAAGGGTATGTTAAACAGTATTATTGTGGCAGGCTTGAGCGCACTGGTTTCCGTTTATTTCTCGACCATGACGGCTTACGCAATCCACGCATATGATTTTGGGCTGAAAAAGTTCATCTATCCGTTCATCCTGATGATCATGATGATCCCGACACAGGTAACGGCACTCGGATTTGTACAGCTGGTCGGAAAGATGCACCTGGAGGATTCTTTTATTCCTCTGATTGTGCCGACGATCGCTGCACCGGTTACATTTTTCTACATGAAACAGTACATGGAAAGCGCTCTGCCGCTGTCCCTCATTGAGGCGGCGCGTATCGACGGCTCCGGCGAGTTCCATACCTTTAATCAGATCGTACTTCCACTGATGAAACCGGCGATTGCGGTTCAGGCTATCTTCACATTCGTAAGCAGCTGGAACAATTACTTTACACCGGCATTGATCTTACACGATGACAAGAAGAAAACCCTCCCAATCCTGATCGCGCAGCTTCGTGCGGCAGACTGGCTGAAGTTCGATATGGGGCAGGTGTACGTCATGATCGCGTTCTCCATATTCCCGGTTATCGTCGTATACCTGATCCTCTCCAAACACATCGTGCAGGGCGTTGCCCTCGGAAGTGTGAAGGGTTAAAAAATGTGGCTGTCACACGGACGATGGCATTGTGATAAGCTGCAACTGTTAAAAGACGGGAAGGCTCAAGTTCCGGATGAACCCGGGCGTGAACATTCGTTGGAGCAAAATACGTGAAATTCTTTTCTGCCGTGTTTTTCATCTCATTCTGCGTCTTTGCCACGTTTTGACAATCCACAGGAGGTGTCCGACAAGCTGCAGACAATGAGCGAACTTCCTAGCGTGCCTAGTGGCACCGCTTCATAGACAATATAAAACTGCGCGAACCGAAACTCGTTGGCATCTGCTATTGAAAACATGGCAGATGCCAATTCAGACATCGGCTTCGCGCGGTTATGTTTTATTCAGCGGTGCCACAAGGCACACACGAAAGTTCTAAAATTGTCTGCGGCTTGCGAACATCTCCTCGTGGAGTGTTCAAAACTTGGAAAGACACGGATCATCGCAGATGGCAAACACGGCAGAATTAGAAATTCCGTATTTTGCGCTCCGAATGTCCACGCTCCGGGTTTGATCTGGAACGTTGTCCTTTCCGATTTTTTCAGTGTAATATATGACATAGCCGTCCGTTCGCGTGACAGCCTTATTTTGCGGAGACATCGTCAACACCCCGGTATCTGTTGTGCGGATATTTTGCCCCATGATTGACTTTTTTCAGATAATTATGTACTATAGAGTAAGACTAAAGTACGATAGATACGGGACCTGGGGGTGTAAAGATGAAGTCGGAAGTGGCGCATTTTACGACGGAACAAATGGTTGATATGGTAGGGCTGTTAAGCCCTTGTATGGATGATTACCTGTATGTGTGTGATTTTAAGGAAGATTATTATCAGATTTCGCCGAATGCGGTGAAGCGTTTTTGCCTGCCATCGGATCATTTTCACGATGTAATAGAGATGCACAGACAGATTGTATATCCGGATGATCTTGATTTGCTGCTGGTAGAACTGGAGCTTCTCTCCACCGGCAGGAAAGTATTCCACAATCTGCATTATCGCTGGATGGGGAAGAACCATGAACCGATCTGGATCAATTGCAGGGGCAGGGTGTTGAGCGATCCGGAGGATGGATCACCAAGATACCTTGTGGGCTGTATCAATGAGATCGGTGCAAAACAGAAGGCGGATAATGTCAGCGGCCTGTTGGGAGAATATAGTCTGAAGATTTTTTATGAGAGCCGCAGTCCAAAGCTGCCACAGGGATTTTTGCTCAGAATCGGCATCGATGATTTCAAGAACATCAACGAGAGCCACGGCAACGAATACGGAGATTATATTTTAAGAAGAACGGCACAGTGTATCGAGGAGAATATCGGACCGGAACAGAGCCTGTTCCATATTGTGGCGGATGAGTTCGCAGTTGTGGATTTTTCCGGCGGCAGTGTGCAGCAGGCGGAGGATCTTTTCCATGAGATCAAGAAGTCCCTCTACGCATTTATTGAGCAGAACCAGTACAAAGCGGTGTATACGGTGTCCGGTGGTATCGTGAAGAACGGCGATGTGGATAATTCCTTTGAAAATGCTATGAAGCTTTCAGAATTTGCACTCAGCGAGGCGAAAGAGCGCGGAAAAAACAGCTGCTATGTATTTGAGGAGGAGGAATACGAAGATTATCTGAAAAGCCGCACACTGCTGCGGCAGCTGCATCATGCGGTAAACAATGGCTTTGAGGGATTTGAGGCATATTTCCAGCCGTTGGTAAATGCTGCAAACGGTAAACTGACCGGGGCGGAGACGTTGCTCCGCTTCCATTCACCGGAGGGTGGGATGGTATCGCCCGGTGAATTTATCCCGATTCTCGAAGAATCTGGTCTGATTATTCCGGTCGGCAGGTGGGTGCTGCGCCAGGCACTGGATGCATGCAGGGAATGGCAGAAGATTCTTCCGGAGTTCAAGGTAAATGTCAACCTGTCCTATGTGCAGGTGTTAAAGAGCCGCGTCCTGACGGATGTGCGCAGGATTGTCGATGAGTTCGGAGTCAAGCCGTCGAGCGTCTGTATCGAGCTGACAGAGAGCGGTTATCTGGAGGAGAATGAGCGCTTTGACAAAGTCTGGAACGGACTCAAAGAATACGGCGTATTACTGGCGCTGGATGATTTTGGCACAGGATATTCCAACCTGCGCTGTTTAAGCGATTTAAAGCCTGCATATATTAAGATTGACCGGTCGTTCACATTAAAAGCGCTGAACCGCGAATATGAGTATCGGCTTTTAAATCATATCGTGGAGATGTCCCACAGCCTGGGGCTTCGCGTATGCGTTGAGGGAATTGAGACAGAAGGCGAACTCACAAAGGCAAAACAGGCAGAGCCGGATTATATACAGGGATTCCTGTTCGGAAAACCTTGCAGCAGGGCGGAATTTACACAGAAGTTCTTCGCAAAACAGGTCGGATAAGGGACTTTTCATGCGGGTGCAAATATGCTATACTTGCATCAGAAGTGAGATTATGCCGGAAGAGATGCGGCGGGATGTGCAGCATCTGCTGACAGAAAGACGAGGAGAAGGAGAATGACAGAGACGGGTTTTTTGATCTTTATGGGGATCTTATTGCTGCTGGTTGTAATTGTGGTCGTGGTTGTGGTGGCTTCTTCGGTAGCCGGAACAGCGGCGGCAATTGCGGATGACGACGATGAGGAAGAATAGGCATTGTAAGACAGCAGAATAGACAAGCGCAGATATGCTGCGGAGAATCGAAAGATTCTCCGCAGCATAAAAAATGCCCAAAACCGACCGACTGGTCGGACGGAAAAAGTCAAAGAGAGGATACAGATGTGATTTCAAAATTTAGTGTAAAAAGACCGTACACTGTCATTGTGGGCGTGATCCTGGTGATTGTTCTGGGCGTGGTGTCGTTTACCAGAATGACGACGGATCTGCTGCCAGATATGAACCTGCCCTATGCGCTGTTAATTACAATGGATGTGGGCGCGAGCCCGGAGGAGGTTGAGGTGGATGTGACGGCGCCGATCGAAGCCTCCATGGCGACGACATCCAGCATCAAAAACGTGAGCTCCGTATCGTATGACAACTACTCCATGGTTATTCTGGAATACGAGCAGAGCGCCAACATGGATTCCATTCTGATTGAGATCCAGCAGAAGCTGGATCAGCTGGAGGGAAGCTTTTCAGATAGCGTCGGAAAGCCGATGATTATGCAGATCGACCCGGATATGATGCCTGTCATGGTGGCGTCGGCGGACGTGGAAGGCATGGATGAGTCAGAGGTGTCCTCCTATGTGGAAAATGAATTTTCACCGGCACTCGAGAGCGTGGAGGGTGTGGCTTCGGTAAGCGCCACCGGCGTGCTTGAGGAATCCGTGCAGGTGACTATGGATCAGGACAAAATCGACGCGCTGAATGAGAAGATCCAGGAGAAGATCGGGGAACAGTTTGCCGATGCGCAGAAGGAACTCGACGATGCATCCGAAGAGCTGGAAAACGGCGAGAAACAGTTAGAGAGCGGCAAGCGCGAACTTGCCAGCCAGGTCAGTGCTGCGGCAAACCAGATTGAGGATGGAAAGCTTGAAGCATACGTCGGCGCGTCGGAATTAAAGACGAATCTGACGCTGATGACCGAGGCGAAGAAGATCATGGAGAAGGCAATTCCTGCATTGCAACAGCTTTACAACGAGGGAATTGCTGCCAGAGACCAGATTGAGGCACTCAAGAATCTACTGACGCCGGAGCAGCAGGAAGCGGTCGAGGCGGGCAGTGCACAGCTCATGGAACAGGCCAACGCACAGCTTGATGCGATCAATGCGTCGATTGCCGCCTGGGGGAACCAGCTTGAGAGTTTTGGCATCAAGGTCCAGTCGCTGGATGATCTGCCCTACGCCATCGCAAATATGACGCAGAAGCTTGCAGAGATCAATACGGGAATTGCGACCATGCAGGAGACGCAAAAGCAGGTGGACGCAGGGAAAATTGCGCTGGATGAAGCTTCCACACAGCTGACGAAGAGCCAGATTGAGGGAATCCTGAAGTTAAGCGAGGCGGCAGCGCAGCTTGCCGATGCAAAGAATCAGCTGGCGCAGGGACAGAGCCAGCTGGATGCGGCAGAGGAGAGTGCCAGGGAATCCGCGGATCTGGATCAGATCCTCACGGTCGACATGCTCGGTAATCTGCTCGCAGCGCAGAATTTTTCCATGCCGGCAGGCTATGTCGGGGAAGGCGAGAACCGCTACATGGTGCGTGTGGGCGATAAGCTGGAATCCGTGGACGAATTAAAGCAGGTGGTTTTGATTGATCTTGGTCTGGACGGAATCGAGCCGGTTTGCCTTAGCGATGTGGCGGAAGTGGAACTGGTGAACAACGCTGGTGAGTCTTATTCCAAGGTAAATGGAAACCCGGCAATCATGCTTTCCATTGAAAAACAGACCGGGTACTCAACCGGGGATGTGACAAAGCGGATCCAGCAGAAATTAAAGGCGATGGAGGCGGAAAATCCCGCGCTTCACACGGCGATTCTGATGAATCAGGGAATTTATATCGATATCATTGTGCAGTCGGTATTGGAAAATATGATCGTGGGCGCGCTGCTGTCTGTCATCGTGCTGATTCTGTTTTTAAAAGACATCCGGCCGACGCTCGTGATTGCATGCTCCATCCCGCTCAGTGTTATATTTGCGGTGGTGTTGATGTATTTTTCCAATATTTCCTTAAACATTATCTCGTTGTCGGGACTGGCGCTCGGCATCGGTATGCTTGTGGATAACTCCATCGTGGCCATTGAGAACATCTATCGTCTGCGGAGCGAGGGATATTCCATCAAAAAGGCGGCGGTTGAGGGAGCCGGCGGCGTAACCGGAGCCATTATTGCATCGACCTTAACGACGGTGTGTGTGTTCGTTCCGATTGTGTTCACAGAGGGAATCACGAGGCAGCTGTTTGTGGATATCGCACTTACAATTACGTTTACATTGACAGCCAGCCTCATCGTGGCGCTGACGTTTGTGCCGATGATGGCGGCGGGACTACTTAAAAATCCCAAAGAGGTGCGGCACGCCTTCTTTGAAAAAGTGCAGCAGGGATATGCGAAGCTTTTGGAATTGGCACTTAGGTTCAAACCGGTGGTGTTCATCGGTGTGATCGTCCTGCTTGTGACGAGTGCGCTTGCCGCGTATTCCAGAGGATTTTCCTTCATGGATATGAATATGGAAACCGACCAGCTCACGGTGACCGTGGCGGCGAAGGACGACGAAAAACTGACGTTTGAGGAACTCTGTGAGCGTGCGGATGAGGTGACGGAGAAAATTGCGTGCATTGACGGCGTGGAGACGATCGGAGCGATCGCCGGAGGAGACAGCGCCCTGATGTCCATGGGAGGCAGCAGTGACAGTGTGACTATGTATCTGCTTCTGGACGAGAATTCCTCCGTCACGACGGGAGAGATCACGGCGCAGATTGCGGAATTGACGAAAGACATGGACTGTAAGGTTGATACGGACAATTCGGCGTCGGATATGAGCTCCTTCCTCGGAAGCGGCATTACAGTGCAGATCAAGGGAAGCGATCTTGACACCCTCCAGGAACTGGCGGGAAAAGTAGCCGGTGTGGTGGAAGCACAGGAGGGAACGGTGGACGTGGATGACGGGCTGGACAATATGACGCAGTCTTACACGATTCATGTCGACAAGGAGAAGGCGGCGGAATACGGCATGACAACAGCGCAGGTATTCCAGCTGGTCTATGCAAAATTGGCGTCCCAGACGTCGGCGACGACGATCTCTGCCGGCGTGCAGGATTACGAGGTGTATGTAAGGAGCGAGGAGCAGGCGAATGTGACGCTCGACGATATTAAGAACCTCACGTTTCCCTACGAGGATAAGATGGCGCAGTTAAGCGGCACGGGCAGCGACGAGGAGAAAGAGACGGACGAAAAAGATGCGGAGGATGCCGGAAATGCCGGAGACACAGAAGATACCGAAGATACGGAGGAGACGGTAAAGGAGATTCCACTTACCGAGATCGCGACGTTTGAGGCGGGAAGCAGCTTAAACGCAGTCTCCAGGGATTCCCAGACACGCTATATCAGTGTCACCGCAGGCGTGGATGACACACACAACGTCACGCTCGTTTCCAACGCGCTGATGAAAGAGCTGAACAAAATAGACTTGCCGGAAGGATACTCGATCGAGATGACGGGTGAGGATGAGATGATTGCGGATGCCATGCAGCAGCTGTACCTGATGCTGCTTCTGGCGGTCGTATTTATCTATCTGATCATGGTGGCGCAGTTCCAGTCGTTCCTGTCCCCGTTTATCATCATGTTCACGATTCCGCTGGCGTTTACCGGAGGACTGTTTGCCCTGTTTTTCACCGGAAATGAGATCAGCGTTGTCGCAATGATCGGATTCGTCATGCTTGCGGGAATTATCGTCAATAACGGTATCGTCATGGTGGATTACATCAACCAGCTCCGCAGGGGCGGCATGACGAAAAAAGAGGCGATCGTAAATTCGGCAAAGACACGTCTGCGCCCGATCTTAATGACAGCGCTCACGACGATCCTGTCGATGTCCACAATGGCGCTCGGACTCGGCGACGGTTCGGAAATGATGCAGCCGATGGCGATTGTGACCGAGGGAGGTCTGATTTACGGTACGCTTCTGACCCTGTTTGTAGTTCCGTGTATCTATGACGCGTTCAACCGGGAGAAAAATATGGTGGAGGAAGAATTATAATGAATGGGAGATATGAAAATGGGGCATTGCCGGAGAAAGTGCGTCTGCTGTATGAGGCGGTGATTGCCATGATAACCGACGGCTGGGATATCAACCGCATGAAAGTGTCGGACATCACGGCGCAGGCGGGGATCGGAAAAGGGACGGCGTACGAGTATTTTTCCTCCAAGGAGGAGATCATTGCGAATGCGATCCTCTACGATGTGGAGACGAGACTTGCGCATGTACTGGAAATTACCGGGGGAGAGGGAGATTTTGCGGAAAAATTTGCGCAGATTCTTACTTATATGGAAGAGGTGTTTGCAAAACGGCAGGCGTTCTGCCTTCTGGTACGGATCGGAACCGGCTCGTATGAGGTCTCCGAGTCCATGCGCAGGGAATGCGAAAAGAGACAGCAGGATCTGGGCTGCCATCTGGCGGATGGGATTGTGGAATCCCTGATGCGCCAGGGCGTGTCGGAGGGTGCGATCGGGGAGACGAATCCGTACTTGCAGAAACTGGCGTTCGTGGCGCAGATGACAGCGTTTGCGGGATACCTGGTCGATCTGGAAAAAGGGGAGAAGACGGAGGTAAACATGGAGGAGGCGAAGCGTTTTGTCTATGGAGCGCTGGTAAAGAGCCTGAACTAAAAATTTCTTGACAAAACGGGACGCCGCACGTATCATTAACAATAAGTAAAAGGTAGTGAGAAAGAGGAGTACATGCAGACTCGCCGCAGAGAGAGAGATCCATCGGCTGCAAGGTTTCTTGGAAGGAGATGCGTGGAAGGTAGCTTTTGAACCGGAACACCCAGAAAGTGGTACAGAAGATGTGCGGCAGCAAGTGTTCACGCCCGGTTCCCGTTAACGAACCACTGGTTAGAGAACATCTGACCGGAGCGAAGGCCGGCTGTATACAGCTGGTGAACAAAGGTGGTACCGCGATAAGTCGCCCTTTGTATCCGTACGGATACAAAGGGCTTTTTTATTCTAGGAAAGAAAAGGAGAGAAGACAATGTGTCAGAATTGCAGCAAAGAACTTGCCAAGACATATGATCCGAAGGGGATCGAGGGAAGACTTTACAAAAAATGGGAGGACAACGGCTATTTCCATGCGGAAGTGGACCGCAGCAAGAAACCGTTTACCATCGTGATGCCTCCGCCAAACATCACCGGACAGCTTCACATGGGACACGCGCTCGACAATACCATGCAGGACATTTTGATCCGTTACAAGAGAATGCAGGGTTACAATGCACTGTGGCAGCCGGGAACCGACCACGCCTCCATTGCGACTGAGGTAAAGGTCATTGAGAACCTGAAAAAGCAGGGAATTGACAAGCACGATCTGGGACGCGAGGGTTTCCTCGAGAAATGCTATGAGTGGAAGGACGAGTACGGCAACCGTATCATCAACCAGTTAAAGAAGATGGGTTCCTCCGCAGACTGGCAGAGAGAGCGCTTTACCATGGACAAGGGCTGCTCTGACGCGGTGCTTGAGGTATTTGTAAAGTTATATGAAAAAGGACTGATCTACAAGGGTTCCCGTATTGTCAACTGGTGCCCGGTCTGCAAGACCTCCATTTCCGATGCCGAGGTAGAGCATGAGGAGCAGGACGGATTTTTCTGGCACATCAACTATCCGGTAGTCGGCGAGGAAGGCAGATTCGTCGAGATCGCAACGACCAGACCGGAGACACTGTTCGGCGATACCGCAGTCGCTGTCAATCCGGACGACGAGCGCTACAAGGATATCGTTGGAAAAATGTTAAAGCTTCCGATGACAGACCGTGAGATTCCGGTCATCGCAGACCCGTATGTCGACAAGGAGTTCGGAACCGGCTGCGTGAAGATCACACCGGCACATGACCCGAACGACTTCGAGGTTGGAAAGCGCCACAATTTGGAGGAGATCACCGTCATCAACGACGATGCGACGATGAACCATTTCGCAGGAAGATACGAGGGTATGGACCGCTACGAGTGCAGAAAGGCACTGGTGGACGACTTGAAGGAGCAGGGACTTCTGGTAAAGGTGGAGCCGCACTCCCATAATGTAGGAACACATGACCGCTGCGGTACGACGGTAGAGCCGATGGTGAAGCAGCAGTGGTTTGTAAAGATGGACGAGCTGATCAAACCGGCAGTCGAGGCAGTGAAGAACGGAGAGATCCAGCTGCTGCCGAAGCGCATGGAGAAGACCTACTTCAACTGGACGGACAACATCCGCGACTGGTGTATCTCCAGACAGCTCTGGTGGGGACACCGCATCCCGGCTTATTACTGCCCGGACTGCGGCGAGATGGTTGTGGCAAAGAGTGCGCCGCAGAAGTGCCCGAAGTGCGGATGCGACCACATGGAGCAGGATCCGGATACGCTCGATACCTGGTTCTCCTCCGCACTGTGGCCGTTCTCGACACTGGGATGGCCGGAGAAGACCGAGGATCTGGATTACTTCTTCCCGACCGATGTGCTGGTAACAGGTTATGACATCATTTTCTTCTGGGTAATCCGTATGATCTTCTCGGGTTACGAGCAGATGGGAAAAGCGCCGTTCCACACGGTATTATTCCACGGACTGGTGCGCGATTCCCAGGGACGCAAGATGAGCAAATCGCTCGGCAACGGTATCGATCCGCTTGAGGTCATCGACAAGTACGGTGCAGATGCGCTCCGTCTGACGCTAATTACCGGAAATGCACCGGGCAATGACATGCGTTTCTACTGGGAGAGAGTCGAGGCATCCAGAAACTTTGCCAACAAAGTCTGGAACGCATCCCGTTTTATCATGATGAATCTGGAGGGGGCTGCGATTACCGAGCCGTCCACGGATGAACTGCAGCCGGCGGACAAGTGGATTCTCTCAAAGGTGAACACACTTGCCAAGGACGTGACCGAGAACATGGATAAGTACGAGATGGGAATTGCCGTACAGAAGGTTTATGACTTTATCTGGGATGAGTTCTGCGACTGGTACATTGAGATTACCAAGACGCGTACCTACAACAAAGAGCAGGATCCGGTTTCTGCAAACGCGGCGTTCTGGACATTAAAGACGGTGCTCACAGAGGCGTTAAAGCTGCTGCATCCGTTTATGCCGTTTATCACGGAGGAGATTTTCTGCACACTGCATCCGGAAGAGGAGACGATCATGCTGGCAAAATGGCCGGAGTACCGCGCAGACTGGAATTTCCCGGCAGAGGAAGAGATGTTAGAGCACTGCAAGGATCTGGTAAAAGGCGTCCGCAACGTGCGCACGGAGATGGATGTACCACCTTCAAGAAAAGCCAAGATTTTCATTGTGGCAGACGATGCCGCACTGCGTGAGACATTTGAGAAGACAAGAGAGGCATATCAGAATCTTGCAGGCGCAAGCGATGTGAGCGTACAGGCAGACAAGAACGGAATCGAGGACGATGCGGTATCTGTCGTAATTCCGGGGGCAACACTGTATCTGCCGCTTGAGGATCTGGTTGATTTTGAGAAGGAGAAGGAGCGTCTCTTAAAAGAAAAAGAGCGTCTGACCAAAGAACTCGCCCGTTCCAGAGGAATGCTTTCCAATGAAAAATTCTTAAGCAAGGCTCCGGAGGCAAAGGTTCAGGAGGAAAAAGAGAAGCTCGCAGGCTACGAGCAGATGATGGCTCAGGTCGAGGAACGGCTCGCACAGATGAACCGCTAGAAAAGAGTTAGTAAAACCCTGCGCATTGTACCGGAAACGCAAAAAGATGTACTTGAAAAAGTACCATCGGACTAGTATGATAGAATGTAGATGGATTGACAGTAGCAGGTGGGATTTACACAGAATGGGGAGCGGCGGACTATGGCGGAACTTACACAACAGAAACCTATTATACGCATAACATTTGATGAGATGGAGGCCTATATGCTGCTCCCGGAGCCGGAACAGGGAACAGGGTATACGGACTCCCAGATCCGGCAGGAGATGGCAGCGAGAGGAATCACCACAGGCATAGATGAGCAGCGGATTTCCGATATGCTGGAGGGGCATACATACAATGCGGAGCTTCTGATCGCACAGGGGAAGAAGCCGGTGGATGGAACGGACGGTTACTACGAATACAAGTTCGACACGAACTTTGACGGAAAGCCGAAAGTTCTGCCGGACGGCTCTGTGGATTACTGGTCGGTACACTCGATCGAGTCTGTGACGGCCGGTCAGGTGATTGCCGTGTACCACCCTGCGGTGTTCGGCGAGGATGGAATGTCGGTCAAGGGCAAGCTGGTACCTGCCAAGCACGGAAGAGAGCAGATGCCGTTGAAGGGCAAGGGCTTTGAGCGCATGGACGACGAGGTGACTTATACGGCTTCCATGGACGGCAAGATCGAGATGCAGAATGACCGGATTGTGGTTCTTCCGGTACATGAAGTCTCGGGGAATGCAGAGCTTGCAGAGGGGAATATCGATTTCCGCGGGGATATTGTCATTCACGGGAATGTGGAGAGCGGCGTCAGCATCCGGGCGACCGGATCGATCACGATCGACGGCGTCGCCGAAGCGTGCATGCTGGAAGCCGGCAAGGACATTATCCTAAGAGGCGGTATGCTCGGCGGCAACAAGGCGTCCGTGAAGACGAAGGGCGCGATTACCGCGAAGTTCTTTGAGTTCACGAACATTCTGTGTGAGGGCGATCTGCAGGCGGATGTGTTGATGGATTGTTCGGTGATCTGTCATGGACAGATACGTCTGACCGGAAGAAAGGGCAGTATTATCGGCGGTAAGGTACAGGCGATCCGCGGACTGATTGCAACTTCGCTTGGCAATGACGCCGAGAAGCGCACCGAGATCTTTGTCGGTGCTGGAATTGATGTGTACAGCCGTCTGCGTGTCATGGAGAAGAAGATAGAGACGACGCGGGAGGAGTTGACGAAGATCGAGGAGGGATTGGAGAAGTTCGAGATTCTTTCCAAGGAGCGTGGCGTCAGCTACACGAACGATCCGCGCCGGACGTCGCTGCTTCGGATCAAGATCAAGGATTCTGCAATGCTTGCCAGTGACGAGGAGGAAGTGCGGAAGCTCCGTATTCTTGCAGAGAGTTCAAAAGGGGCTTGTGTCTCGGTGCTCCAGGAGATTTATCCCGGTGTGGTCATCAATATGGACGAGTTGAAGCTTACCTTGAAAAATATGGCAACCGGAGTGGAATTTTACAAATTGCCGGACAAGATTGGAACAAGACCGTGCAGTGCCGGTGTCGAATAGCAGAAGTTTCTGCGTCAAAAATAACTTGATTATTAGCACCACTATATTATAATGAGAAAGTGAATAATATAGTGGTGTTTTTATGTTGATGACAGAGGTGATAACAGTGATCAATTTTGAAGAAGAATTAAAGAATTTTAAGCCGAGTCTGGAAGTGGAAGAGGCGGAGCAGGCTATCTATAATCATGAACTCACGGATATGACGGACGTATTGCAGGAGATCCTGCAGGATATGAAGCGCGGCATGTAGAAGCAGGCAGAGTCAGGATTGATAAAGTGAGGTTTTCCATGGAATGTTATAATTGCGGGGCGAAGCTGGGAAAGGGCGATATCTGCCAGAACTGCGGAGCCAATGTTAAAATATACAAAAAGATCATTATGGCGTCCAATGCCTACTATAATGATGCGTTAGAGAAGGCAGCGGTGCGGGATCTGTCCGGCGCGATAGAGAGTCTTAAGACCAGCCTTCGTTTTTATAAGATGAATATCGATGCGCGCAACCTGCTCGGACTGGTCTACTTTGAGATGGGCGAGGTGGTCGAAGCGCTGACGGAGTGGGTCATCAGCAAGAATTACCAGCCGAGGGACAATGCCGCAAGCCGGTACTTAAATGAGATCCAGAACAATCCGTCAAGGCTGGATACGATCAACCAGACGATCAAAAAATACAATCAGGCGCTGCTGTACTGCAGACAGGACAGCCGGGATCTGGCGATCATCCAGCTCAAGAAAGTGCTGTCCTTAAATCCGAAGCTGGTAAGCGGTCATCAGCTGCTGGCACTTCTCTACATTCAGGAGAAGAAGTACGACCTTGCCAAGAAGTCGCTTCGGAATGCGGGAAAAATTGATGCCAATAACACCACGACGCTGCGCTATTTAAAGGAAGTCAACGCCGGATTGCGTGAGAATAACCCGAAAAAGCAGAAGAACGAGGATCTGATCTCCTATCAGAGCGGCAATGAGACCATCATCCAGCCGCGCTATCTCAAGGACAATTCTGCAATCGGAACGATCATCAATATGGTAATCGGAATTGCAATCGGTGCGGCGATCACCTGCTTTCTGATTGTGCCGGGAGTGCGCAGGGAGATCCAGAATCAGGCGAAGGCGGAGGTTCTTGATGCCAACAATGCCGTGGCATCCAAGAATCAGAGCATCAGCTCCTTGGAAGCGCAGATCGAAGATCTCACATCGCAGATTACGGATGCGAAGAACGAGGAGGAGAGCAGCGCCGGAAAGGTCAACACTTACGAGCAGCTTCTGCAGGCGTATGTGGCGTACACTGACGGCGACATCGAGAAGGCCGGGACGGCACTCGGCAACGTCAATACTGATTACCTTTCAGATGACTCGATGACTGTGTACGATACGATCAATACACAGGTGAACGCGGAGTATATCAGTGCTGTATATAGGGAAGCAACAGATGCTTACAATGCGCAGGAGTTCTCACAGGCAATTGAGGATTACCTCAAGGTGATCGAACTTGATGAAGCCTACGACAACGGCAATGCACTGTACTACCTTGCACAGTCCTACCGCAGGAATGACGATATGGACAATGCCAAGATCTATTATCAGAAGTTTGCGGATCTGTATCCGGGAACCGAGCGCGCTGCCAATGCACAGAGATATCTGAACACCGAAGAATAAGCGGGGACAGGACAAAGCAGGGTACTGCGCAGACAGATACAACAGTGATAAGACAAAAGAATTACGATACAAAAGACGTCGAACGGAGCAGTCCGGACCGGCGTCTTTTTTGTGTAATAGGAAACGTCATTCCTATTACACAAAAGCGCCACAAAGAAAAGAAAGGGAGGAAAAAGGATGGAAAGATATTGCGAACAGGAAAAAAACTGCCTGCGGGTGTATGTCCCGAGGGAACTCGATCATCATGAGGCAGACCGCCTGAAGCAGGAGGCGGATTTCTTTATTGAGACCGGTCAGGTGAAGACGCTCGTGTTTGATTTCGCGGGAACGGAGTTCATGGACAGCTCCGGAATCGGGGTGATTATCGGGCGGAGCCGGAAGATGGGATATTTTGGCGGTGAGGTGTATGCGGAGCATTTAAGCGGCAGAATCCTTAAGATTTTTAAGGTGTCCGGACTTCACACGCTGATACGGACAAGTGTACCTAAGCAGCAGAAAGAGCGGGAAGGGGAGAAGCACAATGCATAGTAAGAATGAAGTGGAATTAAGTTTTGATGCGCGTTCCGTCAATGAGGGATTTGCCAGAATGGCGGTGGCTGCGTTTATCACAGAGCTGAATCCGACGATGGATGAACTCTCGGATGTCAAGACGGCCGTGTCGGAGGCGGTGACCAATGCGATCATTCACGGGTATGACAATCCGGAGGAAAAGGTACATATGACATGCAGGATCATGGGACGGGAAGTGGAGATCACCGTCTGTGATACGGGCAGGGGGATTGAGGATGTGGCGCGGGCAATGGAACCGTTCTACACCACAAAGCCGGAACTGGAGCGCTCCGGGATGGGATTTGCGTTCATGGAAGCGTTTATGGATGAGGTTCAGGTTCAGTCTGCGCCCGGAAAAGGAACCAGCGTGCGGATGAAAAAATACATTGGCTTGCAGGAAGGCTGAACGTTATGGAGCTTTGGACGGAACAGATCAGACAGGCTCACGCGGGGGACAAGGACGCAAGGGACCGGCTTGTGGCAGAAAACTTAGGACTGGTGCATGCGGTGACGAGGCGTTTTGAACACAGAGGACACGACAGGGAGGAACTGTTCCAGATCGGCTGCATCGGACTGATGAAGGCCATCGACAAATTTGACGTATCGCTGCAGCTTGCCTTTTCCACCTACGCGGTGCCGATGATTACCGGGGAGATCAGGCGTTTCCTGCGGGATGACGGTATGGTGAAAGTCAGCAGAACCTTAAAGGAGAACGGCTATAAAATCCGCAGGGCGGGAGAAATGCTTACCAGGGAGCTGGGGAGAGAGCCGACGATGGAGGAACTGGCGGAAGCCGCCGGGCTGGAGCGCGAGGAGATCGTGCTGGCACTTGAGGCGAACCGGGAGGTGGCGTCCATCTACCAGCCGGTCTATGAGCGCGACGGGGAGGAGCTGCTGCTGATTGACCAGATGGAGGGAAGCGGCGGGCAGAGTGCGGGGCGGGAGGAGCCGGAGAAGGAGGCGGTCCTAAACCACATTCTGGTGGAACAGCTGTTAGAGACCGTCGGTGAGCGCGAGCGCCGTCTGCTGCAGCTCAGATACTATGAGGGAAAGACACAGTGCGAGGTGGCGGAGCTGCTGTCGATGAGCCAGGTGCAGGTCAGCCGTCTGGAAAAAAAGCTGCTGCTGCAGCTGCGCGAACGCATCCGTATGTGACGGAAAAGTGAGCGGGATTCGGACAATTTTCAAAAATTGTTAAAAATTGGACGAGTTTTTATCACAAATATTGCGATAGAGCGAAAAAAATGATACTTTAGAGTAAAAGAATGGTGTCAAGGTGTACGGAGGAATGACGAATGGACAAAAGAACGTTATCTGATATGGCGCGCTGCAACCGGGCGGCAATGATCTGCCATCTGGTGGAGGCGTCGATGATTGCAATTACGTTTATCGCACAGCTTCTGGTGGGCAGCAGGGGACTGTTGTACTCTCTGCTGGTTGTTGTGCTGGCGATGGGACCGCCGCTGATGGAGCTTTTTTTCTGGAACAGGGACAAGGAAAGCCCGGCGATCAAGCACCTGGTGGCGCAGGGATTTGCTGTGATGTACACGGTCATTTTGTTTACGACGACCAACAACATGCTGTTTTTGTATGTATTTCCGATGATTGTTGTGATTTCCGTATACAATGACAAGGCGTACGCCTTTAAGGTCAATATCGGGGTTGTGATAGAGAACCTTCTGGTTGTGATCCTCGGAGCGACAACCGGCAGATTCGGTTTCCGTGATATGAGTTCCGGCGTGATCCAGATTCTGGCGGTACTTTTGTTCTGTGCATATTCCTATATCGCAGCGGCGACTTCCGAGACGAACAGCAGGGAGAAGCTGCAGCAGGTGAAGGATGCGCAGGGCGAGACGGAAAAGGTTCTCGGAGATGTCTCCCGGAATGCGGATGTGATGAGACGCGGAATCAATGAGATCCACGCAAAAGTGGAGCAGCTGCAGTCGGCGTCCGAGACGACGAAGGACGCGATGGGACAGGTAACCATCGGTGCGACGGACACGGCGGAGGCAGTGCAGAGACAGCTGGCACAGACGGAGACAATCGGAGAGAAAGTAGGGCTTGTCAGCACGGTTGCATCGGATATTACCGAGCGCATGGAAAAGACGCTTTCTGTGCTGGAAATGGGAAAAGCGGATATGGATACCCTGGTGGGAGAGGTTGAAGTATCTGTGCAGAACAGTGCCAATGCAGCGGATAAGCTCGAGACGCTGAATCAGTATATCAGTGAGATGAATACGATTGTAGAACTTATCAACGGTGTGACTTCCCAGACCAGCCTGCTGGCGTTAAATGCAAGTATCGAGGCGGCACGCGCAGGAGAGGCAGGAAAAGGTTTTGCGGTCGTGGCATCCGAGATCTCGGACCTTGCAACCCAGACCAAGAGCGCAACGACCAACATCACACAGCTGATCGGCAATGTATCCGGTTCCATCACGGAGGTTGTGACAGTCATCCGTGAGATGATCGACGGAATCAATGAGGAAAAGGAAATGTCCGGGAATGCATCGGCAAGCTTTGGTACGATTGAGGAACATACCTATGCGATCCGTGATAATGTGGCGAGACTGACGGAGAGCGTTTCACAGCTTGAGGCGGCAAATCAGGAGATCGCTGATTCCGTGCAGACGATCTCGGCAGTGTCGGAGGAGGTATCGGCACACGCAAACGAGACGCTTGCGGCAGAGGAAGAGAATATGCAGCATCTTTTGACGATCGCCGGACGGTCGCAGGAGCTGATCGCGCTGACACAGACGGAAGAGCAGCAGTAACACACAGAGACGGATTCTGGTTTGATACGGGGAGGAAATGAGGATGAAACTGACAGTCAATGCGGCAGGGTTTAACAACAGCGTCCAGATGGGGACAAAGGACGGACAGAGTGCACGGACAGTAAAAAATGCGGTGTTCGGCGGCGCGACGAAGCTCGGGGAAGACCCGGTGGCAAAGCGCAGAGAGGAAGCGAGGAAGCAGGCGTGGAAGGTCGTGGAAAATGCGTGGAAAAATGACCGGTCGGTAGATGATACCATAAAGAGCCACCGGGACAGTTACGTAGAGCTGGAGAACCGCAAGAAGGAAGCGCTGGCTGCGATTGATGAGACGAACCGGCAGAAGGAAGCATTGCGGGAGCAGTGCGGCGTGGAAGCGGATTCCCAGGAGCAGCAGGATCTGCTCCTTCTGGAAAAAGAACAGGATTATAAGAACGGCGTTCTGGATGAGGGGCTGACGGACGAAGAATACGACAGACTGGCGGAGATCCACAAAAAGCCGCTGACCGAGTATCAGAAGCAGGCGCTGGAGCTGAACAATTATGCGGCGGATCACAAGAGGGAGATCCGGAGAGCCGACTACGGCATGACTGCGGAAAAACAGAACGTTTCCCGTATCAAGCTGGAGCGCTTGAAGACGCATGCGATGGTTGACGCGCAGGGCGCTGCGGATGACATCATGGATGCGGCAAACGACGAGATTATCGGAATGCTTGTGCAGGAGGCAAAAGACCAGCAGGACGAGAAGATGGACGAGGCGAAAGAGAAAGCCGACGAAGCCATGAAGGAGAAGGAAAAGCGCGAGGAAAAGCTGGATGAGATGAAGCTGGAGCGCGCGATCGAGCGCGCGATGATCGAGGGCACCGATGAGGCAGTGGAAGAGGCGGAGCGCATCAAACGCCAGAATGACAGCCCGGACATTCAGATGACGGACATGGTGGATCTGGCGGACGGCGCGGATCTGAAGAAGAGCGTGGATCAGAACCTGGGCGACATCAAGAGCAGCATGAAGGTGCTCGAGGCGGATCTGAAGGGAATCAAGGTGGACGAGAAGGCGTAAGATCGCATGAAACGGCAGAAAATGCGTGCCGGAAGGGGATAACAGGCAATTCTGAACATTGGTCATACCAGATTTTGTTAATAATTGTAAAAATACTTGTAATTTTCTAAAAAAAGTATTAAAATCTAATTATGGACTGGTCATACCAGATACCTGGCGTGGCGGTTCGAGGGAGTATCATCTTTAATAAGACCAAGGAGGAAAAGGTTATGTTATTCCAAATCTATGGCGATAACGCCATGTATCAGTTACTTGGATGGGTGCTGGTATTTGCAGGATTAGTAATCTGTAATGAGATCGCCCGTCGTACGAAGGCAGGAGGAATTTTCTTCTTCTTAATCCTTCCAGCAGCACTTACCGTATATTTTATTGCAATCGCAGTAGGTGCGGCAAATGGTGCACAGTGGGCACTGGAGAATCAGACACATGTTTACATGAACGGCTGGTTCCATTACGCGAAGCTGTATGCAGCCGTAGCAGGATGTATCGGTTTCATGATGATCAAGTACAAGTGGGGCGTTGGTGCCAAGGACTGGTTTAAGCCGTTCCCGTTTGTCATCGTTGCTATTAACATTTTGATCGCAGTAGGTTCTGACTTTGAGTCTGCCATCAGAGGTGCACATGCACTTGCAGAGACCGGATCCAGATACTGGCTGTCCAACGAGGGTGTATGGCTCTACGGTGGCTGGTGGAACTGGGTAAATGGTATCGCTGGTATCTTAAACATCTTCTGTATGACCAGCTGGTGGGGCGTATACTCTTCCAAGAAGAAGGACGATATGCTGTGGCCGGATATGACATGGTGCTTCATTATTGCATATGATATCTGGAACTTCGAGTATACATACAGCAACCTGCCGACACATACATGGTACTGCGGTGTTGCTCTGTTACTGGCTCCTACCTTTGCTAACGCATTCTGGAACAAGGGTGGCTGGATCCAGAACCGTGCCAACACACTGGCAACCTGGTGTATGTTTGCACAGGTGTTCCCGTTATTCCAGGTTGGAAGTAAGTTCGCTGTTCTCCCATCACTGTACGGTGAGGGCTGGACAAATGGCTTAGAGTTGTCTACAGCAGCACAGCCGACCTACGCGAATCCGACAGCACAGGGTGTGATTGCAATCCTTGCACTCGTTGCAAACGTAATCTGCCTGACAGCTATCATCAAGCGTTCTGTTGAGCAGAAGAAGAATCCTTACAAGAACGATATCTTTACCGATCAGAAGGATTACAAGATCGCTATGGCTCGTGTAGACAAATAAAACAGAGATCTGAAATGAAAAACTCCGTCCCGGAAGGGGCGGAGTTTTTTTGCGTATAAGGAGAACAGATAGAAATGATATACAGTCCCGCTTTCAAAAGAATAAAAAAATTGTAAGATCTAACAAAGATTTCCAATACCATAATTATTGATAAAATTTTTCAACAATGTTATTGACAACTAACCAGTGTTAGGCTATACTAACCAATGCAATAGAAGTGAAAATGATTATCAACAACAAGAACGAAGGAAGAGGATGAAATGATGCCGTTATCTATGGTAAAAGAGGGAGAGCCGAATATCATCAAAAAAGTCGGCGGTAAGGAAGAAACCAGAAAGTTTTTGGAGAATCTCGGGTTCGTGACCGGTGGTACGGTGACAGTCATTTCCCAGACAGGCGGTAATATGATCGTCAATGTCAAGGATTCCAGAGTTGCCATCGGAAAAGATATGGCGAACAAGATTATGGTATAGACATAGGCAATGCTATGATGAACTATACAGAGAAGGAGCAGAGTATGAAGACATTAAAGGAAGTTGCCTGCGGGCAGACTGTCAAGGTGAAGAAGCTGACAGGAGAAGGTCCGGTCAAGAGACGTATCATGGATATGGGTATCACCAAGGGTGTGGATATCTATGTAAGAAAGGTTGCACCGCTTGGAGATCCGGTAGAGGTCACAGTCAGAGGATATGAGTTGTCCCTGCGTAAGGCTGATGCGGAAATGATCGAAGTCGAGTAATTTTTTTTGATCATGGGTTAGCTCGAACTAATTGAAATCAAAGAAAATGATAAAAGAAAGATAACGCAGACAAATCGCTGCGGGAAAAGAGGAGCAGAAAATGGCAGTTAAAATTGCATTAGCAGGTAACCCTAACTGCGGTAAGACAACACTGTTTAACGCACTTACGGGTTCCAACCAGTTTGTAGGTAACTGGCCGGGTGTTACGGTAGAGAAAAAGGAAGGTAAGCTGAAGGGACATAAGGATGTCACCATCATGGACTTACCGGGTATCTATTCCTTATCTCCATATACACTGGAGGAAGTGGTAGCAAGAAATTACCTGATCGGTGAACGCCCGGATGCGATCATCAACATCGTGGATGGTACGAACATCGAGCGTAACCTTTACCTCTCCACACAGATCATGGAGCTTGGTATTCCGGTTATCATGGCTGTCAACATGGTTGATATCTTAGAGAAGACCGGTGAGAAGGTACATATCGACAAGCTCAGCCAGAAGCTCGGATGTGAGGTTGTTGAGATCTCCGCATTAAAGGGAACCGGTATTACAAAGGCAGCAGAAAAGGCAGTAGCACTTGCACAGCAGAAGGGGGCGGTGACTCCGGTACATGAATTCTCGAAAGAGGTTGAAGATGTTATCCGTGAAGTGAAAGCAAAGCTTGGATCAAGTGTAGATGAGGCTCAGAAGAGATTCTTCGCGATCAAGCTCTTAGAGCGTGATGACAAGATCGGCGGGCAGATGAAGAGCATTCCGGATGTGTCTGCTGAAATCAGGAAGCTGGAGGATGCATTTGATGATGATACCGAGAGTATTATTACCAATGAGCGTTATGTATATATTTCTTCCATTATCGGTGAGTGCGTGACAAAGCCGAAGAACAGCCAGAAGCTGTCCACATCGGATAAGATCGACCGTGTAGTAACCAACCGCTGGGCTGCAATTCCGATCTTCGCTGTGGTCATGTTCTTAGTATATTATGTATCTGTAACAACCATAGGTGCCATCTTAACTGACTGGACCAACGATACACTGTTTGGCGAGTGGATCATTCCGGGCGCACAGTCACTGCTTGAGAATACAGGATGTGCAGCATGGCTGACAGGTCTTATCGTAGACGGTATTATCTCCGGTGTCGGCGCCGTACTTGGCTTCGTACCGCAGATGCTTGTGCTTTTCTTATTCCTGGCATTCTTAGAGTCCTGTGGATATATGGCACGTGTTGCATTTATCATGGATCGTATCTTCCGTAAGTTCGGTCTCTCCGGTAAATCCTTCATTCCGATGTTAATCGGCAGCGGATGTGGCGTACCGGGTGTCATGGCTTCCAGAACGATTGAGAATAACCGTGATCGTAAGATGACAGTTATGACAACCACCTTTATTCCGTGTGGTGCAAAGCTTCCGATCATCGCATTGATCGCAGGTGCATTCTTCGACAATGCAGGATGGGTGGCATGGAGCGCATATTTTGTAGGAGTTGCAGCAATCGTATGCTCCGGTATCATCTTAAAGAAGACAAAGATGTTTGCAGGAGATCCGGCACCGTTCGTTATGGAACTTCCGGCATACCACTGGCCAACCGTCGGCAACGTTCTCCGCAGCATGTGGGAGCGTGGATGGTCCTTCATCAAGAAGGCGGGTACCATCATCACATTATCGACCATCATCCTGTGGTTTTTAATGAACTTCGGATGGGCAGACGGATTCTTCGGAATGCTTGATTTCGGCGATCTGGAAGGTGCAGCACTTGAGGCGGCACAGGCTGAGTGTATTCTTGCAAAGATCGGTTCCGCAATCGCATGGATCTTCACACCGCTTGGATGGACACAGGGCGGCAACGGCTGGAAGATGGCAGTTGCAGCAGTCAGCGGTCTGATCGCAAAAGAGAACGTCGTTGCAACATTCGGTATGCTGTTCGGTTTCGCGGAAGTGGCAGAAGATGGTGCAGAGTTCTGGGGCAACCTGGCAAGCGTTATGACACCAATCGCAGCATATGGCTATCTGGTATTTAACCTCTTATGTGCACCGTGCTTCGCAGCTATGGGAGCAATCAAGAGAGAGATGAACAATACAAAGTGGTTCTGGTTTGCAATCGGATATCAGTGTGGTCTGGCTTACATTGTTTCCATGTGCATCTACCAGATTGGTACACTGATCACAACCGGACATTTTGGATTTGGTACAGTCGTAGCATTCCTTTGTGTGATCGGATTCATTTATCTGCTGTTCCGTCCGTACAAGGAGAGCGAGACTTTGAACGTAAACGTAAAGAGTGCTGTAAAGGCAAAATAATTCGGCAGAAAGCGGGGGATCGATATGGGAACATTTGTTGTAGGAGCGATTTTGGTAATTGTTGTGTGCCTGATCGTGCGCAGCATGATTCATGACAAAAAGAACGGAAAATCCCTGCAGTGCGGCGGCGATTGTAAAAACTGCGGAGGACATTGTTCTTAAGTGGAACAGGACAGAAGATATCTGAGAACCCAGATGCAGAAGGAAAATATCATACAGAAGTTAAAAGAGCGCGGCTGCCGCATCACCAAACAGCGCCTGATGCTTCTGGATATTATACTGGAGGAGGATTGCTCCTGTTGTAAGGAAATCTACTACAAGGCATCCAGAATGGATGACAGGATCGGTACGGCGACCGTCTACCGCATGGTGAATACATTAGAGGAGATCGGAGCCATCAGCAGAAAGAATATGTACCGCATTACCTGCGATCAGGACTGCGAGATGGAAAATGCATGTACGATTGAATTTGATGACAACACGATTGTGGAGCTTTCCAGCAGCAAGTGGAATCAGATCATCCAGTCCGGACTTTTGGCATGTGGCTATCTGAATGGACATCAGGTGAAAAGTATCATGGCAAAATCATATGAGTGATAACAGAACAGAGCGTGTGTATGAATATTTCATATATACGCTCTGTTTTTATACGGCAAAAGTACCGCAAATATGCAGGAATAGGCGCAGCCTTTGTTTACGGTTGGGAGAAAATATGCTACAATGAAGAAAAATTGATATGCACGAGCGTGCAAAGGAGAAAGGGTTATGAAGAGAATATTGCGTATGGCAGGAGCAGTCATGGTATGCATGGCGCTTGGTTTTGCGACCGTAGGCACTGACATTCAGACCGTATACGCACAGGAGGAAGTGCGTGGCGCAGGGACGCAGACGGCGGATGGGTGGTCCTACGAGACAAACAGTAATGGAACGCTTACCATTACCGGTTACTCCGGAACGGAGACGAAGGTAACGGTACCGGCGACGATTGACGGGAAGAACGTTTCCGGTATTGGATACGGTGCATTTTTGAATAACAGAGCGCTGGAGGAGATGACGGTAAGTGAGGGAATCCAGTCAATTAACGGGGATGCGTTTACCGGATCAACTCTGAAGAAAATCTATCTGCCGGCATCGCTTAATACATTCGGGTCAAGTAGACTCATGCGCAAGCTGGAAGGAATTTATGTCGACAGTGCCAGCCAGTACTATAAGGATGTGGATGGCGTACTGTATAATAAGAATATGACGACACTTGTAAAATATCCGTCCCAGAAGACGGCAACGATGTTTACGGTTCCGGATGGAGTGACTACAGTGGGTGACGGTTCGATGGATTGCAATACGTCGCTTCAGAAGGTTGTGCTTCCTGATTCAGTAAAGGAGGTTTGTATGGATGCATTTTCGGGCTGTTCCAAGCTAAGCGAGGTAACACTTCCGGAACAGTGCGAGTCTGTCGGACAATTTGCCTTTTCGGGTACAGCGCTGACCTCCTTTTATATTCCGGCGGCTTTGGATACCCTGGGGGCAGGGGCATTTATGGATACGAAGATCAGCAGCATGACGGTTTCCCCTCAGAATACCAAGTTTTATCTTGATGGAAAGGGCGGACTCTATGAGCATAGCAATTCCATGTACCTCTCAGCTGATTGGACGCAATGGCATCGGTATTGTGAGATGCTGTTCTATTATTATGGAAGTGATGAAGAATACACTATACTAGACGGAACCATAACGCTAGAAATGTATTCGTTTTTTAAACCGAATAATTTGAAAAAGCTTGTGATGCCGGACAGTGTCCAGATATTGGAATCAGACTGGATCGGTTGCGACACTCTGGAAGAGGTATATTTATCCCCGTCACTATCCATTGTGGCTGACAATGCATTATCAAATAATTGCCAGAAGGTGTATGGGTATGAGACAACGGAGAACCATGCGGTAGCGGATAATCTGCTCTCCAATGGCACGGGCGGAACATTTGTGAGCCTCGGTACGCCATATACGGTTACGTATTATGGACCCGGTGCAAATTCCAGTTTTAAGACCTATACGATGGGAACTCTGCGGAGACCGGTCTGGAAAGAGCCGGGAGATAATTGCGGCTACCGGTATTATTACACGGATGGCACCGGCAGCCGGAAGGAGATTACAAGCTGGCCGATTACCATCTCACAGAACATGGAGATTACTGTAGAAAACGGTTCACAGAACCCGGATAGCGGCAACAACGGCGGAACGGATAGTGGCAACAACGGCGGAACGGATAGTGGCAATACCGGCGGCAATACAGGAAACGACAGCAACAATGGCGGAAACAGCGGCGACACGGGAACAGCGTTGACAGGAAAGCAGCATTTTGCATCGCTTTTATATGAGAATGCGCTTGGCAGAACGGCGTCACAGAGCGAGCTGGACTACTGGGCACAGGAATTGACCAACGGCAGAACAGGAGCGGAAGTGGCATACGGATTTTTGTTCAGCGAGGAATTCCAGAACAAGAATTACAGCGATGCGGATTATGTGGAACATCTGTACTTGAGCCTGATGGGACGTGCGTCGGATGAGGGCGGAAAAGCGGACTGGGTGACACGCCTGGGCAACGGTGTATCCAGACTGTATGTGTTCCAGCAGTTCACGGATTCTGTAGAGTTTGGAAATCTCTGCAATACCTATGAGATTCAGAGAGGAACCGTCACCTTGACCGAGAGCCGGGATCAGAATTACAATGTGACACGCTTTGTGGCAAGAAATTACACCGAGTTTCTGGGACGTACCTATGATGTGGACGGCTTAAATGACTGGAGCGGACGCATCAACAGCGGATACGGAATGGAAAATGTGGCATACGGTTTTGTATTTTCGCAGGAGTGCATCAACATGAACCTCTCGAACAGCGATTATGTCAAGATGCTCTACCGCGGTATTTTCGGACGTTCGTATGACGACGCTGGTCTGAATGACTGGGTGAACCAGCTGAACAACGGTACCTCCAGAGAGACCGTATTCTGGGGCTTTGCAAACTCACAGGAATTTGCGAATATGGTTGCCAGCTACGGATTATAAATGGACAAACAGCATATAAAATGCTATAGTAGCAGTAAGAGAAGGAATCCGGCAGGATTCCTTCTGTAGTATACGGAGAAAGCGAGGATTGACAAACAATGCAGATTGGAATTACAGGAAAACAGACAATTACAGTGACAGAGGAAAAGACAGCACAGGCGATGGGAAGCGGTACGCTTCCGGTATTTGCAACACCGGCAATGATCGCCTTGATGGAGAATACGGCGTCAAAGAGTGTTGAGGCCAAGCTGGACGAGGGCGCCGGTACGGTCGGAACGTTAATCAATGTGAAGCATGTGGCAGCCACACCGGTCGGCATGGATGTTACCTGCGAGACAAAGCTGGTTGAGGTGGACAGAAAGCGCCTTGTATTTGAGGTGAAGGCATACGATGCAGCCGGCGTGATCGGCGAGGGAACACATGAGAGATTTATCATCGACAATGAAAAGTTTTTGGGCAAAGCCGAGGCGAAGAGACAGTAACAGGCCGGAACCGGGCGTTGCCCGAAAGAACAGCATGAAAAAGACACAGGGGGAGAAGGCGAGTGGAGATACAAAAATTATGCCCGCGCTGCATGCAGGAAATCAGGGGTAATCTGGGATTGTATTGCCCGTATTGCGGCAGGCAGCTTGCCGCCGATGCAGCGGCACCGTACCATTTAAAGGCACATACCGTTTTGGCGGGCAATTACGTGATCGGGGATGTGACAGAGGAAGATGCATTTTCGATTACTTATACCGGATATGACATGGAGCATGCACACAAGGTTGCAGTCCGGGAGTTTTTCCCGCGGGAGTATGTGACGCGGGATGCGGCTGCAACTGGAGACATGACAGCCGGCATGTCACAGCAGGAGCTGGTTGCGGCGTGGAAAATGCAGTACCGGCAGGATGCAGACCGGTTCGTGGAATGGGCGAAGGTACATGACATCTCGGACATCACGGGATATTTTGAGGAAAATCAGACCATTTATCTTATCATGCAGCCCGTGCGGGGACAGACCTTAAGTTCCTATCTCGGGCAGCACGGCGGTCAGGTGGCACTGCCATGGCTGCTGAATAAGCTGGAGCCGGTGATGAGCGGATTGCAGGCACTGCATCAGAGAGGCGGATTTCATGGAGACATCAGCCCGGAGCATGTGCTCGTCACAGAGGACGGCAGGCTGGTGCTTACCGGTTTTGATCTGGCGGCAGGCTATGTGAGAGAGGCTGGAAGAATGTCTGCTGTCTGGGTAAAAAGGGAATACGCCCCGGCGGAGTGGTATCAGAAAAACGGAACGCTGGGACCGCAGACAGATGTGTATGCTCTGGCTGCAACCATATATAAGAGCATTACGGGAGTGACGCCGCCGTTATCGACGCTCCGGTTACAGCAGGATGAACTGCGCCGCCCGGATGAATGTGGCGCGGGTCTGTCCAGTATACAGGAACGTGCGCTGCTACATGCGATGTCGGTGTTCGCAGATAATCGCTGCCAGACGATGGAGGAATTCCGTAATGAGATTTCCGGGGTGGTACAGATGCAGCCGGAACCGATAGCACAGCCGATGCCGGTGAATGCGGAACCGGGACAGACGGAAGTGCTGACACCGCAGATGAATCCGGAGCCGGTCGTGCAGCCGATGCCGGTGCAGCTGGAAATGGGACAGACGGAAGTGCTGACACCGCAGATGAATCCGACACCGGTCGTACAGCCGGAGACGCCGGTGCAGCCGGAAATAGGACAGCCGGGAATGCAGCCGGGCAGAAAAAAGGGACCGGTAGTGGCATTGGTACTGGTGCTTGTGCTGCTGGCGGCAGTGCTGTGCGTGCTGTTGGTGCTGGTGATCGGAAAGGGCTTTAAGCAGACACAGACAACAGCGGAGGAGCCTAAGACTGAGCGAACAGAAAAACTCATAGAGGCAGATACGGAGACGGAGCAGCAGGAAGAGGATTCCGAGGCAGCGGAGGAGCAGGCGGCGAATACGGAACGGCTGAAAAGCTATGCGCAGTCTTTGCCGGTCTGCGATCCGGAAGGTAAGATGATCTACTATGACGGTTCTTATTTAAAGGATGAGCCGGTATTGGAAGGCGTGATTTTCTCTGACGTATTTGATTTTGACGGAGACGGAGCGGATGAACTGGTTGCGTTATACATGGGCAAGGCGGAGAACCTCGACAATGATCTGAGCGGGGGCTATACGCTGGATGTGGTTGTGTATGAGGGCACAGACGGAAACATTGCAGAGCAGGCAAGAGTGCGCGCATTGGAGAACTGGGCGGATGCGGCGGGCGATTACAGCACACTGCGGGTATTCCTCAAGGATGACCGGTATCTTGTGCTGGATACGCAGAGCAGCACCTATTTCGTCGAGGCGGACGGCACAACCGTGGACGATCACATTTACAGTTATGACGGAACCTCGCTGCAGGAACAGGGCGTATTGCAGACGGCAGGCTCGGATCTGTATGATACCATGATGAACACTCCTTACATAGAGCAACTGCGGGAGATTGGTCTTGACCGTGCTGCGGATGTGATGCAGTCACGGGGAAATATTTCGCTGGCGTGTGCGGATGCGGGAATGACATGCCTTGGCAAAATATTTTTGCAGCCGAGCATGACCTGGGAGATTGCAAATGAGCGGTATCCGGATACGGATAACAGCTATCCGGTATTCTATGCAGCATTTCATAAGTATTTTTCCGGGGAAAATGATTATATTCTGCCTGACAGTGCAACACGCGCGCTGACAGAGGAAGAACTCTCCGGACTGACGAGGGATCAGCTCGCGCTGGCGAGAAACGAGATTTTTGCGCGTTACGGATACCAGTTTGAAAATGCGCAGCTGCAGAATTATTTTGATCAGAAATCGTGGTATACGGCTTTTGGCGGTGCGGAAGAAACCATGCTGACAGAGACGGAGCGGCAGAATCTGCAGCTTATTCAGGCGAAGGAGGCAGCGGCAGAAGATGATCTGCTTGCGAAATTTTTAAATGATGAGGCAACGGCTTCCATCTATGAGGAAGAACTGTCGTATTCGGATCTGACTGCGCAATGTGATATCGGTGCTACCTATTATTACGATGTGGATAATGACGGGCAGAGAGAACTGCTTCTCGGATCTTATGATCTGTACCCGATGATGATTTTGGACGAGTCAGATGGAAAGATATCCGTGCTGACAGCGGGAGACGGCACAGCGGGGTATCTGTTCGTGTCCATAGTTGGTGGTGAAGCCTGGATCTGCCACTGCGATATTTCCCATATGGGACGGCAGATATATGATTTTGAAAAATATAACGGCGGTGGAAATGTTGTGGACTCGTTTGAACTGAGCGCGGAGTACTGGGAGAATGAAAATGATTTTTATGATGAGAATTCGACCTTTACTTATCGGGACAATCCGATCACAATGCAGGAGTTTGAAGAACTGGTTGCAAAATATACCGCAAATAACAGTAATTTATGGCTTGCATTTTAAAAAATGTTGTGCTATAGTAAATGCAGTTAGATAAAACTAACTAGCCAACCACATACAAAGCATACACATTGCTAAGGAGGCTGTCCGGCAGACGAATCGAGGTCGTTTGCCGACAGCCTCCTTTTATGCGAGCGTTTTTTCAGAAGTTATAAAAATGATGCTTGACAAAGTGTATGGCAGAACATATTATAAACATATAAACAGTTGTTCATATGTTTGAAAGAAAGAGGGTGAGAAGTTGTCTGAAGCAGAACTGGAATGTTGTGAGGGTGTGGAGATTCATCAGGATCGTCTGAAGATTGTGAGCGATCAGATGCCGGAGGAAGAGGAATTATATGATCTGGCGGAACTGTTCAAGGTTTTTGGGGATTCTACAAGAATACGAATTCTGTTCGTGCTGTTTGAAGCGGAGGTATGTGTGTGCGATCTGGCAGAAGCACTGCATATGACGCAGCCGGCCATCTCACATCAGCTTAAGATCTTAAAGCAGGCGAAGCTGGTGCGCAGCAGAAGAGAAGGAAAGTCCGTGTTCTATTCACTGGCGGACGGGCATGTGAGGACGATCATCGCCCAGGGCAGAGAGCATATCGAGGAGTAGCAGACGGTATGTGATGCAAAGAACAGGATATGTGCAACAGGAAAACATATTAAGAATAAGAAAGAAAAAGAAAGGAAGTATAAGGTTATGAAGAAAAAATTCAAATTAGAGGATCTGGATTGCGCAAACTGCGCAGCAAAAATGGAAGAGGCAATCAAGAAGATTCCGGGCGTCAATGATGCAAATGTCAGCTTCATGACACAGAAGATGACGGTAGATGCAGAGGATGACAAGTTTGACGACATCATGAAAGAAGTCGTTTCCGTCTGCGCGAAGGTAGAGCCGGACTGCAAGATCTTAATGTAATAACACGGGCGTGTGCCCGACAGAGAACGAAAGACAATTCCATGAAAGCCTGTGTGCCGGAAGGTGCGCAGGCTTAGAAAAAGAGATACATATGAACGAATGTTTATATGTTTATGAAAATCAAAAGCGAGGTGTGTGGTATGACGAAGAAACAGAAACGGATGCTGGTTCGGATCATCATATCCTTTGTCCTGTTCGCAGCCCTGATGGTGGCGGAGCATACGGGGGCATTGGAAGGAATCAATACATGGATATTATTTGTCATCTATCTGGTGCCTTACCTGGTCATCGGATATGACATTGTATATAAAGCGGTGAGAAATATCAGCCACGGACAGGTGTTTGATGAAAACTTCCTGATGATGGTGGCGACGTTTGGCGCGTTTGGCGTGAAGGAATACTCGGAAGCGGTTGCTGTTATGCTGTTTTACCAGGTTGGTGAGCTGTTCCAGGGCTATGCGGTCGGCAAGTCCAGACAGTCGATCTCGGCGATGATGGATATCTGCCCGGAGTATGCCAATATCGAGGTGGACGGAAAACTGACGCAGGTCGACCCGGATGATGTGGAAGTCGGCAGCGTGATCGTGGTAAAACCGGGCGAGCGTATTCCGCTGGACGGCATTGTGCTGGAGGGTGAGTCCTTCATTGATACAGCGGCGCTGACCGGAGAATCGGTTCCGCGCAAGGCGGCAGCCGGAGATGAGATCATCAGCGGCTGTGTCAACGGAAGCGGTACGCTGAAAGTACAGACAACCAAGGAGTTCGATGACTCCACCGTTGCAAAGATTCTGGAACTTGTGGAAAACGCGAGCAGCAAAAAAGCGCGTGTGGAAAACTTTATCACGCGTTTTGCAAAATACTATACGCCGGTTGTCACGATCGGTGCGGTGATTCTGGCAATTCTGCCGCCGCTCATTCTCGGCGGAGGATGGAGCGACTGGATTCAGAGAGCCTGCATTTTCCTCGTTATCTCCTGCCCGTGTGCGCTTGTCATCTCGGTGCCGCTTGGATTCTTTGGCGGAATCGGCGCGGCGTCGAAGGTGGGTGTACTTGTAAAGGGAAGCAACTATCTCGAAGCTGTGGCTGAAATGACAACGATTGTCTTTGACAAGACGGGTACGCTGACGAAGGGTGAATTCAAGGTTTCCGAGATTCTGCCGACCGAGGGAAGCAAAGAGGAACTTTTAGAGATTGCGGCGCTCGGCGAGGGATACTCGAATCATCCGATTGCGGCATCCATTCGGGAAGCCTACGGAAAAGAACTTGACATGAACCGTATCACAGACGCCGAGGAAGTGGCAGGACACGGAATCAGTGTCAGCATCGACGGAAGAAATGTGCTCATCGGCAATGAGAAGTTGATGAAGGAAAAAGCAATTTTCTATGAGCCGTGCAAGAGCATCGGAACCGTGGTCTATGTGGCAAGAGAAGGAAAATTCCTTGGAAGCATTGTGATTGCCGATACGGTAAAGGACGGAGCAAAAGAGGCGATCGCCTCCATGAAGAAGGTGGGCGTGAAGAAGTGCGTCATGCTGACCGGCGACAGAAAAGAAGCGGCAGAGGGAATCGCTGCGGAGCTCGGCATCGACGAGGTGCATGCAGAACTGCTCCCGCAGGATAAGGTGTCGCAGGTGGAGCGTCTGTTAAAAGAAGAGAACGAGAAAGAGAAGCTGGCGTTCGTCGGCGACGGTATCAACGATGCGCCGGTGCTCACCAGAGCGGACATCGGTATTGCGATGGGAAGCATGGGATCCGACGCTGCGATTGAGGCGGCAGATGTGGTCCTGATGGACGACGACATCAGAAAGATTGCATCGATCGTGCGGATTTCCAGAAAGACACTCGGCATTGTAAAACAGAACATCGTCTTTGCACTGGCGGTCAAAGCGATCGTGCTGGTTCTCGGCGCGTTTGGCGTGGCGAACATGTGGGAAGCAGTGTTTGCAGATGTCGGAGTATCTGTCATTGCGATCTTAAATTCCATGCGCGCACTAAAGACGGAATAAAAATTATAGAACCTATGAACGAAAAAGAGGGACTGTCGCTTGAAGCAGATGGTCCCTTTTGCCGTGAGAAGTAATATATCAAAAAGATCATGCTTTTCGATTTCTGATGGAAATGCAGATGGAATATTCGTTGGAGAAAAATGTGAGCATTTCTTCCGGCTGAATGTTTGCATCGGATTCCGTGTCTCTTCCACGTTTGGACATGCCCCGCGGAGTGCTCCAAACTTGGAAAGACACGGATCATCGAAGATGCAAACATTCGGCTGGTTAGAAATTCCACATTTTTTGAATCGAATTTCCAGATGCATTCCATCTGAAATCGGTAGGATGTGCTTCTTTTTATATTACTTTTTACGTCAAAAAGGGGCTGCCTGTTTCAAGAGACTGCCCCGCTTTTTCAGTTCATAGGAAAATGATTCCTATACAGGAAAAAACTGATATAATAGACAAAGAATAACACAGGGTGTCTCCAGGAGCGGATTTCTGAGGGGACACCGGAGGGAGAAATGATGATCGTATGTAATAACTGCGGTGCGTCTTACGAAGATGACGAGCCGCGCTGTCCATATTGCGGAGGCGATAATTTTGGAAGATCCGTACAGATGCATGAGGATGCTGTCAATGAACTGAAACGCGAGAAAAGGCAGTGGGAGGAGAAGCCGCAGCGTGTGGCGAAGACCGGGATGTCTTTGACCGCGAAGATTTTGATTGCTACGATCGTGGCAGGACTTTTGCTCAGTGTCGTGGCGTTTGTTGGCATACGCATCCACGCGGCTGCATCCGGCAGCAGGGAGCAGGCAATGCAGGAAAAGCTGGAGAAGATGTATCAGCAGCAGGACTACAGTGGAATCTGCACGTATCTGGAAAAACATAACGAGTTGTATGATCAGGCTTTTCGCAAATACCGGCTGGTGGAGAAGCTCGAAGACTATACCGCAAATTACATCATAACCCCGGACGGGCAGTATCTGGAACAGATAATCCGGGAGGGAAGACCGGATGAGCTTGATGATGTGAGGTATATCACGGATGCTCTTTGCATCTGTCAGGAGAGTGAAGATGCTGATTACAAGTACGAAGAGCAGGAAGCGGTCGCCTATTACCGGGAATATGGTTATACCTATTTAAAAGAGCATTATGCGCTGACGGAGGAAGAGATCCAGGAAGTGATGGCAGGATATGATCCGACAGACGAAGAGAATCAGAGCAATCTGGAGCGGGAGATGCAGGAGAGGGCATTTGCCCATCTGACCGAATAAAAGAGAGGGCGTGTGCGAAGATGATATGTAAAAAATGCGGATATGATTATCCGGCGAAAGAACTGAAATGTCCCTACTGCGGGGAGCCGAATCCGCTTGGAGAAAAGTGGAAAAACGAGGAAAACCAGGCAAGAAAGGAGACGCTGCTCGCCAAAGCAAAGGTGATCCATTCCATGCCGCTGTATGTGGCGGATAAAGTGATGAATGTGATTCTGCTGGTTGCTGTGGCAGTGACCGTGATTACGATTCTTGTGCTGATGATTGCATATGGCGCAGAGAGCATTCACATTACCCGACAGCAGGATGCGGCATCTGTACAGGATGCGGAGGAACTGCTTGCGGCGGAGGATTATACCGGACTTTACGCTTATTTGCAGTCCCACCAGGTGTACGGGCAGGCGGATTTTAAAAAATATACGGGGCGTGTCCGCCTGTATGACGACGATCAGACCTTTATGAGAGATCTGTTCCGCATCCAGGAGGTGTTAGACTGGCCCGCCGGGCAGCAGATCCGTCCGAGCTGGGTGAAATACGTACTTCTGGACGGGAAGGATATTCTCGAAATGGAGACGGATTCTTCCTACAGCGGGCTGGAATATGAAGAAAACAAGGAATACTATGATGACATGAAACAGGATGTGGCAGCGGCGCTGCTTGGCACGCTGGAAATGACGGAGGAGGAACTTTCGGATCTGACGGGGATGGAGCGGGATTCGGAGGAAATGGACGAACTGGTACGCCGGATCTTTGAGAGAAAGGGCTGGGATTATGAGGAAGATTAAAAATATAAAAATACTCTGGAAATTTTCGGATGAGACCGGAAGCTATGAGGTAAGGATACCGGCGCTGGCAGTCAAGGCTGTCGGATGTGTGATTGCGCTGTTTTTCGTGTTCTCGGTACTGTGGGGGCTGATTGATACCGCTGTGGATGAGGGAAAATATTCCGGCGATGCCTATCATCTGGACTGGTGTGAGCGGGAGTACATAGATCGCAGATATCATGAATTATATGATACACTGGATTTGTATCAACTAACCAGTGACAAGTATGCTCTCTACTGGGAGATAGTGAACGGATACAGGGATCACACATTGTACAGCGCGTACCGGGCACTTGGCGGGACGGGGATTGACGAGGTCTCCTACGAGACGGAAAACGGCACGGCGACACTGGCGATCCCGGTGGAGGAACAGCGCGTTTTCTACGGGCGCAAGGTGCTTGACAATGCAAGTACCTGCGAATTTGAGGAGAATCAGCGCTATCTCACGAAGTTCGCGGATGAGGTGGAATAGCCGTTTTTCTAATGAGAAAAACATTTCATTTACTGCACTTGACGAAATCCTTCTGATTTAGTATAGTATAGCTAAAGTTAGTTGAAACTAACTTACATAGCAAATGGCAGATACAGCAGGAGGTAAAAGCATTGGATAAGATTTATGTAGTATACTGGTCACAGTCAGGAAATACACAGGCGATGGCAGAGGCAGTCGGCGCCGGAATCACAGCAGCAGGTAAGGAAGCCGCAGTGGTGGACGTAAGCAGCGTCTCCGCAGATGAGTTAAAGAGCGCAAAGGCATTCGCACTCGGATGCCCGGCAATGGGGGCTGAGGTTCTCGAGGAGGGCGAGATGGAGCCTTTCGTAACCGAGGTGGAAGGATTTGCAGCGGGCAAGACCATCGGTCTGTTCGGTTCCTACGGCTGGGGAGACGGTCAGTGGATGCGCGACTGGGTAGACCGCATGTCATCCGCAGGCGCGAATGTATTAAACGGCGAGGGCGTGATCTGCAAAGAGGCACCGGACGATGAGGCTGTAGCTGCCTGCACCGATCTCGGCAAGCAGCTTGCGGCGGTGTAGTCATGAGCGTTGTGATCGTAGGCGGACATGACCGCATGGTCTGCCAGTACAAAAAGATCTGTAAGGAACATAACTGTAAAGCGAAGGTATTTACACAGATGCCGGCAAAGCTCGGGAACCAGATCGGATCACCGGATCTGATCATTCTCTTCACCAACACCGTATCACATAAGATGGTACGGTGTGCGGTGGCAGAGGCGGAGCGCTGCAATGCGGATGTGGTGAGAAGCCATACCAGCAGCGGAAGTGCACTTACAGAGATTCTGGAGAGGGTTTGCGGATAAATAAAAGAGACTGCCGTATGACGGCAGATCCCAAAAGATCCTGGCTGGTCCGGTTGGACAGGCCGGGATCTTTTTTTGTGCAATAGGAAACTTCGTTCCTATTACACAAAAAAGCTCCGCGGGGATGCGCACCTCGCGGTGAGGTAAATAATGCTTTGCATACCGCGAGGGCGCGTAAGTGTGCGGCAAGCGCACACTTTGTTCTGTAAAATGAAAAAAATAATACAATAAAACACTTGCAATATACCCAGAGGGGGTATATAATGAGCCTGCGAATGAGGAATAGAAACAGACTTGCGGGTAAATAGTAAGAAAGAGGGCAAAGCGTATGGCAGAGGAAAAGGAATGCTGCTGTTCCCATAAGACAAAGGAACGGTCAGAGAAAGAATACAAGGATATGATTCACCGCTTGAACCGCATCGAGGGACAGATTCGCGGAATTAAGGGAATGGTGGAGCGGGATGCCTACTGTACGGATATTCTGGTACAGGTGGCGGCTGTGAATGCAGCGCTCAACAGCTTTAACAAGGTACTTCTCACCAACCATATCAAGACCTGTGTGACGAATGATATCCGCGAGGGCAGGGAGGAGACCGTCGACGAACTGGTGACGGTGCTCCAGAAATTGATGAAATAGACGGGAGAGGGAGGAAGATGAAGCAATATACAGTGACGGGAATGAGCTGTGCGGCGTGCAGCGCGCGCGTGGAAAAAGCAGTGTCGGAGGTGCCGGGTGTGACATCCTGCTCGGTGAGTCTTCTGACGAATTCCATGGGCGTCGAGGGAACGGCGGCGCCGCAGGAGATCATCCGGGCGGTTGAGGACGCCGGATACGGCGCTGCCGAGAAGAAGCGGGGCGGCGCGGGAACCGCGGGAGCGGGCGAGGCGATGCCGCAGGAAGATATGTTAAAGGACCGGGAGACGCCGCTTTTAAAAAAGAGGCTGGTGACTTCGGTAGGCTTTCTGGCAGTCCTGATGTATTTTTCCATGGGACACATGATGTGGGGATGGCCGCTGCCGGCGTTCTTTGAGGGAAACCATGTGGCGATGGGACTGGTACAGCTTTTGCTGACGGTGGTGATTATGGTCATCAACCAGAAGTTCTTTGTCAGCGGATTCAAGAGTCTCTGGCACCGGGCACCGAATATGGACACGCTTGTAGCGCTGGGTGCAACGGCTGCGTTCGGCTACAGTACCTACGCACTGTTTGCAATGACCGGTGCGCAGGTGCGCGGCGATATGGACGGTGTCATGAGCTATATGCACGAGTTCTACTTTGAATCGGCGGCGATGATTTTGACACTGATTACGGTCGGAAAAATGCTGGAGGCGCGGTCAAAGGGCAAGACGACCGACGCACTCAAGAGTCTGATGCGTCTGGCACCGAAGACAGCCACCATCGTGCGCGACGGTGTGGAACAGGAGGTTCCGGTGGCGCAGGTCAAAAAGGGAGACGTCTTTGTGGTGCGCCCGGGGGAGAATATACCCGTGGACGGTATCATTCTCGAGGGCAGCAGTGCCGTGAATGAGGCGGCGCTGACCGGCGAGAGCATACCGGTGGACAAAGCGGCGGGAGACGAGGTTTCCGCGGCGACTGTGAACCAGTCTGGATTTTTAAAGTGTGAGGCGACGAGGGTCGGCGAGGATACGACATTGTCGCAGATTATCCAGATGGTCAGCGATGCCGCGGCGACCAAGGCGCCGATTGCCAAGATTGCCGACAAAGTCTCCGGCGTATTTGTGCCGACGGTGATTGGAATTGCGATTGTGACACTGATTGTGTGGCTGCTTGCCGGAAAGCCGATCGGATTTGCACTTGCGAGAGCGATTTCCGTTCTGGTCATCAGCTGTCCGTGTGCGCTTGGACTTGCCACGCCGGTAGCTATCATGGTCGGAAACGGTATGGGTGCCAAGAATGGTATTATGTTCAAGACGGCTGTCTCCCTGGAGGAGACCGGAAAAATGCAGATCGTAGCGCTCGATAAGACCGGAACCATCACGAGCGGAGAGCCGAGAGTCACGGATGTCCTTCCGGCGGAGGACGTTTCGGCGGAAGAGCTGCTGTATGAGGCGGGGATTCTGGAGCAGAAGAGTGAGCATCCGCTTGCAAAAGCGGTTCTTGCCTATGTGAAGGAGCAGTCCGGGGCAAAGGAGCAGTCCGGCGGGAAGAGGGCGTCTGTGGCAGACGGAGCATCCGGCGGAGCGGACGGCTCAGATATGCTGAACGATTTCATGGCGCTGCCGGGCAACGGTCTGACCGGCGTGCGGGACGGAAGAAGGCTATACGGCGGCAATCTCATCTTTATTGAGCAGCATGTGAAGGTGTCCGATGCGACGAAGCAGCAGGCAGAACAGCTTGCCATGCAGGGCAAGACGCCGCTGTTTTTTGCAAAGGATGAGAAGCTGCTGGGCGTGATCGCCGTGGCGGATGTCATCAAGGAAGACAGCCCGCGTGCGGTGGCGGAACTGCAGAACATGGGAATCTATGTGGTGATGCTGACCGGCGATAATGAGCGGACGGCGCAGGCGATCGGTAAGGAGGCAGGCGTGGATGAGGTGATTGCAGGCGTGCTTCCGGACGGCAAGGAACAGGTGGTAAGAGAACTGCAGAAGAAGGGCAAAGTGGTCATGGTCGGCGATGGAATCAATGACGCGCCGGCACTCACAAGGGCAGATATCGGAATGGCGATCGGCGCCGGAACGGATATTGCCATCGACGCCGCGGATGTCGTGCTGATGAAGAGCCGTCTGTCGGATGTGCCTGCGGCAATCCGCTTGAGCCGTGCAACCCTGCGCAACATTCACGAGAATCTGTTCTGGGCATTTTTCTACAATGTTATCGGAATTCCTCTCGCGGCAGGCGTGTGGATTCCGCTGTTCGGCTGGCAGTTAAATCCGATGTTCGGTGCGGCAGCCATGAGCTTGTCCAGCTTCTGTGTTGTGACGAACGCGCTGCGCCTGAATCTGTTCCGGATGTATGACGCCGGAAAAGACCGCAGGATCAAAAATGCCGTGACAGGGCAGACGGCTGCAGCTGCGGCGAAGGAGCCGGATGACGCTCCGGAGAAGAATACAGAAAATAATCAAAAAAAGGAGAATGAGACAATGAAAAAAACAATGAAGATCAACGGTATGATGTGTGGACACTGCGAGGCGAGAGTCAAGAAGGCACTCGAAGCGGTAGACGGCGTGCAGGAGGCTGTGGTCAGCCACGAGGCAGGAAACGCGGTTGTGACGCTTAGCAGCGACGTGGCGGATGAGGTCTTAAAGAAGGCGGTTGAGGATCAGGATTACGAGGTGGTTTCTGTCGAATCCTAGAAAATAAGGTCAAAAGTTTCATTGACTTTATGAGGTCGGCTTGGTACAGTGAGAGGTAGGAGGAATGTTATGCGTTATGTACCACTCAGGGAGGCAGAACCGGGCATGGTTCTTGCAGCCGACCTTTATGATTACGTCGGAAGAACGCTGATTGGCTGCCATTGCGAATTGACGGAGAGCTATCTGGAAAAACTGGAAGCTTACGGATTCGACGGTATATATATAGAAGATAAACTTTCAGAGGGCATCGCGATTGAGAGTGTGATTACGCCGCAGTTAAGGAAAGAGGGACAGGAGCGCATCCGTGCCTGCGACATTGACGGGTGCAGGCTGATTGCCAAACGTATGGTAGAGGAGATTTTATCCTGCGGAAATGTGTCTCTTGATCTCACGGACTTAAGAAGCTACGATGATTACACCTACGCACATTCTGTGAACGTGGCGGTATACTGCGGCGTCATCGGAATGGGCATGGGAATGAGCGAGTCGGAGCTGGGGAATCTTGTGACCGCCGCATTGCTTCATGACCTCGGAAAACTGCAGATCCCGGATGAGATTTTGAACAAGCCGGGACGCCTGACACAGGAAGAATATCTGATTATGAAATCCCACGCAACACTGTCGTACCAGATTATCAGTGAGCGGTGGGATATTTCTGCTCATATCAAGGAGGCCGTTCTGCATCATCATGAAAATGTGGACGGAAGCGGGTACCCGGACGGGCTGGAAGGCGCGCAGCAGACGATGTTTACCAGGATTCTGCATGTGGCGGATGTCTATGATGCACTTACGTCCAAGCGCCCGTACAAGGAGCCTTACGCACCGTACGAGGCGACGGAGTATCTGATGGGCGGCTGCGGCATTATGTTTGACCGCGAGGTGGTGGAGACACTTCTAAAGTATGTGCCGCTCTATCCGAAGGGAACGATGGTTACGCTTTCCGATGGACGGGAAGCCATCATCTATGAGAATTTCGGCGTACATAATTTAAGACCCGTGGTGCGCCTGATGGACGGGGAACTGCTGGATCTGTCCAACGACGCGAACTTCCATATTACATTGCGCATGAAAACGGAAACCGACTTTTCCACGGAAGAGGCGGAAAAGGAGCGCAACGAGATGATACGGCCGCCGGTACGCTACCGGATCATGGTCGTGGACGATATGAAGACGAATCTGCAGATGCTGCGCGGTATCTTAGAGCCGCTATATGATGTTATCCTGATGAAATCCGGTCAGCAGGCACTGCTGTATCTGAAAAAACATCCGGCGCCGGATCTGGTGCTGATGGATATTGATATGCCGGAGATGGACGGCATTGAGGCCGCCAAACGCATTATGGAGATGACGGATCATACGGTGCCGATCCTGTTCGTCACGGCACTCTGTGACAGACAGACGGTAACGCTGTGCCGGAATCTGAACGCGGCAGGTTATATTGTAAGACCGTACAAGCCGGTCTTTGTCAAGACAGAGATCAAGAGGATTCTGATGGGGCGGAGTGAGATTGAATGATATTATTGGTTCAGATAGTATGTCTTTGTTATACGCTGTATGTACTGCAGGAATATGCCACTTCCGGGGCATATTCCCGGCAGCACAGACTGTTGCCGCTGCTGGTCGGATTGATCGGTGTATATAATTTCTACCAGGTTGTCCTTACGCTCACCGGACAGGCAGAACTGTTCGGGCGTTTAAAGGATATGCTCTTAATTCAGGTGCTTTATCTGATTCTTATCTATATCATGGATTTCCTGAAAATTTATATTCCCTACGGGGTGCAGTGGATTATGTTTTGTGTGCTGCTCGCGCTGAACGTGATTGTTTTTATGCGCTACCGGCAGCCGGAGATCTATCACATTTATTTCAGAATTTATTTAGTCGGGTGTACGGCGGCGATCGTCGCAATGGGCACGTACGCTTATCTGCGCCGTTCTCTGACGATGCGCGAGCACCGGATTGCCAATCTGCTTTATATCGTGCTGCTCGTGAATGCCGCGGCAATGTGCGCGGAAAAGTTTTTTACCATTCCGGGCAATCTTCTGATGCTCGCAGCCACAACCGGCGTCTGCGGTGCGGTTCATTATCTGATCCAGACGGATCAGCTGATGGATACGGGAGAACTTCTGCGCGAGCGGCTGTACGACGATTCGGATACGGCAGTGGTACTGCTGGATACCAATTTTTACTGCGTTGACGCGAACCGCAGCGGCAGAGGTCTGTTTGCGGGTCCGATGCAGGTGTATGAGAGAGGCAGCCGCAGGCACCGCGGGTACATGCAGGAGGCGGAGGAGCTGGCAAAGTCCATACAGGAGGGCAGAAGGAACCGGGAGATCGAGAAGAACGGGCAGTATTATCAGTGTCAGTGTACGCCGGTGTACTATTCCGGGAGACTCCGCGGATATATTCTCGGTGCCTGGGATATTACCAGCCCGAAAAAAGAGACGCAGCTGATGCAGGCATTAAAAGGAAAAGCGGAGACGCAGACCGCGCGGAAAAGCGATTTCCTGGCGCAGATGAGCCATGACCTGAAAAGTCCGCTGCACGCGATCATCGGAATCACGGATATTTTAAGCAGCCGCAAGGAACTCACGGCAAGTGACCGTGCACTCCTGCTTCACATCAAGGGAGCCGGGAACAGCCTTGTGGAACAGGTGAATGCGATCCTCGATTACTCCAGAATTGAGGCAGGAAAGTTTGAACTGGCGGCGGAGCGCTACCGGCTGGATCAGGTTCTCGAGGAGGTGGCACACATGTGTGTCATCAATCTGCAGTCGAAGCGTGTATGGTTTGAGGCCTGTATACAGGGAGGGTTCCCGGAGGAAATGTACGGGGATGCCATGCGCGTCCGGGAGATTTTGCAGAATCTGCTCGCAAATGCGGTCAAGTTCACGGAGGAGGGCGAGATACGCTGCGAGATTACCTGCGAGGCAATCCGGGATTCCTCGGATGTGATGGTCCGTTGCAGGGTGTCGGACACCGGCGCCGGAATGACGAGCGAACAGTTAAAGCAGGGATTTGACTCGTATGTGAGCTATGCGGCGGAGAGTGGACAGACGGGAACCGGACTGGGACTTAGTATTGTAAAAGAACTTGCAAACCGTATGGGCGGCAGTGTCCGCGCCGAGAGCAACGGCACCAGAGGAACCACGATTACCGTGGAAATCCGGCAGAAGGTGTGCGGAAGCACCCTGCATGAGGCGGTGTGCTATACGACGGACAGCCTGCTGCGCGAATCGGTGGTCTATACGGAGCGGATCCGGCCGACATGGATCTATCCGGGGGCACGCGTTCTGCTCGCGGATGATATGCGGATCAATCAGGAGATTTTCCGGGAACTGTCGGCACCGTGGCAGTTTACACTGGATGTTGTGCGCAACGGAAAGGAAGCTGTGGAGGCGGCAGCGCGGACGGAGTATCAGCTGATTTTTCTGGATCAGAGGATGCCGGGACAAAACGGCGATGAGGCGGCGAAAGAGATCCGGCGGTTCTGCGATGCGCCGATGGTGCTCATGACGGCGGACATTTCTGCAGAGTTAAAGATGCGGGAGGATATGCCGGAATTTGCGGCATATCTCGACAAGCCGATCGATGTGTCGGAGTTAAAGAAAGTCATTGAGACTTATCTGCCTGTCGCAGAGCGCAGGGATTTCCTGCTTCACGCGCACATGAACCACGGGGCGTACCGCCGGATTCTGCAGACGTTTTTGCAGGAGGCGGGGCCGCTTGCCGCAGAACTGCCGGGCTATGTGCCGGAGCAGCTGGAGCTTTTCGGAACGAAAGTGCACGGAATCAAGGGAGCCAGCCAGCAGATCGGCAGACAGGCGTTAAGCGAGAGCGCGGAAATCATGGAAATGGCGGCAAAGACAGAAAATATCCGGTATCTGGAAAACCATATGACAGAGTTTATGGAGACGATCCGGCACACGTTGGAGAGTGTCGAGGACGAGTTAAAGAGCATGCCACAGGAGACATCCGGGGAAGAGACGGCAGCCGAGAACGCACCGGAAGAAAAGCAGCAGATTCTGGCGCAGCTTAGGGAAGCTTTTGATGCGTGTGATTTAAATGAGATTGAGCAGGGACTTTCCCGGTTCGCGCGGGTTCGGCTGACAGCGGAGGAACGGAAGCTTCTGGCAGAACTGCATGCGGCATATGAGAACCTGGATTACGAAAAGGGAAGCGAACTGCTTTCCTGATGCAGGCAGCTGCAAGAGATCCCCGGAGAGGGAAACACATTGACAGGTCATACTCGCTGGGGTATATTGATGGTAGCGAAAGAAAATGAAGCACATGGAATGTGTGGCAGAAAAGTGGGGATAGATGATGAAACAGTGTATGGATGCGGACAATCTGCACCGCAGATTTGCGAAAATTATCGGACAGGTTCAGGCGATCGACCGCATGGTGGATGAGGATGTGCCGTGCGAGGATATGCTTGCACAGATCAATGCCGCGAAGTCCGCGCTTCACAAGGCGGGACAGGTTGTGCTGGAAGGTCACATCAAGCACTGCGTGCGTGACGGGATCGAGCATGGGGATGCGGATAAGACGATCGAAAGTTTTACGAAGGCCGTGGAACGGTTTGCAAATATGAAGTGAGAGAGCGCGATGCGCGAAAGAGATAAAAGCGTATGTTCGGAAAACCGGACATGCGCTTTTTTGTGTAATAAGGAACTTTGTTCCTCGATAGGATCTACTGTGTTATGTGAAAGGCATGCTTTGCGTAGAGTAAAAGTTCTGTCGGCAGGATTTTCTCCTTGACAACATATACCCCTATAGGTATAATGAGAGGCGAAATAGGGGTACCCACATGGGTATACAAGGAGGAAGAGATGGAAAAAGTGGAAGAGTTTCTCTCAATCGGAGGGACAAAGAAGGACATCACACTGTTAGTCATATCCGCAGCGGCATTGCTTTTGAGCATTTTTGATCTGATCCCGCTGCCGTTTGATGCGGCGTGGATTGCGATTATTCTGTGCGGAATCCCCATTATTCTGGAAGCGGTGATCGGGCTGGTGACGGCGTTTGATATCAAGGCGGATGTGCTCGTCTCGATCGCACTCGTTGCATCAATCTGCATCGGCGAGATATTTGCAGCCGGAGAAGTGGCGTTTATCATGCAGCTTGGCGGGTTGCTGGAGGAACTGACCGTTGCAAAGGCGCGGGCGGGAATCGAGAAACTGGTGCATCTGACACCGCAGACCGCGCGCCTTATAGAGGGGGAGACAGAGCGGGTCATTCCAGCAGAGCAGGTCAAAATCGGGGCGCGTCTTAGAGTGCTTCCGGGAGAGACGGTTCCGGTGGACGGTGTGATTACCAGCGGAGTGACCTCGGTCAATCAGGCGGTGATGACCGGCGAATCGCTTCCGGTGGATAAAGCGGCGGGCGATGAGGTTTCTTCCGGCACGGTGAACCAGTTTGGCGCTTTTGAGATGGAAGCGACGCGGGTGGGAGAAGACAGTTCCATTCAGCGGATGATTCGTCTGGTACAGTCGGCGGATGCCGGAAAAGCCAAGATCGTAGGGATTGCAGACCGGTGGGCGACCTGGATTGTCGTGATAGCACTGTCTGCCGCGGTGCTGACCTGGATTTTTTCCGGGGAGATCATCCGGGCGGTGACGATTCTGGTTGTATTCTGCCCGTGTGCGCTGGTGCTTGCGACGCCGACGGCAATTATGGCGACAATCGGAAATGCGACCAGACACGGTTTTTTAGTGCGCGAGGGGGACGCCTTAGAGCGGCTTTCTGCTGTGCGCTGCATCACATTTGACAAGACGGGAACCTTGACATACGGCAAGCCGGAGGTGATGCGTGTTACCTCTTTCCTGGACGGATGCAGCGATACGGAATTATATGGACTCTGCGCCGCCGCAGAACTTGGCTCGGAGCATCCGCTCGGGAAAGCGGTTGTGGGATGTTACCGCGAAAAATATAAGGATGTACTGCAGAAGCCGGAGGAGTTCCGGATGGTTCCGGGGCGCGGTGTTACGGCGCAGGTGGATGGAAGATGGATTCTTGCGGGAAATCGGGAAATATTGGACGATGAAGGGATTTCTCTGCCGAAGGAGCTTCAGGCGGCAGCGGAAAAATCTCTGGAGCAGGGGTGTACGGTGATCTATGTGGAGGTGGAACGGCAGGCGGCAGGATTTCTGGCACTTTCCGATACGATCCGCGAGGAGAGCGCCGGCATGATCGATCAGCTTTCTGCGCTTTCCGTGAAGCCGGTGCTTCTGACCGGAGATCACGAGAATGCGGCGCAGACAATCGCGGGCAGGCTGCACATCACAGAAGTGCATGCGAATTGTCTGCCGGAGGATAAGCTGCAGTGGATTGAGCGCTATCAGGAGAACAAAGAGGCGGTATGCATGATCGGGGACGGTATCAACGATGCGCCGGCGTTGAAGAAGGCCAATGTCGGGATTGCGATGGGCGGCGTCGGAAGCGATATTGCAGTGGACGCGGCGGATATTGCGCTCGTGGATGATGAGGTAAAGGAGCTGCCGCATCTGATTGCGCTGTCAAGGCGGATGATGATCACGATCAAATGTAACATGAGCTTTTCCATGGGGCTGAATTTTGTGGCGATCGTTCTGGCGATCACCGGCATTTTAAATCCCGTCGTGGGAGCGCTCGTACATAATGCGGGCTCGGTCATTGTCATCATCAATTCTGCACTATTATTGAATTGGAAAAAATGATTGTTTTGTACAAGTTACGTGATTGATAGTGTGAGAAAAAATCCCCTCGCAGAGATATACTGTGCGTAGAATAGAAATCCGGAGTTTCCGGAGCAATAGACAGGATATCCGAAATGGATTTGCACAGGGGGAAAAGCGATGAATCTGGCAGAAATCACACATCGGGCGTATTTTTTAGACTGCTATCCGCTTGATGAGAGACATTTAAAAATAAGTATTCAGACAGGAAAAGATGTGGACGAGGTCATACTCTGGGCGGGCGACCCGTATTCCGCCGGGATTGCCGAAAATGAGCAGAACTGGCAGGGCGAGCGGGTGCCGATGGAACTGGAGTGGGAACTGGCGCACAGAAATGTGTACAGTGCCGTCCTTACACCGGCGTACCGCAGAGTCAAGTACCATTTTGAGATCACCGGCGGCGGGGAGAGCGTCTGCCTGTTTGAGGATGGATTTGCGAAAAACGCAGAGCATTTTCCGGCGGACCGGATGATCCAGCGGTTTATCTATCCGTGGATGAACCGGGCGGATATTATGAAGGTGCCGGAATGGGCGGAGAATATCGTGTGGTATCAGATTTTCCCGGATCGTTTCTGCAGAAAAAATCCGGGAGAAAAGCGCCATTCCTGCCGCGAGTGGGCGTGTCAGGAGGATCCGACCTGGAAGGAGTTTTACGGGGGTGATCTGGCGGGAATCCGCAGCCGCCTTGCCTATATTGCAGACCTCGGCGTCGGAGGCATCTACTTAAATCCGATTCTGTGGTCGGATTCCAACCACCGGTACGACACGATTGACTACCACAGCGTGGAGCCGGATCTCGGCACGGAGGAAGAACTGAAGGCGTTGATTGCGGAGGCGCATGCGCTGGGACTTCGCGTGATGATCGATGCGGTATTCAATCATTGCGGAGCGAAGTGCGCGCTCTGGCAGGATGTGCTGGAAAAGGGACCGCAGTCCAACTATTACCACTGGTTTTGCGTGAACCGCTGGCCGATCGATGAGCAGACCCATGCGACAAAGCAGGGGGATTATTTTTCATTTGCGTTTGTCGACAATATGCCCAAATTTGATACCAGTGAGCCGGACGTGATGGAGTATCTGACCGGCATTGCGAAGCACTGGGTATGTGACTGGAAGGTTGACGGAATCCGTTTCGATGTCGGCAACGAGATTTCACATGCATTTTTAAAGCATCTGCGTCTGGAATTGAAAAAGTGCAATCCAAAGCTTTTCCTGCTCGGAGAGATCTGGCATGATTCTTTCCCGTGGCTGCTCGGCGACGAGTATGATTCGACGATGAACTACCCGTTTCTGGCGTGTGTGAATAACTTCTGGGCAGATCCGGCACAGAGCGGAACGGATTTTATGCATGGCATCAACCAGTGTTACAGCATGTACTACGAGCAGGTGAACCGCGTGCTGTTTAATCTGTTAGATTCCCATGATACGGACCGTCTGATGGAGAGATGTCACGGAAATGCGGATGCGTTTCTGGCACAGCTTACGGTTCTGTTCACCATGCAGGGTGCGCCGGGCATCTACTACGGCACCGAGATCGGCATGGACGGGGGCGGAACAAAGGCGAACCGGAAGTGCATGCCGTGGGAGGAGATCGATGCGGGCCGCTTTGCGGAACTGACCGGACAGGTAAAGCGGCTGATTGCGATGCGCAGGCAGTATCCACAGACAAGGAGCGGGAAAGTGATATGGGATGTCAGAGAGGATTCCAGATTGCTGCATTATTATAAGAAGAAAGAGGGAACCGGGACGCTGGAAGTCTACATCAACGCCGGAGAGATGACGGTGCAGATTGGCGGCGCAGAACCCCTTGCACGGGAAGAGATTCTGTTTGCAAACGGTTACGGTCAAGGAAAATTACAGCCGCAGGGGACGCTCGTAAGGCTGAAATAGCGGGTTTTCCTTGATGAATTTTTACTGATCTGTAATCACACAGGGGAAGCGCAGGCACAGGAGCTGATTCATATGCTGATGGAAAAAGCGAATGAGCACACGGTGGGAGAGACCACACTCAGCATTGCATATGGGGCGTATACCATGCAGGAGGAGACGTATGATTTTGGGCGCGGACACAGAGAGGCCGATCAGAGAATGTATCAGATGAAAAGAGAGATGAAGGAGTAAGAAAAATTTTCTGAAAAAATTAGCACTCACCTCTTGACAGTGCTAACAACTGGTGCTATAACATAGTTGTAACAGGGAGAACAAAGCAGGCGGCGCATAGATATGTGCCGCCTGTATATCATAAGAAGAGAAAGAGAGGTACGCTTATGAACATTCAGAAATTTACACAAAAGTCAGTGGAAGCCATTAACGATTGCGAGAAGCTTGCCTATGAATATGGAAATCAGGAGATCGAGCAGGAGCATCTTCTGGTCGCACTCATGCGGCAGGAGGATGGACTGATTCCGAAGCTGATTGAGAAGATGGAGATTCAGAAGGAGCACTTCATGGATAACGCCGAGCGGCATCTGGCAGCGCGTGTCAAGGTGTCCGGCGGTCAGGTCTATGTCGGACAGGATTTAAATAAGGTGCTCATTCATGCCGAGGATGAGGCGAAGCAGATGGGGGACGAGTATGTTTCTGTCGAGCATCTGTTCCTGACGCTGATCAAGTATCCGAACAAGGCGTTGAAGGAGATTTTTAAGGAGTACGGCATTACCAGGGAACGTTTTTTGCAGGCACTCTCGACAGTCCGCGGCAATCAGCGCGTGACGTCGGACAATCCGGAAGCCACCTACGACACGCTGGAGAAGTACGGATATGATATGGTAGCCCGTGCAAGAGACCAGAAGCTGGATCCGGTCATCGGACGTGATGATGAGATCCGGAATGTCGTGCGGATTCTGTCCCGTAAGACGAAAAACAACCCGGTGCTGATCGGTGAGCCGGGTGTCGGCAAGACAGCCGTCGTCGAAGGGCTGGCTCAGCGAATCGTAAAAGGCGATGTGCCGGAGGGCTTAAAGGACAAGAAATTGTTCGCGCTGGATATGGGTGCGCTGATCGCCGGTGCAAAGTACCGCGGTGAATTCGAGGAGCGGTTAAAGGCAGTGCTTGATGAGGTAAAAAGTTCCGAGGGACAGATTATTCTGTTCATCGATGAGCTTCACACGATCGTGGGTGCGGGCAAGACGGACGGCGCGATGGATGCCGGACAGCTGTTAAAGCCGATGCTTGCGCGTGGCGAACTGCACTGTATCGGTGCGACGACCCTGGATGAGTACCGCGAATACATTGAAAAAGATGCAGCGCTCGAGCGTCGTTTCCAGCCGGTAATGGTGGATGAGCCGACGGTCGAGGATACCATCTCCATTCTGCGTGGATTGAAGGAGCGCTACGAGGTTTTCCACGGAGTCAAGATTACAGATTCCGCGCTGGTATCGGCAGCAGTGCTCTCCAACCGTTATATTTCGGATCGTTTCCTGCCGGATAAAGCGATCGATCTGGTCGATGAGGCGTGTGCGCTGATTAAGACCGAGCTGGATTCCATGCCGACGGAGCTGGATGAGTTGAACCGTCGTGTCATGCAGATGGAGATTGAGGAGACAGCGCTGAAAAAGGAGACCGACCGTCTGAGTCAGGAGCGTCTGGCAAATCTGCAGAAAGAGCTGGCAGAGCTGCGCGACGAATTCAATACGAAGAAAGCGCAGTGGGAGAATGAGAAAAAGTCGGTAGAAAAAGTACAGAAGCTGCGTGAGGAGATCGAAGCGGTCAAGAATGAGATCAAGATGGCACAGCAGAAGTACGATCTGGAGAAGGCAGCTGAATTGCAGTACGGCAAGCTGCCGCAGTTGCAGAAGCAGTTAGAGATCGAGGAGGAAGCCGTGAAGAAACGCGACCTTTCCCTGGTGCATGAAAATGTCAGTGAGGAAGAGATTGCGCGTATCATCTCCAGATGGACGGGAATTCCGGTGGCAAAGCTGACAGAGAGCGAGCGCAATAAGACACTGCACCTCGACGAGGAACTGCACAAACGTGTCATCGGTCAGGATGAGGGCGTCACGAAAGTGACGGAAGCAATCATACGTTCCAAAGCAGGCATTAAGGACCCGAGCAAGCCGATCGGATCGTTCTTATTCTTAGGACCGACCGGTGTTGGTAAGACAGAGCTTGCAAAGGCGCTTGCAGCAAGCCTTTTCGATGATGAGTCGAATATGGTGCGTCTTGATATGAGTGAGTATATGGAGAAATATTCCGTCTCCCGTCTGATCGGAGCGCCTCCAGGATATGTCGGATACGATGAGGGTGGACAGCTGACCGAGGCAGTGCGCAGAAAACCGTATTCGGTGGTACTGTTTGATGAGGTGGAGAAGGCACATCCAGACGTATTCAACGTCCTGCTGCAGGTGCTAGACGATGGACGAATCACAGATTCACAGGGACGTACCGTCGATTTTAAGAATACGATTATCATCATGACATCGAACCTCGGATCGGCACATCTGCTCGAGGGTATCGATGCAAACGGGGATATCAATCCGGAGTGCGAAGCGGCAGTTATGGACGAACTGCGCGGACATTTCCGTCCGGAGTTTTTGAACCGTCTGGATGAGATCATCATGTTTAAGCCGTTGACGAAGGACAACATCGGCAATATCATCAACCTTCTGATTGCCGATCTCAACAAACGTCTGGCAGATCGTGAGATTACGGTAGAACTGACGGATGCGGCAAAACAGTATATCGTGGAACACGGGTATGACCCGATCTACGGTGCAAGACCGTTAAAGCGGTTTTTACAGAAACATGTGGAGACACTTTCCGCAAAGCTGATTCTTGCGGATAAAGTCAGGGAGGGAGATACGATTCTGATCGATGTCTCCGGAAATGAACTGACGGCAGCAGTGAAAGCTTGAGGATTGCTCTAAAACAGGAACAGAGAAGAGGGACGGAGGCAGACAGCCTCCGTCCCTCTTTGCGTTGCAGTGTAACGAAACATTGAAAAATGCCTGTGAAGTCATTAAAATGGTGACCCTACGCCTTTAAAAACGCCTGCAGGGCAGTGCGTTTTGTTTCATAATCAGATAACCCAAGATCATAAAGCTTCTGCTCTAGGGCGGCGTCCTTGGAGAAAGTGCCAAGCGGCAGATGACGGCTCGGCGCAAAGATTAAGGCACGTCCTTCTTTTTCCAGCCGGTTGGAAAGATCAATCGAAGCCTGATAATTGATATGGCGGTGGTCGATCCCTTCAATGGTCTTGGGATATTTGCGAAGCATGCGCTTGTAGATCGGTCGGTGAGCCTCCGGCTGTTTCACGAAATCGCGCGGATTTGACAGGATGATGACAACCTTGTCGCAGCCGTGTTCTAAGGCATGGTGTACCGGGATAGAATCGGCGACGCCGCCGTCATAGTAGAAATGTCCGTTCACATTGACCGGGCGGCAGAACGCCGGGAGCGCGCAGGTTGCCATGATGGTGCGGTAGTCGTCGCGCACAATGTCGAACTTGGAAAAATAGGCTGCTTTTCCGGTGAGGGCATCCGTTGCCGGCATATAAAATTCAGCCGGATTTTTCATGATGGCATCGTAGTCAATCGGGTCGGCACCGTCCGAGTTGGTCAGCGTTCCGTAGATATACTCGAGACCGAAGAGATTACCGGTGCGAAGCAGGCTGCTGACGGAAAGATAGCGCGGATCGTCAAGATGTACGGTATAGAAGCGCAGATTTCTGCCGCGCTGCCCTGCAAGGTAGGAGAGGGTATTGGCAGCTCCGGCGGAGACGCCGATACAATAGTCGAATGTGATTTTATCATCTAAAAACCTGTCGAGGATGCCGGCGCTGTAAGCACATTTCATGCCGCCGCCTTCAACAATCAGTCCAGTTTTTCCCATATGGATTAGATCCTTTCTGTTGCATTTACGGAACGAATTATAGCATAAATAAAAAAGAAATGCATCTGTGTGAAAACGCAGACCTTACAATTCGTGATTTCGCCCAATAGACATTTGACGGAAGAATGATTTATAATATTTTTTGTAGACAGGCGCTTCCCGCAGAGGAGGTACTTGTATATGGGAGAAAGTTTTCAGAAACTGAATCTGACCAATGCATATTTGTTTGCAGCAGCCCTGCAGGACGAGGAGATCTGTAGAAATCTGCTGGAGATTGTCCTGAATAAGGAGATTTCGCGCGTGAAGGCGCATGCGGAGCACACACTGTTTCTTGACAGCGATTTTAAGAGCGTCCGTTTCGATGTGTATGCATCGGATGAGGACGAAGTCAGTTATGATGTGGAGATGCAGAATGACGATGCAAGGAATCTGCCCAAGCGCTGCCGGTACTATCAGGGGGAGATGGATGTCACATCCTTAAAGCCGGGAGAGGACTACAATCAGCTCAAGCCGAGTTACATTATTTTTATCTGCTCGTTTGACCCGTTTGGGAAGGGCAGATATCAGTATGTGTTTGAGGAGTATTGTAGGGAAGCAGGCATTCTGCTGGGCGATGAGACGCAGAAGATCTTCTTTAATACCAACGGAACCGACCAGGAGAACATAACACCTGAACTGCTGCATCTGTTTGCGTATTTAAAGCAGAGCACTGAGGAAGTTGCAGAGATGCATCCGGATGAAAAAATCCGCAATATTCATGAGAGAGTCAAATATCTAAAACGTGATCGAAAATTGGAGGCAGGCTATATGACGATGGAAGAGTATATTCGTGAGGAAGCGGAGCGGAGGGCAAAGCTGATGGCACCTTCGATAGCGGAATCAATGGCAGAGACGCTTGCGAAGCCGATGGCAGAGTCGATGGCAGAGACGCTTGCGAAGCCGATGGCAGAGTCGATGGCGGAGACGCTTGCGAAGCCGATGGCAGAGTCACTTGCAGCGTCAAAAGTGGCACAGAGTATATTGTCGTTAGTAGCCGAGCTTGGAACAATTCCGGCAGAAGAGCAGCAGCGCATCGCAGGAGAACAGGATGATGAGACACTGGAAAAGTGGCTGAAACTTGCTGCACGCTCAACAACTGTGGAAGAGTTCCTGTCTGGAATGTAGAGACGAGTCTGTCTCATTCTTAAGCGGCGGGTCTGCCGCTGTTATCAACCAAACAATTTCGGGACGTGTCTGTCTATCTATTTCTGCTATGGGAAAGCACGGGAATGATCCGTGAAAAGATTTGAATAATTCCGTTGTTCATAATATAATGAAAAAACGGAGGATTTATTATGTCATTTGCACATTTACACGTCCATACAGAGTACAGTCTGCTGGACGGTTCCAATAAAATCAAAGAATATGTAAAACGAATCAAGGAACTTGGCATGACAGCGGGAGCCATCACGGATCACGGTGTCATGTTCGGCGTGATTGATTTTTATAAAGAGGCGAAGGCGGCAGGGATCAATCCGGTGTTGGGATGCGAGGTCTATGTGGCGCCAAATTCCAGATTTGACCGCGAGATGTCCCATGGGGAGGACCGCTACTATCATCTGGTGCTGCTGGCGGAGAATAACCAGGGGTATCAGAATCTTATGAAGATCGTGTCGAAGGGGTTTGTGGAGGGATACTACTACAAACCGCGTGTCGATATGGAACTTTTAGAACAGTATCATGAGGGGCTGATTGCGTTGAGCGCCTGTCTGGCAGGCGAGGTGCAGCGCTACCTGGTCAGAGGTCTTTATGACGAGGCGAAGAAGACGGCGCAGCGCTATGAGGCATGCTTCGGCAAGGGCAATTATTTTCTAGAACTCCAGGATCACGGAATCCCGGATCAGAAGACGGTGAATGCCGGCCTGATGCGGCTTAGCCAGGAGCTTGGCATTGAGCTTGTCGCCACCAACGACGTGCACTATACCTATGCGGAGGACTGGGAGGCGCATGATATCCTGCTGTGTCTCCAGACAGGGAAAAAGCTGTCCGATGAGAACCGTATGCGCTATGAAGGCGGACAGTATTATGTCAAATCCGAGGAGGAGATGCGCGCACTTTTCCCTTACGCCGCGCAGGCGATTGAGAATACCCAGAAGATTGCCGACCGGTGCCATGTGGAGATTGAATTCGGTGTGACGAAGCTGCCGCACTTTACGGTGCCGGACGGGTATGATTCCTGGACGTACCTGAACAAATTGTGCCATGAGGGACTGATCCAGCGTTATCCGGACCGCCATGACGAGCTGCTGCCGCAGCTTGATTATGAGCTTTCCGTTATCCAGAAGATGGGATATGTCGATTACTTCCTGATCGTGTGGGATTTTATCAATTATGCCAGAACGCACGGCATTCCGGTCGGACCGGGGCGTGGAAGCGCGGCAGGAAGTCTTGTCTCCTACACGACCGGTATCACCAACATTGATCCGATCCGGTATAACCTGCTGTTTGAGCGTTTCTTAAATCCGGAGCGTGTCACGATGCCGGATATTGATATTGATTTCTGCTATGAGAGACGAAGTGAGGTTATTGACTATGTAATCGAGAAATACGGCAAGGACTGCGTGACGCAGATTGTCACATTTGGTACGCTGGCTGCGCGCGGAGTCATCCGCGATGTGGGGCGCGTGATGGATCTGCCGTACAATTTCTGCGATACGATTGCGAAGAACATTCCAAACGAACTGAACATCACCATCGATAAGGCGCTTACCATGAATCCGGAATTGCGTACTATGTACGAGACGGATGACACGGTGCACACACTCATCGATATGGCAAAACGTCTGGAGGGACTGCCACGCCATACGTCCATGCATGCGGCGGGTGTCGTGATTTCACAGAAGGCGATGGATGAATATGTGCCGCTTTCCAGAGCTTCTGACGGTACAATCACCACACAGTTCGTCATGACAACGATCGAGGAGCTTGGTCTGTTAAAAATGGATTTCCTCGGACTTCGGACGCTTACCGTAATCAAGGATGCCGTTGCCCTTGTGGAGAAGAATCACGGTGTGCGGATCGATGTCGATCACATTGATTATAATGACAACAGCGATCCGGATGCGATCCAGATTGATTACGGTGACAAGAAGGTGCTGGATGCGATCGGAACCGGAAAATGCGAGGGCGTCTTCCAGCTTGAAAGTGCCGGAATGAAGAACTTCATGAAGGAGTTAAAGCCGCAGAGTCTGGAGGATGTCATCGCCGGAATCTCTCTGTACCGTCCGGGACCGATGGATTTCATTCCAAAGTACATTAAGGGAAAAAACGAGCCTGAGAGCATTACGTACACCTGCAAGGAACTGGAACCGATCCTGGAGCCGACGTACGGCTGTATCGTCTATCAGGAGCAGGTCATGCAGATCGTGCAGAATCTTGCAGGCTACTCCATGGGGCAGGCAGATAACATCCGCCGTGCGATGAGTAAGAAAAAGCAGTATGTCATTGATGCGGAGCGCCACAATTTCGTTTACGGAAACGAGGAGCAGGGGATCAAAGGCTGTATTGCAAACGGCATCAGCGAGAAGGCGGCGAATGAGATCTACGATTCCATGGTGGATTTTGCCAAATACGCTTTCAACAAATCCCATGCGGCGGCATACGCGGTGGTCGCATATCAGACGGCATATTTAAAATACTATTATCCGGTGGAATTTATGGCGGCGCTGATGACCTCCGTGATTGATAACCCGCGGAAAGTGGCAGAGTATATCTATACCTGCAGACAGATGGGAATCAAAGTGCTGGCTCCGGATATCAATGAGGGCGAGGGACGTTTTTTGGCGACGAAAGACGGAATCCGCTACGGACTGTACGCGATCAAGAGCATCGGGCGCTCGGTGGTGGACGCGATCATTGCAGAGCGGAATCAGAACGGTCCATACCGCACCCTGCAGAATTTTATTGAGCGGGTGGCGGACTCAGAGGTAAACAAGCGCACCGTCGAAAATCTCATCAAATCCGGTGCCTGCGATACCTTAGACGGCAACAGACAGCAGATGATGATGGTGTACAACGCCCTGATGGATCAGCAGGTGCAGACGAAAAAGAAGTCGTTGGCGGGACAGATGAGCCTGTTTGATCTGGTGTCGGAGGAGGAGAAAAAAGCCTATGAGATTCAGTATCCCAACGTGGGAGAGTACAGCAAGGAGATCAAGCTCGGCTTCGAGAAGGAGGTCATCGGCATCTATTTGACCGGCCATCCGCTGGAGGAATACGAGGAAAAATGGCGCAAAATTATATCGGCGGTGACGTCGGATTTCCTGCTGGACGAGGAGAGCGGCGAGGTCAAGCTGCGGGATAACCAGAAGGTCATCATCGGCGGAATGATTACGGAGAAGACTATCAAATATACGAAGAATAATAAGACGATGGCATTTCTCTCGCTCGAGGATCTGTTCGGCACGGTGGAGGTGATTGTGTTCCCCGGCGAGTATGAGCGCTACCATACGTTGCTGAATGAGGATGAGAAGGTATTTATCCGCGGACATGCCAACGTGGAGGAGGATAAAAACGCCAAGATCATCTGCGAACAGATCTGCACCTTTGCCGAGGCGGAAAACGGAATGCCGCAGGAGCAGCGCACTTACCGGCAGGGGAACGGCAGCCGGCGCACTTACAGCGGGAATACAGGCAGCAGTCCGGCATCCGCGGGAGGCGGTTGCGCCACGCAGACACCCACGAGACGCGGGGATGAATTGTGGCTTCAGTTTGAGACCAAGGAAGCGTTTGCGGAAAAGGAAAAAGAACTCTATGCCATGCTTCATGATTCGGATGGAAAAGACACGGTGGTGATCTATATTTCATCGATCAAGGCGATGAAGCGGCTGCCCGAAAACTACAGTATCTGCATCGAACCGGAGATTGTGAACAATTTAACTAAGTTTTTGGGGGAAAATAATGTAAAAGTTGTCAAAAAGAGCATTGAAAAGAAGCCATAAAGAGATTAAAATAAGATAGATTAAATGGGTATATTATATGAGGAGGGAACGATAAATGGCGAAAGAGATAAACACCATTGGTGTACTCACGAGCGGCGGCGATGCCCCGGGTATGAACGCAGCAATCCGTGCAGTGGTTAGGGAAGCCATTGCAAGGGGTAAGAAAGTCAAGGGAATCAAGAGAGGTTATGCAGGACTTCTCCAGGAAGAGATCGTAGATATGGAAGCAAAAGACGTTTCCGATATCATCCAGCGCGGCGGTACTATTTTACAGACAGCACGCTGCATGGAGTTCAAGACACCGGAAGGTCAGCAGAAAGCGGCAGAGATTTGCAAGAAGCACGGAATCGACGGTATTATCGTTATCGGCGGTGACGGTTCTTTCAGAGGTGCGCAGAAGCTGGCGGCACTCGGCATCAACACCATCGGTCTTCCGGGAACGATTGACCTTGATATTGCATGTACAGAGTATACCATCGGTTTTGATACAGCGGTGAACACCGCAATGGAAGCGATCGACAAGGTACGTGATACCTCTACTTCTCATGAGCGCTGCAGCATCATCGAGGTTATGGGACGCGGCGCAGGCTATATTGCATTATGGTGCGGTATTGCGAACGGCGCAGAGGATATCCTGCTTCCGGAGAAATATGATTACGATGAGCAGAAGATTGTAAACCATATCATCGAGAACCGTAAGCGCGGCAAACAGCATCATATTATTGTCAATGCGGAGGGTATCGGACATTCTGCAAGCATGGCAAAGCGTATCGAGGCTGCAACCGGCGTTGAGACGCGTGCGACGATTCTGGGTCACATGCAGCGTGGCGGAAGCCCGACCTGTAAGGACCGTGTCTATGCATCTACGATGGGTGCGCTGGCAGTGGATCTGCTCTGCGAGGGCAAGAGCAACCGTGTCGTTGGTTATCGTCACGGTGATTTCGTGGATGACGACATCGATGAGGCACTTGCAATGCAGAAATCCATTCCGGAGTATCAGTATCAGATCAGCAAGAACCTTTCAATGTAAGATACATAACAGTATTTGGAACAATCATAAGACTCCATGGGCGGGAACTCATGGAGTTTTTTCCGCTTAGGGAACAAAAAGGAGCAGTCATGATTACGAGCAGCAGCAATCAGCAGATGAAAAACATTACGGCATTGATGAAAAAGGCGAAAGAGCGCAAAAGCCAGAACATGTTTGTCGTGGAAGGCAGAAAGATGTTTGAGGAGGTTCCGCCGGAGTGGCTTTCTAAAGTCTATGTCTCCGAGCGCTTTCTCGAGGAACCGGAGGCGGAGCAGCTGCTTGCCGGAAAGACCTATGAAGTCGTTGCCGATGCGGTATTTAAGAGCATTTCCGACACACAGACGCCGCAGGGGATCTTATGTCTGGTGCGCATGCCGCAGTATCCGCTTTCCGATCTGCTGCGCGGCGACAGGACACATCTGCTGATTGTTGAGAGTATCCAGGATCCCGGCAATCTGGGAACCATGCTGCGGACCGGCGAGGGGGCGGGAATTACCGGCATTATCATGAACCGGACGACGGTGGATCTGTTTAACCCAAAGACGATCCGCTCTACGATGGGAAGCATTTACCGGGTACCGTACTATATTGCGGAGGATCTGGCAGAAACCATCGGTGAGTTAAAACAGCAGAAGGTTGGCATATACGCGGCGCATCTGAAGGGACAGATGCAGTATGACGAACCGTCCTACTGCAAGGGGACGGCGTTTCTGATTGGGAATGAGGGAAACGGATTGTCCGATGAGATCGCGGGGCTGGCAGATACCTACGTGCGGATACCGATGGAGGGGAGCGTGGAATCCCTGAATGCGGCAGTATCCGCGGCATTGCTTATGTACGAGACCAACAGGCAGAGGAGAAGGAGCGGGAAATGAGAATCTGGTTTAAGATGATGAAGAACAACCACTTGCTGCGGGATACCACGATCACGGATGAGTCCGATGAGACGAGGACGCACAAAGTCTTTCATGCGCTCGAGGAAGTGTGCTATGAATTTGATCTCGGAAAGCCGATCTGGCTGGAGGCGAATGTGAATGAATTCAAGCGCCATGCCAAGACGCGCTTCACGCAGGATTCCTTTATCGAGCAGATTGAATTTGATTTTCTGGAAATGCAGGTCATTGAGGAGGACTAAGCTGCATAAGTATAGAAGGAAATGCGGGAAGGAAAGCAAGTCAGAAAACATGGATATATTGATTACCGGTAATACGGCACCGATATCAACAGGCTGTATTGACCGGATAGAGAGCGGACATCGCATTGTCTGCGTTCAGGAAAAGACAGATGAGGAGGAAATGAGCCGGCTGTTCGAGGCATACGATGCCGGCATGGTGATTTACCGTTCTTATCTGCTGGAGGACGCGGACTGTTTTGCGGAGTTAGAGCAGCTGGAGCGGGTATTGCGGTTCTGGGCCAGAGAAAAATGCGAAAGATTCCTTTACATAACCGGATCCGGACGGTCCGGGACGCGGGAGCATACAGAAAAAGAGAATACAGGGGATACAAAAGATACAGGCGGTGCGCAGAGCGTACCGCTTGTTCTTTTACAGGAGACCTGTGAAGCGCTCTGCCGCTATTACAGCACCGGAGGGAACGGGAAGGTAAAAGTGTGCAGAGTCCATGGACTGTATGATACGGACAGCGTAACGGGCAGCTTGGCGCAGTGGATTGCGCAGGCACTGGAGAAAAAGACGCTTGATCTGCCGGGGAAAAAGGAGGATGCGGCAGATTTTCTCTGTATGGAAGATCTTTTAGAACTGGCGCTTCGCATGGCAGAAGAATCATGGAGCGGGGATTACGAGGAAGTGTGGGTCGGCAGCCATACCACCTGTACCTACGGAAAGCTGGGAGAACTGCTGTGTGAAAAGATTCCCGGGGTGACGGTGCACTACCGTGAAAGCGCATTGGGCGGCAGCCGGATGGAGGAACATCCGGATCTTGTCAGAAAGAACTACGGCTGGTATCCGATGCACTCCGTGGAGGAGGACTTTGAGGCGCTTTTGCGCAGACGGCTAACGGCAGATACAGCGTCCGGGAAAAAGAAACGGCATCGGCTAGACTGGTTTGTAAGGGAGCGCGGCAGAATCCGGACATTTTTGGAGATGGTGTTTTCCGCCGGCATGGCGGAAGTGCTGAACGGGGTGACACAGCAGAATACCGTTGTGAACTTTATCGATTTCCGGCTGGCTGCGATTGTTGTGATGGGATTGACCGGTGGACTGAATGTAGGAATCCTGATGGCTGGCATTTGCGGAATCGGGTATGTGGTTTCTGCAGGTTCCACGGTGCAGTGGCAGGTGCTGTTTTACAATGTGGAAAACTGGCTGCCGTTTGCCACTTACCTGCTGCTTGGAACGGTCTGCGGGTATACCAGAGATAAACACGCCGACGCATTGCGGAATGCGACCGCGGAATATCATCTTCTGGAAAAGAAATACGAATTCCTCAGCGGAATCTATCATCAGGTGCTGGAGAAAAAGAGACTTCTCAGTGCGCAGATCATCTGTCATCAGAACGGTTTTGGAAAAATGTACTCCGTGGCAAGGCGGCTGAATGTAGAAAAGCCGGAAGAGGTGTATGAGGGAGCGGTTGCCGTGCTGGAAGATGTGCTGAAGAATCAGAGCGCCGTGGTCTATGCCATGGCTCCCGGCGGGAACTATATCTGCCCGGTGGTCGGTTCCGGCGGATGTGACAAAGCGGTGGAAGGAATCCATCTGCAGGAATATCCAAAGCTAAAAGAGGCGTTTTTGAAGCAGCAGGTATTTGTAAATCAGAGCCGGGAAGAGGGATATCCCGCCTGCGCGGCGCCGATTCTAGAGAATCAGAAACTCTGCGGAATGGTTGCGCTGTGGAGTGAGAAAAGAGAGCAGATGAATCCGGATTTTCTCAATCAGCTTCGCATGGTAACGGATCTGATCGGGGATGCCCTGCTGCGCGCTCTGGAGTGGAACAGACGGGAATGTGGAATAGAGGAGGAAGTGGACTAGCGGATGGCGGCATGGATATTTATCATGGTGCACCTGACCGTATGTGCCGGCATTGCGGTTTTGTGGAAATGGAAAAAATGGAGAACGCGCTACATGGTGGGACCGGCGGTACTTCTGGTGCCGGTATGGGGCGTGTGGATGTTTGCAAAAGCAGAGTACAGGTGTTATCACCCGGGAAAGCAGGAAAAGATGCCGGATACTTATGATTTCAAAATCACGGAGATCAAGTACCGGCAGATCGAGGAATGGAAGGGCTGGAATGAGCAGGTGGTGCCGTTAGAGGACGCGGTTCTCTTCAACGCTCCAAAGATGCGCCGCAGGCTTTTGATGGAGGTGCTGCATTACAAGCCGGAGGGATATCTTGACGTATTGCAGGAAGCGTGTGTTTCCGGGGATGTGGAACTGACACATTACGCAACGACGGCTCTGCTGGAGATACAGGGAAAGCACGAGGCAGAGAGCCGCCGGAAGGAGCGCGAGGCACAGGAACGCCTCTGGCAGGAAGAACCCGGACAGCCGGGACAGAGGGATCTTCCGTGGGAGACGGGAGAAAAGTCCCTGCCGTATGATTCTGAAAAACAGGTATGGCAGGCAGCCGAGCAGACCGGACAGGAAGGAGAGGAGCGGGGATTATGAGATACAACAGCGGCATAAAGATCTGGATGCCTGTGCTTGTGCTGGCTATATGCGGAATGGCAGTGCTGCTGGAGCGCTTCGGAGTGGTCTGCGTGACGGCGGAAAATGAGCCCGACGCTGCGTGCCCCGTCTATTCGGAGGCGCTTCCACAGGATACGGTGTGCCTGATTCTGACATCGAAGAACGAACAGGAGACCAGTGCCGTATATGAGAAAATGATGACGGCGGTACTGGACGGAATGAAGGTGGGCTACGACATCCGGGAGGCAGAGGCGGGTGTGAGCAAAGACCTGTTGGAGAAGTACGAGACGGTGATCGTCACATTTCAGGAATGGGGATGTCTGGGGGAGAATCTGCCGGAACTGTTTTCCTGGGTAAAGAAAGGCGGAGGTCTGATGGCTGCAGTGACACCGGCGTGGGATTCCTGCTTTCAGGCGATTGCACTAAAAGCGGGAATCATCAGCTGTGATGGAGAATATCCCGAGGTGCGGGGATTTCGCATGCGGGAGGACTGCATGATCGGAGCGGCACCGGAGCGGCTGTTTTCCTACGTGGAGGAGGGTGAAGAGGGACTGCGCACTTCCCTTATGGTTGAGCTGGATGAAAGCTGTCGGGTGTGGATGGAGTCACAGGAGGAGGTCCCGTTAATCTGGACAAGAGATTACGGAGCGGGAACGGTGGCAATCGTCAACGAGGCGCTGACGGAGAAGTATCAGCGGGGGTTTCTGGCAATGACGTACAGCATGCTCTACGACCTGTTTTTATATCCGGTCATTGATGCGTCCGCGTTCTACCTGGATGACTTTCCGGCGCCTGTTCCGGAGGGAAACGCGGCATATATCGAGAGGGATTACGGTGTGGATGTCGCGGCATTCTATGCGGGAGTGTGGTGGCCCAGGATTCTGGAGTGGGAGTCGGAGTATGGGATTTATCACACAGGACTCATCATTGAACAGTATTCTGACCGGGTCACGGGACCGTTTGCAAAAACAGAGGAGACGGGAACATTTCTTAAGTATGGAAATATGCTTTTGAACCGGGGCGGAGAACTCGGATATCACGGGTACAACCACATGCCGCTGTGTGTGAAAGGAAAGGACGAAGGAAGGCGGTTTGGGACGTATGCGCTCTGGCCGTCGGAGAAAGAGATGGAAAATTCACTCCGGGAGCTTCAAAGATTTTCGGAAGAACTGTTCCCAGAAGCAGCGTTTGAGGTGTATGTGCCGCCGTCGAACATTCTCTCGGAGAGCGGAAAAGAGGCGCTGCTTAGGGCGTGCCCCGGGATTGGAATTATCGCAGGCACGTATCTGCGCGATGCCGACGGCCGGGTGTATGAGCAGGAATTCGGGGTGGACGCGGACGGAATCATCCATACGCCGCGTATCGTATCCGGCTGCAATATCGAAGCGTATCAGATCATCTGTGCCTTATCGGAGCTGAATTTTCAGTATGTGCAGTCGCATTTTATGCATCCGGATGATGTCCTTGATGAGGAGCGCGGAGCTGATCTGGGGTGGGAGGCTCTCAGCGGAAAATTTGAGACATATCTGGACTGGATCTACGGGGCGGCGCCCACCATCCGCAATGTCACAGGAAGCGGGATGGGAAGGGCAGTCGAACAGTACGCGCAGGTGAGCTTGAAAAGAGAGCGGACGGCGGAAGGATGTACGGTAAAGCTGGGAGGATTTTCCGGGGAGGCGTCATTTCTGCTTCGCATCAGGGACAAAGGTGCGGTACGGATCGAAGGGGGCAGTTTAGAGCAGCTGACCGGACAGCTTTATGTGATCCATGCAAAGGAAAAGGAGATAAGAATCAACCTGGACGGAAAGGGAGCAGTGGGAGCAGACAAGTGAGAGTTTGTATGATTCTGGAGGGAAGTTATCCCTATGTGTTAGGCGGTGTATCGAGCTGGATGCACCAGTACATACAGGCGATGCCGGATACCGAATTTGTGCTGTGGTGTATCGGGACCAGCGCCGCGAAACGGGGAAAATTCCGGTATGAACTTCCTGCCAATGTGACGGAGGTGCAGGAAGTGTTTTTAGACCGGGCGCCTGTTTTAAAATACAGAAGAAGGGAGCCGGAGAAAATACACTGCAGCGGGGCACAGATCGGGGAACTGTGTCATCTGGCCAAGGGGGAGGAGACGGATTGGGATGTGTTGTTTGCGATGTTTCAGGGGCAGCGGATCAATCCGGCTGCGCTGTTGGCAAGTCCGGATTTTCTGGAGATGATTGTGGATATCTGCCGGCAGCAGTATCCCTACCTGCCGTTTACGGAATATTTTCACACTGTGCGTTCCATGCTGCTGCCGGAACTGTATCTTCTGACCGGCAGAGTGCCGGAGGCGGATCTCTACCATGCGGCGTCGACCGGCTATGGCGGGCTGCTGGGCAGTCTTGGAAAATGGAAGTACCACAGCGGTTTTATCCTCACCGAACACGGAATCTACACGAGAGAGCGGGAGGAGGAACTGCTCCGCGCAGAATGGGTGCTGCCCCGGTTCCGGCAGCAGTGGATGCAGCTTTTCTACAATTTTTCGGACTGCGCTTATCAGCATGCGGACCGCGTGACGGCTCTCTTCGCGCGGGCGAATGAGACGCAGATCGAGCTGGGGTGTCCGAGGGAAAAAGTGCGCGTGATTGAAAACGGCGTGCATGCGGATGCGTACTGCCGGATACCGCCCAAGCAGGAAAACGGATGGATCGACATCGGGGCGATCGTGCGGATTGCCAGAATAAAAGATATCAGAACGATGATCTATGCGTTTGCGGATGTGAAGGCGGCGGTGCCAAATGCGAGGCTTCATATACTGGGCGGTGTGGATGACCGGGAATATTACGAGGAATGCCTGGAACTGGCGGATCATCTGCAGGTGGAGGATCTGTTGTTCTGCGGTGTGGTGGATGTGAGAGCGTATCTGGAACAGCTGGATTTTACCGTGCTTTCAAGCATATCGGAGGGGCAGCCGCTTGCGGTTTTAGAGTCGCTCGCAGCGGCAAGACCTGTAGTGGCAACGGACGTCGGATGCTGCCGCGAACTTTTGGAAGGTGCAAGGAAAGAAGAGGCTGCGGGGATCTGCGTGCCGCCGATGCAGAGAGAGCAGCTGGCGCAGGCGATGATCCGGCTGTGCCGGGATGCTTCCGGCAGAAGAAAAATGGGGCAGGCGGGAAGAGCGCGCGTGGCGCATCATTACACACATGCGCAGTCGATGGAAAAATATCAAAGCTTATATCGGGAGGTGATGGAACTTGGCGGGGATCGGATTTGAACTGAAAAAAATGTTCCAGAAAAAGGGACTGTTCGCAGTGATGAAGGCGTACGGTTATGCCGGGGCCGTGTGTGCGGGACCGATGCTTTTAGGTGTTTGTCTGCTGCTTGGCACACAGGTCCTCATGGGAGCAGGCGGAGCAGCCGTCTGCGACCGGAAACTGGTAAACGGCATGATTACCTATACACTTCTGGCGTCCCTGGCATGGACGAATCTCGGGGCGCTTGTGATGACGCGCTATCTTGCGGATATATGTTATGAAAAAAAGTATACGGAGATATTGCCCTCTTTCTGGGGCAGCGTGTCCCTGCTGCTTGTGCCGGGTACGGCGCTGTATGCTTGTTTTCTGGCGGTATCCGGAATATCATTCCGGGATGTGCTGTTTTGTGGATGGCTGTTTGCAACGCTCGTTGTGGTGTGGACGGAGATGAATGTACTGATGGCGTGGAAAGATTACCGCGGGATCCTCCTGACATTTGCAGGCATGCTTGTGGTGGCGTTTTCCTTTGGCACCGTGCTGGTGATGACCGGCGCAGACAGTGTGACAGCGGCAATGCTTGCGGTTGTGACGGCGTACGGCGGGATGGCAGTGCGGTATTATGATCTGCTGCAGCGCTATTTCCCGCAGGGAGAGAAGGAGGCATTTCATTTTCTGGAATGGTTCAGGCGGTATCCGCAGCTGCCCTGGCTTGGAGTGGCAATGACGTTCGGGCTGTTCGGACATCTGGTGATTATGTGGTGTGCGCCCTGCGGGGTACAGGTACGGGGACTTTTTTATGAGGCGCCGGTCTACGATATTCCTGCTATACTGGCATTTCTGTCGATTCTGGTTACAACCGTGAATTTTGTGACGTCTGTGGAAGTAAATGTGTACCCGAAATACCGCTGCTATTTTGGGCTGCTGGGGGACGGCGGATCGCTGGTGGATCTTGGTCAGGCACAGCAGGAGCTTTTGGTGACGCTGTGGCAGGAACTGACTTATACGTACATCCGGCAGCTGTTTGCCACGGTGTTGTTCCTGATTGCGGGGACGTTTCTGCTGCCGCGTCTGCCGCTTGGCATGACGGAGGATATGCTGGGAATCTACCGGGTGCTCTGCGTCGGGTATGCATTCTATGCCATGGGAAACTGTGCCATGCTGATGCAGCTGTACTTTGCGGATCACACCGGCGCGCTGGCAAGCGGCGTGTCGTTTATGGCGGCGGCGTGCCTTGGAACCGCTGCATCGGCAGCGCTTGGAATCCGGTATTACGGGGCGGGATTTTTGTTCGGCGGACTGGTGTACTGCGTGACGGCGCTGGTATTGCTTTACCGGTATCTGTCAAGGCTCATGTATCACGCATTGTGCAGGCAGCCGTTTGCAGAGCGCGCACACAAGCGATTTTTTGGAAAAAAGAATCTGCTGCTCGCGGCTGTCTGCTGTCTGTTTCTTGCCGGCGGCTGTGGCGCGGCAGACGGGCAGAATCCGGCGGGGGAGGAACCGCAGAGCGGGCAGGAGACGGAGGCTGCCGGCACAGAGGAGACAGAAGGGAGAGAATCCGAGGGGGACGTTTCGGAGGAGAAACGCCTGTCTGACAAAATGTCTCTCTACGAACAGCAGGATCCCACGTCCGTGGTGACAATGTATCTTACGGTGACGTCGGGGAATGCCTCCGATCACACCGATCATACCTGGACGGAAGTAAACAGCTATTCGGTCTATGACTATGAGAATATGGGAGTGGAGCGCTACCGGGTGAACGGTCTGCTGCAGGCGGGAGACGAGAACGGCCCGGCGGAGGGAGAGATCGGATACGGCCAGACCGTGCCAAACGCCGTGGTGATGATCCGCGGGCAGAGTTCGTCCAAAGCGGAACAGAAGAATTACCGGATCACGCTGCAGGACGAAAAGGGGACGTGGAGAGACCAGAAGGTTATCAATCTCAACAAACATGCGGGGGACCTAACGCGTTTTTCCAATAAAATGTGCTATGACCTGATGCAGGAACTTCCGGATATGATGTCGCTCCAGACACAGTTTGTGCATCTGTATGTGAAGGATCTGACGGAGGGCGGAAACGGGACGTTCACGGATTACGGACTCTACACGCAGGTGGAGCAGCTGAATAAGCGGGCGTTAAAGAGCCACGGGCTGGACGATCACGGACAGCTGTACAAAGTGAACTTTTTTGAATTTGACCGGTACGAGGATGTGATTTTGCCAAGGAGTGACGCCGGCTATGACAAGGCGGCGTTTGAACAGCTGCTTGAGATCAAGGGAAATGACGATCACACAAAGCTGATTGCCATGCTCGCGGATGTCAATGATACCACCATTCCGATTGAGGAGGTTTTGGAAAAATGGTTTGAGCGGGAGAATCTGTTTTCGTGGATGGCGTTCCATATTTTGATGGGAAATGTGGATACACAGTCGCGCAACGTGTTCCTCTACAGCCCGGAAAATGCCAACACCTGGTATTTCCTTTCGTGGGACAATGACGGTGCGCTGACCGACACCAGGAGGCTGGTGAGGAACGGAGAAAATGCGTCGGCAGGCTGGGAGGAAGGCGTCAGCAATTACTGGGGCAACCGCCTGTTTGCACGGATTTTAAAGAGCGCCGCGCTTCGCAGGGAGCTGGATGAAAAAATTCAGGAATACAGAACGTTCCTTTGTGAAGAGAAGCTGGCGGAACTGGCGGAGGACTATGCGTCTGTTGTGAAGCAGTACGCGTTTTGTTTTCCGGATGCGGAACATATGCAGCTGACGCAGGAGGCATACGATGAAATGCTTGCGCTGCTCCCTTCAGAGACAGAGCGGAATTATCAGCACTACCGGGAAAGCCTGGGCAGGCCGATGCCGTTTTTTATCGGGCTGCCGGAAAGGCAGGAAAACGGGATCTGGTTTTCATGGGAAAATGCCTATGATTTTGATGCAGAGGACGTGCGGTACACGTTTGAACTGGCAGAGGACTATTCGTTCGAGCATCCGATCGCGGCACAGGAGGGACTTTTTACGCCGGGCTTCCGGTATGAGGGAACGCTTGCGCCGGGGCAGTATTTTGTGCGCGTGCGGGCGGAAAATGAATCCGGCGGGGTGCAGTACGCGTTCGATTATTACAATTCGGTGGAAAACGGAAAACAGTACGGCGTCAGATGTTTTTATATTTTAGAGGATGGAAGCATCGGTGAGGAGGTCTATGAAAAATGAGAAACAACCCGGATTCCGGCACGAACTGAAATTTCTCATCAGTGAAGCGGAGCGGGAGGCGATCGGGCGCGTGCTCTCCGCGGTGCTTTTAAGGGATGCACACGGCGGAAACTATCAGATCCGCAGTCTGTACTTCGACGATATGTGGCAGAGCGCATATCACGAAAAGCTTGCGGGTGTGGAAGCGAGGAAAAAATACCGCATCCGTTTTTACAATCACAGCGATGCCTGCATCCGGCTGGAGCGGAAGGAGAAAGAGGGCGCTTATATCAGAAAATGTTCCGAGAACCTCACGAGGCAGGAGACGGAACGGATTCTTGCGGGGGACGTATGCTTTCTGCGGGAGCGGAACGGACGGCTGTGCCGTGAATTTTACGTGGATTACGTGACGGGACAGATGCGTCCGGCAGTCATCGTCGACTATGACCGCGATCCGTTCGTGTATCCGTGGGGAGACGTCCGGATCACATTTGACCGGCATGTGCGGGCAGGCATGTATGAGTGCGGACTTTTTGAACCGGGAATTGTGGCTGCGGAAGTGTTTGCATGCGGTCAGCTTCTGATGGAAGTAAAGTATACGGAATTTCTGCCGGAATTCATCCGGGATCTGCTCCCGGTGCGGGAAGGGGCGAGGGTCGCTTTCTCAAAATACACGCTGTGTCTGGAAAAAAGAAGAATATCAGCCGGAAGACCGGTGGAATAGAATAGGAGGCGCGATGAGCGTACAGGATGTTATCAAAAAATCGATTCTGGAGTCGGATATGTATCAGCAGGCGATCACGATGGAGGTGCTTTTTACGATCACCGTAGACCTTCTGGCGGCGCTGCTGCTCGGCATTTTCATCTATGCGGTGTACCGGCATTTTTACCGCGGCGTGGTCTACAGCAGGAATTATGCGGTGTCGCTGGTCGGCATGACGGTGCTAACCTGTATGGTGACGCTCGCGATCAGCACCAACATTGTGATCTCACTGGGAATGGTCGGTGCGCTCTCCATTGTGCGCTACCGCACGGCGGTCAAGGAGCCGTTAGATCTGATGTATATGTTCTGGGCGATCACGACGGGAATTACGATCGGTGCGAGCATGTACGTGCTTGCCGGCATGGCGTTTGTGCTGATGATCCTCATGATTGTGGGATTTGACGGAAAACGTGGACGGCAGCAGACATATGTCATGGTTGTGCATTATGAGGGGGAAGGTGCCGGGGATGAAATCCTGCGGCATCTCCAGAAAATGTCTTACACGATCCGCTCACGGATCATGCGCGGAAACGAGACGGAACTGACACTGCAGCTTCGCTGCAAGAAAAAGAACCAGGTGTTTGCCGAGCACATCCGGGATCTCGACGGGGTATCGGATGTCACACTGCTGGAATTCGACGGGGAGTACCACGGGTAGAAACAGGCTGTGTTTCGATTTGCCTAATCCCCCCGGGATATGGTATAATGTACGCGAAGGCAAAAGTGAGCATGAATCGAAAACGGATGCCCATGCTTGCATGAGGCGACCGGGTGCGATTCATGAGAACGCGCCCGCGAGTCCGGGAAGCCGGAGGTTTTCCGGACATTTGCCGGAGCGTATAAAAGCAATGAGCAGTGATTATGATAGGGCGACTGCCCGGTACGAACGTGCACTGCGAAATACGCGCCCGCGAAGACATTTGCCGGAGCGTATTGCAATAAATGATAAGGGTTGACATCTGGAGGGGAACACATGGACAAGCCGGTTGCGTTAGGGGAAGTAACCCTGGGTGAAGGCGTAGATAGCTGGAACACCATTATTTTTCTGTATAACTCGGCACTCAAGGAAGTGAGAACAAAGGTCGAGATTTTAAATGACGAATTTCAACAGGTACATCAGTACAATCCGATTGAATATATCAAGTCGCGCATCAAAGCGCCGGAGAGCATTGTCAAAAAGCTAAAGCGGTATGGCTATGACTCCTCGATCGACAATATGGTGAATTATATCAACGACATTGCGGGAATCCGGATTGTCTGTTCTTTTACGTCGGATATTTACCGCCTTGCCGAGATGATCGGCAAGCAGAATGATCTCACGGTAATCTCCGTGAAGGATTATATCAGGCATCCCAAGGAGAGCGGATACAAAAGCTATCACATGCTGGTGACGGTACCGATCTTTTTGTCGGACCGCATTATCGACACGAAGGTGGAGATTCAGATCCGGACGATGGCGATGGATTTCTGGGCGAGCCTCGAGCACAAGATTTATTATAAGTTTGAGGGAAATGCGCCGGATTACATCAGCAGGGATCTGCGCGAGTGTTCCGGAATCGTCTCGATGCTGGACGCAAAGATGCTCCAGCTCAATGAGGCAATTCTGGAGGCAAAGGCGGCACAGGAAGAGCAGGAGGGAGATACAGGTGCAGTATAATTATGATTTTGAGATCGCATCACTCTTAATTATGACAATTATATTACTGCACTTTGTATTCGTACGCCAGTTTCCCGGGGAGAAGACACGGGTATTCGGCTGGCTTCTGTTTGTGTGTGAAGCAGAGTGTCTGATGAACATTTTATCATGTGTGGGATTAGCAAATGCAGCCCTCGTTCCGCAGCGTCTGAACGAGGTGCTGGCGTTTGCTTTTTTTGTGCTGGAGGGGGCTTCGTCATATCTGATTTACCGGTATTTTATGGCGGCGTGTGCGCTCCACGGCAGGGAGAGAATGGTATTTGCGGCTGTCGGCATGATCCCGTTTGCCGTGTTTCTTGTGCTGGTGGCAGTGACGCCGGTGACCGGATTTTTTTACTACTTTAGGGACGGCAGCTATTATCAGGGCGTCGGCGCGGATTACGGATACGCGTATATTGTGATCTTCTTTTTGCTGGATCTTCTGATTGTCGTGCGGCAGCATAAATATACCACGCTCCGCACGAAGGTCATCGTGTGCGCCTACACGGCTGTGGCAGCCGCCATGATCGGGCTGCAATACCGGTACAGAGAGATCCTTTGCACCAGCGTCAGCAATACGGTCGTGCTCATAATGCTCTATCTGCAGATTCAGAATCCGGTGGTGTTTCTGGATACGACGACGGGAATCGGAAACGGGACGGCATTTGAATCGCAGCTTGAGGACCGGCTCCGCAGAAAGGGCGAGGGCTATGTGCTCACGATTCATTTGAGCAAGTTTTACCATATCCACACGATTCTGGGTACCGAGAATAGCAATGAACTGCTGCGCGAGATCGGGGAGTATCTGTATGATCTGTGTGGAAAATTTCATGTGTTTCACACGGCAGGAGATGCATTTACGGTGTTTGCGGACACCAAGGAGCAGTGTGAAAGGTTAAAATGTGAGATACAAAAGCGGTTTGAAAGTGACTGGATGGTGCAGGAGAACCGCATTGCGCTGGATATGGAGATGGTGGTGCAGCACTACCCGACGGACTTTAAGGCGATGGCGGAATATTACGGAATGCGGGAGTTCCTGCTTGAAAATGCGGGAAAGTCCGGCGCGCAGGTTATTGTGGAGGCGGACGCGGACATGATCGCACAGTACCGCCGCCGCAGAAAAGTGGAGATTGCCGTGGCGAGGGCGATCCGGGAGAAGGGATTTCTGGTCTACTATCAGCCGGTATATTCCCTGAAGGAACGACAGATTGTGTCCTTAGAAGCGCTGGTGCGGCTCAAGGATCCGGAGCTTGGCTTCATCCCGCCAGAGGAATTCATTCCGCTTGCGGAGCGCGACGGCAATATCATCCATATCGGGGAACAGGTGCTGGAGCAGTGCTGCCGGTTTCTCTCAAAACATGTGCTCTCGAACGGCTCGCTTGGAATCCGCACCATCCATGTGAATATTTCGATGGTGCAGTGTCTGCGCCAGAATCTGACCGAGACCATCCGGCCGGTGCTTGAGAGTTACCATATTCCGCCGTCCATGTTGACGCTGGAGGTGACGGAGCGCACGGCGATCAGCGCCCCGGAGCGGATGCTGTGGCATATGCACGAGCTGGGAAAAATGGGAGTGTCGTTTGCGCTCGACGATTACGGAAGCGGAAATGCGAACTGCTCCTATCTGATCCGTTTTCCGTTCCAGGAGATCAAGATCGACAAGGAGATCGTGTGGGCGTCATTCCACGACAAGGCGGCGCGCATCGTGCTTGAGAATGAGATTCACACCATCAAACAGCTGGGGATTCCGCTGATTATCGAGGGAATTGAGGAGCGGGAGCAGAGCGAAGCGATGGAGCAGCTTGGCGTGGAATGTATTCAGGGATACTATTACGGCAGACCTCTGCCGGAACAGGAGTGCCTGCGGTATATCCGCACGTTTCAGGAGAAAGCGCAAAACGACAGGCAGCAGGCGGCTGTTCCAGAAGAAACACAGAGGGAAGCCGGCCGATGAGAGCCATTTGAGTCATATAGAAACAGGAAAGAAAGAGAAGAGACATGAATATTATTAACGCGGAGAATTTAACGAAATCATACACAGAGAGGAAGCTTTTGGACAAAGCTTCCTTTTATCTGCAGGAGGGAGAAAAAGTCGGGGTAATCGGTATCAACGGGACGGGAAAGTCCACCCTGTTAAAAATCATTGCGGGGCTGGAGGAACCGGATGAAGGCCAGGTGACCTGCGCCAACCATATTGTGGTGAGATACCTGCCGCAGAATCCGGTGTTCGATCCGGAGATGACGGTACTTGACAGTGTGCTGACACAGTGTGTCTTAAATTTTGTCGGCAGCGAGAGGACAGAGCGCGCCGATGCAGACGCGCATGCGCATGCACAGGAACAGAAATGGAGCCTTGAGAGTGATGCAAAAAGCATGATGACGCGCCTCGGCATTACCGATTTTACACAGAAGACCGGAGAACTTTCCGGCGGACAGAGAAAACGTCTGGCGCTCGTGGCAGCGCTTCTGGTGCCGTGCGATGTGTTGATTCTGGACGAGCCGACGAACCATCTGGATTCGGCGATGGCGGACTGGCTGGAGAATTTCTTGAAAAAATGGCGCGGCGCACTGGTGATGATCACGCATGACCGCTATTTTCTTGACAGCGTCTGCAACCGTATTGTCGAGGTGGACAAGGGGGCAATCTACAGCTATGAGACGAATTATTCCGGCTATCTGGAGCGGAAGGCGGAGCGGGAGGAGAGCGCCGAGGCGAGTGAGCGCAAGCGTCAGTCCGTACTGCGGAAGGAACTGGAATGGGTCAGACGCGGGGCGAAAGCGCGCACAACCAAGCAGAAAGGGCGTTTACAGCGCTATGAGGAACTCAAGAATCAGAAGGCGTCGGAGCGCGACAGCCAGGTGGAGATGAGTTCGGTCTATTCCAGAATGGGAAAAACAACGATCGAGCTGGGTCACATTACCAAGGGATATGACGGGCGGACGCTGCTGCGGGATTTTTCCTATATTTTTCTGAAAGGAGACCGGATCGGATTCATCGGGGCAAACGGAAGCGGCAAGACGACCCTGATGAAGATGATTGCGGGGCGCATCAAACCGGATGCAGGCACGATCACAGTCGGGGCAACGATCAAGATCGGCTACTATACGCAGGAGATTGAGACGGGCCGCGAAGCGGGAATCGCCTACATGGATCCGGAGGAAAAAGTGATTGATTATATCCGGAACACGGCGGAATACGTGCGGACGACCGACGGTCTGGTCTCGGCATCGAATATGCTTGAGCGTTTTTTATTCCCGGCAGCGCAGCAGTACAGTCCGATTGGAAAGCTTTCCGGCGGTGAGCGGCGCAGATTAAATCTGCTGCGCGTGCTGATGGAGGCGCCGAATGTACTGATTTTAGACGAGCCGACGAACGATCTGGATACGCAGACCCTCGCGATTTTGGAAGACTACCTGGACAGCTATGAGGGAATCGTGATCGTGGTATCGCATGACCGGTATTTTCTCGACCGCGTGGTGCGCCGCATTTTTGCCTTTGAGGGAAACGGAGAGATCCGGCAGTATGAGGGCGGTTATACAGATTATGTCAACCGGCTGGCAGAGGAAGGCAGAAAACCGGGCGAGCCGGTGGAATTTCAGGAGGCGGCAGTGCGCAGTGCTTCGGCGGCAGAAGGCGCACAGGATGGCGGCGTGACCGGGATGTCTGGGCAGGATGCGGCAGAGCAGGCGGATTCCAGAAATACCTGGAAACGTGAGAAGAAGCTGAAATTCAGTTATAAGGAACAGAGGGAGTACGAGACGATCGAGGACGACATTGCGAACCTGGAAGCGAAAGTGGAGCAGCTGGATGCCGACATGGCGGCGAACGCCACGAACTCGGTGAAGCTGGGGGAACTTCTGGCGGAAAAGGAAGCGGCAGAACAGGCGCTCGAGGAAAAGATGGAGCGCTGGGAGTATCTGGAAGAGCTGGCGGCAAAGATTGCAGAGCAGTAGGAAGGAGCGATCCGTGATGCCAGATAAAAAATGATGAAAATTTGTTCCGCCGTTCTGCCGGTTCTTGCCGGCTGTGCACTGGCAGTCCTGCTTGTGATCATAGCGCACACGGAGGACATTTCTGTTACCGGGACGAGAAGCGATCCCGGATTTGCGGCAGTAAAAGATGTGACGGAAACAGAGTTCGCACAGGAAGACGCACCGATCGGTATTCAAAAAGAATACACCTTCACACTGGACGATGACATACCACATGACAGCTGCCTGGCGTTTTATACGGTTCATCAGTATGTGACTGTTTATCTGGACGGAGAAGAAATATACAGCATACAGCCGGCAGGCAGTCATCGTTTCACAAAGACGGTCGGGAGCAACTGGACAATGCTACCGCTGTATGCGGAAGATAGCGGGAAAAAAGTAAAAGTGGATATCACGCCTGTCTATGAGAGTTTCCGGAACAGGGAAGTGACATTCCTCATTGGCTCGCCGCTTGCTATATACCGCAGCCGTCTTGTGAAAGATCTGCCGCAGATCATCCTTGGCAGTATGGCAATCTTAATGGGACTTGCATTTTTGGGCGTGGCAGTTTACAGTCTGCTCAAAAAGGGTCCGGGAAAAAGGCTTGCGATACTCGGGATATTTTCCGTTATGCTGGGACTTTGGAGACTGATGGACACAAGATTTACACCGTTCATGGACGCTGGATGTCCGGTGCTTTTTTATTATATTGCAATCACCATGCCGATGCTTGGAATGCTGCCCCTGATACAGTGGACAAAAGACTCTTTTTCCGAAAAAGGACAGAGGGTGTTAAGCTGTTATGAAACAGGAGTTACCATGCTCTGTCTGCTGCAGTTTCTTCTTCAGTGGCTGGGTATTTATGATCTGAGAGAGTCCATGCCAGCCACCCATGTAGCGATGGGAATTGGGGCGGCAATTCTTGCAGGACTTGTGATCGGGGAGCGAAAGAAGCATACCGGAGACAAAAAAATGTCTCTGCAGATACCGCTTGCATGCTTGTGCGTGGCAGGTATTCTTGCAGATGTGGCGGCATTCTACATCAAAGGCAATTCCTCGGGGCTGTTGTTTTCACTGACAGCATTTATTATTTATATCATGATTATGGGCGTACATACCATGTTTGAATACAGCAGACAGCAGCTGCAGATTGCAAAATTAGACCGGGAACTTGCAGAGAAAGACAGAGAGCTTGCAAAGACGGAAAGACAGATCGCAGAGCAGAACCGGGAGCTTGCCGAAAAGGAACACAGGCTCACGGACAGCCGCATAAAGGTGATGATGAGCCAGATACGTTCCCATTTTATTTTCAATGTGCTTGCGACCATCAGCACCTATTGTAAGATAGATCCGAAAATGGCGGACAAGGCACTTGTATGTTTCTCAAGGTATCTGAGAAGAAATATCCACATCATAGAGGAGGATGGATTGATTGACTTTTCTTCTGAACTGGAGCAGCTTGAAGATTATGTCACGCTCGAACAGCTGCGATTTGCAGAGGAGATTACCTTTGAAAAAGGGATTGAAACGAGCAGTTTTCAGATACCTCCGCTGACCGTACAGCCGATTGTGGAAAATGCGATCAAGCATGGTCTGGTGGAGCATGGAAAGAGCGGAACCGTTTTTTTGCGTACAAAGCGAAAAGAAAATAATATTGTGATTACTGTGACGGATAACGGTGTGGGCTTTGAACCGGGAATGTTGGAAAAGACAGAATCTGTGGGTATAAGAAATGTGCGTTATCGTCTGGAAACGATGACAGGGGGAACACTGACGGTTTTGAGCGAACCGGGCAGGGGGACGACGGTCACGATGCAGATACCGCAGGATAGGGAGAACTAAATGAATGTAATCTATGTGGACGATGAAAAATTGCAGCTTACCAATTTCCGCCTGACGGTAGAGGGAATGTCGGGAATAGACAGTCTTGAGACGTTCGGGGACGGGGAAACGGCACTCGCATGGGCGAAGGAACATCCGGTTGATCTGGCCTTTCTCGATATAGAAATGCGTAATATGAACGGGATAGAACTTGCCCGGCGTTTAAAAAAGGTAGATGAAAATATACAGGTCGTTTTTGTGACTGCCTACGAGCAGTACGCACTGGAAGCATACGGTGTGGATGCCATTGGCTATCGGCTAAAGCCGTATCTGAGTGAGGATATCGAAAAGCATTTAAAGAGGGCAGGCCGCTTCCGGAAAATGCCAAAAGCAGAAATCCAGATACGTACTATGCCGGAACTTTCCGTATCCGTCAATGGAAAATCTGTGATGCTCGGGAGAAACAAGCAGGAGGAGCTGCTTGCGCTTTTAATTGACAGAGGAGAATCCGGTCTGATCAAGAAAGACGCCATCGAAAGCCTCTGGAACGGATATGCCAGTGACAGTATTTACTGGACAACGATGTCAAGATTAAAAAAGATACTGGATGAAGCGGGGGCATTGGATCTGATTCTCACAAAAGGGCAGACAAAGTATATCAATACGGAGATTGTGGACTGCGATTTGTATCAGATGTTAAAAGGGGACAAAAAAATCATCCGTGAGTACAGAGGGGAGTATCTTGGGGAACGTTTTTCGCAGTTTGAATGGGTGCAGGGGAGAAAAAAACAGCTGGACGAGATAAAAAAAGCAGTCCAGAGTGCAAAAGTGTAAGGGTTGTGTAAGGGCTTTTTGAGAAAAAATATGTTAAGCTTTACTCAAGAATAGAAGCAGGAGCAGCATGCCGCAGAAGACGCGAGTCGTTTGTGGCGTGCTATTTTTAGCACTGAAAAATCATTTATAAACCAATTTTATTTACGAGGAGAGTAAACGATTATGAGTAAACGGCTTTTTAAGAAACATATTTCAAGAGGCCTTGCAGGCGTTCTGGCATTTGCAATTATTTTTACCAATATGAATATGACAGCATTTGCGGCAGAGATACCGGACGCAGAGACCGATACAGCAATCATTACGGAGGCAGAGACACCGGATGCAGAGACCGATACACCAATCGTTACGGAGGCAGAAGCGCCGGACAATATCGTTTTGCCGGAAACAGAGAATGAGCCGGCGGTGGAAGAGGAACAGCCGTCGGAGGTAAACGCCATACAGTCCGCATTGATGCACTGCCAACTGTAGAGGAATTTCTTGCGATGGCAGACGGTACTTCGGTAGAAGGCAGCACCTTAAATCAGGCACAGCTGGACGTGTATAACGAGGCACAGGCGATCGCGGAGGAGATGGACGGTCTCACAGACGAGGAGCAGGGACTACTTGATGTCAGCAGACTGGAAGCGCTGTTTGGGTATTGGAATAATCAAGTAGAAGAAAATGCGGATTATTCTTTTGATACTAAAAATGGATTTACGGTAGCAAGTGACAAGTCTTTAACTGCTAATTTTACGGTAACGTCAAACACTAATGATATGAGAGGATGGCTTTTATGCCTTATGGAGTCAAAGCCGTCGGTTGGTTCAGGAAATAAATTGTCGGATTCCAATAATGCGCATCCTTATAGCTATAGTAACTGTAAATATTACTTTTTTGCGTCAAGCACACAGAAAACGGGTAATATCACCGTAACGTGGAAAGGTAATGCAGTAGATGAAAAAGGATCACAGAAAAGCCTTGCTGATGTAATATCAGAAAAGGACTGGTACATTGTTATTGGCCCCAGACATTATAATGCCAACTGGGGAGACAGTGGAATAGGAGCTGGAACGAACGGCATATGGGAAAACTGTGATTATTATGTAGGACGAGCATCTGCAGTGATACCGGATGCATTACATAAACATAACTGGCAGTATTCCGTGGATGGTAACAGCATTACAGCAAAGTGTACAGGAGAAGGCGAGTGTACATATAAAGGCGATACGTTAACTTGCACACTGAATGTGAAAAACGTTCCTTATACCGGTAAGGCGTACAGTGGAGCAAGTATTGTAAATAACATTACAAGTGCAACCGGAGCGGCAGCAAGTATTTGTTACGTAGGCCGTGATGGTACAAACTATACAGAGAGCACGACAGCACCTGTGAATGCAGGAAACTATACAGCCAAGGTAACGATCGGTGGGGCAACTGCAACAGCCGATTTTACCATCACAAAAGCGGACACAAAATTTATCGTTTCTCTTGCAGACTGGGTACATGGCAAGACTGCTTCCACACCGGTTATAACAGGAAATGACGCAAAAAGAACGGTTACTTATTTTTACAAGGAGCGTGGAGCAGACGACAGCACCTATGCGGAAGTTACAGATTTTGCAATCATCCCGCTGGGCACCTATACCTTAAAAGCGAGCATGGCGGAAAGTGCAAATTACAATGTGAGCGAAGCAACCTGTGATTTTGCAGTTACAAAAGTGCTGATTACCGTAAAAGTTTCCATGGACGGCTGGACCTATGGAGATGCAGCAAAAGCGCCGGATATCACAGATAGCAGCAATCCGGGAAACGGAGAGGTAACTTATACTTATTATACAGATGCAGCCTGCACCAACAAAACAACTTCTGACGATGGGGCAGCTTTGGACGGAGCGGTACCGGAGAATGCGGGAACCTATTATGTCAAAGCAGACGTGGCAGAGACAGAGACGTATGCGGCCGGCAGCGGTATCGCGGCCTTTACAATCGCACCAAAGGAAATCGGAATCGAGTGGTCGGGCGACAGTTTTACTTATAATGGAAAGACGCAGGCACCGACAGCAACTGCAACAGGTCTGGTAAATGGCGATGCGTGTGCAATTACTGTCGCAGGCGGTCAGACCGATACCAACGTAAAAGCAGGAAATGACAGGTACACGGCAACCGCAGCCGCGGTAGACAACATAAACTATGCACTTCCGGCAAACGGAACAGCACATGAATTTACGATTGCTCCGGCAGAACTTACAGTTACATGGACAGACACGGAACTGACTTATAACGGCAGAGAGCAGAGCCCGGCAGCAGAATGAAAGGGCGTGCAGGCAGGAGATACCTGTATGGTGACTGTCATAGGCGGTCAGACCGATACCAATGCAAAGACAGGCACGAGTTCTTATCTGGCAACAGCGGTCATTGCTGACGATACGTTGAAAAACGCAACGTGCACTTTTACGATTGCACAAAAGTCTGTAAAGGATGCGGTGGTAAAACTGGCACCGGGCGATATGCTTCATACCGGAGCAGAAGTGACGCAGTCCGTTGATTCGGTTACAGTGGACGGTGTGACTTTGAGCGCTTCTGATTATGAGATCGCGGGCAGCAGTACATTGACAGCAACAGATTTCGGTGTTTATACGATTACTTTAAACGGTATTGGAAATTATACGGGTTCAGCTTCCGTGAAATGGAAACTGAGAGACGGGGATATGCCGACGGGAGAGATTACTATTGCAGAAAATAAGTGGACATCTTTCTTGAATAACGTGACATTTGGCCGTTTCTTCAAGGAAACACAGAAAGTTACCATCCATGCGCAGGACGCCGGAAGCGGAGTAGATAAGGTTTATTACTATAATTCCAACGAGGTCTTGACGGAAGATGCGGTAGGGGCACTTGCGGATGAGGCATGGACAGAGATTGCAAATGGCGGCAGTTACAATATCGATCCGGAGGACAAGTATGTAGTCTATGCGAAGATTGCGGACAGATCCGGCAATGTAACTTACATTTCTTCCGAAGGATTTGTGATAGATAAGACCGCACCGAAGATAACAGGCGTGGAAAATAACGGAACTTACTGTGAAGCTGCGACATTTACAGCAACAGACGTAAATCTGGATACAGTGACCGTGGATGGCAGGGAAGTTGCTCTAAATGCAGAGGACAGCTATACGATTACGGCGGATAATGAGACACACACGATCGTGGCAAATGATAAAGCCGGAAATGTCACAACCGTTCAGGTTACGGTATATGAGGAACATGACTGGAAAGAACCGGTATTTATCTGGTCTGCGGATTACACCGGTGCAAACGCGGTATTTATCTGTGCAAATAACGCAGGTCATGTGGAAACAAAAGATTGTACTGTGAAGAAAGAAGTCACAAAGCAGGCAACCGGAACACAAAAGGGAGAGATTACATATACAGCAACGGTAATCTATCACGGAGTGACCTACCAGGATACAAAAACACAGGAAACCGTGATCGCGGGTTCGGAAGAAATTGGCTTAAACGGTGGAAAGATTACCACAGAAATCATCGTATCAGATGATATGCCAAGAACAGAGATCAAAAATCTTACGGTAGAGACAGCAAAATCGCTTCTGACCGCAGAAGAACTGGCACAGGTGGAAGCCGGAGCGGAAATTACAATCTATCTGGAGGCAAACAGTCTGACAGAGAATGCGGTAAGCACAGCGGACAAAAATTATGTGGAGAGCAAGCTGGATGACATTACAGACAGACTCCTGCAGTCTGAGGGTCTTACCTCAAAGAGACAGCTGACGACAGGTATTCAGTACATGGATCTCTCTTTATATAAGAAAATTGGAAACGGAACTGCCACAAAATTAAAGACAACCGGTCAAAACGAACTGGAGATTACCATCGATATACCGGATAACTTAAAGTCAGACAACAGCAACAGAATTTACTATGTAATCCGGGTGCATGAAACGGATGCGGGGGCAGAGGTAGCTATTCTCCCGACAACCAGATCCGGAGATACCCTGACATTTAAGACAGACCGCTTCTCTACCTATGCGATTGCTTACGCAGAACCGAATGGATTTGTCGTACCGACAAAATTTACGTTAAATCCGACACAGGCAACGCTCACTTCAGCGGGAAGTACCATGCAGCTTACTGCAACGGTGGCACCGGAAAATGCGACGAATAAAAATGTTACATGGAAGTCCAGCGACACGAGCGTGGCAACGGTTGATGCAAACGGACTTGTCACAGCGGTAGCAAACGGGACAGCCACAATTACTGCTACCACGGAGGAAGGCGGTCTGACGGCAACCGCGACAATAACGGTAGATATATCAGCCGGTAATATCGGAAACGGCAGCGATAGTGGTGATAACCTGGGCAGCACTCCTGCAGCAACGCAGGGAGAGCAGCAGGCAACGCAGAGCGTAGTATCTCCAAAGACAGGTGATGATTTTAATATGGCACTCTGGACTACAATTCTGCTCGTGTCAGCAGCCGGACTGCTTGTCTTGTTCGGAAGGAGACAGAAAAAATCATAAGGAAGCAGAATCCATATTTTCATGAAGTTATTTAAAATACCGTCAAAAGCAGGATTTCAGTATCCGGGCGAATTCTTCGATATAGTATCCGGAATTGTCTTTTTTCCAGAAAGCACAGTAGGTCTTTCTGACCGGAGACTGGTTCCTTGCGAGCGGGATCCTGCTGACGGCCGGATCGGACCAGACCTCCTCCCCGATCACGTCGACGGGCATATATCCCTGCCCGGTTATGATTTTAAGCCTTGCCTCCTGCACGGTATCCGCAAAGAGAAAATCCCCCTGCAGTCCGATGATATTTTCATAATAATTCTGCTCTTCCTTTTGCCCGGCAGGATTGATGACGAGAATACAGGGCGTATTTTTCAAGTCCTGCGCTTCCAGGACGGTTAATTTGCTGAGGGGATTTTTGACGGAAAGTTCAATATAGATTTTACTTTCTGCAAGAACGTCATTGTGGTAGGCATCGGAAAAAGCCCTCTGCTGATCGTTGATGGCAAGGTCAACGGAGACATTTTCCATGGCATGATACAATTCCTCGTGGCTTCCGACCATAATTTCTACATCCACGGTAGGGTATTTTTCGGAAAAGAAAGCAATCGCCTCGGAAAGCTCGTTCCCGTGATAGCCTTTATAATATCCGATCCGCAGCACTGCATGATCGTGATCTGCAATCCGCTTTGTCTCACGGACCAGCTGCTTTAAATCCCCCGATATAATGAGACTTTTCCGGTAAAAGTGCTCGCCGGCAGGTGTCAGGGAAAATGTGCGGTTATGGCGTTCTAAAAGCTTTACCCCGAGCTCGGTCTCCAGCTTTTTTATCTGCTGGGAAATGGCAGACTGCGAGACATTGCACTGTTCGGCAGCCAGATAGAAATTCCCGTTTTCAATGACTGCCTGTAGGTATTCCATTTGACGTAAGAGCATACGGCTGTCTCCTTTTCTCGTTTTATTCTGTTTCTATCATATAACGATTAGTAAAAGTAATCAATACGATAAGAAAAAAGTTTTGATTCAGAAGAATAATTTAACTATTATAAGAGCAGACAATGGAAGGTTTGGATAAGGAGGATGCAGAAATGGCTAAAAAAGAAGTAATGATCGTGACAGGAGCGGGACAGATCTCCATGGCGATTGCAAGAAGAATGGGTTATGGCAAAAAGATTGTCATGGGCGATAAAAATCTGGAGAATGCGAAAGCGATCGCTGGGGTGATGAATCAGGCGGGCTTTGACGTGGAGCCGGTGGAGATGGATTTGTCATCCAGAGAGTCCATTCAGGCGCTGATTGCAAAGGCATTAGAATATGGTGAGATCAAGATGCTCGTCAACGGAGCAGGGGTATCGCCGAGTCAGGCACCGGTTGAGGCGATTTTGAAGGTGGATTTATACGGCACGGCTGTTTTATTGGAGGAAGTCGGAAAAGTGATTGCAGAGGGCGGCGTCGGCGTGACCATTTCCAGTCAGTCGGGCTGGAGAATGCCGCAGCTCACAGCTGAGGAGGATGCAGCGCTTGCAACAACGCCGACGGAGGAATTGTTGCAGCTTGAGATCCTGCAGCCGGAGCATATCAAGGACACGCTTCACGCATATCAGCTGGCAAAGCGCTGCAATGAGAAGCGCGTCATGGCACAGTCGGTAGAGTGGGGCAAACGCGGTGCGAGATTAAATGATATTGCACCGGGAATTATTGTGACGCCGCTTGCAGTGGATGAATTCAACGGACCCCGCGGGGATTTTTACAAGAATATGTTTGCGAAGTGCCCGGCGGGCAGACCGGGAACCGCAGACGAAGTGGCAAACGTGGCGGAACTGCTCATGAGTGAGAAAGGCGCGTTTATTACAGGTTCGACGTTTTTGATTGATGGCGGCGCGACATCGTCCTATTATTATGGCCCGTTGAAACCGGAGAAATAGGACTGCGGAATGGAATTGCGGGAGTGCACAAGATGCATGGCACAAAAAAGACGGCTTTTTACAAAGCCGTCTTTTTTCTTTCTATCCGCTGCAGCGCGTTAAACCAGCTCTGCGGGAGACCGAAGCCGAAGACAATTCCCAGCACGATGGCGCCCGCCACCTTGATGGTTTCCATGCCGTAGTTGGAGAATTGCGGCATATCGTTCATGATGAAATAGTAGGACGTATAGTAAATACCTGCTCCGGGAACCAGCGGGAAAATACCGGCGATCAGGTAAACGGTCACCGGGTTTCTGCGGACCGCAGACAGAATACGGGAAAATACGGTGAGCGCGAAGGTGGCGATCAGATTCGCAAGCACCGTGCCCATATCGCCGTTTAAGCCGATCACATAGACGACCCAGCCGATGGCACCGGTCAGACCGCAGAAAAACAGTTCCTTTTTCGGCGCGGCAAACAGTTCCGCAAAAGAGAGCGTGGCAAACAAACTCACAATAAACTGGATAATCATAACAGCGCAGCACCTCCCATTGCAAAGTGATAGATCGTAATGACGGTGCCGACGCCGACGGCGATACAAAATGCGGTCAGGATGGCATCGATCATATGAATGGCGCCCGAGAGATAATCTCCGTTAAAAAAGTCGCGGATCGACGTAGTGAGTGCGATTCCCGGGACGAGCGGCATGATGTCTCCGATGATGACCTTATCGTAGAGGATGGGCGCGCCGAAGGAGAGCACAATCAGCGACAGCAGCGTTACGAATGCGCTTCCCAGGATATTCGTGATAAACTTGGAATTTTTATGGCGCTTTAAGGCAAACAGAAATACCTGCAGCAGCATGCCGATAAAAAAGCCGACGACGCTGTCTAGGGCTGTCCCACCGAAAAGATAGGAAAAACAGCCGCAGCCAAGTCCGCAGAAGAAGACGTGGACGACAGGTTTACCGAACGAGATATTTTTACATTCCTCCAGGCGGTCCCAGGCGTCGATCAGCGAACACTCATGGGAGCAGATCTCGCGGGAAAGCTGATTTAATGCAGCGATGCGCCCGAGATGCGTGGTGCCGAGCGGAATGTGTCGGATCATGCTGCAGGCGTCCTCACGATCCTCGTTTGCGCTCGCAAAGATACCGTTGGAGAGCACGTAAACGTCATAATTTTCAATTTCATATGCCTCAAGAATATGCATGACCGTGTCCTCGACGCGGTAGACTTCGGCACCGTTCCGAAGCAGTGCATCGCCGATTTCCACGGCAAGCGCGAGGATTTCCTTGGTAACAGCCATTGGGGTGTCCGCCTTTCTGATAATAAAATGTCCATATGAAAAAGTAACACGTTTTTATAAAAAAAGCAATCTGGTGCTTTTGTCTGTTTTCCTGTACTGCTTTTGTCTGTTTTCCTGTACATAATATCTGCGGGGACAGGCATAATAATGCATAAATCATGCAAGTGATGTCAAAACGGACAGGAGGGCAACAGAATGAATTGCAAAAAATACAGGGCATGTCTTGTGGGAGTGCTGGCGGTCGCGCTGATCTGCGGGGCGCTTCTATATATGAAATACGGAAGAGAGGGCGAGACGCCGGTGGACGGTGTGCTGGTGGAGCGGAATTCTTCATGGGAAGCGGGAACTGCGGCATGAGTGCAAAGAGCGAGACATTGTACGTAAAGATTGACCAGAATACGATTGTGACAGACCGGCATGTGACGCTGGGAGACATTGCAAAAATGGAGTGTCCGGATGCATCCATTGTGCGTCAGCTGAAGCAGAAGAAAATCTATACGTTTGCGGAGGCGATGAATCCCCGCAAGCAGAAGAACCAGATGAAAGTTTTTTCCATATTAAAGATCGTCGAGCTGATTCACGAGGAATACCCGAACGTGGATGTCAGCAACGAGGGGGAGAAGGATTTTATCATTGAATACATTCCCAACCTCGAGAAGCCGAAGTGGGTCAACGCGGTAAAGACCGTGGCGCTCTGCGTGGTCATCTTTTTCGGGGCGGCGTTCACCATTATGGCATTCAACAACGACGTGTCCGTGGGAGATGTTTTTTCCAAATTCTATCTGCAGGTCATGGGAAAGCAGTCGAGCGGTGTGACGGAACTTGAAATCTGTTATAGCATCGGACTTGCCATTGGCATCACGCTGTTTTTCAATCATCTGGGCAGCAGGAAGATCACGCCGGACCCGACGCCGATGCAGGTGGAGATGCGCAAATATGAGAAAGATATAGATACTACGTTTATAGAGAATGCGGAGAGAAAGGGACACAGCATCGATGTTAATTGAGCATATATTTTTGGGCTTCTGCGGGCTTGCCGCGGGACTTGCGGTCTCTGCGGGAACATTTGCGTTTCTGATCGTCATCGGTGTGATCCCGCGCATGATCGGAAAATGCAACCGTGCCGCTGAGACGATGCATTTTGAGAATGCCGTGATTCTGGGAGGGATCTGCGGCAATCTGGCGTCGGTTTTTTTACAGATCCGGATACCGCTTGGACCGCTGCTTCTGTGTGCATTCGGCATCTCCGCGGGAATTTTTGTGGGAAGCATTGCGGTGGCGCTTGCGGAGATCTTGAATACGTTTCCGATCACATTCCGGCGCATGGGTCTAAAGGTCGGACTCTTCTGGGTCATGCTCGCGATGGCGGCGGGAAAAGTGGCGGGATCGCTGTACTATTTCCTTGGAAATTTTAAGGCACAGTAGTACAATGATGGGAGATTGTTCTTTTACGGAGGAGAATTATGGTACCATCGATTGCACGCCAGAGCGTGATTATCAAGTGCAACATGCAGAAATCAATTCTGACAGGAAATTATGAATTTTATTATGCCGCGGGGCTCATCGCCAAGCTTTCCGGAGTCGAGATCCCCGAGGATATCAAGCCGGAGGAGCTGCTTACGCTCCTGTCGGAGAAGATACCGACGCTGACACCGGCGGATGAGAAAGAAAAGTACCTGTTCGGGATGGTGGCGGACTACCGCCCCGAGGATGTATATGACGAGCAGATGCGGGAACTTCTGGACTGGGGCCGCACTGAAAAATATCTCTGGACGGTCACACTGCCGGACGACTGGCAGAACGCATAAAGCGGGGAAGCATGGCATTACAGAGGAGAAGTGGCGGGAGGAGCGGTCATGGAACCGGAAGATGTATAAGGGTGTGGAATCCTGGCATCACAGAGGAGAAGTGGCGGGAGGAGCGGCCATGGAACCGGAAGAGCGGAAGAAAGCATAAAGCCTGGGCATCACAGCAAGCCCGGCCACAGCATCACAGAGGAGAAATGGTGTGGAAGAAGCCGCCGAGGGAGCGTAAGAACGCATAAAGGTGGGGATTACAACAGAGAAGCGGCGGAAGAGAGGTCGCTGGAAGAATAAAAATAAATAAATTGCGCATACTGACAAAAAAGACGGAGGTTGCGCAGTGGATAAGGAAAAAGAACGTTTACAAAAAAAATACAATGATTATGTGAAGCAGATGACTCCCACCCATAATCTCTGGTGGAATATGGCGAAGGCGTTTGTGACAGGCGGGATCATTTGCTGCATCGGGCAGTTTATTCTGAATACGTGTGAGAATTATGGACTGGATCAGAAGACATCCGGAAGCTGGTGTTCTCTGCTGCTCATTCTGCTTTCGGTGCTGCTTACCGGTCTGAATCTGTACCCTTCGATTGCAAACTGGGGAGGAGCGGGCGCGTTGGTGCCAATTACCGGTTTTGCAAATGGTGTGGCCGCGCCCGCCATAGAGTTTCAGAAAGAGGGTCAGGTCTTCGGAATTGGCTGCAAGATCTTTACGATTGCCGGACCGGTCATTTTATATGGAATATTTTCAAGCTGGGTGCTCGGATTGATCTATTGGGCATTAAAATGGTGGGGAATGGTATAGTGTCTTCTCAGTGCGGGTCTGGAAGAAGAAAAACGTCGTTCCAGACCCGAAAAATTGTGGTTTTCGGGTCTGAGAGAGGAAAAATGCCGTGCCAGACCCGAGAAACTGTCCCAAGAAGGAAAAAGAAGAGAAAAATGAAGCCAGCCGGGTCTGGAAGAGGAAAAATGTTCATCCAGACCCGAAATATTGTAGCTTTCGGGTCTGAGAGAGAAAAAACACCATTCCAGACCCGCGAAGTGGACGAAAAGAAGGAAAAAGAAGAGAAAAATGAAGCTGACCGGGTCTAGAAGAGGAAAAATGTTCATCCAGACCCGAAAAATTGTGGTTTTCAGGTCTGAGAGAGGGAAAACGTTGCGTCAGACCCGAGAAGCGGACGAAAAGCAGGAAAAAGAGGAGAAAAATGAAGCCATACGGGTCTGGAAGAAGAAAAATGCCCTCCCAGACCCGAAATATTGTGGTTTTCGGGTCTGGGAGAGGAAAAACGTCGTTCCAGACCCGAAATATTGTGGTTTTGGGGTCTTAGAGAGGAAAAATACCGTCCTAGACCCGAGAAGTGGACAAAAAGAGGGAAAAAGAAGAGAAAAATGAAGCCAGCTGGGTCTGGGAGAAGAAAAATGCCCTCCCAGACCCGAAAAATTGTGACTTTGGGGTCTGAGAGAGGAAAAACGTCGTGCCAGACCCGAAAAATTGTGGATTGCGGGTCTGAGAGAGAAAAAACGCTGCGTCAGACCCGAAAAACCATCCCAAAGAGGAAAAAAGAATAGAAAAAGGAAGCCGTCCGGGTCTGGAAGAGGAAAAACGTCTTTCCAGATCCGCGCCGGGCGAAAATGCAAGAAATGACAGTGGAAGAGAGAAGCACGGATTCAGACCGCGGAATCCAGAAAATAGTAGGAGATCAGATGCTCAATCATGCCGGCGTTTAAGGGATATGCTTTGGTCTCGTACGTGGTGATCAGATGAACGGACGGAATAATGCCGTTTGCGGCATAGAGAGAAAGTTTCGAGCCGGCGTTTTTGGCGTAGGAGGGATCGTCCATCAGCCCGAAATGCTCCCAGTAGTAGAGAGCGCCGGTTCCGGGATGTTGTATGGTGAAATCCGGAAACAGAGTGACACCGCCAAGGGAGAGCGCACATTCGTAGCGGTAAGGTATGGCGTTTAGGTGGAGCAGCATGGCAATCATGGCTTCCGATTTGGAACGCACCCGTTCGCCGGAGACGGTTTTGTGAAGCAGCTGTTCGGGATGGAGCGGATTGCGTTCGTAGGAAGCGGCAGACCATTCGACGGCGGAACTAGTCGAAATATTCGGGAGATCTGAAACATTCGAGACGTCCGGAATATTTTTTGAGGTGGAAAAATAAGAACGAAGCAGATCTTCACAGGCGGGATCAGAGAGAAGATGTGGATCATCGGAAGAGAGGCTGCCCGCCGGGGAATATTTTAAATAGGCAGTAATTGCTGCCTGCTCCTGCAAGAGTATTTGTTCCTGTTGCTGCAGATACTTTTTCAGCACGAGCTGTTCGGCAAGAGCGCGGTTCACTTTCGGAATATAGGTCTTGGAGTGACCGTCGCCCTGATACCATTTGACAGTGGTTCCGTTGCGGGAGCAGATAAGTTTTCCGGGAGGAAGTTTCTGAAGCTGGTTCTGGATGGTACGGAGCTCCTGACCGTTGCGTTCGCGGGCAGTGAGGATTTGAGTGTGTAAAGGTGTCATGGTATTCTCCTATTCTATAGATGCTGTGTGTTAAGAGGATCCGGTATACTTTTATGTGCTAAAAATGCCGTTGCTGTTTTAAGTGCAGGCGGAAAAGGAGCGTTGGTACATAATGAGAAAAAATTATGAATTTGGTATCGCTGGGGGCTCCGGGTGAAAAGTGTCTGCAATGGAATGTGCAAATTCATGAAAGAACATAGTGTAAAATGGTTATGATATAATGAATCTTGACAGATTCATATTAGAAGTTCCGGTGGAACTTCGGATGCGCAGAAGACAGCGCAAAAAGAAAATATATTGCTTTTATTAAAACATACTACAAATGAAAAGTAAAGCGAAAGAATGAAAAAGATACCATCTCATATCAATCCGGGAAACAGCGCATTCCGCCGACCTGCCGCCTCCACAGCTTGACATGCGGTTCACTCCGGTTGTAAGATAAGAAACAATGAGTATGAAAAAGAACTGAGGGGAAAAGTAAATGTCAGTCACAAAACAATTTGCCAGGTATGTCACACAGAATATATTCGGAATGTTAGGTATCTCCTGTTATATCATCGCTGATACCTTTTTTATTGCGAAGGCAGCGGGAACGGACGGAATTACCGTTTTAAATCTGGTGCTTCCGATCTACAATCTGATTTTTGCGATCGGTTCGATGATCGGCGTCGGTTCTGCGACGCGCTTTACGATCTTAAGGGCGCAGGGCGAGGAGCGGGCGCACGACTATTTTTCCAACGCCATCTGTTTTGTGTGGATGATTGGAATTCTGTTTACGCTTGCGGGCATTTTCGCTCCGGATAAAATCATTGCGCTGATGGGCGGTGATCCGGGAATTGTGGCGCTCGGAACCGGATATACGAGAATCTTTCTGCTGTTTACGCCGTTTTTCATGATGAACTATGTCGTCATGGCATTTGTGCGCAACGATAACCAGCCGTCCTTAGCGATGGCAGGAACCCTCGCGGGAAGTTTTTCCAACATCCTGTTTGACTACGTTTTTATGTTTCCGCTCGGCATGGGGTTAGAGGGAGCGGCGCTCGCTACGGCGGCATCGCCGATCATCAGCATTCTGATCTGCAGCGCACATTTCTTTGGAAAAAAGAATACTGTGCGGTTCCGGCTGCACGCGCCGTCCATCGCCCAGTTATTCGGGGCGTGCCAGCTTGGCGTTCCGGCATTTGTGGGGGAGATTTCTTCCGGCGTCATCACAACCGTGTTCAACTTCCTGATTCTCGGTCTTGTGGGAAATATCGGTGTGGCGGCTTACGGAGTGATCGCGAACTTTGCGCTTGTGGCAATGGCAATCTTCAACGGAGTGGCGCAGGGAGCGCAGCCGATCGTGAGCGACTGCTACGGAAAAGGAGATGTGAAATCCGTCCGGAAAATACGAAACCTCGGATTTGCCACGGCTTTGGGCATCGCGGTAGTGCTCATCGGAGCCGTCTACGGATTTACGGATTCGCTGGTGAGTCTGTTTAACAGTGAACATTCCGTGGAATTGGCAGCGTATGCCCACACGGGAATGCGTCTTTACTTTATCGGATTTCTGTTTGCCGGAATAAACATTGTGGGAGCGGGATTTTTAAGCGCGACAGAACGTGCGCGGGAATCGTTTGTGACATCGATCATGAGAGGATTTGTCTGCATTATCGGCTGCTCGCTGCTTTTTGCCGCAGCATTCGGTATCAATGGCGTGTGGCTGTCGTTTCCGGCATCCGAGCTTCTCACAGCCATCGTGATGGCTGTGGTGCTCGTGCGGGATAACCGCAGACTTTAGATAAAACCGAAATGTTCCAGCGCAAGGCGGATGCCGTCTTCGCTGGCTTTTTCCGTCACATAGGACACCTTGTCAAAAAGCGTGGCAGGAGAGGCGTTGCCCATGGCGACACTGTTTGTCAAAGCAGTGAGCATGGGAAGGTCGTTGTTGCTGTCGCCGAAGGCATAGGCGTCCTTTTTGTCGATCCGGTAATAATCAAGTACATAGTTAAGCCCAGTCGCTTTGGAGTAGCCGAGCGGAACAAATTCGCGGAAATTGCCGCCGCGGTCAATGCATTCAAAATAGCGGTCGCTTGTGTTGCGGAAGCCGGCAAGCTGCTCGGGGCGCTCGAACCAGATTACAAACTTATCACAGAAAAAATTAGGATTCTCGAGGTGTTCTGGCATCTCATAACCGCGTTTTTCAAACGCATCATACTGCCGTCTGGCATCCGGATGCCGGAGCGGTCTTGTCAGATCAAAAGCAACCTCTTTCCTGGATTCAAACAGGATGTCGATATTCCACTCTCTGGCTGCGAGAAGCAGCTTCATTACGGTTTCATGCGTCTGTGCGACATGAAGCACCTCAACGCCGTCACAGTAGATATCTGTGCCGCATCCGCAGACAAATCCGTCAAACCCCACATCACGGAAACGCTGTTCCACATTTTGAAAACAGCGCCCGGTATTGATGAACATCAGATTCCCGTTTGCCCGCGCTGCCCGTATGGCATAGACGGCACTCTCTGGAATCGAGCCGTCAATCTCGGAAGTCAGTGTTCCGTCGATATCAAAAAAAGCAATCTTCTTCATGAACAATCTCCATTTTAACAGGTATATAGAAACGGATGTATTGTAATACTTTTTTCCTAATCTGTCAAAGGATGCGCGCGTTGCCAGCCGCGAAACACAGATATTTAACGGTTCCGTCACATAACCGTCACATTACATTCAACTGCCCTTTAGAAAGCGATGCTATCCTTACCGTGAAATATGAGAGAGGATGAAATGCCGGAAGGGAAAGGATGAAACAATGAAAATAACGTGGGTACACAATCTCCTGGGAAAACATTCCAAAAAATTTTATGGAATATTTGCCGGGATTCTGGCTGCAGCAGTTGCGGGAAGCGGAGTCGGCTATCATGTGATAGCAGCTTCGGGCACAGCGGATCAGACGGAGGAGGACACACAGATAGATGAGACAGATGGACAGGAAAACGGCAGCTTTTCCGGGACAGGAACCACACAGGTGAAAACAGAGAGCCAGCTTCCTGATTTTTCCGTAAATGCGGTGACCATGACGGTGGAAGAAGTCTATGCGGAAGCGGGAAACACCGTGGCGGAGGGCGATGCCTTATTTAAGATCGATGACGAGAGCATGGCGGATGCAAAAGCGTATTACGAGGATGCCATTTCGGAAGCGGAAACTGCACTGCAATCTGCGCAGATCGATTTTGAGAGCGGCGTGCTGGAGGCGGAGAGCGAGCTTTCCTCCACAAAACTTGCGGCGGACACCGCGCAGGATACTTATGATGCGGCAGTCAGCGAACTGTCGGTAAAGACCAGCGAGGCACAGGAAGCGTACGATGAGGCGGTGGAGGAGATCTCCGATTATCAGGATGCCATCGACAACGGCACCTACTACACGCAGGTCGGGATCAATGAAAAACAGGCGGCAGTCGATACGGCGCAGGCGACACTCACGGAAAAGCAGACGCAGCTTTCCGATGCACAGAGCAGCAGCCAGGCAGCAAAAGAGACATATGCCGCGGATATGGCGAATTTGAAAACACAGATTGAAGCCGGAGCGTCCTACACGGATCTTGCGGCGCTGGCGGATCAGCTTGCGGCGGACTACACTGCCGTGCAGGAGGCTGCCGACACTCTGTCGCAGAGCCAGACAGAGGCGGAGAGCGCAAATAGCGCACTGCAGCTTGCCAATCAGACATTCCAGAAGGCGGTCGAGGAATATAACACGAAAGTGACAGAGGCAAACGAGAAAATTGCGGAGCTGACAGATGAGCTGGAGGAACTGAGTGATGCCTGCGACGAGGCAGAGCGCAACGAGACGACGGCGCAGCCCGCTCTTTTGCAGCAGTATGAAGAGACGGTTCTGGAGGGAAAATATGCGGATACCGAGTATGAAGCTTCGCTGGAAACCTTGCAGAGTGCTGTGGACGAGGCGCAGGATACGCTGGATGAACTGAAGGAACAGCAGAGCGCACTCTTAGCGATCGAGGATGGCGTTGTATGTGCGGACCGTGACGGAACACTTGCATCGGTGACTTACGAGGCGGGAGATACCCTGATCAAAAATACAGCATTTGCAAGCTATTATGATCTGGATACGATTCTGATTTCCGTGGAGGTATCACAGAACGATATTGCAAAACTTGCGGTCGGCGACACCGTGCAGGTACAGATCAGTGGAAGCAGAATGGGAGCAATCGACGGAACCATCTACTCCATTGCATCAGAAAAAACATCCGGCGGAAGCATGTCCAATGTGACATATGCGGTCATTGTTGCCGTGGACAATACAGACGGCACACTTAGCACCGGTTCACAGGCAACCGTGACATTTGAAACAGAGGAAGCAGGAGGAAAGACAGAATGAAAAAGAAAAAGCTTTGGCTGGTGACCGGAGTGGCTGCGGCGGCAGTGCTTGCCGCAGGAACCGTCACCTTTGCATATCAGTCGGGAAACGACAGCGAAGAGCAGACCGTATATAAGGAAGTAACCGTGGAGAAAGGAAATCTGACGGCGGGCGTGACGGAGAGCGGCAGCGTAACGATCGGTACGCTGGATCAGTCCCTTGATTTTTCAGAGGATTCTTCCTCTGCAAGCACGCAGAACAACTCGTCCGCACAGAACAGTGCGGGAGGAAATGCGACGTCGTCCACCAACACGGCATCGACCCTTGAGGTGGAAACGGTCTACGTTACCGCAGGGCAGTCGGTCGAGGAGGGAGATCCTATCCTAAAGCTTACAGAGGAGAGCGTGGCGTCCTACAAAAAAGATCTTGAGGAAGCGGTGACGGAGGCAAAGACAGCCGTCAGCGAGGCGGGCTTAAGCGCGGAAAAGCAAAAAGTATCGGCAAGCTACTCCTACAATCTGAGCACGGCGGAGGGATCTGTTGCACAGGAGACCTACGAAGCCACCATAAAGCAACTGCAGGAAGCGGTGGATGACGCGCAGGAAGCGGTGGATACGTCGGCGTCCCTGATCAATTACTACCAGGAGCAGATCGATGCGGGTGTGGACTTAAGCGCATCGCTTACCGAGGAGCAGGAAAATTACGACAAACTGTACACAAAACTTGTGGCAGCGAAAAACAACTATACCACGAAGTCCATCGAGGCGGAGAAAACGTTGAAAGAAGCCGAACTCTCAGCAAAAAATGCATCCAGCCAGTACAGCGTGGATGTCTCTGGGGCGGACAATGACATTACCGATGCAAAAGATACGCTGTCCGACGCAGAGGAGGCACTTGAGGAATTTGAGGCTGCCATCGGCGATGACGGCACGATCTACGCGGAGTATACGGGAACCATTACCGATCTGTCGTATGAGGCAGGGGATACCATCGCTTCCGGAGCAACGGTTGCCACTTTTTCCAATACGGATGCGGTGACGATCACCGTCTCTGTGTCGGAGGAGGACATCACGAATATTGCAGTCGGAGATGTTGTGGAGATTGAGTTGTCCGCCTATGAGGACCAGACGTTTGCGGGGGAGGTGGAGAGCATTGACACTTCGTCTTCCAGTGGTTCATCTACGGTATCTTACAATGTGACCGCCGCGTTTACCGGGGACATTACCGGAATTTACACGGACATGACAGGAAATGTCACATTTATCAGCAAGCAGGTAACGGATGTGCTATATGTATCCAACAAGGCGATCCAGTCTGACGGAACGACGTCCTATGTCAAAGTGAAGGATGCGGACGGAACAATCCGCACGGTGGATGTGGAGACGGGATTTTCCGACGGGGTCAATGTGGAAATCAAGTCCGGGCTCACGGAAGGTGAAACTGTGCTGATAGAAAGTCAGGTGACAGAATGAAGCCAAAAGAATTATTGAGACTGGTCTGGATCAATATCACACAGAACAAATTTAAGGTGATCATGACCTCGATCGGCATTATCGTCGGTGCGGCCACCATCGTGATGGTCATCGCCATTGGTAAAGGCGGTCAGGCGGACGTGGCAGACCAGTTTAAAAACTTAAATGCCGGTGCGGTGGACATTTCCTACGACGGCGGGACAGATTTTGGCGGCGGAGGAAGCAGCGATGATTCGGATTCCGGCATGGCAATGATGGCGCCGGGCGGCGGTTCCGGCGGAGGCTTTGGCGGCGGTTCCGGCGGAGCACCATCCGGCGATATGGGGGGCGGTTCCTCATCGGGCGGCGAGGCACCGGGCGGAGCACCGGGGGGAGAGATGCCTTCCGGTGACGGCGGCGGTATGCCGGATATGGGAAACTTTTTCGGCGGACAGAGCGATATGGAAGACCGCATGAATCAGGAAAATATTACGCTGAGCGAGGATGATGTGGATGACATCGAAACGTTTGCGTCCGGCATCTCGGCAGCGACCATTTCCTACACCACAAAATCCAGTGTGGATGGCGGAGATCTCGATGAAGCCGATACTTATACTATTGCGGGCGTGAAAAGTAACTACGAGACGATCAGTAACCTCTCCCTCGCGGTCGGAAGCTTTATCACCGACGATGATGATGAGAACAAAGAAAAAGTCTGCGTGCTCGGCGCAAGCGTTGCCGAAGAGATTTTTGGCAGTGCCATTGAGGCATACGGAAGCGTGATCTACATCGACGACCGGCTTTATGTGGTAAACGGTGTGTTGGAAAGCATGGGAACGGTCGCGTCCGGTATCAGTCCGGATGATTCCATTTTTATCCCTTATGCGACCGGCGTGAAATATCTGATCGGATCGTCGGTCAGACCGACCATCACGGTGCTGGCAGCGGATGTGAATAATGTGGAAGGTGTGATCGAGGAAGTGACGGAGGTGCTTGCCACCAGTTATCCGAACGCTGAGTTCACATTTGAGGATGCGGGAAGCAAGATGGAGGCGGCGGAGGCTTCCAATCAGATTCTGACCATGCTTCTGATTGCGATGGCGGCGATCGTCTTCGTGGTCGGCGGAATCGGCATTATGAACGTTCTGTTTGTATCCGTAAAAGAGCGGACCAATGAGATTGGTATCTTAAAAGCGATCGGCTGCTCCAAGCGGGACATTCTGCTGGAGTTTCTAGCGGAGGCGGCTGCAATCAGTCTCATCGGCGGTGTGCTGGGAAATCTGGCGTCGCTGGCTGTGGCGCCCATTGTACAGTACCTCGGCGTCCGTGTGGAACTGTCGGCATCAGCATTTTTGATTGCCCTCGTGTTTGCGGTGGGAACAGGAACGATCTTCGGATTCTACCCGGCTTATAAGGCGTCCAATCTGGTTCCGGTGGAGGCACTTGGCGCGGAATAAATGAATGGATTTGGTTGGGAAACCGAGCGGATTCAAGTGTAAAACTGAGCAATTTCCGATGGAAAATAGGAGTTGGTAGGAGTTGCTCGGTTGGGAAAAAGAGCGGATTCAAGCGTAAAGCTGAGCAATTTCCGATGGAAAATAGGAGTTGTTTTGGAATAGGAAAGAGGTTTGGGATGATAAAGAAGAAAGCGGTGGCGGGCGGCATTGTGGCGCTTGCAGCAGTGCTCGGCGGAGGTGGCATTTTCGCATGGACCCGCAGGACAGCAGACACGGAGACACTGGCGGATAATCAGAAATATGTGTATGCCTATGTGACCAGCATCGAGGGAAATGAATTGACATATATGGAAGTCGACGAATCGGTGGTGGAGGCATACCTTGCAAGCAACACGGAAGACACCGAGAATGCAGAAAAAGGCGGAGATAGCTCGGGAGCGCCTGGAGGAAGCGATGGATCAGGGGGGCCTGGAGGAAGTGATGCCGCAGGAGCGCCTGGAGATGGTTCGGGAGCACCTGGAGGAAGTGATGGTTTGGGAACGTCGGACGGAAGTGATGGTTTGGGAACATCAGACGGATTTTCACAGGGAACTTCCGGAACGGATGCTGGCACGGAGACGTCAGACGGGATGTCACAGGGAACTTCCGGAACGGATGCCGGCACGGAGACGTCAGACGGGATGTCACAGGGAACTTCCGGAACGAATGATGATACAGAGACGGCTGACGGATTGCCGAAGGGAGAAAATGGCGGCATGCCGGGCGATACGGCATCGGACGGAACAGAAAATAACGGCGGAGGAGCGCCGGGCGGAAATGGCGGCATGAGCGGTGAAAGTGTGACAACCTTGATTCCGGTCAGCACGGTGGTGCACACGACGGCAGGTACCGAGACGACATTTCAGCGGCTGGCGGCCGGCGATCTGCTGAAGCTTCTGATAGAGACTAACGAAGATGGTGAGGAGGTTATTGTAGAGATATGGATGCAGTGATAGAGATGGAGCCGGCAATCTGCACGGGCACAAGAGCAGAAAGTATGGAAAATACGAATGTAATCACAATGAAAAATATCAACAAATCCTACCGCATGGGAACGCAGTCCCTCCATGTACTCAAAGATGTGTCACTGACCGTAAAGCAGGGAGAATATCTTGCCATTTTGGGTCCTTCCGGTTCCGGAAAAAGTACGCTCATGAATATCATCGGGTGCATGGATGTGATGGACAGCGGAAGCTATCTTCTGGATGGTGTGGCAATCGAACAGGCGAAAGAAAAGGAACTGGTAAAAATCCGTAACCAGAAAATAGGCTTCATTTTTCAGAAATATCATCTGATTCCGACCTACAACGTGCTGCAGAATATTGTTATGCCGCTTCTGATGCGCGGAATGGGGCTTGCGGAAGCGCAGGAGGCGAGCATGGACACAATTGACATGCTCGGGCTTTCACAGCGTATCGGACATAAGCCCAATGAACTTTCCGGCGGACAGCAGCAGCGAGTAGCCATTGCGCGTGCACTGGTCGGAAAACCGGCCATTCTGCTTGCAGATGAGCCGACAGGCGCGCTTGATGTGAACAGCGGAAAAGAGGTATTGAAGCTCTTTGAAAATCTGAATCAGATGGGAAATACCATTGTGATGATCACACACGATCTGAATGTGGCAAAACATGCGGGCCGCGTGGTAAGAATTGTGGACGGTGAGATCTACGAAAACTGATCCAGAGCCGCAGCAGAAGAAAAAGAGGGTCTAAAAAACGGATTTAGGGCGGCAGCAGAAGAAAAAGAGTTCCTAAAAAATTTGTTATTGGTCGTGACGGGTCTGAGAGCTATATTTTTGCGTCTGGGATCCGTTCTTGACTATTTTGCGGGTCTGAGAGACATTTTTCGGCATCTGGGACCCGTTTTTGACTATTTCGCGGGTCTGAGAGCTATTTTTGTCATCTGGGACCCATTTTTCTGTTTTGCATTGCCGTTATGTCAACCATTCTGCTGCTTTGCGGGTCTGAGAACTACATTTTGCCGTCTGAGACCCGTTCTTGACTATTTTGCGGGTCTGAGAGCTACATTTTTGCGTCTGAGACCCGTTCTTGACTATTTTGCGGGTCTGAGAGCTACATTTTTGCGTCTGAGACCCGTTCTTGACTATTTTGCGGGTCCGAGAGCTATTTTTTGTCATCTGAGACCCGTTTTATCATTTTACATTGGTGTTATGTCAACTATTCTGTCATTTTGCGGGTCTGAGAGCTACATTTTGCCGTCTGAGACCCATTCTTGACTATTTCACGGGTCTGAGAGCTACATTTTAATGTCTGAGACCCGTTTTTCATGTTTCTATTGTCCGTTATGTTAACTATTCTGTCATTTTGCGGGTCTGGGAACGCGTTTTTGCGCGCATAGAACCGAATTCGCGATTTGTAATATAATGTTCGTGGAAGCGAAAGTGAACATGGAGCAAAGACGGACGCGCATGCTTGTATGCGTTGGACGGATATGTCCCATGTAAATACGCCCGCAAGTCCGGAAAAACGAAGGTTTTCCGGACTTTTGCCGAAGCATAGTTGATGTATGATATAATGAATCTTGACAGATTCATATTGTGCGCAGAAAACAGCGCAAACACAGAATCGCATTTACAGCAAATCATGGGCGGTGCAAAGAGAGGAAAAAATGACAAACGAACAGATACGTGATTTTTTAGAGAAACATGCGGAAAATCAGTTCAAAGATTTTACCAGCAGCCTGATTCCGGGGACAGATTCGATTCTGGGAGTGCGGCTTCCGGTGCTGCGCTCGCTGGCGAAGCAACTGGCAAAAGAAGACTGGAGAACTTATCTCAAGGAGGCACGCGATGACACCTACGAGGAGATCATGCTGCAAGGGCTTGTGATTGGCTACGCGAAAGCGGAGATGGAAGAGCTTTTGGAATATGCCGCGGCGTTTATTCCGAAAATTCACGACTGGTCAGTCAATGACGGGTTTTGTTCTACATTTAAGATTGTCCGAAAACATCGGGCAGAGGTGTGGGAATTTCTGATGCAATACCGCGCGTCTGAGAGTGAATTTGAACAGCGGGTGGTGGCAGTGATGCTGATGGATCATTTTCTGGTGCCCGAATATATCGATCGTGTGCTTGCCGTATATAACAGCCTAAAGCATGAGGGCTATTATTGCAAAATGGGAGTCGCATGGGGAATTGCGACTGCCTATGCAAAATTCCCGCAGGAGACCCAGGCATTTTTATTGAAAAATGAACTGGATGATTTTACCTATAATAAGGCAATTCAGAAAATGTTGGAGTCATACCGTGTAAGTGCGGAGGACAAAGAGATGCTGCGCGGCATGAAGCGGAAAACGACCGGCAGAAAGAACGCCGCCAAACCCGAACAGTAAGGAAGCTAAAAAACCGAGTCATCTGCCAGAAATGTGAAGTCTTCGGTACTCCGAATCACCCTGTCGTCAGAAATCCTCGTCAGACTCAATAAGTACATGCCATAAAACCGAGTTATTACCCAAAGGTGTGAAGCCCCCGGTACCCCGAATCACCCCATTGTCAGAAAGTGCAGCCAGGATCAAGCAGAACGTGTCATAAAACCGAGCCACCTGCCTTAGATGTGAAGCCCCTGGAACCCATCCCAACCCGTCTGCCGGAACATGGAAATAATATATCTGAACACGATGCGAAAATCTCTTGCAGAAAACCTACAGAATGGAAACGGAAAGAATTGCAACGGTGCTTGTCCCTATGTTATACTTAGCATATGCAGAAACGACGCCGGAATGGGGAAGGATAGATAACGGCGGGCAAAGGCTGTAAATAATGGTTGCCACAGAAAGTGGCGGATTGGAGGAGCATATGGCAAGGTTTACGTTACCGCGCGATCTGTATCACGGAAAGGGAGCGTTGGAGGCTTTGAAGGAGTTTGAGGGGAAGCGCGCGATGATCTGTGTCGGCGGAGGTTCCATGAAGCGTTTTGGATTCCTGGATCGCGCAAAGCAGTACCTGGAAGAAGCAGGAATGGAAGTCTGTCTGTTTGAGGGAATTGAGCCTGATCCATCGGTGGAGACGGTGATGAAGGGCGCCAAGGCGATGGAAGAATTCAAGCCGGACTGGATCGTGGCGATGGGCGGCGGTTCTCCGATTGATGCGGCAAAGGCAATGTGGATCAAGTATGAATATCCGGACATTACATTTGAAGATATGTGCAAGGTATTCGGAATTCCGAAGCTCCGCAAAAAAGCACATTTCTGCGCGATCTCTTCCACATCCGGAACGGCGACGGAGGTGACCGCATTTTCCATTATTACGGATTATGAAAAGGGAATCAAATATCCGATTGCAGATTTTGAGATTACGCCGGATGTTGCGATCGTGGATCCTGAGCTTGCAGAGACGATGCCGCAGAAGCTGGTAGCGCATACCGGTATGGATGCGATGACGCATGCCATCGAGGCGTATGTCTCCACGGCGAACTGTGATTTTACAGATCCGCTTGCCCTGCATGCGATCAAGATGATCCAGAGAGATCTTGTGGGCTCTTATAACGGAGATATGGAAAAACGTGATTCCATGCACAACGCACAGTGTCTGGCCGGCATGGCATTTTCCAATGCACTGCTTGGAATCGTTCATTCGATGGCTCACAAGACGGGTGCTGCATTTGCAGATTACGGCGCACATATCATTCACGGTGCAGCAAACGCCATGTATCTGCCGAAGGTCATCGCATTCAACGCCAAGGATGAGACTGCGAAAAAGCGCTACGGCGAGATCGCAGATTTTATGGGACTGGGCGGAGATACGCTGGATGAAAAAGTGGCGCTCCTCATTACATATCTGCGCGGCATGAATGATGATCTTAAGATTCCACACTGCATCAAGAATTACGGCGCGGACAGCTATCCGACCGAGCAGGGATTTGTGCCAGAGGAAGTATTCCTGGAGAGACTGCCGGAGATTGCAGCAAATGCAATTCTGGATGCCTGCACGGGATCGAATCCGCGTCAGCCGAGCCAGGAGGAGATGGAAAAACTGTTGAAGTGCTGCTACTACGATACAGAGGTGGATTTCTAGGAGAGCACATTTTAAGACAGCTGAAACATCATCCATAATGTGAAAAAATACAGCGCGATCGATGACAATAACAGTACGGTCGACGATCACAGAGGTCAATGATAACACAATCAATGATCATATGATAAAACAGAGGGTGCACATGCGTGCCGGAAATCCGGCACTCGCATGCACCCTCTGTTTTTGTCTGCCGGCGAAAATTCGTTTTTGACAAGCAGTCCGATCATTTTCCGATCATGCAAAATATTTCTGAACAGCCACCCAATTTCCCGCCCAGTCGCCACAATTTCCCACCCAGTCGCCCCAATTTCCAAAACAGCCCAACCCAATTTCCAAACAGTTAAACTATCATCCGGGCAGCGAAACATTTTCCAAAATAACGAACCATCATACACCCAGTCACCCCAATTTCCGCCCCGCCAAAACAATTTCCAAAACAGCTCAACCGCCGTCAAAAAATTTCCGAAGCGAAGCAGCGAAAAATGGCATTTTACCGGTATAATACACGTTTGTGCGCCGCATACTAAGGAAAAGTCTTGCGAAAGGAAGCAGTGATATGGAGATACAGGTCGGGAAGCAGAGCCTCGCGTTTGCGGAGGCTCCTTACATCATAAGCAGTGCGAGTATTGTGGGGAAAAAAGAGGGCGAGGGACCGCTCGGGAACCGCTTCGACGTGGTGGGCGAGGACGACAAATTCGGACAGAACACCTGGGAGGAAGCGGAGAGCACCCTGCAGAAGGAAGCATTTACGCTGGCAGTCGGGAAGGCAGGATTGAAAACCGAGGACATCCGCTATCTGTTTTCGGGGGATCTGCTCGGGCAGAATATTGCGACATCCTTCGGACTCATGGACTATCAGGTGCCGCTGTTCGGGCTCTATGGAGCGTGCAGCACCTGCGGCGAAGCGCTCTCATTGGGCGCGATGTGTGTGGCGGCGGGGTATGCGGATTATGTTGTGGCGATGACGTCGAGCCATTTTGCCAGCGCGGAAAAGCAGTTCCGTTTTCCGCTGGAATATGCCAACCAGCGCCCGAAATCGGCGACGTGGACAGTCACGGGAAGCGGCGCTTATGTGCTCGGGAAAAAAAGAAGCAAGGCGCGCATCACGGGGATCACGACCGGCAAGATCGTCGATTACGGTATCAAGGATTCGATGAATATGGGAGCGGCTATGGCGCCTGCCGCCAGTGACGTGATCTGCCGCCACCTGTCGGATTTCGGAAGGAACGTGACGGATTACGATAAGATCATTACCGGTGATCTTGGAAAAGTCGGGCAGGAGATCCTCTGGGATCTGACGAGAGCCGGAGGGTATGACATCAGCAGCATCCACACCGACTGCGGGATTGAGATCTACGATGCAGACAAACAGGGAACGGGCGCCGGAGGTTCCGGCTGCGGGTGCGCGGCTGTGACGCTCTCGGCACATTTTATGCGTCAGATTGAGGAAGGAAAATGGAAAAGAATCCTGTTTGTTCCGACGGGAGCGCTGCTCTCGACCGTTTCCTTTAATGAGGGAATGACGGTGCCGGGAATTGCGCATGCGGTTGTCATTGAGCATGCGGGATAGATAGCATGCAGGGTGGAGAAAATGTAAAACAGGAACAACATGCAAGATAAAAACGAAATGCAGGATAAAAACAAAATGCAGGATCGAAAGGGGGAAAATGCTATGGATTATGTCAATGCATTCTGGGTTGGCGGGCTGATCTGCGCGCTGGTGCAGATTTTAATGGAAAAAACCAAAATGCTTCCGGGGCGCATCATGGTGCTTCTGGTGTGCCTTGGCACACTGCTTGGAGCGATACAGGTCTATGGACCGTTTGTGGAATTTGCGGGGGCCGGTGCCAGCGTGCCGCTGCTCGGATTTGGAAATGTATTGTGGAAGGGCGTGAAAGAGGCGGTGGATCAATATGGCTTCCTTGGAATTTTCATGGGAGGCTTTCAGGCAAGCGCGGTGGGCATATCGGCGGCGCTGGTGTTTGGCTATCTGGCAAGCCTGATTTTCCAGCCGAAAATGAAGAAATAAGTGTTTGCGTATTGGTACATCTGGTAGTAGAATCTTAATCATAAAAAGCGTGATAGGGGGAGACTGCCATGGATGAGAACGCACTGCGCGCGGTCGGAATTGATTATGATGCCGCATTGGCACGGTTTATGGGAAAGCAGGCGATTTATGAAAAATATCTGCGAAAGCTGCCGGAGGATGCACACATGGATGCGGCGTGGACGGCATTAGAGCAGCAGGATGACGCGGAGCTGTTGGAGCAGGTGCATGCTATAAAAGGATTGACCGGAACATTGGGGATTACGGGACTTTTTGAGCAGAGCGCGGCGATTGTTGCGCTCTTACGTGCAGGAACGCGCGAAGGGCTGCAGGAGAAAATGACGTCATTAAAACAGGAGTGGGACCGCGTCTGTGAGACAATCCGGCAGGCGTAGCCCGTCTGCGGATTGCCGGATTCTGTGACTCCGGAGAATACACAAGACTGGAGAACACCATTGTAGCCCGCCGGCAGATTGCCGGCTTTAAAAGATTTTAATGAAACGGGCAGAAATAGTCCGGATGTCTGGAGATGATCTCGGTGCTTGCATTGAATCCGTCGTAGATGTGATGGGAAACTACATCCGAAAGCCCCTCATAATCCCGCGAGGAGATACACGACCAGATTTTGATATGGTCGTTGTACAGCCGCAGCAGATTGTCGCGGTCGCCCAGATTCAAAAAGGTGCGGAAGCGCTCGTACTGGGAGCTTACGCCGGTCAGAAAGTCCATGACGGTGCGTTTCCCGGCGAGTTCGTAGAGCGTTGTGTGGAATTCGTTATCGTTAATAATGAAGGCCCGGCCGAGTTCCTCGGCGGGCAGATCCTGTTCCAGAAGTTCGCACTGGCGCTGCAATAGCAGGCGGATGCGGAATTCCTGGGATTTGTCGTACCCTGCGGTCAGATCTCTTAACACCGCCTGCTCTAAGGTTTCCCTCAGATAGAGAATGTCGGAGATCATGTTGAGGTCGATCAGGGAGACGAATGTACCGATGTGCGGGCGGACCTCCAGAAGCCCCTCGCGCTCAAGCATTTTAAAAGCATCCCGCACCGGGGTGCGCGATACATGGAACGCGGCGGCCGTGTCGATCTCGCTGATGGCAGATCCCGGCGGAAGTTCCAGATGAAGAATCTGTTCTTTTAAATCTTTATAAACGGCAACGGATGTGCCTGTATGTCTGGTTCCGTTCATAACATACTCCTCTTCGGGCAATTTGATGCCCATTCTTACCATTCAAAATGTGAACATATTTCTAATATAAATCCCATTGGAACAAATTACAATCTATTTTTCCGGAGACCGGGACATGCACCTTGCATATGCGTACATAGGATCGGGAAAAAACGGGAACGCTGTTTCTGCGGGCAGGATGAAAAATGGTGCAGGACAGTATAAAGAATCCTGACGGATTTTGATAAAAAATCCCTTCGAAACATAAGATGCGCGGAACGCGGCACAAGAAGATGAAACAAGGAATAAAATGCTGGAAAATATTCACTTGTATACAACAGGAGGGAAAGGCATAGTCTGCGGAAAAATCGGCGTAAATTGTGAATAATAGACAAAACAGATGCGAAAAACTATACAAAACAGAAAAAAAGAAAGATGGATGTTGACGCTTGTATACAAGCGTGATATAGTCAAGGAAAAGAAACAAAGAAACGTACATGGAGCAATATCATAGACATGTATACAAGCAAATATCACATGCGCGGAAAGGACCTTCCGCAGAACGGAGGAAACTATGAAATTATCATTTCGTTGGTATGGACCAGATGACAAGGTGACCCTGGAGAACATCCGTCAGATCCCGGGAATGCATTCGATTGTAACGGCTGTATATGACGTTCCGGTCGGAGAAGTGTGGAGCGAGGAGAGCATCGCCGCACTGAAAAAACAGGTGGAGGATGCAGGACTTCATTTTGAGGTTATCGAGAGTATTCCGGTACATGAGGACATTAAGCTTGGCAAGCCGAGCCGTGACCGCTATATCGAGAACTATTGTGAGAACATCAGACGTGTGGCAAAAGCCGGAGTGAAGTGCATCTGCTATAATTTCATGCCGGTATTTGACTGGACGAGAACACAGCTTGACCATGTGCTGCCGGACGGTTCGACCTCTCTGGTATATTATCAGGAGCAGGTGGATGCTGTGAATCCGCTGCAGAGCGACAGTGATCTGACACTTCCGGGCTGGGATGCAAGCTACACCAGAGAAGAGTTAAAGCAGGTGGTTGCAGAGTACAACGCAATGTCTGAGGATGATCTTTGGGACAATCTGAAGTATTTCCTGGAGAGAGTGATTCCGGTTGCAGCGGAATGCGGCGTCAACATGGCGATTCACGAGGACGATCCGTGCTGGAGCATTTTCGGACTTCCGCGCATCATTACCTGTGAGAAAAACATTGACCGTTTTCTGGGTCTTGTGGATGATCCGCACAACGGCATCACACTGTGCACCGGTTCCCTCGGCTGCTCGAACAAGAACGATGTGGTGAAGATGGCGGCAAAATATGCGGCAATGGGAAGAATTCATTTTGCACATCTGCGCAACGTGGCAGTGCTCGAGAACGGTTTTGAGGAGCGCGCACATCTCTCCAGCTGCGGCTCTCTGGATATGTATGCGATTGTGAAGGCGCTACATGACAACGGATTTACCGGATATGTGAGACCGGATCATGGAAGAATGATCTGGGGCGAGACCGGAAGACCGGGCTACGGACTCTATGACCGTGCGCTTGGAGCAACCTATATCAACGGATTATTCGAGGCTGTGGAGAAGGCTTCAAAGGAAAAATAAATATCAGAAAAATAAATACCATATAATAAAAATCAGGAGGAAAACGAACATGAAGTTACCATTTCAGATTGATCTGACAGGCAAGGTGGTTGTTGTGACAGGTGCGGGCGGAGTCATCTGCTCCGTGCTTGCGGAGGCAATGGCAATGACCGGCGCGAAGGTAGCGCTGCTCGACTTAAACGAGGAAGCAGCAAAAAAGCATGCCGATGACATTACCGCAAAGGGCTATATCGCAAAGGGCTACAAGTGCAACGTGCTTGAGAAGGCGAGCGTACAGGCGGCGAGAGACCAGATCGCTGCAGACTTCGGTACCTGCGATATTTTAATCAACGGCGCCGGCGGCAACAACCCGAAAGCGACGACCGATGACGAGTATTTTGTGCCGGAGGATCTTGGACAGATGAAGACATTCTTTGACCTGGATGCGGACGGCGTCTCTTTTGTATTCAGCTTGAACTTCATGGGTACCCTGATTCCGACACAGGTATTTGCACTTGATATGGTCAACAAAAAAGGTGCGAGCATCATCAACATTTCCTCGATGAACGCCTACACGCCGTTGACGAAGATTCCTGCATACTCCGGCGCAAAAGCGGCAATTTCTAACTTTACCGAGTGGCTTGCTGTGCATTTTTCAAAGGTGGGTATCCGCTGCAACGCGATCGCACCGGGATTTTTCTCCACACAGCAGAATGCGAAGCTTCTGTTCAATGAGGATGGAACACCGACGGCCAGAACAGGCAAGATTTTGAACAATACGCCGATGGACCGTTTCGGCGAGGTCGAGGAACTGATCGGTTCCGTTCTGTTCCTGGCATGTGAGGAGGCAAGCGGATTTGTCAACGGTGCCTGCATTCCGATCGATGGAGCATTTGCGGCATACTCCGGCGTATAAAAGTATGCAAGGAAGCCGGAAGAGGCGGCAATACATGAGGTGGAATGATGGGGTATTTTGATTTTCAGAAAAAAAGTGATTGTATCGTGTGCATTGACAGCGACGGCTGTGCGATGGACACGATGGAGGTAAAGCACAGAACCTGCTTCGGACCGCAGTGGATCAAAACGTTCGGACTGACGGAGCATGAAGCGGAGTGCATGGAGCTTTGGCTTTCCATCAACCTCTACTCCATCACGCGTGGCATCAACCGGTTCAAGGGACTGGCGCTGGCGCTCGCGGAGGTGGAGAAGAGAGGCCTCGGTAATATCGAGGGACTTGCAGAGTACGAGGCGTGGACAAAAGAGGCGAAGGAGCTCTCCAACCCGGCGCTGCTTGCGGTGACGCAGAAGAGTGATAATCCGTGTTTTGAAAAAGCGCTGCTCTGGAGTATCCGCACCAACCGCGCGATCCATGCGCTTCCGGCAGATGACCGGCCGTTTCCGAATGTGAAGTCTGCGATGGATGCGATGGCAAAACAGGCGGATCTTGCGGCGGTGTCGTCCGCGAACCGGGAGGCGGTCGAGGCGGAATGGGGCAGGCATCATCTTGCCGAGGACTGCAGTGCGCTTCTGACGCAGGAGGCGGGAACCAAGGTCTTCTGCATCGGTGAATTGAAAAAAATGGGGTATGAGCCCGGGCGGATTCTGATGGTCGGCGATGCGCCGGGAGACCGGGACGCGGCAGAGAAAAACGACGTCCGGTTCTATCCGATTCTGGTCGGACATGAGGGGGAGAGCTGGAAACGCCTTTTAGAGGAAGCGTTTCCAAAACTTCTCTCGGGAAGCTTTGATGCGAAATATCAAAAGGAACTGAATCAGGCATTTGAGCAGAATCTCGGTGTTCATGCCGATTCGGAGTGAGAAAGAGAGGGATATTTTAATATGGTAGATATGAAGGCAAAACCGTTTTACCTGTCCGATGAGGACTGTAAATGGGTGGAAGAGACCATCGCGGGTATGACGACCGAGGAGAAGATCGGTCAGCTTTTTTTCAATATGGGATCCTCCAGGGACGAAGAGTATCTGAAGATGACGGTGGACAAGTACCACATCGGCGGTATCCGCTACAACCCGGCAACCGGCGCAGAGGTGCGTGAGCAGAACCGGATTCTTCAGGAGAACAGTAAGATTCCGCTTATCATTGCGTGCAACACGGAGAATGGCGGCAACGGCGCCTGCACCGACGGAACCATGATCGGCCAGCAGACCAAGATCGGTGCGACAAGGGACGCCAGATACGCTTACGAGCTCGGCCGTATGTCCAACAAAGAGGCGGCGGCGATCGGATGCAATCTCTCTTTTGCCCCGGTCAGCGACATTCTTTACAACTGGGAAAACCCGGTCATCGGGCTGCGCACCTATGGAAATGATGTGGACCGTGTGTGTGAGATGACGAAGGCGTATATGGACGGCGCACACACCAACGAGGGCTTCTGCTGTGCCGCGAAGCATTTTCCGGGCGACGGACTGGATTTCCGCGACCAGCATGTGGCGGACAGCGTCAATGATATGAGCTGTGAGGAGTGGGATGCAAGCTATGGAAAAGTATACCAGAACCTCATTGACAACGGTCTGGAGGCCATCATGGCAGGACACATTATGCAGCCTGCGTACACCAGACATTTTAACCCGGGCATCAAGGACGAGGACATCATGCCGGCAACCCTTTCGCCGGAGCTGATTGAGGGGCTTCTGCGCGGAAAGCTTGGTTTCAACGGTATGGTGCTGACAGATGCTTCCCACATGGTCGGACTGACCTGCTGCATGAAGCGCAGCGAGATGCTTCCGCACACGATTGCAGCCGGTGTCGACATGTTCCTTTTCTTCAATGAGATGGATGAGGATTTTGCAAGCATGATGGCGGGCTATGAGAACGGCATCATCACCGAGGAGCGCTTAAATGACGCTCTGCACCGCATTCTCGCGCTGAAAGCACACATGGGACTGCACAAAAAAGCGAAAAATGAGATCGTTCCTCCGGTGGAGGTGATGGAGCAGGTCGTTGGCTGCGAAGAGCACAAGGCGATGGCAAGAGAAATCTCCGAGAAAGGAATCACTCTCGTAAAATACAAGGACGAGGATGTCCTTCCGATGATCCCGAGCCGTTACAAGCGCATTATGATCGTCTCCGTCAGCGGATTATCCGCGGGCGTGATGGGAACCATGATGGCAAAATATATGGGCGGCGGCAAGAAGAGCCCGGCAGAGCGCCTGCGTGACAAGCTGATCGAGAAGGGCTTTGACGCATTTATCTACGAGAGTCCGCTCGATGCACTTGCAAAGCGTGCAGCGGCAGGAGAAAAAGTGGACATCAATATGTACTTTGCCGGAAAGACGCCGATCAAGGAGTTCGTCGAGAACCAGGATCTGATTATCACACTGGTGGACATTGCGGGCGGTTTCCAGCCGGTGGCAAGACCGGGCTTCGGCATGAGCAAGGGCGGCGGAGAGATCCCGTGGTATGTTCATGAACTTCCGGTTATCGTGATCGGGTGCGGACAGCCGTTCGTACTGGCAGACATTCCGCAGGCGAGAACGTATATCAACACTTACGACAGCGCGGATCAGACGTTTGATGCGCTCATCGAGAAGCTGATGAGCGGCAGCGACGCATTTATCGGGGAGGACCCGGTGGATGCCTACTGCGGACTGTGGGATACGCACCGGTAGGGGCTTACGCAAAAGGATCAGGATATACAGGCACTTGGGTCGTAATGACACGGGTGCCTTTTTTAGAGGTAATTTAATTGAGCATATGGATATGAAGTGCTATACTAACAGTGATAAGAAGAGAAGGCTGTTTTTCATATTGTCATAAAGGAGAGCTTGCTTATGATGGCGGATGAAAAAATTAAAAATTCCAGTGAACTCGAGTTTGTTGTATTTTGTATCGAAAATGTAGCGGCAAAACTGGGGATGGATGCAGAGCGTGTGTATCAGGCGTTTGCCGAAAAAAGTGATATTCTAAGTGGTTATATTGTGCCGGAATATGAAGTGCTGCATACACAGAGCCGGGAATATATCGTAGATGATCTTATTGATGTGATGAAAGAAAGGGGCGTGGAAGTATGATTCTCTACCATGGTTCTTTTTTGAAGATTGCAAAGCCGGATTTGGCTCATTCCCGCCCTAATGTAGACTTTGGACGCGGCTTTTATGTTACGCCGTTGTACGAACAGGCGGCAAAATGGTGTGGCAAGTTCAAACGCCGTGGGAAAGACGGCATTATTTCGCGTTATGAATATGATGAAAGTGGGGAGACAGAACTAAAAACATTGAAATTCGACTCTTATTCGGAAGAATGGCTGGATTTTATTCTGAATTGCCGCAACGGAAAAGACGCGACAGATTATGATCTCGTTGTTGGCGGTGTTGCCAATGATAAGGTATTCAATACGGTGGAATTGTTTTTTGATGGATTGATTGATAAGGCGGAGGCTATCAAACGTCTTCGTTATGAAAAACCGAATGTGCAAATTTGTTTCCGCACAGAGAGAGCACTGTCTCTCCTGCATTTTGAAGGGAGTGAAATTGTATGACAGCAAATCCGATTTTACTTCAAAAAAAATATAGCCGTGTCATTGCGTGTTTTGCAAAACGGCAGGGAATTTCACTGGATGCGGCATTGGAGTTCTTTTATCATTCCGAGGTATATCAACTGATCCGTGATGGCGTATCGGATATGCACTGTATGAGCGATGCGTATCTGGCAGAAGAACTGGAGCAGGAATACGCCGGTAAAATGCCGGATGCCACGGGTGGAAAATGATTTGGTTTGTTGATGCTTACAGCAAGATACTTTAAATCTGAAATCCCGGACACTTTGCACTACAGTCGATACTCATACCATTCTTCCTCTGTTTTTTCAAAACCTACAGATTGGAACATCATCTGACTCTGCTTATTAAAGGAATAGATATTTGCCTTTACCGTTTTCATGTCTTTTTCTCTTGCAAGTGCCAGCATATCCAGGACGCATCGTCTGCCGATGTGCCGGTTCTGGTATTCTTTGCAAATCACAATCGCAATTTCAGCATTATCTCTGAGGGAAACATCTCCCACCAGTACGCCTTTGTATTCGATATAGAAGCAGTCACCGTGTGTGCTGAGAAAATCGTACATACAGTGCAAAAGCTCCAGCGTATAAGGCTCATCTCTGTTATCTACCTGTTTGCAGACATCCGGGTCCTGGTACCACGGAAGTGATACCTCATCATTTCTATAGTAAGGAATTAACGTAATCTCATTGTCTATTACTCGTTCTTTCAAGTTGTATGGTCTCCTCAAGTCAGATTGTAGTGTAAATGGTATGTCCCCGTCATTTTACCACTGCACTCATGGCCTGTCAAAGAACCACCCATTAGCAAAAACCGAGGCAAACCTTTGCGGTTTGCCTCGGTTTCATAAAATCCAACGGGAATACATATCCTACAGATACTTCTTGATCTCCTCGATCAGTGCGGTATACTCTTCATCCGAGAGGAACTTCTGCTGCGGATTCATAGCGAAGACGCCGCCCCACTCATACTCGTCCGTATACTTTGGAACGAGGTGGAAGTGCAGGTGATGTCCGGTATCGCCGTAAGCGCCGTAGTTCACTTTCTGCGGATGGAATGCCTGGTGCAGTGCCTCGGCAACATGGTTGATGTCCTCGATGTAAGCGGCACGCTCCTCGGCGGTCAGCTCGGTGATCTCGCTCACGTGCTTCTTGTGTGCAACGATGACACGTCCCCTGTGGCTCTGCTCCTTAAAAAGATATACCTTGGAGGAAGGAAGTTCACAGATCTTGATGCCGAATGCGGCTACCAGATCACCTTCCATGCAATATGCGCAATTCTGATCTGTCATGACGTTCTCCTTATTTCTGGTTGAAGTGTACAGCGAATCCGGCGATCTCATCCTTTAAGTAAGCAACGGTAAGCTCACCCTTGTCATTGTATTTGAAGGAAGACTCATCGAAAGCAAAGCCTCTCTTCTCCAGATGATAGATGGCACGATCCAGATAATTTGTCTGGATGCAGATGTGACCGTGTGTTCCGCGGCCTGGATTCTTCATCATCTCGATTAAGGAACCAACGAACATGGAGCTGTTGCCAACCTTGACATCCTGTCCAAGTAAAGTTGCAAACTTTGCGGACTCTGTGGAAGCAACTTCCTCAGATGCGTTGTTGACACCTACATGCAGGAGCTTGAATCCAAGCATGGTAGCAACTGCCTCTTTGGTGAGAGCGGTGATGCCGGCCCAGTCCTTGGCTGCGATCATGTCTTTGTTTACCATCCAGGAACCGCCGCATGCGATGATCTTCTTGAAATCAAGGTAGCTTGTCAGGTTCTTAGCGTTGATACCGCCGGTCGGCATGAACTTCATCTTGGTGTACGGAGCGGCCATGGATTTAATCATGTTCAGTCCGCCAGCAGCCTCTGCCGGGAAGAATTTTACAACCTCAAGACCAAGCTCGATTGCAACTTCCACATCGCTCGGGTTTGAGCAGCCAGGAGTTACCGGAATACCCTTGTCCACGCAGTATTTTACAACCTTCGGGTTTAAGCCCGGGCTGACGATGAACTTCGCACCTGCGTTTACCGCACGGTCAACCTGCTCGGTAGTAAGAACGGTACCTGCGCCGACTAACATCTCCGGGAACTGCTCGGACATGATGCGGATGGACTCCTCAGCAGCAGCGGTACGGAAGGTAACCTCAGCACACGGAAGACCGCCGTCACATAAAGCCTTTGCCAGAGGTGCGGCATCCTCTACATGGTCCAGTGCGATGACCGGGATAATACCAATCTTGGAAAACTCTTCTAATACTTTGTTCATGATTCTTCTCCTTTTACTTATCATTCATGTTCCATAATGCGGAACTATGTTTCATGTAATGGTACAAAATTATTATAACATGTGGAAAAACCTTGTCAACCGATTCAAGAAACAAAATCGTGTATTTTCCATAAAACAAAACGCTGGGACAGCAGAGATTCCAGAGTTGACTTTCGGACGGCGGTCATGATATGATAACAAGGTAGTTCCGCAATACGGAACGACAGATTGAATGATGAAACTGACTGAGATACAGCATGGGAGATACTATGGCAGAAGAGAGAGAAGGAAAAAATCCGGTACAGTCGGCAGAGCGTATTTTTCAGGTGATGGAGACGCTTGCGGATCACGGGGAGATGGGACTGATGGAACTTAGCACGGCGCTAGATCTGCACAAGAGCACTGTACACAGACTGTTAATGTCTCTTATTTATATGGGATACGCAAAGCAGGATGAGGCGACGCAGAAATATATGCTTTCCTATAAGGTGGTCAACATGGCGGGAAAGATCCTCGAGCGGATGGATATTCTGCAGGTGGCAAAGCCGTATATGGAACGTCTCTCGGACCTGTCCGGGGAAGCGGTGCATCTGGTGCAGCGCGAGGGCAACCATATCTTATATATATACAAGATCGAGGCGAAGGTCGGAACAATCCGCATGGTGTCCCATGTGGGAATGGTACATCCGATGTACTGCTCCGGTGTCGGCAAAGCGATCATGGCGACGCTTCCGGACGAGGAAGTCAAAAAGATCTGGAACGAGAGTATCATTGAGAAAAAGACGGACAAGACGATCACGGATTTCTCGCAGATGCAGGAAGTATTGGATGAAGTGCGGCAGAATGGCTACGCGCTGGACGATGAAGAGAACGAAAAGGGCGTCCGCTGCATCGCAGCCTGCCTGCACGGCTACCAGAAAGAGGTAAAATACGCGTTCAGTATTTCGGGACCGACCAGCCGCATGACGAGAGAGCGCGTCAGGGAACTTGCGGTGGATGTGAAAAAAGTACAGGAAGAACTGTCGAGAGAGCTTGGTTATTACAAATCTTAAGATTGAATTTTCAAAAATAAAATTCAAAAGAAAAACATCGGCTGCGGGAATAAAAGGAAAGCGCCAGGGTCATACTATCCTTGAAAACAGAAGTGATTCTGAGAAAAAGGAGAATATGACTATGAGAAAGTGGAGAACACTGCTTGCAGGACTGGTACTTACTTTCGCGGTGAGCGCGATGGCTGCCTGCGGTACGAACAATGACAAAGTCAATGATACGACGAACGGAACCGGCACGGAGAGCACCGTCAATGGAACCGGCACAAACGGAACAACCAACGGCACGACCAATGGCACAAACGGAACGACCAACGGCACAAACGGAACAACCAACGGCACAGTGAACGATACCAATGGAACTTTAAACGATAACGGTGCGATGGACAACAACGGCGCAGCTGATAATAACGGAAACGGCAATGTTGTGGACGACGTGGTAGACGGTGTCGGTGAGGCTGGAAAGGATGTCATCAACGGAGTGGAGAACGGTGTGGATGATCTGACCGGCAATGACAATAATAACAACGGAACCACAGATAATAACGGAAACGGCAGATAGAGCGCGTTTTACGGATGAGGGAAATAGAGAATGGCGAAAGCAAAAGAGGCTTTCGCCATTTTTGATGAATTCCTAAAATAACTATGAAATCTCCGTAATTTCCTTGTGATTAAGCAGTGTTTGCATTATAATGAACCTAAATTTCATGATAGAAAGCGAATAGGGGATATTAGTATGAACCACAATGATTTCAGAGAGATTATAGATGATGCGCCGGAGACGGGCGCAGATACAAATACAGGAACTGCAGGCAGCAGACAGCCGGGAAGCGCGGATAACGGTGTGCCGGCGGGAAACGCGGCTCACGGTGCGCAGACGGGAAGTGAGGCTCCCCGTGCAGAAGATGTGGCGGAGCATGAGAGCACATCAGGCACCGGAGAGGTGACACAGAGTTCCGCTTCGGATGACACAGACCGGAATCAGGACACAGAGTACGAGGACATCTGCTACATCTGCAGACGCCCGGAGCACATTGCGGGAAAGATGATCCGAATTCCGAACAATATCTGCATCTGCCAGGACTGTATGCAGAAGACGTTCGACAGCATGAACGGAAGCGGTTTTTCCATGGATGATATGATGAATATGAACATGGGAAGAATTCCGAATATCAGCATGATCAATCTGTCGGATCTGCAGGGCGGACTGCCGAACAATCAGAAGCTGAAGAAGAAAAAGCCGAAGGAGCAGTCGGAGCCGGTCATCGACATTAAGAAGATCCCGGCTCCGCACAAGATCAAGGCGTCGCTCGATGAATATGTGGTCGGACAGGAGCAGGCGAAAAAGGTGATGTCGGTTGCTGTCTATAATCACTACAAGCGGATTGCGGCGGATGAGAAGGACGGCGTGGAGATTGAGAAGTCCAACATGCTTATGATCGGACCGACCGGCTGCGGCAAGACGTATCTGGTCAAGACGCTCGCACGGCTTTTGGATGTGCCGCTTGCGATCACGGACGCGACATCGCTCACGGAGGCAGGCTACATAGGCGACGACATTGAGAGCGTAGTCAGCAAGCTGCTTGCGGCTGCGGACAATGATGTGGAGCGTGCGGAGCACGGCATCATTTTTATCGACGAGATCGATAAGATTGCGAAGAAGCGCAACACGAACCAGCGGGATGTCAGCGGTGAATCCGTACAGCAGGGAATGTTAAAGCTTTTAGAGGGTGCCGAGGTCGAAGTGCCGGTGGGAGCCAGCAGCAAGAATGCGATGGTGCCGATGACGATGGTCAACACGAAGAATATCCTGTTCATCTGCGGCGGAGCATTTCCAGAGCTGGAGGAGATCATCAAGGAGCGTCTGAATCAGGAGGCTTCGATCGGATTCCGCGCAAAGTTAAAAGATGAGTATGACAAGGACGAGAACCTGCTCTCCAAGGTTACCGTGGAGGATGTGCGCAAGTTCGGTATGATTCCGGAGTTTTTGGGACGTCTGCCGATCCTGTTCACACTGGAGCCGCTCTCGGAGGATACGCTGGTGCGGATTTTGCAGGAGCCGAAGAACGCGATCTTAAAGCAGTATGAGAAGCTTCTCGCCATGGACGAGGTCAAGCTGGCGTTCGATGAGGATGCGCTGCGCGCGATCGCACACAAGGCGAAGGAGAAGAAGGTAGGGGCGCGTGCGCTCCGTGCGGTGATTGAGGAATTCATGCTGGATATCATGTATGAGATTCCGAAGGACGACAACATCGGCATGGTCACGATCACGAAGGACTATGTGGAGAAGAAGGGCAACCCGGTCATCACACTGCGCGGCTGCATCGGTATCGAGAGTACAGAGAATCCACAGATCGCTGCCAGCAACTGATAAATATGGAATAAATGCGGATATTCCGGCATCTATTGTTAAGAAAGCAATGGATGACCGGAGTTTTTTATGCCAGATTGCAGGGAGCAGGTATATTCAGAGGAGTATTATGATTTCTTGATTCCGTACGGGGTGGAGGCGGAGGTTCCGTCCACGCCCGGGTGCGTGCAGCGCATCGCGGAGGATTACGATATTTTTTTCTACCCGAGAGAGGGACTGCCGCCGCTTTCCATCGGGAATTATACCTACACGGCGATACCAAAATGCTACGCATTGCTTGATACGACGGCGCTCGATGCATCGGGGATCACCCGGCTGCAGAATCAGCCGGTGCTTGCGTTAAAAGGCGAGGGGGTTCTGGTGGGCGTCATCGATACCGGCGTCGATTACATGAACCCGCTGTTCCGGTATTCGGACGGCAGCAGCAGAATCTTAAGGATCTGGGATCAGACGATACAGGACGGAACACCGCCGGAGGGAATTCTGTACGGTGCAGAGTACCGCAAAGAGGAGATTGATGAAGCGCTGAAATCAGAGCAGCCGTATGATGTGGTGCCGTCCCGCGATGAAAACGGGCACGGGACATTCGTGACGGGAGTCGTGTGCGGGGGAGAGGATATCCCGAACGGCTTTATCGGGGCGGTGCCGAACGCCGGGATTGCCGTGGTAAAGCTAAAAGAGGCAAAGCGCTATCTGCGGGAATTTTTCTTCGTGCCGGAGGGAGTGCCGGCCTATCAGGAAACGGATCTGATGATGGCGGTATCCTACTTAAATGACGTTGCAAATGTGTTAAACATGCCGCTTGTGATCTGTCTTGCGCTCGGCAACAGCATGGGGGGACACGGGACGGACGGTCCGCTGCCCAATTTTCTGAACTATATCAGCACCAGGCGGAGGCGCTCGATTGTGACGGCGACGGGAAACGAGGCGAACACCAGGCACCATTTTCAGGGGGCGATCCGCCGTGAGATGGAATATGAGGATGTGGAGATCAGCGTGGAACAGGATATGGCGGGCTTTTTCATAGAGCTGTGGGCGGGTGCGCCGGAGCTGTACGCGATATCCGTAATCTCGCCGACGGGTGAACGGCTTCCGAAAGTGCCGCTGCGCTCCGGCGCATCCCAGACATTCCGGTTCGTCTTCGAGGGAACAACCGTGTCGGTGGATTACCGGATCGAGACAAAGGAGACGGCAAACCAGTTAATCTATCTGCGCTTTTCCGACGTGAGAAGAGGACTGTGGATTGTGCGGGTTTACCCGGAAAATATTGTGAGCGGCAACTACAACATGTGGCTCCCGATGCAGAAGCTTACGGACGGAAATGTGATTTTCCTAAGATCCAATCCGGACACGACGCTCACCGCGCCGGGGACGGCGGCGCAGGTCATCACGGTCGGCGGATACCAGGTCTCCAATAACAGCATGTATGCGGACTCCGGGCGCGGCTATACGGTGGCGGGGGAGATCAAGCCGGATTTTGTGGCGCCCGCGGTGAATGTGTACGGACCGGGGCTGCGCGGAAACTATGTGACCTACACGGGAACCAGCGCCGCGGCGGCGGTGACGGCGGGGGCGGTCGCACAGATCATGCAGTGGGCGCTGGTGCAGCAGAACGATCCGGTGATGTCCAACGCCGCGATCAAAAATATGCTGATCCGCGGTGCAAAGCGCTCGGAGGACAGGGGATATCCGAACCGGGAGTGGGGGTACGGTGCGCTGGATGTCTATCAGGCGTTTGAATATTTAAGACTGTAGAGAGAACAGAAGATGTGAGATAGAAAATTTTTACAAAAAAACCGGAAATGGGTGCAACCGTTTCCGGTTTTTTGCGTCTTACTGTATGAAAGGTGAAAAATAGCATGATTTTAGAAAAGAGAGGGAGAAGCTTATGAGGAGAAAAGGAATGGAACGGGTGACGGCAGGTGTGCTTGCGGCAGTGATGGCAGTGGGGATGACAGGCTGTGCGAATGGCGGAATGTCCGGTACAACCACCGATCTTACCGGAAAATACGGAAACAAAGAGGACGGACAGACGGAAGGAACCGGAGCAAACGGACAGACTGAAGATGCCGGGACGGAGGATGCTGCAATGGAAGAAAAAGACCTCGGTGCCATCAGGGAGGCATTTGAGGATTCCTATACGCAGTTTTCTTTAAATCTGCTGCGGGAGAGCAGAAAGCAGGTGCAGAACGGCGAGAGCGCGAAGAATACGATGGTGTGCCCGCTTTCCGTGATGATGGCGCTCGAGATGACGCGGACCGGAGCGGACGGCGATACGAAAGAACAGATGGGAGAGGTTTTGTACCCGGGAATGTCGGCGGAGGATGGCAGCATGGTGCTTGGCAGGATCTGTAAGAGTCTGCCGGATGCAGAGGGCGCCAGATTCCACATGTCAGATTCGGTGTGGGTGAAGACGGCAGACGATGCGTTTGTGCTGGATGAGGATTTCCTTGACACCGTGAAGACGGCGTATGACGCAGAGGTTTATGGCGCCCCGTTTGACGAGACGACCTGCCGGGACATCAACCGCCTGGTGGAGAGGGAGACGGACGGCATGATAACAGAGATTCTGGATCAGATTCCCGAGCTTGCAGTCATGTATCTGTTGAATGCGGTGGCGTTTGATGCAGAGTGGGAAACTCCCTATGATGAGAGCCAGATACAGGATGCCACATTTTATGCGGAGGACGGAAGCGAGCAGGAGGTTTCCATGATGTACGATACCACGTACCGCTATCTGTCCATGGAACATGCCAGCGGTTTTTGCCGGGCATACAAGGAGGGCTATGATTTTGTGGCACTGCTTCCGGAGGAGGGACTGTCACTGACCGAATGGCTGGAAGAGCTGGACGGGGAAACGTTTCACGAGACAATCCGGCAGGAAAATGATACAATGATAGAGACGGGTCTGCCGCAATTTACAGGCGAGACCGATCTGGAACTAAAGGATACGCTCACGGCGCTTGGAATGCCGCTCGCGTTTGATGAGAAACAGGCGGATTTTTCCAAAATGGGGTACTGCCCGGACGGAAGAAATATCAGCATCAGCAGGGTGCTGCACAAGACCCACATCGATGTGGACGGGCTTGGAACGAAAGCCGGAGCAGCCACGGTTGTGGAGATGTGCAAGGAGACGGCAATGGCCGAGCAGCCGAAACGCATTATTTTAGACCGGCCGTTTTTATATGCGATCGTGGAGAAAGACACCGGCATTCCGGTGTTCATCGGAACGGTGGAGAGTTTTTAACTGAGAGGGAGAGGGCATGGAGGATGAAAAAATCATAGCGCTGTACTGGGACAGGGATCAGACGGCGATTGCAGAGACACAGCAGAAGTACGGACGTTACTGCGGGAGCATCGCGCACAACATTGTACATGATGCGCAAGATGCAGAGGAGTGCGTGAACGACACCTGGATGCGCGCTTGGAATTCCATGCCCAAGGAGCGCCCGCATCTTCTGGCGGCTTTTCTGGGAGCGATCACGCGCAATCTGTCGCTGGACTGCTACCGCAGAAAGCATTCCGAAAAGAGAGGCGGAGGCGTCATGCCGTATATATATGAAGAACTGCATGACTGCGTCGGGGGCGAGGAGCCGCTGACGCAGATGGAGCGGAAAGAGCTGGCGGCGTCCATCAACCGGTTCCTGGAGGGGCTGGACCGCGAGAGCCGGATTATTTTCATGCGCAGATACTGGTATATGGATGGCATCGGAGCGATTGCCGGAAGGCTTGCGGTCAGCGAGAGCAAGGTAAAATCTTCGCTGTACCGGTCCCGGGGAAAACTGCGGATACATCTGGAGCGCGAGGGGCTGCTTTCATAGCGGCGGAAAGGAGCGGAAAATATGAAGACGGACGATTTACTGGATGCGCTCGGCGAAGCGGATCCTGCCTACATACAGGAAGCTGAGGATGTGCGCTATCTCGGAGCGCGCAGAAAGCACTTTATGCAGATGGCTGCCTGTGTGGCACTTCTTTTAATCGGAGGTTCCTACGGAATATGGCAGCAGTATGAGAATACGGCGCGCACGGATATGGCAAAGACGGAGAGCGCGGAAACGGCGGAAGCTTATGATACTGCAGCATCCGACGGTGCCATGGCATCTGATGCGGCAGCGCCGGACGGCACCGCAGAGAGTGCGGAGGAATATGAGGCGGCGGCACAAAGCGCCGCGGAGGATGGCGACGGCATACAGAAAGCTGCCAAGCCGGAGAGTGCCGCGAAGACCGACTGGTACTTTAACGAGGTGGAGGAGCTTCAGACATCGATTGCCTGCGGGGCGGAGGCGGCGAAGACGGTTTCACTCACAGAGGGGCAGCTTCAGAACTATTACGGGATCAAGGTGATTCCGGATGTGATTCCGGACGGTTATGCGCGGACGGATGAGGAAGAAACATACCAGATCGGCTATGATGCAGACGGCAATGTGATCGATGACAACTGCGTGATGCGCTATGAGAACAGTGAGACAAATGGATGGTTTACTATCCGCGCACGCTCGACGGATATGGGGGAGGTGATGTCCTTTGCATCCGATGGATTAAAGCCGGCGACGGTTTCCGGCGTGAAGGTGACGGCGGCACATTATCCGGCAGGCAGCAGCGGAGGAACGATGACAGACGGGTATCTGGCGGTTTACAAGAAAAACGGTGTGACCGTGAGTGTGCAGTCGGAAGGACTGGGCCGGGAAGACTTCTGTGCACTTGTGGAGAATCTGCTGGCGGAGTGACGGCTTGATTTTATGAGAGAGAAGTATTATGCTTGCTTTGGTGCAGTGACGGGAGAGTGTATTACATCTGCGAAGGAGTGCTGCATCAGAAGGAGGAAGCAATGAAAATTACAACAAAGCAAATCACAACGACAGCGGTTCTTCTGGCAATCTGTATCGTGAGCCAGTTTTTTAAGAACACGAGCGTCTATATTACCGGACCGATCATCAATGCATGCCTGATCTTAGCGGTGTTAAGCGTGGGAATTCCCTGCGGCATCATTCTCTCGGTCATCACGCCGGTCACATCATTCTTTATTACGGGAAGCCCGATCATCGGTGCCATTCCGGCGATCATGCCTTGTATTATGGCGGGCAATGCCCTTCTGGTTCTGGGTGTGGGACTGATCACGAAAAAATGCAAAGGGAACGGCGGACTGATTGCAGGCATGGCGGCAGGATCTGTCGTAAAGGCGCTGTTCATGGGAATTGTGATCTCGCTGATTCTGATTCCGAACCTGCTGCCGGCGCCGATGGAGGCAAAGATGGCAGTGTTCCAGACGACTTTTTCCGTGACGCAGCTGGTGACTTCCCTGATCGGAAGCGTGTATGCATTTATTCTCTGGATTCCGTTGAAAAAAGTGATAAAATAGGGAAAAGAGACTCCGATGGCGGAGCGGGAGGAAAGATCCTGCTCCGCTTTTTTGATCTCTTCATTCCATATGGATATGGGAAGATGACTAGTATATAACTTACAATCATGAGCGGCATAAGCGGTTGGAATAATCTTGACACTGAAAAAAGAAAGTATCATAATTGATTTCAAGAATTTTATATGTCGGGAAAGGAATGGTAGCATAATGGATATCAGATTTGTAAAAAGAGACGTATTAAAGGAGAAACCGGATCAGAAACATCTCGGATTCGGCAAGTATATGACCGATTACATGTTCGTCATGGACTGGACGAAGGAAGACGGCTGGAAGGATGCGAGAATCGTGCCGGAAGGACCGATCAGTCTGGATCCTGCCTGTGTGACGCTGCACTATGCGCAGGAGACATTTGAGGGTATGAAGGCATACCGCACGGCAGAGGGAAAGATCCAGCTGTTCCGTCCGGAGATGAATGCGAAGAGAATGATCAATTCCAACGCGAGACTCTGCATGCCGGAGTTCCCGGTGGATATGTTCGTGGAAGCGGTAAAAGCGCTGGTAAAGGTGGAGGCAGACTGGGTTCCGTCTGAGCCGGAGACATCTCTTTATATCCGCCCGTTCATGTTCGCAACAGAGGCGGCGCTCGGCGTACATATGGCGTCTGCTTACAAATTCATGATTATCTGCTGCCCGGTCGGCGCTTACTATGCAGAGGGCATCAATCCGGTGAAGATTCTCGTCGAGGACGAGCTGGTGCGTGCGGTCAAGGGCGGTACCGGATTCACCAAGTGCGGCGGCAACTATGCAGGATCCATTTTAGGACAGGTAAAGGCAGAGAAGCTTGGCTACTCCCAGGTGCTCTGGCTGGACGGTGAGCACCGCAAATACGTTGAGGAAGTCGGCACAATGAACATCATGTTCAAGATCGCCGGTGAGATCTACACAGCACCGATCGAGGGTACGGTACTTCCGGGCGTTACCAGAGATTCCATGATTCATCTGTTGAGAGACTGGGGTTACAAGGTAAACGAGACCAGATTATCCGTCGATGACCTGATGAAGGCAGGACATGACGGAACCTTAGAGGAAGTATTCGGAACAGGTACCGCAGCCGTGATCTCTCCGGTCGGCGAGCTCCGCTACAAGGATGACGTTGTCACGATCAACGACTTCAAGATCGGCGAGCTGACACAGAAGCTGTACGACACACTGACCGGTATCCAGTGGGGCAAGCTTCCGGATAAGTACGGCTGGACCGTTCCGGTAGAATAGGATTTATTCCGTATCGCGCTGTGGCTGCCCGGTCAGGGGAAGCCTTACGATTACGACGGCTCCGCCTGCCGGGGCATTACACAGAGCGATCGATCCGCCAAGTCCGCGGGCAAGCTGGTCGGCGATGGAGAGCCCGAGACCGAAGTGGCTTTTGTCATTCCAGTCGGCGGATTCCCTGTAAAAGGCTTCCGTGCCGTAGAGCAGGGCGTCCTCGCAGAAGCCGGGTCCCTCATCGGATACAGTGAGAAAGAGCGTGCCTTCATTTTCGGGTGCATCCCCATAATCGCGGATGGAGGCATCTAAAGTGACCGTTCCTTTGTACGGTGAGTAGCGCACGGCATTGTCGAGCAGATTGTTTAAAATACGCCGCAGCGGATGTTCCGGCAGTTGTAGTACGGCGGGAAGAGTCTCGGTGGAAAAAAGAACATGCAGTTCTTTTTTCTGACCGAGACTTTTTGTATTCCCGAGCAGATCGTCAAAAAACGACGCCGTGTGAAGCTGCGACTGAAAACGGCATTCTGCGGAAATGGCAGCGGGATCATCCGTCTTTGCGAGCTCGATAATTCTCGCCAGATAATCCTGGATCTGCGCGGCATTTTCCAGAATAAACCGGTTGCAGGACTGCTGCGTCTCATCGAGCGCTGTCTCGGATAAGAGCTCTGCGTTCCCGCGGACGATCGTAAGCGGCGTCTTGATATCATGGGCGAGCGCGGAAAATTGACGTCTGCGCTGCTGCTGCATGTGCCACTGCTCTTTTAAGGAGGCGGAAAGTTCGGATTTCAGCGCGTCCAGAGAAGCGGCAACCTGATTGAATTCGCAGATGGCGGTGGGACGGATGGTAAAGTCGAGATTCTGGTTGCGGATTTCGTCGGCGGCTTCCTGCAGGTGGAAAAGCTCCCGCGACAGGTATTTTGCCTGCCGTGTGATAACGAGTACGAAAGTTGCCAGAAGCAGGAACAGCAGGAGAAACATTTCCAGCAGTTCGGCGCTCGGAAAGAGACGCCGGAGCGTGGGATTTGCAAAGGCAGACCGGAAATCGTAGGTGAGCACCACAATCCGGGTGTCGGTCTGGCGTTTGACATAGGTTTGCCCGAGCATATTTGCGGAGAGGGAATCCTGCCCGGAAAGTGCGAGAAGATCCGCGTTCTCGCGGATGGAATCGGACATGTCCGTCTCAAGAAGCGCTCCGGATGCGTCATAGATGGCGTAGCTGCAGGCGGATGGAATCCCGGAAGACACAATGTCCGTATGTGCGCCGATGGTGTGAAGGTAGGCAAGAGCCTCTTTTTCGGCGGCGTTCGCAGGCAGGATCAGACCGGTGCCGATGGAGACGGTAATCTGGAGAAGCCACAGCAGGAATGCCAGAAGCACCGCGGCGACAAGCTTTAGCAAAAAACGCACAAAAAATGTGCGCAGCCGGATTTCTTTTCTCTTTCTTTTCATGCGTTCCATCGATAACCGATCCCCCATACTGTCTGAATTGGCGCCATATTTACTGCGGCGAATTTTTTCCGGATATTTTTAATATGTTCTGTGATGGCAGATTCATCGCCTGTCTTGTCGTATCCTAAGACCGCTTCGTAGATCTGCTCTCTGGAAAATATCTGCCCGCGGTTTTTGGCGAGCAGAAGTGTGATCTCATACTCCGTCCTGGTGAAGGGGAGTGTGACGCCGTCTGCGGCAATCTCGCGGGAGGCGAGCAGAAAGCGGATGCCCTGGATGTAAAGGCAGTGATGTTTTTCACGCTGCTCCCGGCGCAGGTGCGCGGCGACGCGCGCCCGCAGCTCGACGATGGAGAAAGGTTTTTTGATATAGTCGTCCGCGCCGACCGAAAAACCGTAGTCGACGTCCTCCTCCATGGTCTTTGCGGTCAGAAACAGAATCGGGCAGTCCGTGTCGTCGCGGATGGCGCTGCAGAGTTCATAGCCGTCCGTCTGCGGCATCATGACGTCGAGAAGGATGAGATCATATTCTGTGAGATGCGCCGCAAGATCCGCCGGGACATGTGGCAGGCAGGTAACGGTATGACCTTCCCGGCAGAGGGCGTTTTTAATCAGCGCGAGGATGCCGGGATCGTCGTCGATTGCGAGAATGTGAGCCATAAAAACCTCATTTCTATCAAGAACCCGTCAATAAAGGGTCATGTACAAAAGGAACGAGAGTGCGTAGAGTACGTAAATGTGCGTCGGGTAAAACCAGTAGAACAGCTTTTTGGAGCCGTGTCCACGGGTTCCATTGTAACATAACATAGGGATAACGGCAAAAACTTCCAGCCATTCGTAAGCATCGGTCAAAAAGAAAGACGAGGAAGTCCCTGCGGGCATAAAAAGCAGCACGGGCAGGATGTCCCACGCAAGCACGAAAAGCGCGAAGGCGCCCGCCTGCAGTCTGCGGTGTCTGTGAGTCAGGTAGAGAATCACGCCGCCGAGCAGCGTGGCGGTGCCGCCGTCGATGATCGCAGTGTGGCAGGGCAGGACACTGTACATCAGAAGGTTTAAGATAAAATTGCCGTAGGGAATGCCAAAGGCGGCAGATACGGCGAACAGCCCATACAGAAGAAAGGGCAGAAAGACAGGGATCAGGATGGCAGAAAGCCCCCGGATCCACTGCTTCTTCTGACACCAGTCGATGCCGCAGAGGACGACGAGCAGGATGGAAAAGGATGCAAGCATCTGGTTCTGCGGGAAAAAGCCGTCCGGTCGGACGAGACCGGATGCAATATTATAGAAGGAAAACTGCACCACTCCCATGAAAACGGCAATGGCGTAAATGCGCAGAAAATATTTCTTCCGGTCGTGCGTGTGGAGAAAACCCTCCACAATGCAGAAGAGGAACAGCGGGGCGGCAAGCCTGCCGATCCACGAAAAGAACAGCGGTACCTTCCCTGTAAATGAGAAAAAATAGTGAATGTGGTCGAGAATCATGCAGGCCATGGCAAAATATTTGAGCGCAAAGCCTGAGAGCCCCCGTTGTCTGGTGATTGTTGTCTGATTCATACGTCCTGGAATCCTCCTTGTTTACTTCTTGTGATAAGTTGTGATAAGATGTTCACAGAAACAGCATACAGGCAAATTATAAGGATTTTATAAGGAACGGAAAGGAAGTTATAAAATGACAAAGCAGGAAAAAGCAATCGAATTGCATGACAGAGGATGCAACTGTGCACAGGCGGTGGCATGTGCGTTTGCGGAGGAGATCGGCGTGCCGGAAGAGACGCTGTTTGCGGCGGCGGAGGGATTCGGACTCGGCATGGGCGGCATGGAGGCAACCTGCGGAGCGGTCTCCGGAGCGGTGATGCTTGCGGGTTTCAAGAACAGCTGTGCCGACCCGGAGAACCCGAAGACCAAGGCGGCAACCTATCAGCTGACCAGGGAGATCACCAGACAGTTTGCCGAGAAGAACCATGCACTCGTCTGTAAGGAATTAAAGGGTGTGGAAACCGGCGTGGTTTTGCGGAGCTGCCCGGACTGTATCCGCGATGCGGTTGCGATCGCGGAAAAGGTACTACAATGAACTCTGACGAGTTCATCTTAGAAGTTCCTGCGGAACTTCCGATACAAAAAAGGCGGAACACAACGATGATATAGTAATAAGAAAAAAGTCGAAACAGAGCAGATGTCCCTGTGCGGAAGCGTTGTCTTTCACACAGGGACATTTGTATATTTGCACGAACCAGAAACAGCCAAAAACAGCCATCTGCAAAATGTGCACAAGAAGAAAAAACGAAAAACCATAAAATTATACGAAACACACAAAGGAAACAGAAGTATTTTCAAGAAAAAGAGAAGAATATTGTATGTTCTTTACATGCCTCCATTGCTATAATGCATAATGTAACAAGGAGTTACGAATACAAAAAGGGAGGTTTTTCAGAGATGAAAAAGAAAGTAATCAGTTTAATCCTTGCAGCTACTATGGTTGCAACAATGGCAACAGGATGTGGAAGCTCTTCCAGCGAGACAACCACAACAGATAACGCAGCATCCACGACAACCGATGCAGCAGCACCGGCTACCGAGGCTTCCGATACGGCAACAGCAGTAACCGAAGCAGCAGGCGGTGACTACGCAGACAAGAAAGTCGGCGTATGCATTTACCAGTTCTCCGATAACTTCATGACACTGTTCCGTACAGAGCTTGAGAATTATCTGGTAGAGCAGGGCTTCTCCAAAGACAATATCACAATCGTTGACGGAGCAAACGATCAGGCTACACAGACAGGTCAGATCGACAACTTCATTTCCGAGGGCGTAGATGTTCTCATTGTAAACCCGGTAAACTCTTCATCCGCAGCTACCATCACAGATAAGGTTGTAGCAGCAGATATCCCGCTCGTATACATCAACCGTGAGCCGGATGCAGAGGAAGAGCAGAGATGGGAAGACAACGGCTGGAATGTTACATACGTTGGATGTGACGCACGTCAGTCCGGTACTTTCCAGGGCGAGATGATCGTAGACCTTGGTCTTGACACAGTAGACTTAAACGGCGATGGAAAGATCCAGTACGTTATGGTAGAAGGGGATCCGGAGAACGTTGATGCCCAGTATCGTACCGAGTATTCCGTAAAGGCTCTTACCGATGCAGGTCTTGAGGTTGAATGCCTCTCCGATCAGGTTGGTAACTGGCAGCAGGATCAGGCACAGCAGATCGTTGCAAACGCTCTTGGACAGTACGGCGATGATGTAGAAGTTGTATTCTGTAACAACGATGCAATGGCACTTGGCGCATTACAGGCAATTCAGTCTGCCGGACGTACTGTAGGTCAGGATATCTTCTTAGTAGGTGTTGATGCATTATCCGAGGCTCTTGAGGATGTTGTAGCCGGAACCATGACAGGTACCGTATTTAACGATCACTTCTCACAGTCCCACGGTGCAGCTGATGCAGCAATCAACTTCATCAACGGTGAGACCAACGAGTATTACATTGGTTGTGACTATGTAAAGGTTACAAAAGACAATGCACAGGAAATCCTTGACATGGTAAAATAATTACCGCGCAGGATGATTGATAGCAGGTAAGCAGAAGGTGCGGGTGTTTTCGGGCATCCGCACCTGTCTTAAAGATATGAAATAGTTGTGTGACAGACCAGATTAGAAATAATTAAAAAACATCGACAATAACATCGACAGTACACAGATAACAACAGAATCTGTATCAATATAGAAGGAGGAGAAACATGGCTGAGTACAAACTGGAGCTAAAGGGTATCTGCAAATCGTTCCCAGGTGTTAAGGCACTTGACAATGTACAGCTTTCCCTTCGTCCCGGAACCGTCCATGCACTGATGGGTGAGAACGGAGCCGGCAAGTCTACCTTGATGAAATGTCTTTTCGGTATTTACAAGATGGACGCGGGAGAGATTTATCTGGACGGGCAGAAGATTGAGGTCAACAACCCGGATGAAGCAATGAAATACGGCATCGCCATGGTACATCAGGAATTACAGCCTGTTCCGGCGAGAAGCGTGGCTGAGAACCTGTATCTGGGAAGATTCCCGACAAAGAATTACGGACCGCTCAAGGTGATTGATCACAAGAAGATGTATGCGGAGACGGAGAAGTGGCTGAAAGAGGTAAAGATGGATTTCGATCCGAAGGCACAGCTCGGCACACTTTCCATCGGACAGATGCAGTCTGTGGAGATCGCAAAGGCGGTATCCCAGCAGGCGAAGGTCGTAATCTTTGATGAGCCTACCTCCTCTCTTTCCGATAACGAGGTAGAAGCACTCTTCCGTATCATGAATGACCTTCGTGACAAGGGTGTTGCAATGGTATACATATCCCACAAGATGGATGAGATCAAGCGTATCGCGGACGACATCACGATCATGCGGGACGGTACCTATGTAGGAACCTGGCCGGCGGCAGAGCTGACGACCGATCAGATCATCGCAAAGATGGTAGGACGTGAGCTCACAAACGTATATCCGGCGAAGGAGAATACACCGGGTGAGGTCATCATGGAGGTCAAGAACCTCTGCTCGATCCATGCAAATTCGTTCCAGAATGTCAGCTTTACGCTCCGCAAGGGCGAGATCTTAGGCTTTGGCGGACTCGTCGGAGCCCAGAGAACAGAGCTGATGGAAGGTATCTTCGGTATCCGCGGTATCGCATCCGGTGAGATCTACATGCATGGCAAGAAGTTAAAGATCAAGCATCCGATCGATGCGATGAACGCAGGAATCGGACTCATCACAGAGGATCGCCGCGGCAACGGTATCTTCGGATGTCTGTCCATCAAGGACAACGTTGGCGTCTCCATCTATAACAAGTACCTGAAAGCAGGATTCGTGCTGGATCATAAGAAGATGAACAAAGTTGTGGATGACAGCATCAAGAAGCTGTCCATCAAGACACCGAGCATGAACGAGCACATTTCAAACTTATCCGGTGGTAACCAGCAGAAGGTTATTATTTCCAGATGGCTTGCCAATGATCCGGATGTGCTGATCATGGATGAGCCGACAAGAGGTATCGATGTCGGTGCAAAGCATGAGATCTACGAGATCATGAATGAACTGGCGGCACAGGGTAAGGCAATCATCATGATTTCATCAGAAATGTCTGAGCTGCTTGGTATGGCAGACCGCATCTGTGTTATGTGTAACGGTAAGATTACCGGCGAGATCGACCAGCCGGAAGAGATGACACAGGCAATGGTTATGAACTTTGCAACGAGATTCTGATGAGATAGGAGGAGACGAAAATGACAAAGACAAATCAACAGAAAGTAAAAGATTTCTTAATCAACAACGGAGTTATCATCGTCATGTTCATCCTGGTAATCTATACCGGATTCACATCCGATAACTTCTTCACAAAGAACAACTTCATGAATATTCTGATGAATATGAGTTCACGACTCGTCATTGCACTTGGTATCGCAGGCTGTGTTATCACAGCAGGATGTGATCTTTCCGCAGGACGTATGATCGGTTTCGGTGCATGTATCTCCGGTATGCTGTTACAGCGTATGGACTATTCCGGAAAATTCTTCCCGGATATGCAGCCGCTCAACGTATTCGTCGTAGCACTGATTGCCATGCTGGTATGTGCGGCATTCGGTACGGTTACCGGATTTTTCATCGCTTACTTAAACGTTCCGCCTTTCATCGCCACGCTGGCAATGATGGAGATCGTCTATGGTATCGGACTTATCGTAACCAATGCAACACCGCTCGGCGGCTATGTAGAGCAGTACACGAACGTATCTAACGGTAAGTTCCTCGGTATCAACTACCTGATCTGGATAGCAATTATTGTGGCGGTGATCACATGGTTCATTTTCAACATGACCCGTCACGGCAAGTACATGTATGCAATCGGTGGTAACCCACAGGCAGCAGAGGTTGCCGGTGTTCCGGTAAAGAAGACATTGATCTTGATCTACATGAAAGCAGCAGCTATGTATGGTCTTGCAGGTTTCATGCTCGGTGCAAAAGCCGGCGGTGCATCCGTCCAGACCGGATATGGTTACGAGATGGAAGCAATCGCAGCTTGTACGATCGGTGGTGTATCTGTAACAGGTGGTCGTGGTAAAGTATCATCCGCAATTATCGGTGTTGCCGTATTCGAGCTGTTAAAGGTAGCTCTCCAGTACCTGGGTATGAATGCAAACGCACAGTACATTGCAATCGGTGTTGTTATCTTCATCGCGATCTCTCTGGATATCAGAAAGTATATAGCAAGAAAGTAAAAAGTATATTATAATGAATAGCGGCTGGGACATTAGAACCAGCCGCTATTTTAGATTTGAGAGTACAGGAGGATTTTTAAGGTGACGGTTGATGCGATTATTGAGCAGGCGGGGATTCCGCTGCTTTTACTTGTGATCTGTGTATATTATGCGATCCGGCTGATCGTTTTACACGACAGCCAGGCAATCCGCGGGAAACATAAGCCGCCGGTGAAGGACGAGGAAGCGTACTGCAAGGCGGGAGGAAAGCTGATGCTGTTCTTCGGTGCGGCTACCTTTTTGATGGCGATTCTGGTGTTTGTGAATGTCTATGTGGCAGTGGCGGAGATCATAATCTGTACGGTGATTCTCGGCATTCTCTGGAAGCGGATGGAGGATCAGTACGGAGGTTGAATGGATGAGTGCGAGTGAAAAGGAGCGGGAGAATATGAGTTTGTATTCCGTTTTGCTGGTGGATGACGAGGAAGAGGTCTTCCAGGTCATCATGAAAAAGCTGGACTGGGAAGGCATGGGCTTTCGCATTGCGGGCTATGCAAGAAACGGTGTGGAAGCGCTTGAGATGGCGGAGGAGCTTTCCGTGGATGTGGTCATGACGGATATTAAGATGCCCTATATGGATGGTCTTACGCTCTGCCGGAAGTTAAAGGAGCAGTACCAGAAGATCAAGGTCATTATTTTCTCCGGTTTTGATGAATTTGAGTATGCCAGGGAAGCGATCAAGATCGAGGCGGAAGAATACATTTTAAAGCCGATCAATGCCAACGAACTGCGCGAGGTTTTTGAACGGATTAAGAACAATCTGGACAAGGAACTGGACGAAAAGCGCAATATTGACAAGCTTCGGGAATATTATCTGGAGAGTCTTCCGATGCTGCAGGAGAACTTCCTGACGTCGCTCATCGACGGACGGATTCCGGAGGATTCCATTGAGGAATATGCAAAAAACTGCAGCCTCACGCTAAAGGGACCCTATTTTGTGGTGACCGTGCTGCATATCAGCACGACCAACCCGATGGAGGGGGCGCTTCCGATCGATCCTTTCCTGCTGGCGGTCTCCGTGAAAAAGCTGGCGGAGGAGCAGCTGGCGGCCTCTGAATACGACAGCAAGATTGTGACCTATCTGGGGGACAGCATTGTGATTACCCAGCTGCTGACAGAGGATGCGATCACGCGTTTTACCGACTGCATGGATAAGATCTGCAAGATGGCGAAGCGTGTCTGCAAAGCGAAGATCACAGCGGGAATCGGGCATGTGTGCAGCGGCCCGGAAGAACTGCAGATGTCCTACCTCGGCGCGAAGAATGCGGTGTCCTACCGTGTGCTCTACGGTAATACCAGAGCCATCAATATTGCAGAGATCGACCCGCAGGAGAATGCCGATCTGCCGTGGGAGGAGCCTTTTATCCAGAAGATCATCAAAAAGGTCAAGGTGGGAGAGGAACAGCCACTTTTGGATGCGATTGCGGAATTTGCGGAGAAGCTTGCGGGCAGCAAGATGTCGCTGCAGCGGTACCGGATTCTCATTATGGAGCTGATTACGGAACTGTCGCGCTTTGGGGCGAACAACCAGATCAACCTGGAGGACGTGTTCGGCGGCAACGGGGATGTGTATACACGCGCCATGCAGCTGGAGTCGACGGATGCGCTGCGGGAATGGCTGTGTGAGAACTGTCTGAAACTGCAGAAACAGGTGCAGAGCGAACGCCAGGATACGACGAAGTCCTTTGTGTCGAAGGCGATCGACTATGTGAAGGAGCATTATGCGGACACCGATCTTGGAATCGAGACGATCTGCGGATACCTCAATGTGAGCGCCGCCTATTTTTCCACGGTGTTCAAAAAAGAGACCGGGAAGACGTTCATCAACTATCTGACGGATTACCGGATGGAGGAGGCGGTGGAGCTGCTTCTGACACAGAACGAGAAGACTTACGTGATTGCGGAGAAAGTCGGATATACCGATCCGAACTATTTCAGCTATGTATTCAAAAAGCAGTTCGGCATGTCGCCGTCCAAGTATAAGACGAGCCGGATGGAAGCCGCGCAGGATGCATAGGACGCATAGGGTGCAAAGAGGATGAGAGAAAAAGTAAAACAGTGGCGGCAGAAGATCGCTTCCTTTCTGGGAAAACACATCAAGCCGCAGTCCATTCAGATGACGATTGCATTGTCCTTTACGATAGTATCGGTCATCAGTATGGGCATTCTGGGGATTTCCCTGTACAACCGTTTTGTCAATAAAATGGAAGATATGACGACGCAGAGCGCGGAGCAGCTGCTGAACCAGACGGCAATCAATCTGGAGAGCTATCTGCGCAACATGCGGCGTATTTCCGACGCCATGTACTACAGCGTCATTAAGGACAAGGATCTGGCGACGGACTCCCTCGATGAGGAGATGAACCTTCTTTACGAGGCGAACAAGGATAATCTGATCAGCATCGCCTGCTATACCAACGACGGAAGACTGGTTGCGGCAGCGCCGGTTGCCACGGAGAAGAACAATCTCGACATCGTGGATCAGGAATGGTTTACGGAGGCGACGGGACAGATGGAGAACGTGCATTTTTCCACGCCGCACGTACAGAACCTGTTTGACGATCCGAGTTACCGCTATTACTGGGTCGTATCGCTAAGCCAGGCGGTCGAGCTGACAAACGGCGGAAATCCGACGCTCGGCGTGCTTCTTGTGGATATGAATTACAGCAGTATCGAGCAGCTCCTGACGAAGGCAAACACGGACAATGCGTCGGAGTATGTCTATCTGATGGACGGCAGCGGGGAGCTGATCTACCACCCGAAGCAGAAGCTGATCTACACGGATCTGTTCTCGGAGAACAATCTTGTGGCGGCATCTTACGAGGACGGCAGCCACAAGGAGGAATTTGATGGGGAAAAGCGTATTGTCACGGTCAAGACCATCAGTTACACTGGCTGGAAGATTGTGAGCGTCGTTCCGATGAGTTCCTTTGATATGGGAATCTCAGGGATGCGGATGTTCGTGATTCTTCTGATGTCGCTGTCCATGCTGATGATTATTCTTTTAAACCAGCTTGTCTCTGCGAATATCGCAAAGCCGCTAAAACGTCTGAACGATTCGGTGAAGGACTGGGAAGCGGGAAATATGAACCCGGATATCTATGTGGGCGGCTCGCTTGAGGTGGAACATCTCGGGAAGACGCTGCGCTCTACGGTGGCGCAGATCCAGGAACTCATGCATGATATCCTGGTGGAGCAGGAAGAAAAGCGGAAGAGCGAGCTGGACGCCTTACAGTCGCAGATCAACCCGCACTTTTTGTATAATACGCTGGACTCCATCGTCTGGATGATCGAGGGCGAGCGGTACGAGGACGCGGTGTTTATGGTGACGCAGCTTGCCAGCCTGTTCCGCATTTCCTTAAGCCGCGGAAAGACGATCATCTCCATGGAGGATGAATTAAAGCACGCCAGAAATTATATGAACATCCAGAAGATCCGCTATAAGAATAAATTCACCGTGGAATTTCAGGTGGAGGATGACATTTTAAGCTGCTGTACGGTAAAACTCGTGATCCAGCCGTTACTCGAGAACGCAATCTATTACGGCATGGAGTCCATGGACGGCGACGGTGAGATTGCGGTTGTGGGATACCGGAAGGGAGACGATGTCTATGTCGAAGTGCGTGACAACGGACTTGGTATGCCGGACGAGATGGTAGATGCGCTCTTGACGGAGAACAACAGAGTGCGCAAGCACGGTTCCGGCGTGGGGCTCATCAATGTACATAACCGGATCAGACTCCGCTTCGGGGAGCCGTACGGTCTGGAGATTGAGAGCTGCCTCGATGAGGGAACGACCGTGCGGATTCATCTTCCTTACATTGCATATTCCGTGGAAAACATGGAATCTCTGGAGGGAGGAAGACTAAAACAGCTGAAGGGGGAACGGCAGGATGAAGAAAAATAGACTTTATTTTGGCATGTTGATCCTGACGCTGGTGGCGGTGATTATCTGGGCGTTTTACAATATGCTAAACGTCGGTAAGCAGGAGACGTCCTACCGCGTCTCCGTGGTTGTCGAGAACAGCAACAGCGACCGCTGGACGTCCCTCAGACAGGGGCTGGAGCAGGCGGCGAGGGATTACAACATCAGTTTGAGCTTTGTGTCGACGGGGAGCTTTTCCACCGCAAGGGAAGAGATGGATGTGGTCAAAAAGCAGGTCACAAACGGAGCCGACGGCATTATCCTGCAGATGAATACGGATCACGCCGGACAGGAACTGGAGGATCTCTCCGGTCAGACGGCGGTGCTTCTGCTGGAGACGGATATTGACCCGGAAGGGGTCTACGCGCTGGTGGCGCCGGATAACGAGGAGATGGGAGCTGCGCTGGCACAGGCGGTGCAGTCGGATTTCGGGGATGATCTCGCCGGCAAGCGTGTGGGAATTCTTGCGGGCAGCCAAAGCCAGCGCTCCATGCGGCAGCGTTATGCGGGGGTATCGCAGGGACTGCGCGAGGGCGGTGCAGTCGTCGAGTGGAGCCTGGAAGGAAAGGCAGAGAGTATCAAGGACGCGTTCTATACGTTAGAGCAGAAAAAACCGGTGGACATTCTGATTGCGCTCGGCAATGACGAGACGGAGATGATGGTGGATTTTTTTTCCGGGGATGAGCTGGGCTGGAGACTTGACCGGTGCTCGCTGTACGGCGTGGGCGGTTCCGAGAAAAATGTATACTACCTGGACAAGGGCTGGATACAGACGCTCGTGGTTCCCAACGAATTCAATATGGGGTATCAGAGCATGGAGGCAATCGCAAAGCAGCTGATTTATCACATGGATGCCACGAGAAGCAGCAAGGTCAATTATCTGGTGGTCGACCGGGAACGTCTGTATGATGCGGATATCCAGAAAGTGCTGTTCCCGATTGTGCAGTAGCAGAGAGAAACAGGAGAAGTGAGGAAGGGTGTTATGTCACAGAGGATGCTAAGAGGAATGGCGGCCGGGCTTGGGGCGCTGGTGTCACTGGGAAGCATGGCGGGCTGCGGGACAGACGGTCAGGTGCAGAAAGTGACAAGCATTAAGATCGGCGTCACCGTATACGATCAGTACGACACGTTTGTATCGCAGATGATGACGGATTTCAACGAATATGCGGCAGAGCAGGAAGCACAGACGGGCATTGCCATCAATGCGGAAGTCTATAATGCAGCGGGAAGCCAGTCGACGCAGAACAGTCAGGTGGAGGAAATGTTAGATGCCGGCTGCAATGTGATCTGTGTGAATCTGGTCGACCGCACAGAGCCGACAACGATCATCGATATGGCGGAAAAGAATGATGTGCCGGTGATTTTTTTCAACAGGGAACTGGTGGAGGAGGATCTGGAGCGCTGGGACAGGGTCTATTATGTCGGGGCGAAAGCGTTTGAGTCCGGAATCATGCAGGGGGAGATTGCGGCGGATGCGTTCAGGGAGAATCCGGACGCGGATAAAAACGGCGACGGCGTCTTCCAGTATGTGGTGCTGGAGGGAGAGGCCGGGCATCAGGATGCGATCGTGCGCACGGAGTATGCGGTCTCCACGATCATAGACAACGGTGTGGAGGTGGAAAAGCTCGCGTACGGGATTGCAAACTGGAACCGGGCGCAGGCGCAGACCAAGATGGCGCAGATGCTTGCGGAATATGACGGGGAGATCGAGCTTGTGATCGCCAACAATGACGATATGGCGCTCGGAGCTATCGATGCGCTGAAAGCATCGCATCTGAAGCGGTCGGACTGGCCGGTGGTGGTCGGAATTGACGGAACCGATGTGGGACTTGCAGCCGTGGCATCCGGCGAGATGGTGGGAACCGTCTACAACGACAAGGAAGGGCAGGCGCAGGCAATGCTCGATCTTGCCTACACGCTCTCCGTGGGGGATACGTTAGACGACCTCAATCTGGAGAACGGAAAATACATCAGACTTCCATATTCCAAGGTCGGACCGGAAGATGTGAAAAATTATATGAAATAGAATACAGGAAAGCATAAGCAGAAAACAGCCGCGCAGAGTGTGTAAAACATTCTGTGCGGCTGTTTTTTATGTCTGCAGATAGGTCTCGCCGTTCTCGATCATCTGGCAGAAGGTATCGGTCATGACTTTGCGGAACGGGGCAAACTCGTCCGCCAGATCAAAGAGAGCCGGGTAATCCCTGGTTACCAGAAGAATCTCTGCGGCGAGCTTTTCCGCCACCTTGGCGTCCTTGATCGGCACAAAACCAAAGAGCGTTGAACAGTAGGCTTTGCTTCCGGTGCAGGAGGAAATGAGTCCCCGCGCGAAATCCTGCCACTCCTCGATGAGAACCGCATCCGCGGATTCCGGAAGTGGATGTTCCGGGGAGAGACACAGATCATTCATGTATGCGAGCAGCTCCTTTTTCTGACGCTTTTTCTGGAAAAAAGAGACGCCTGCGGCTGCGGAAGCCTTAATCATGATCCAGGCGCGGAAAAAGCTGTCCACGCTACCGTCTTTATTTTCTGAAAAAAAGCGCCGTTCGCAGAGCATTTCCCGGTAAGGGTCTGTGGAAACGGCAAAGCCCTCGGATTTTGCGCGCTCGAGGTGTTCACGCCGCAGCGCGCCGGTGGGAATGTCGTAGTAGCGCGCGGGCCAGTCTTTGGTGTAGTCGGTGGTGTCTTCTTTTTGATTTTTCAGGAGCATGAATGAGGTTCCTTCTTTCGCTGTTGTATGAGCTAAGTATAGCATACCCGGCGGGAAAACAGAATCCCCTCTGGACTTTTTTCACGTATCATAGTATAGTAAACACGTTGAACCTTGATAACTGCATAAGGGGAACGTTATATGTTCAGATACGCAATCTGATCTGTACCGTAATCCACAGAGATTCCCTAAGCGCCATGCACCTGCCCTGGCAGGTTAACGAGGAGAAAGGTGATCGAAAATTCGGCGGATGCCTTTCCGCACCGTTCCAGTGCGAGACACATCGGCAAATATGCGGGTGACTGCAAAACAAATACGATGTTTGATGGAATAGAAACAGAAGAGACCTGAATAAAAATATTGTTATATACAGATTGTAATAGAAATGGGGAAATCATATGTGTGGAATTATAGGTTATACAGGAAGTGAGGACGTGAGAGAAGTCCTTTTGGATGCACTGGAACTGTTGGAGTACCGCGGGTACGACAGCGCCGGCATCGCCCTGCGCGATGAAGAGAGCGGGAAAACAGAAGTCCGCAAATGTGCCGGAAGAGTCAGTGATCTGCGGGCGATCTGCGCGTCGGAAAAAGTGGTGTCACAGTGCGGAATCGGTCATACGAGATGGGCAACGCACGGCGGTGTGAACGACTGCAATGCACACCCGCATCAGGTGGGAAAAGTCACACTCGTACACAACGGCATCATTGAGAATTACAGGGAACTGATTGCGGATTACGATCTGGCGGATACACTGAAGTCCGAGACGGACAGCGAGGTGGTGGCAGCGCTTTTAAACCGGTTCTACGAGGGAAATCCGGAGGAAGCGATCAAGAAGACCGTCTCCAAGCTGAAAGGAACATTTGCGCTTGTCATTTTATTTGAAGATCAGAAGGATGTGATCTATTCAACGCGCAATGTCAGCCCGATCGTGGCGACGATCTGTAAGGAAGGCGCAATGCTTGCCAGTGATCTGACGGCGCTCTGCCGTTTTACAAACCGTTATTTTGTCGTGCCGGAGTATCATATCTTAAAGCTCTCCGCTGACAAACTGACGCTGACGGATTTTGACGGCAATGAGGTGCTGCCGAAGTATCTGACCGTCGACTGGGAATTAAACAGCGCCGGAAAGAACGGCTATCCGTTCTATATGGAAAAAGAGATTATGGAGCAGCCGGAAGCCATCGAGAATACCATCAAGAACCGTATTGTCGGAGGTATGCCGGATTTTACAGCGGACGGCGTGCCGGACACCCTTTTTACGGAGTGCGAGCATATCTGCATCGTAGCGTGCGGAACAGCGATGCACGCGGGACTGGTGGCACAGACGCTCGTCAAGTCCATTCTTCATATGCACATTGAGGTGCAGATGGCTTCCGAGTTCATGTATTCGGATCCGGTCATCGATGACAAGACGCTTGTGATTGCCGTGTCGCAGTCCGGTGAGACGATCGATACGTTAGAGGCAGTGAAGTATGCGAAGAACCGCGGGGCAAAGTGTCTTGCGATCATCAACGTCAAGGGTTCCTCCATTGCAAGAGAGAGCGACTACGTGCTCTACACCAATGCGGGACCGGAGATCGCGGTGGCAAGTACCAAGGCGTACACGACACAGCTTGCGGTATTTTATCTGATCGTGGCGCGTATGGCGCACAGCAGAGGTGTGTTCGACGACGCGCAGACCCAGAGCTTTGTGCGGGAGCTGCAGCGCACACCGGAGGTCATGAAGAAGGTGCTGGAGCGCCGTAGGGACATTCACGTAGTTGCCAAAAAGGTGCTCGGTGCCAAGGATTTATTCATGATCGGAAGAGGGCTGGATTACTCGATTCTTCTGGAGGGATCGCTGAAGTTAAAGGAGGTATCCTACATCCACTCGGAGGCGTACGCATCCGGAGAATTAAAGCACGGCCCGATCGCGTTAATTACACAGGATACGCCGGTGGTGGCAACGGTGACGCAGGAAAAACTGATGTCCAAGGAGCTTTCCAACATCAAGGAGGTAAAGTCCAGAGGAGCGGACGTTGTCGTTTTTATCAAGGAAAGCATTGCGGGAGACTTGGCGAAGGAGTACGAGATTTTCACGCTGCCGGATATGCAGGATGAGTTCATGGTGCTGCCGGCATCGGTGGCATTGCAGCTTCTCGCTTACTATGTGTCCTCCGATAAGGGATTCGATGTAGATAAGCCAAGAAATCTGGCGAAGGTTGTTACCGTAGAATAAAGCAGAAGATCTGTGGAAGGTGCGGATGAGACGCGCGTATCTTAACATATAACGGATGGAAAAAAGGGATTGCCGCTTTGAGCAGACAATCCCTTTTTGACGTGCGAGGGAATATGCGGAAAAGACCATGTCCTTCGATTTCTGAGGGAATGTATCTGGAAATTCGGATCAAAGAATGTGGCATTTCTAACCCGTCGAATGTTTGCATCTTCGATGATCCGTGTTTTTCCAAGTTTGGAGCACTCCGCGGGTCATGTCCGCATCCCGGAGACCATTTGTAGGACTTTTGTGTGTGTCCCTTATTGGCACCAGACAACAGGTGGCATAAATGCAACCTTTATGTCGAACATAACATAACCGCGCGAAGCCGCTGTCTGAGGCAGCATCTGCCCTATTTTCAATAGCAGATGCCGGCGAGTTCGGTTCGCGCGGTTTTATATTGTCTGTGAAGAGGTGCCATAAGGGACACCAGAAAGTCCGCCCATTGTCTGCGGTTTGTCGGACACATTCCGTGGATTGTCAAAACGTGGAAGAGACACGGAATCCGATGCAAAGATCCGGCAGGAAGAAATGCACGCATTTTTTTAAACGAATGTTCCAGATGCATTCCCTCAGAAATCGATAGGCATGATCTTCTTGGCGGAGGACTTCTTACTCAAAAAGTGGTTGTCTGCTCAAAGTGGAAGCCCGTTTTTTACTGCCGGATTCGGCAGGGCGGATGCGCACATTTCACTTGGCACCGGCATATGATAATACGAAAAGAATCGATGAGGTTTTTATGCCAGATATCAGATACGCACAGAACGAGAATGTGGATCGCGGAGATCTCAGGATGCAGGTCATCGAGCGGGGAACCAGCACACCGATCGATGATGCGAAAATATCGATCTCCTATTCCGGAGATCCCGACAGCACGGTCGAGGAGGTGAACACGGATGCTTCCGGAATGTCCGAAACACTTACGCTTGATACGCCTCCGCTTGAACTGTCAATGCAGCCGAGCGAGGTGCAGCCTTACGCGGAGTATACCATTCAGGTCACTGCAAAAGGATATCGTCCGATCAATATCTCCGGCATTGAGGTCTTTTCGGGTCAGCTGTCGCTGCAGGAAATCCGGATGGACGCGGAGGAAGCCACCGAAAGCCTGACCGATAACATCGTCATTCCGGCACATACCCTTTTTGCGGAATATCCGCCCAAGATCGCGGAAGCCGAGATCAAACCCGTCACGGAAACCGGAGAGATCGTTTTAAGCCGTGTGGTGATCCCGGAATATGTGATTGTACATGACGGCGCTCCGAGTGATCCGACAGCCAGAGACTACTATATCCGTTACCGGGATTACATCAAAAACGTTGCCTCCAGCGAGATCTACTCGACCTGGCCGGACGCGACGATCCGGGCGAATGTTCTTGCCATCATGTCGTTTACGTTAAACCGTGTATACACGGAGTGGTACCGCAACAAAGGCTACAGCTTCACGATCACGTCTTCCACGGCATACGACCAGAAATTCATGTACGGGCGCAACATTTACCAGAGTATCTCGGATGTGGTGGATGAGATGTTCCAGAACTATCTCTCCAGACCGAATGTCAGACAGCCGATCTTAACGCAGTATTGCGACGGGCAGCGCGTGACCTGCAGCAACTGGCTGAGCCAGTGGGGCAGCAAGTACCTCGGCGACCAGAATTATGAGACGATTGAGATTCTGCGCTATTATTACGGCAATAACATGTTCATCAACACGGCGGAGGAGGTATCGGGTATCCCGGCGTCCTGGCCGAGAGTCGATCTGTCGGTCGGATCGACGGGAGAAAAGGTATGGCAGATTCAGGAACAGCTGGCGCGCATCTCACGTTCCTACCCGGCAATTCCGACGATTACGCCGGACGGAATCTACGGTCCGGCAACCAGGGAGGCGGTGGAGCGTTTCCAGAGTATCTTCGGACTTCCGGTCACGGGCGTGATCGACTTTCGGACCTGGTACCGTATTTCCGAGATTTATGTCGCGGTTACGCGCATTGCGGAGCTGGTTTAGAGGTTGGTTTTTTCCCCGGTTTGTGATAGAATAAGTTACAAACTGGGGACTTTTTTTGGAGAATTTTATGGCGAATTACAGGATAACAATACAGTATGACGGCACGCGTTACAGCGGATGGCAGAGCCAGCATGCGACGGATGCGACGATCCAGGGCAAGCTTGAGACCGTTCTGACACGGATGACGGGACAGCAGGTGGATGTCATAGGTTCAGGGAGAACCGATGCAGGAGTGCATGCCATCGGGCAGGTTGCCAATTTTCATCTTAAGCAGCCGCAGGATACGGGGGAGCTGCTGGAAGGATTGAACCGCTACCTTCCGGAGGATATTGCCGTAAGCAGCCTGACAGAGGTGGACGAGAGGTTTCACAGCCGCTATCAGGCAGTGCGCAAAACCTACCACTACCGGATTCATACGGGCGCGGTGCCAGATGTCTTTGCGCGCAGGTATGTGTATGATTATCGGATTCCGCTTGATGCGGGAAGGATGCGGGAAGCGGCGGGACTTCTTCTGGGGGAGCATGATTTTAAGTCGTTCTGCGGCAACACAAGAATGAAAAAGTCGACGGTGCGGACGATTTATGAGATTCGTGTGGAGGAACACGAATCGGAGATAGATCTTTTTTTCACGGGGAACGGTTTTTTGCAGAATATGGTGCGGATTCTGACGGGGACACTGATTGAGGTGGGAGACGGCAGAAGAGAGCCGGGGAGTATGACGGACGTGCTTGCCAGGAGGGACAGACAGGCGGCGGGCTACACGGCACCTGCGCTGGGGTTGGCGCTTCTTTCCGTAGAATACGAAGGCGACCGGCAGAATACGATAGAACAGGCATGAGTGAAGATGGAAAAGTGGTATGAAATAAAAAAAGGCGCCGATTTTCAGGCGATTGCAGAACGGTTTGGCATCAGTCCCGTGACAGCGCGGCTGATCCGCAACCGCGAGGTGATCGGTGATGCGGCGATTGATAAATATCTGAACGGCACATGCAGGGATTTGTACGATCCGCATCTGCTTTATGAGTCAGAGAAGCTGATCCGTATCCTGGCTGAAAAGATAAGGCAGGGAAGACAGATCCGGATCATTGGAGATTATGACATCGATGGCGTGATGTCTACCTATATCCTGTATCAGGGGATCACACGATGCGGCGGCAGTGTGTCCTGCGCGATTCCCGACCGCATGCGTGACGGCTACGGCATCAACGAGCATCTGATCGATGCGGCGTATGAGGAGGGGATGGACACGATCATCACCTGCGACAACGGTATTGCGGCCATCAATGAGATTGCGCATGCAAAAGAGCTTGGGATGACGGTTCTGGTGACGGATCACCATGAGATACCCTATGTGGAGGAGCAAGGGGTGCGGCGGTATCTGCGGAGCGCGGCGGATGCCATTGTCAACCCGAAGCAGCAGGAGTGTTCCTATCCGTACAAAGGGCTCTGTGGGGCGACGGTGGCGTGGAAGATCATACAGCTTCTCTATGAGGCGTTTCACATTGACGCGGAGGAGGCATTCACGTTTCTGGAATTTGTGGCGTTTGCGACGGTGGGCGATGTCATGGAACTGACAGATGAGAACCGGATTCTGGTCCGGGAGGGACTAAAGCGGCTGCACCGGACGGCGAACCCCGGCATGCGCGCCTTGATTTTGCAGAATCAGCTGACGCCGGAACAGATCACATCATACCACATCGGATTTGTGCTTGGCCCCTGCGTCAACGCCAGTGGGCGGTTGGAGACAGCCAAAATCGCACTGAATCTTTTCTTGCAAAAAAATGAGACTGATGCAGGGAAAATTGCAAAAGAACTCGTGGAGTTGAACGCGCAGCGCAAAAGCATGACGGCGGACGGCGTGGAACTGGCAAAACAGATTGTGGACGAGGGTGCTGCGGGCGAGAAGGTGCTGGTGATCTATCTGCCCGGTGTGCATGAAAGCCTGGCGGGGATCATTGCGGGGAGAATCCGGGAGTCCTACCACAAGCCGGTGTTCGTTCTGACGGACGGTGAGGAAGGGGTGAAGGGGTCCGGCAGATCCACGGAAGCGTACTCGATGTATGACGAGATGTGCAAGTGCCGGGAATGTTTTTCCAAATTCGGCGGACATCCGATGGCGGCGGGGCTGTCGCTGTGCGAGGATGTGGCGGTATTCCGCGACAAAATAAATGCCTGCTGTGAATTGACAGAAGAAGATTTTATACCTAAGATAAAGATAGATATGGCAATGCCTGCCGCATATCCTACGATCGGTCTGATCCGGGAGCTGGAGCGCTTAGAGCCGTTTGGAAACGGCAACAGCAAGCCACAGTTCGCGGACAGGGAGCTTGCGCTGCTGCGGGCGTCAGTGGTGGGCAGGAATCAGAATGTGCTGAAGCTGTCCCTTATGACGGCGGCGGGAGAACATGTCTCTGCGGTCTATTTCGGGGATGTGGAGGCATGGAAGCAGTATTACAGCGAAAAATACGGGCAGACGGAGGTGGACGCGGCGCTTCGCGGAAGAGCGAATGCCATCCGGATGTCGGTGATTTACTATCCGGAAATCAATGTATATCAGGGAATGGAGAGTGTTCAGCTCATCATTCGCAACTATAAATAGAACGCGGCGGGTGGACAGAAGGAGTAGCTATGTTTAGTGGAAAGAGAGAAAAGGCTTTATTAGAAGAGGAACTTGCGGCATTAAAGGAGACGGAGATGCGCGAGCGGGATCTGCTCCATAAGATCGCAGGACAGAAAGATACCGCGGAGGAACAGTTTGCGCGCATGACAGCCTCGCGTGCACAGATGGAAAAAGAGATCGAAGAGATCGAACAGCAGATGCAGCAGAACGGGGAGCTGTCGGAGAACGGCGCGCAGGCGGCGGGAGAACTTCACAATACGTTGATCACAATGAATAACGGAATCGCGACGTTCGACGCCAACCACAGCGTTTTTATGGAGCAGGTGAAAGGGCAGAATGAAAAGGTCGTCGAGATTGTGGAGAACAACAAGCACTTTACGACGCCGATGAAGCATATCTCGGAGGCACCGCAGACGCTTCGCGAGATGCGCTCGGCACTTGGCGAGCGGGTAGAACGGATGACGGAGCTGTCGAAAACGATGGGTGTGCTGGCGCTCAATTCCGCGATCGAAGCCGGCAGAATGGGGGAGAGCGGAACCCGGTTTGTGACGGCGGCAGAGCAGGTGCGCGCGTATGCGGACGATTATGAGCAGGAGGCGCTGGCGTTAAAAGAACAGCTTGGGGAGGCGGAAGAACGGATCGCGTCTCTGGAGGAGCAGGTACACCACTTAAATGAGCTGCTCAAGGAGAATAATATTTCCATGGGAAAGCTTTACCGCGACTGTGCGCAGAATATGGCGGCTTATGAGACCGGACAGATCGGGCTGAGGGAACTGATCCAGGATGCGGCGGTCGCGAGAGCGGATGTGCTGCAGCAGTCGGCGGACGAAAATGTGCGTGCCAGAGAGGCATTCCTTAAATACGTATCCGGTATGAGGGAGGAACTGGCAGAGCAGAAGAGCAGCGCGGATGAGCTGGAGAATGTCTGCAAGAGCATCCTGCAGTCGGCAGGGGAAGCCGGATGATGCCGGTTTTGCTGCAAAGGATACAGAGCAGAGAGTAGAAATCAGAGAGTATAAATAATAAAAAGTGAGGGAACAATGCTATGACAAAAGAAGAACAGTTCAGTTTTTTATCAAAGGACGGAAAGACAACGATTCACGCGGTAAAGTGGATGCCGGAGAGCGGGGAGTACCGGGCAGTCTTACAGATCACGCACGGTATGGTGGAGTATATTGAACGCTATAAGCCGTTCGCGGAATATTTAAACGACCAGGGGTTCCTTGTGGTCGGACATGATCATCTGGGACATGGCGCGTCGGTTACATCCGAGGAGGACTGGGGATATTTTGCGGAGCCGAATCCGAGTGATACGCTCGTGGAGGATATGCACACGCTGCGCACAACGATCCAGGCAGAGAATCCCGGCGTGCCGTATTTTATGATGGGACACAGCATGGGATCTTACATGCTGCGCAAATACCTGTGCATTCACCCGGAGGGAGTGGCTGGCGCCGTCATCATGGGAACCGGGGCAATGCCGGATAGCACGATGAAGTTTGGACTGTTTTTATGCCGGACGATCGCGCTTTTCCGCGGATGGCATTACAGAAGCCGCCTGATGCAGAGCCTCTCCTACAGCAAGCCGTACAAGCGTTATGATTTATATGGAAAGGATTATGCCAACAGCTGGCTGTCCAAGAATGTGGAGAATGTCAAGGCATACTATGCCGATCCGCGCTGTACATTCCTGTTTACCGTAAATGGTTACAAGGGTCTGATGGAGGCGGTATTGTTTGACGATCAGATGGAGAATATAAAAAAGGTCCCGAAAAATCTGCCGCTGTTTTTTGTATCCGGTGCGGACGATCCGGTCGGAGATCTGGGCGAGGGCGTTAAGAAGGTGTACGGTATGTACAAAGATGCGGGGCTTTCGGATATTACCTACCGCCTGTACGAGAATGACCGTCATGAGATTTTAAACGAGACAGACCGCGATCAGGTTATGGCGGATATTACATCGTGGCTGAACGTGCATGTGGAACTGTAATCCTGCAGGACGGTATTTTCGTGGAACCGCAATTTTGCCAGACGGATTCTTGCTGAATTGCAATCTTACCGGACAGTTTTTTGCTGAATTGTAATCTTGCCGGACAGGTTTCTTAAATTTATATAAATAAATCGACTGGAGGGAAAACGTCGGTTGTTTTTATGGAAAGTTCGTAGTAAAATAGAGACTTGTTTTGGAAGGAGGATTTCACATGAAAAAGAATGGAATGAGAGTTACCAGTTTATTTCTGGCTGCGGTGATGCTTGCATCGGCGCCTGTGACGGCATCCGCGGCGGATACATCAGCGAATGTAGAGGGAGAGGTTGTCGTAGACCAGACAAGTCAGGATCAGACTTCGGCGGAGTCACAGGATCAGGCAGGTCAGGATCAGACTTCGGCGGAGTCACAGAATCAGGCAGGTCAGGATCAGACTTCGGCAGAGGCACAGGATCAGTCACAGGCTTCGGCAGCGGAGGACGCTACCACGGGAGCAAACAGTGATAACGTCACAATCCAGGCGGATGATAAGCCGTATCTTGCACTGGGAGCGGATCTGACGGATGCCCAGAAGAATACCGTGCTTTCCCTGATGGGGATTGATCCGGCGAACCTTGGCAATTATGATGTGGTCTACACAACGAATGCGGAGGAGCACCAGTATCTGGATTCTTACATCAGTTCCTCACAGATCGGAAGCAAGTCCTGGTCTTCCGTTGTGATCGTAAAACGCGACAAGGGAAACGGATTAAATATTTCAACCAAGAATATCAATTACTGTACGGTCGGCATGTACAAAAATGCACTGACAACGGCGGGCATTACCGATGCGGATATCATCGTTGCGGGACCGCAGGAGATCTCCGGTACGGCGGCGCTTGTCGGCGTGTTCAAGGCATATCAGGAGATGACGGGCGAGACGATCGATGCGGATATCATCGACGCATCCTTAAATGAGCTCGTGGTTACCGGGCAGTTAGAGCAGTCGATTGCTGGACTTTCCGATGAGGAAGTGGAGGAGTTTATCGCTTACATCAAGTCGGTCATTGCACAGAATGATCTGAAAGATGAGGCGAGCATCAACCAGGCGATTGATGATGCCTGCAGCAAATATAATGTGACACTGTCAGATTCCGAGCGCCAGCAGATCGTGGATCTGCTCTTAAAGATTACATCTCTGGGAATCAATCTTGACAGCCTTGTAAATTATGCGGAGTCACTGTACCATTCCTTTAAGGACGGCGGAGGAGACAGCAGCGTGCTCTCGAGCGTAGGCACATTTTTCTCAAATGTATTCAGCTCGATCGCGGACTTCTTTAAGGGATTGTTTTCGTAAACGGAGGAGAGGAAGGAATCTATGGTAGACAGAAAGAGACGGCTGGATTGTGCGAACGGAATCCGGAAAGCAGACATTGTATTAAAGCACGGCAAAGTGTTGAACGTGTTCACAGAGGAGATCCTGGAAGCGGATGTCGCAATCTGCGGCGACACGATCGTGGGAGTCGGTTCCTACGAGGGGGAGCGGGAGATCGACTGTACCGGAAAATATCTGGTGCCGGGATTTTTGGATGCCCATATGCATATCGAATCCAGTATGGTATCCCCGGGCGAATTGTCCAAGGTGCTGGTGCAGGCGGGAACGACGACCATTGTTGCGGATCCGCATGAGATTGTCAATGTGTGCGGCGTGAAGGGAATGGATTATTTTCTGAAATGTGCGGGCAAGGCGCTGGTACATATTTTCTTCATGATTCCGTCCTCTGTTCCGGCAACCGATGTGGAGACAAACGGATGCGGGGAGTTTCTGGCGTCCGATATGATGAAGTATGTGGATGACGCGAGAGTGCTGGGACTCGGGGAGACCATGCGTTTTGTGGAGTGCTACCAGGGCGAGCGCCGGATGTCGGATAAGCTGGAACTTTTTTCAAAGAAGCACATCGACGGACATGCGCCGGGCATTACAGGCAAGGCGGTACAGGCGTATCGTCTGGCTGGCGTGGAGAACGATCATGAGTGTGCAAGCCCCGAGGAAGTGCTCGACAAGCTGCGCGCCGGTTTTCACATCTATATCCGTGAGGGGAGCGGTGCCAAGAATCTTGACACGTTAATCCGCACGCTTTTAGATGCCAATGTGGCGCTCGACCAGTGTGCGTTCTGCACCGATGATAAGCATATCGAGGAGATCCGCAAGGAAGGACACATCAGCACCTGTATCCGCAAGGCGATTGCACTTGGGGTTCCGGTGGCAAAGGCATACAAGATGGGAAGCTATCAGCCGGCAATGTTTTACGGTCTCAAGGGATACGGTGCTATCGGAGCCGGATATCACGCCGACATTGTGTTCCTCGATAATCTGGAGGAGGTGCGTCCGACCGATGTGATGAAGGACGGCAGGATCCTGGGAGAGGAAGACTATAAGAAGGATTACTGGGTTCCGGTGCCGGAGGAACTGCTTCACACGGTTCATGTCGGGGAACTTTCCAGAGAGCGGATTCAGCTTGCATGCAGCGGAAAGACCGATGTGATACAGATGAATGCGCACCAGATTGTGACGACGCATCTGGTGGAGGAAGTGCCGACGGAGAAAGGATATTTTGTCCCGAATGAAGTCTACAATAAGATCTGTGTGGTGGAACGCCACGGGAAGACCGGAGAGATCGGCGTGGTGCCGCTCAAGGGCTTTGGCGTAAAAGGCGGCGCGGTGGCGACGTCCGTTGCGCACGATTCCCACAATCTGATTGTGGCGGGAGACAACGACGATGACATTCTGCTTGCCATCCGGACTGTGGAGGAGCAGCAGGGCGGCTATGCGATCGTGTCCGGCGGAAAGGTGATCGATGTACTGCCGCTGCCGATCGCGGGTCTTATGAGCGACAGACGGTATGAGGAGGTCACGGAAAGGCTTTCCGTTATGCAGAAAGAGACGAGAGAACTTGGCATCTCAGAGAATGTAGATCCGTTTGTTACCCTTTCTTTTATGGCGCTTACGGTAATCCCGGAGATCCGTGTCACGGAGCGCGGTGTTTATTTATTCTGACAGAACAGATGTGAAGGAGATTTATGCAGGAAAAGATTCAAATTATCAGCGACGGGTCGTTAGACCTTTCAAGAGAGCTCACAAGAGAGCGCGATATTCTGGTGGTGCCTTTCTATGTATCTTTTGATGGAGAGACTTATCTGAAAGAAGGTGTGGAACTGGATATTCGCGAGTTCTATCAGAGAATGGTGGATCACCCGGATGTATTTCCGAAGACGTCGATGCCGTCGGTGGATGATTATTATCAGGTGTTTCTCCCGCTCGCAAAGCAGGATGTTCCGATGATCTGTATCTGTATCACGACGAAGTTCAGCGGCTCCATGCAGTCGGCGACGACCGCCAGAGATATGATTTTAGAGGAATATCCCAAGGCGCGCATCACAGTCATCGACGCACAGATCAACACGGTACTGCAGGGCTTGTATGTGCTTGAGGCATGCCGGCTGCGTGACCTTGGCTGGGAGTATGACCGCATGGTGGAGCGGCTTCTCGCCATCCGGGAGAGCGGCAGAATCTTCTTTACGATCGGCAACATTGATTACTTAAAGCATGGCGGAAGAATCGGAAAAGTGATGGGGATCGCGGGAAGTGCATTAAAAATCAAGCCGCTCATCACGCTGAAGGAGGGCGAGATTTTTGCCTCCGGCATTGCGCGGAACCGGGAAAAATCCATGCAGAAAGTCATCGAGATGCTCAAAGCGTATCTGGACGAACGCGCCGCAAAGCCGGGCGAATACAGTTTTGCCATCGGCTATGGCTATGATTATGAGGAAGCCTGTCATTTCCGTGAGATGTTAAAGGATCTTGCCAGAGAGCGCCTGGGGATCGATGAGATTGAGATTTACCAGATCGGCGCAACGATCGGCGTTCACACCGGACCGTATCCGATCGGCGTGGGGATTATCAAACGCGCGGACTGGGAAGCCTAGGGCAGACAGAAGCCAGTGAAAAAGCTGAAGTGAATGAAAATAGGTAAGCGGAATCAAGAAATATAAATCGTACATGTTGTGTAACCGTTACACATGCATGTACGATTTTTTTGATTCATAGGAGAATCCTGTTTGTGGGATTCTTTTTTCTTCTTTTAGAAAATGAATGTATCATTTTTTAAATAATAATATTGACAATACTATATTATATGATATATAGTATTGATAACAAAATAATATTATAAACATATAAGTAATATCAGACAGAACAGGAAAGGAGCCGGTAATATGGTGTTCAATACAGGTGCAGCCCTGCTGGATGCGATTGTTCTGGCGGTCGTCTCCAAGGAGGAGGAAGGCACATATGGATATAAGATCACGCAGGATGTGAGAGTGGCGATTGATGTTTCGGAATCTACACTTTATCCGGTATTGCGCAGACTTCAGAAGGATGGATGCCTTATGGTGTATGACAGAGAGTGCGGAGGCCGCAACAGGCGCTACTACAGGATTACGGATGAGGGAAAAAAGAAGCTGGACGATTATCGCAGAGAATGGGATGACTATTCTTCGAAAATATCAGAGTTATTTTCCGAGGAGGGAGTTTGAAGATGAACAAAGATGAATTTTTAAGGCAGCTGGAAGTGCTGCTGTCCGGGATTTCGCAGGAGGAAAGAACGGAGGCGCTTGCATTTTACCGCAGTTATTTCGAGGACGCCGGAGAGGCGAATGAGGCAAAGATATTAGAAGAACTGGAATCGCCGCAGAAAGTGGCGGACAGCATTATCGAGGATCTGGGCGTGCAGGCCGGGGAAGCGGTGGCTTCCGGTGCGCAGGGAGCGGCGCAGGGAAGCCCGTCGGGAGCGGGGTGGAACCCGGCAGCGCAGGGAGCGGCGCAGGGAAGCCCGTCGGGAGCAATGACGGGAGAAGGGTGGAACCCGGCAGCGCAGGGAGCAACGCAGGGAAGTCCGGCAGGAGCAGGCTGGAACCCGGCAGCGCAGGGAGCGGCGCAGGGAAGTCCGGCAGGAGCAGTGACGGGAGCGGGCTGGAACCCGGCAACGCAGGGAGCGGCGCAGGGTGCGGCACAGAATGCAGCGTATGCTGCGCAGGAGAAGGAGGGAATGCCGGGCTGGGCGATCGCCCTTCTGGTCATCACTTCGCCGGTGTGGCTGGTGATGCTTCTGGTTATACTGTCGGTATTACTCGGAGTTGTGGCGGCGCTGTTTGGAATTGCAATAGCGGTTGTGGCAGTCATGGGAGCACTGTTAATCTGCGGTGTGGTGATCTTTGGTGCAGGAATCGGAAGTGCATTTGCAGGAAATCCTGCAATCGGAATCGGGCTTATGGGAGCAGGACTCATCGTGCTGGCGATCGGTATTCTTGCGGTGGTACTTGTGGTATGGATTTTCGGAGGATTTCTGCCATGGGCGTTGAAAGGAATCTGGAAGCTTTGCAAAAAGCCGTTTAATAAGAGAAAGGAGCGTGCGGTAGCATGAAAAAATTTTCAAAAATCTGTCTGATCATTGTGGCAGTTCTCGGGGGAATGGGATTATTGCTCGGCGGCATCTCCGCTCTGCTTGGCGGCGGCTTTGGAGCAGTCAGACGAATGGCGCAGGCGGGGGAATTCGATTCAGGCAACTGGCATATCCGGCCGGACGGAGTCTATTATTCCTCGGATGAGGACACGGAGGATGAACGGTGGTCCGACGGTGGCACAGGCAGCGGCTGGACGGATGGCGCAGTCTATACTTATGAGGCGGCAGGCGTAAAGAATCTCGATGTGGATATTGATGCGGCGGAAATTTACGTCAAACAGGGGACGGATGCAGATAATCTGGTGGTGACAACTTATAACTGCAAAGAAAAATACTATACGGCAGATAAAAAAAACAACACGCTTCAGATACAGTACAATTTGCAAAACCAGATTCCGGTCAATTCCAGTGCGAAAATTGTGATTGAGATTCCGGATGGAATGACGTTTGATACGATGGATTTTGCAATCGGAGCGGCAGATGCGGATTTTGCATCGGGCAGCGTGAACTGCAGAACACTGAACCTGAATGTGGGCGCCGGAGAACTGACCGGAGAGGACTTCACGGTGAAAGGAACCATGGAGGTCAAACTGGGAGCCGGTGACGTGGAATTGAGTGGAGGTACTTACAAGGATGTGAAGATGGACTGCGGCATTGGCTCCTTTGATCTGGATGACATTGTTGCAGAAAATCTGAAAGCACACTGCGGCATGGGAGACGGTACCATCACGATGCTCGGCAACGAAGAGGATTATAATTACAAGATGTCCTGCGGCATGGGAGATCTCACTGTGAACGGGGAAAGCTATGCAAGCCTCAGCGGAAGCTACAATGTCACAAATCCGGGAGCCATCGGAACGATCGATCTTGACTGCGGAATGGGAAGCATTGATTTTGACATAGAATAGGGAAAAAGAAATACGTGTCAAACCGGCAGGCTGGTCTGTATTGGCGTGGCGTGTGAAAAACGGATCCGGGTCTACAGGAGGAAAAAGCGACTGTGAGACCCGGATTTGTGCAAAAAACGGGTCTGGCAGAGGAAAATATCCGCTCTGGACCCGTTTTGCATGGAAAAAGCACCATTTTGACAGGAAAAATGAGGAAAAACGGGTCTAGAACAAGGAAAATCCTCTGTGGGACCCGGCTTACAGCTGTTTCGTGGATTGTTTCCGGTAATCCCGGGGCGTCATGCCGAATCTTTTCTTGAAAGTGCGGTTAAAGTACGACAAATTCTCGTAGCCGACTTCCTCCGCGATGGCAAGAATCGAGGATTCGGAGGAGATCAACAGGCGGGAAGCCATGGTCAGGCGGTATTCATTGAGATATTCAATAAAGGAAGTGCCCATCGTATTCTTGAAATACTTCATGAAATGCGACTGGCTCAGCCCGACCTCCGCCGAGATATCCGCGATCGTAATGCGCTCCATATAGTGATTCTCCAGATATTTTAAGATCAGCTTCATCTTCTCCAGCGATTTGTGGTCGCGCTTTGCCGGTTCCCTTAAGAGACATTTGTTGAATAAGATGTAAAAAAGCATAAAGAGCTGGCTCTTGATAAAGAACTGATAGCCGGGCGGGTTCGTCCGGCTGATTTCATCGTTGGCATCAATGCAGGCGGCAATCTCCGCATAGCAGGGAGATCCCGGCTGATATAAGAGCGGAACGGACAGAGCGCCCGACAACAGCGGCGCAAGAAATTCGGTATTGCTGGTGTCCGTCTTTTTGGAAATGAGGATGCCCGGATGGAAAATGATATTTTCGTATTCCATGCTTTCCTGCATGTACTGTTCAATGCCGTGCAGCCTGCCCGGCAGGATCAGCGCGATGGTTCCCTCGGTCACCACGTAGGATTTGAAATCGATCGTGATCGCTCCGGTTCCCTTTTTAATATAGATGATTTCCATCTCATCGTGCCAGTGCAGAGGCACGCGCGAAAAATCGAGCGGAATCGAGCAAGGGTAGGTAATATAGGGAAACAGCGGGTTGCCATGTGGAATTTTTTCCTGATAGTTTTCATACTCTAAAATATTCATGATAGGATTGTACCACTTTTTGGGATAATATGACAAGAAAAAAAGAGGGCGTCTGCATATAATGTTCTCATACAGCAGGGAAATACAAAAAGTAATTGGGGATGCAAAACAAGGAGTAAAATCCTCTGCTCCTGCAAGGGCGCATGCTATGCAGGGATAGCAGACATTTTGCTTCGCAAAACAAGGAGTAAAATCCTCTCCTCGTCAAAGGACTCGGATTTTGCTTCGCAAAACAAGGAGGATATCATGAACGTACAGGAAATCGTAAACAACAGATACGGTAAGGGCATTGCACAGTGCTCCAACGAAGAGATTTATTACGCGCTGCTTGAGATGACAAAGAGCATGGCAAAGGAAAAGGAGAGCAACGAGGGAAAGCGCAAGCTTTATTATATCTCCGCCGAGTTTTTGATCGGTAAGCTGTTATCCAACAACCTGATCAACCTCGGTATTTATGAGGAAGTAAAGCAGGTTCTGGCGGAGAACGGCAAGAACCTGGCAGAGATCGAGGAGGTTGAGCCGGAGCCGTCTCTCGGAAACGGCGGTCTGGGTCGTCTGGCAGCATGCTTCCTGGATTCCATTGCAACGCTTGGATTAAACGGCGACGGCGTGGGTCTCAATTATCACTACGGTCTGTTCAAGCAGGTATTTGAGCACAATTTACAGCACGAGGAGCCAAACCCGTGGATCGAGAAGGAGAGCTGGCTGACAAAAACGAACGTGACCTACCCGGTACAGTTTGGCGGTTTTACCTTACAGTCCAGACTGTATGATATCGATGTGATTGGTTACGAGAACCGCACCACAAAGCTTCATTTGTTTGATGTGGAGACCGTGGACGAGAGCCTTGTGGGGGACGGCATCAATTTTGACAAAGAGGATATTGCAAAGAACCTGACGCTGTTCTTATACCCGGACGATTCGGATGACAAGGGACGCATCCTGCGTGTATACCAGCAGTATTTTATGGTCAGCAATGCAGCACAGCTCATCATCGACGAGACGCTGGCAAGAGGCGGTGATCTGCACAAGTTGAATGAGTACGCGGCAATCCAGATCAACGATACACACCCGAGCATGGTGATTCCGGAGCTGATCCGTCTTCTGATGCAGCGTGGAATTCTGATGGATGAGGCGATTGAGATCGTATCGAAGACCTGCGCATACACCAACCACACGATTCTTGCGGAGGCACTGGAAAAATGGCCGATTCATTTTTTGGAAAAGGCAGTTCCGCAGCTTCTTCCGATTATCTACGAACTGAACAGCCGCGTGGTACGCAAATACGATGACAAGTCGGTTGCGATCATTGATGACGAGAAACGCGTGCATATGGCACATATGGATATTCATTATGGCTACAGTGTCAACGGCGTTGCCTACCTGCACACGGAGATTTTGAAAAATACGGAGCTCAACAACTTCTACAGAATCTATCCGGAGAAGTTCAACAATAAGACAAACGGCATCACCTTCCGCCGCTGGCTGCTGCACTGCAACCACGAGCTGGCAGATCTGATCGAATCCCTGATCGGACCGGGCTTTAAGAAAGATGCGATGGAACTGGAAAAGCTTGGCGCGCTTGTCGATGACGCTTCCGTGCTGCAGCGTCTGCTCGACGTCAAGAACAGCAGAAAGACCGAACTGAAAGATTATCTTGCAAAAACGCAGGGAATCGTGCTGGATGACAATTCCATTTACGATATCCAGATCAAGCGTCTGCATGAGTACAAGAGACAGCAGATGAATGCGCTGTATGTCATCCACAAATATTTCGAGATCAAGGCAGGAAAGAAGCCGACCCGTCCGATCACCGTCATTTTCGGTGCCAAGGCAGCCCCGGCTTACGTGATTGCGAAGGATATCATTCATCTGATCCTCTGCCTGTCAGAGCTGATTGCAAACGACCCGGAGGTATCTCCGTACTTAAAGGTTGTGATGGTAGAAAACTACAATGTCACGCTGGCTGAAAAGCTGATCCCGGCGGCAGATATCCATGAGCAGATTTCCCTTGCTTCCAAGGAGGCATCCGGAACATCCAACATGAAGTTCATGTTAAACGGTGCGGTAGCGATCGGAACCATGGACGGCGCAAACGTGGAGATGCATCAGTTTGTCGGCGACGACAACATTTACATCTTCGGTGAGTCCTCCGAGGAAGTGATCAAGCACTACGAGAAGGCAGATTATGTGTCCAGAAGCTACTATGAGAATGATGCGAACATCAAGCGCGCAGTGGACTTTATCGTCAGCGACGAGATGATGGCAGTCGGATGCAGAGAGAACTTAGAGCGTCTTTACAACGAACTTCTGAACAAAGACTGGTTCATGACGCTTCCGGATTTCGAGGACTATGTGGCAACCAAGGAGCGCATCTATGCGGATTATGAAGACCGCATGGCATGGGCGAAGAAAATGCTCATCAACATCAGCAAAGCCGGATTCTTCTCCTCTGACCGTACGATTGCACAGTACAATGAGGACATCTGGCATCTGTAAAACCGGGGAAAACTGCCCGGCAGAAAAAAGCTTGCTTCAAAATTTATATATTTCTTTCACAGAGAGGAGTGCCGCAAGGCGCTCCTTTTTGCATGAAAACGATGGAAACAGAGAAAATGCTGTACAAAAATCCGGCGTCCGGCATATTGTATAAAGTCCGCGGGTTCTTTATAATAAGAAAAAGACAGGGCAGCAGTCCGGAAAATAAGAGGAATCTCTGCCCGGAAATGGAGAAAATGATGCGTTATATTGACATGCATTGTGATACATTGGGAAGCGCGTTAGCGCAGAAAAAAGAAACGTTTCTGGAACTTGACGACACGATGGTGGATGGGCTGCGCCTGCAGCAGGCAAAGGCGGGCGCGCAATTTTTTGCGATGTTTCTGCCGCAGAGAAATGATCCGGACTGGTTCGGCTTACAGGAGATGCCGCCGGCGGAGGAACTTATGAGGAAAATGTATGCCATTTTCTGCCATACCATGGAGCAGTGCGGCGACCGGTTTGCCGCGGCGCACAACGCAGAGGAATTAAAGCAGAATCAGGATGCGGGGAAAATATCGGCGTTTCTCACGATCGAAAACGGTGCCCTTATTGACGGAAAAATGGACAAAATCCGGGAAATATACGACCTCGGTGTAAGGCTGGTGACGCTGACCTGGAATGACGACAACTGTCTGGGACACTGTCATTCCAAAAAGCCGGAGGAGATGAGCCGCGGGCTGACCGGATTTGGAAAAGAGGCGGTGCGCTATATGCAGGAACTGGGAATCGTAGTCGACGTCTCCCATTTATCCGACGGCGGTTTCCGGGATGTTGCGGAAGCGTCCAGGCGGAGCGGCGTGCCTTTCGTGGCGTCACATTCCAACTGCCGGGCACTGGCGCCGACAACGCGCAATCTCACCGATGCGATGATCCGTGAATTGGCAGAGTGCGGCGGAGTGGCGGGACTGAATCTGGAACCGACCTTTTTGAATGTGGACGAGACGGATAAATTGAGCCGTATTGAGCGCATCTGCGACCATGCGATGCATCTGATTGACAGGGGAGGTATCGAATGTGTGGGGCTCGGCACGGATTTTGACGGAATTTCAGGAGAATTTGAGATCAGCGACTGCACGAAACTGCCGTTGCTTTTCGACGCGCTACAAAAGCGGGGACTCTCTGAAGACGCGGTGGAGCAGATTGCATATAAAAACACGGCGCGCGTGATCCGGGACGGCATGAGATAGAAAAGTCATGTTCATGGAAGATACCGCCTGTTGCAGCGGGAAAGCACCTTGCGGGGAAGGGAAATATCGTTTATACTTTTTGGTGGCTTCATTATAGTAAAAAGAGGAATTGAGATGAAAAAACAAATGGAAATCAATCACCATAGAACATACAGGGGAAAGGCGGCGCTGTTGCTTGTGACGGCGGCGCTTCTTGCCGGATGTGCGAGCGAGCGCACGGAGGACGAACTTTCCTACCGCAAGATTGGCATAGAGAGTATGCAGAGCGGGGATTATGAGGGGGCACTGGCGGCATTTGACGGCGCGCTTGCCTGCTGCACCGGAAAAATTACCGACCTGGAGATCGACATCTGCTATTACAAGGCGGCAGCACAGTATGCCTCACAGGACACAGCGGGCGCGCTTGAGACGTACAACGCCATGATCGACTATGACGGGAAGAACGCCAACGCCTACTATCTGCGCGGATGTTTAAAGCTCGGCACCGGGGATACGGACGGGGCGAAGCAGGATTTTGCGGACGCAGTCAAGTACAATCATTCGGATTATGAGCTTTATATCAACATTTACAAGAATCTTGCCGCCTATGATCTGGCGGAGGACGGCACGGCGTACTTAAACGACGCGTTTTCCATCAAGGGAAACGATGCGAAGAGTCTTGCATACAGAGGAGAGATTTACTACCTGCTGGGGCAGTATGACAACGCAATCAAAGAATTGACGTCTGCGATCGATGCGGGCAGTGCGGAGGCGAATCTGACGCTTGCGCAGGTATATGAGGTGCAGCAGGACACGGCGAACGCGCAGACGTATTATCAGGCTTATGTGGATGCGGGTGTCGCGGATTCGGAAGCGATGAATGCATTGGCGGAGATTGAGATGGGCAAGCTGAATTATAGCGGTGCGCTCTCCTATATCGAGCAGGGGCTTGCGATGGAGAATGTTCCGAACCGGCGCGCGCTGTTGCAGAACCAGATTATCTGCATGGAGTATACCGGAGATTTTGCGGGAGCCTATGAGGTAATGACCGCTTATACAGCCGCGTATCCCGATGATGCGGAGGCACTGCGCGAATACACATTCTTAAAAAGCCGGGTGGATACGCCGGCAGGCACAGAAGTGCAGGGTGAAGTGGTCGTGACGGAGGATACCGGAACGGACGGAACCGATGCAGGAACCGACGGCGGAACAGATGGAACGGACGGAGCCGACGGAACCGACAGTGGGGCGGACGGAGCAGACGCCGGAGCGGACGGAGCTGATGCCGGGACGTCAGATGGAAGCGGAGACAGCGGACAGTAGAACTGGAACGGACGGAGCAGACGCCGGAGCGGACGGAGCTGATGCCGGGACATCAGATGGAAGCGGAGACAGCGGACAGTAGAAAAGGAGCAGCATGGCAGAAATTATTGAATTGGAAGATCAGATCGAAAAGGTGATTCTGGTCGGTGTGAGCGAGCAGGATGGGGATGATGCCGAGGATTCTGTGGCAGAGCTGGCGGAGCTTGTCAAGACAGCGGGAGCCGTCGTGGTCGGCACACTGATCCAGAAGAGGGAACTGATGCACCCGGGCACCTATGTGGGCACCGGAAAAGTGGCGGAGATTGCGGCGATGATCGCGGAGCGGGGCGCGACCGGCATCGTCTGTGACGATGAACTTTCACCGGCACAGCTTAAGAACTTAGAGCAGATGCTGGACACCAAGGTGATGGACCGCACGCTGATTATCCTGGATATTTTTGCGGCGCGCGCCACGACGAGCGAGGGAAAAATACAGGTGGAACTGGCGCAGCTAAAATACCGCCTCAGCCGTCTGACCGGTCTCGGGCGTTCGATGTCCAGACTCGGCGGCGGAATCGGAACGAGAGGCCCGGGTGAGAAAAAGCTGGAGATGGACAGACGTCTCATCAAAGACCGCATAGCGCAGCTGAACCGGGAGCTGAAGGAGGTGCGGCAGCACCGCGAGATCACACGTGCGAAGCGCACGAGAAACGGGATGCCCGTGGCGGCGATCGTCGGCTACACGAATGCCGGAAAGTCCACACTGTTGAACCGGCTTACCGACGCCGGGGTGTTAGAGGAGGACAAGCTGTTTGCCACACTTGACCCGACAACGCGCGTCCTGGAACTTCCGGGCAGACAGGAGATCCTTCTGACGGATACGGTCGGTTTTATAAGAAAGCTGCCGCACCATCTGATCGAGGCGTTTAAGAGTACGCTTGAGGAGGCAAAATACGCGGATTATATTCTGCATGTGGTGGATGCTTCCAACCCGCAGCACGAGAAACAGATGCACATTGTCTATGACACGCTCTATCAGCTGGACATCCGGGAGAAGACGGTCATCACGCTCTTTAACAAGCAGGACGCGGTGACGGAGCGGGAGCCGCTGCATGATATGAGGGCGGACCATACTCTGGCGGTCTCAGCGAGAGAGGGAACGGGGCTAGACGAGTTAAAAGAACTGCTCGCCGAACTTCTGCGTGAGAACAAAGTTCTGATCGAGCGGACCATCGCCTACGCGGATGCCGGAATTCTGCAGCAGATCAGAAAACAGGGAGAGCTTCTGGAGGAGGATTACCGCCCGGAGGGAATCTATGTGAAGGCGTATGTGCCGCTGGAATTGTATGGAAAACTGTAGGCGGATATGATAAGATGAACTCATACAATGGAGGAAAAGAAGATGACCATATTGATCAAAAATGGCCGCGTAATCAATCCTGCCACCGGAACGGATGAGACACTGGATGTGCTGGTGGAGAACGGGGTTGTGGCCAGAACCGGGAAGAGTATCAAGGAAAAATGCGACCGCGTGATCGATGCGAAGGGCTGCTTTGTCATGCCGGGATTTATCGACATGCATGTGCATTTGAGAGATCCGGGATTTGAGCAGAAGGAGACGATCGAGACAGGCTCTAAGGCAGCAGTGCACGGCGGATTTACGACGATTCTCGCCATGCCGAACACCAAGCCGGTCGTGGATAATCCGGATGTTGTGAACTATGTGCACAACAAGGCAAAGACCGTCGGCGCTGCCAACGTGCTGCAGGTCGGTGCGGTGACGAAGGGGCAGCAGGGAAAGGAACTTTCCGACATCGAGGGCATGGTGAAAGCCGGAATTCCAGCCATCAGTGAGGACGGCAAATCCGTCATGAATGCACAGCTCTACAGAGAGGCGATGGAACTTGCGGCGAAGTACAACATTGCGGTGCTCGCCCACTGCGAGGACATCAACCTCGTCAACGGCGGTGTCATGAATGAGGATGCCAACGCCAGAGAACTCGGACTTGGCGGCATCACGAATTCCGTGGAGGACATCATCATTGCCAGAGACATTATGTTGAGCCGGGATACCGGTGCGAGACTGCACTTGTGCCACTGCTCCACGAAGGATTCCGTCAGCATGGTCAAGCATGCCAAGATGGAGGGAATCCATGTGACGGCGGAGGTGTGCCCGCATCATTTTACCCTGACTTCCGATGACATCAGGAAGATCGAGCCAACCGTGGATACGGAGAAAAAGGTGGCGATCGAGGCGGATGCGGATACGAATTACAAGATGAATCCGCCGCTGCGCACGAAGGAGGATGTACAGGCGCTAAAAGAGGGACTGCGGGACGACGTGATGGACGTGATCGCAACCGACCATGCACCGCACACGTTCGAGGACAAGAATACCTCCATGAAATCCGCGCCGTTCGGTATTGTGGGACTTGAGACCGCCGCATGCTTAACGTACACGGAGCTTGTGCTCGGCGGCTATCTGACGCCGATGCAGATGGCGGAGAAGATGAGTTACAACCCGGCGAAGATCATCGGAATCGACAAGGGAGACATCGAGCCGGGAAAGGTCGCAGACATCGTTATTTTTGACCCGGATGAGACGTACGTGATCGACAAGAATACGTTTTTCAGCAAGGGAAGAAATACCCCGTTTGACGGCAGAAAAGTTACCGGTAAAGTGCGAATGACACTTGTGAACGGACAAGTGGTATATGAGGATAAGGAAAAATAAAAGATCATGCATACAACACAGCAGAAATTTGAAGAGACGGCAATCATAATCAAACAGGAAGAGATTGCGGACGATATTTACAGCATGTGGCTGCACACGGAGCAGATCGCGGCGCATGCAAAGGCAGGGCAGTTTGTATCTGTCTACTGTAAGGAAGGCAGTAGGCTGCTCCCGAGACCGATCAGTATCTGTGAGATCGACAGAAAGGACGGCGCGCTCCGCCTGGTATACCGTGTGGCGGGGAAGGGAACCGCAGAGTTCTCCTCCATGCACACCGGCATGCAGCTTAAGGTGATAGGACCGCTCGGCAACGGCTTTCCGAAGCAGGGGAAAAAGGCATTTTTAATCGGCGGCGGCATCGGGATTCCGCCGATATTAGAGCTGGCAAAGGAGTTAAACTGCGAGAAACAGATCGTGCTGGGATACCGGGACGAGCTGTTTTTGCTGGATGAGTTCCGCAAGCAGGGAGAGGTCTATATCGCAACGGAGGACGGCAGTGTGGGAACGGAGGGCAATGTGCTCGACGCCATCCGCGAGAACGGGCTGAACGCGGATGTGATCTACGCCTGCGGACCGCTCCCGATGCTGCGCGCCTTAAAGGAGTACGCCGCAAAAAAAGGCATCGAATGCTGGATTTCCATGGAGGAGCGCATGGCGTGCGGCATCGGCGCCTGCCTCGCCTGCGTCTGCAAGTCCACAGAGAAGGATGCGCACTCCAACGTGAAGAACAAGAGAGTCTGTAAGGAAGGACCGGTATTTCGGGCAGAGGAGGTGGATTTCTGATGAATCTTGGCATTGATCTGTGCGGTGTCGCACTGAAGAATCCGGTTATGACTGCATCCGGTACGTTCGGTTCCGGGGAGGAGTATTCGGAGTTTGTCGATCTGAATAAGTTGGGAGCAGTTGTGACCAAGGGCGTTGCGAATGTGCCGTGGGAAGGAAATCCGACGCCGCGTGTGGCTGAGGTCTATGGCGGCATGCTCAATGCGATCGGTTTACAGAATCCGGGCATTGACCTGTTCATTGACAGGGACATCCCGTTCCTCAAAAAATATGACACGAAGATCATCGTCAATGTCTGCGGACATACGACGGAAGAATACATTGATGTGGTGGAGCGGCTTTCCGACCAGCCGGTAGATCTGCTCGAGATCAATATTTCCTGCCCGAATGTAAAGGAAGGCGGTATTGCGTTTGGACAGAATCCGAAGATGGTCGAAGAAGTCACAAAAGAGATGAAGCGCCATGCAAAGCAGCCGGTCATCATGAAGCTTTCCCCGAATGTCACCGACATCACGGAGATGGCGCGCGCGGCGGAAGCGGGCGGTGCGGATGCGCTTTCCATGATCAATACGATCACAGGAATGAAGATTGATATTCACAGAAGATGCTTTGCACTGGCAAACCGCACGGGCGGTATGTCCGGTCCGGCAGTGCATCCGGTTGCGGTGCGCATGGTCTACCAGAGTGCACAGGCGGTAAAGATTCCGATTATCGGAATGGGCGGAATCCAGACGGCGGAGGATGCCATCGAGATGATTCTTGCCGGTGCGACCGCAGTCTCGGTCGGTACGGCGAACTTCTATCATCCGCATGCGACGGAGGAGATCGTTGACGGAATCCGCGCCTACATGGAGCGCTATCAGGTGGAGGATATCCGGGAGCTGATCGGAGCCGTCCACGACCGTTAGGATCCGTCTGGCATCGAAAATATCAGAGTTACGCTGGGAGATGGATTCTTAAGGTGAGAGAAAAAATATTTAACATTATCCAGATTGGAGATAAGAGTAACCGGGTCAGCCGTGCGTTCGATATTTTTATCACGATTACGATTGTCTCCAATATTCTGGTTACATTTTTACAGACATTTGAGGAACTGGACTTTCTGTCCGGTTTCTTTTTCGCGGTGGAGGTCATCACGCTGCTCATTTTTTGCGTGGAGTATGTGCTCCGTATCTGGACGGCGGATCTTTTATATCCGGGAATGTGCAAATGCCGTGCCAGACTGCGCTTTCTGGTGTCTTTTGACGGCGTGGTGGACATTCTGACCATTGTTCCGGTGTTCTTTTTGTCCGGATTTGTGATCTTTCGGATGCTAAGGGTGGCAAGAATCTTTCATCTCTTCCGGCTGAATGCAAGATATGATTCATTTAATGTCATCACGACGGTACTGTATGAGAAGCGGAATCAGATCATCTCCTCGGTGTTTATCGTGGTGATCCTGATGCTTGCGAGCAGTCTATGCATGTACAGTGTGGAGCATGACGCGCAGCCGGAAGTGTTCCGCAATGCATTCAGCGGCGTCTGGTGGAGCATGTCAACGCTTCTTACGGTCGGATACGGTGATATTTATCCGATCACAACGCTGGGGCGTCTGATGGCGATCTGCATTGCGTATCTCGGCGTCGGCGTGGTAGCGATCCCGACCGGTATCATCAGCGCCGGATTCGTGGAGCAGTATCAGAGAAAGAGCAGCATCTCAAATATCCGGGATGCGGACATCAAGGAGATTGCGGAGATTTTTGTGGACAGGAAATATGCGGGAAAGACCGTGGGAGAAGTGCAGGATGAGAAGCAGCTGACGGTGTTTTTAATCCTGCGCGACGATTTATCCATCCTGCCGCAGAAGGATACGCTCTTAAAGTTAAATGACATTATTGTGATACGCGAGAGAAAAGATGTATCGTAAAGGAGGCATTCGTATGTGGATTTTCTATGCGTTTGGTTCTGCGCTGTTTGCGGGACTTACGTCGATTCTGGCAAAATGCGGCATCCGCCATACAGACTCGGATGTGGCGACGGCGATCCGCACGATCGTGGTTCTCGTTTTTTCGTGGATTATGGTGTTCGTCGTGGGGGCACAGGACGGCATTGCGGCTGTGTCCGGTAAGACATGGCTGTTTCTGATTCTCTCCGGGCTTGCGACGGGAGCATCCTGGCTGTGCTATTTTCATGCCTTGCAGGCAGGTGACGTGAATAAGGTGGTTCCGATTGATAAGTCCAGTACAATTCTGACCATTGTGCTGGCGTTTCTTTTTTTGGGAGAGGAAGTCAGCGCGCTTAAGATCGTGTGCGTCATCTTAATCGGCGCCGGTACCTTTCTTATGATCCAGAAGAAGGAGACGGAAAAGAGCACGGGGCAGGAGAAAAAGAGCTGGCTTTTGTACGCCTGCCTATCAGCCGTTTTTGCAAGTCTCACTTCGATTCTCGGCAAGATCGGCATCGAGGGACTCAATTCCAATCTCGGAACGGCAATCCGGACGGCGGTGGTGCTCTTGATGGCATGGATCATGGTATTTGCGAAGGGCAAGCAGAAGGAGATTGGCAGGATTGACAGGAGGGAACTGGGATTTATCTGTCTGTCGGGACTTGCAACCGGTGGTTCCTGGCTCTGCTATTACAAAGCGCTGCAGGACGGACTTGCGAGCGTGGTAGTGCCGATTGATAAATTGAGCATTCTTGTCACAATTGCTTTTTCCTATCTGGTATTCCATGAGAAGCTGACGAAAAGGGCGGCGCTTGGTCTTGTACTGATTGTGGCGGGAACACTTCTTATGATTCTGTAACGGTTGTTTAGTAAATGTTTGACTTTTTTCGAGATGCTGTTTAGGCGTGGCTCCTGGAATAAAGGAGTGATAATCAAATCACATAGACAGAGTATGGCAACAGCAGGTTGCTTTTCAGAACTTGAATTTATCTATATGATATGGTTATGGAGGTGACGACTATGGAAACAAAAAATATTATTTTGAAACTTCGTACAGAAAGAGGAATGTCACAGGACGAGCTGGCAGATAAAATCATGGTTACAAGGCAGGCAGTATCACGTTGGGAAAATGGAGATACAGTTCCAAATACTGATACACTTAAGCTCTTATCGAAAGAATTTGATGTCTCGATCAATACGCTTTTGGGAGAACCCAGAAAGCTGATCTGCCAGTGCTGTGGAATGCCAATTGATGATGATTCCATATTGGGACGTGATAAAGATGGCACATTAAATGAGGAGTATTGTAAATGGTGCTATGCAGATGGAACATACACATATAATGATATGGATGAATTGATTGATGTGTGTGTAAAGAATATGGTAAATGAAAATTTTAC
>CACZIN010000001.1:0-265425 GCA_902781225.1 uncultured Lachnospiraceae bacterium | reverse complement strand
ACACAGTCCGTGGAGTGCTCCAAACTTGGAAAGACACGGATCATCACGGATGCCAGCTGCGGCATGGTTAGAAATACCGGATTTTGCGGTCAGAATTTGTCGCCGCATGTTTATCTGGAACTTTTAAGTATCTAGTTTTTGTAATATTACTTATCACCTCAAAGAGGGCTGTGCTTATTGCGACAATTCCTTTTGGTGTTCCATGAAGCAAAAAATTCTATTACACCGGAATGCCGGTTGACAATGCAGAGGCATCATATTAGTATTAGTGAGAATGAATATCAATATCAAAAGAGAAAAGGTGTGTGGAAAATATGACATTAGAGGAACTGCCAATCGGAAAGCGCGCTGCCATTACGGCGGTCGGCGGAGAGGGCGCACTGCGGTGCCGGCTGTTGGATATGGGGCTGATCCCGAAAACAACTGTGGAGGTGCGCAAGGTGGCTCCGATGGGAGATCCGATTGAAATACGCATCCGCGGGTATGAGCTTACGATCCGGCGGGAGGACGCGGCGAAAATCGAAGTGAAACCGGAGGAAGAAAAATGATATTTGCATTGGCTGGAAACCAGAACTGCGGTAAGACGACGCTGTTTAATCAACTGACAGGAGCCAACCAGCATGTCGGCAATTTCCCCGGCGTTACGGTGGATCAGAAGATGGGGGAAATCCGCTCCACGAAGAACTGTTCCGTGGTAGATCTCCCCGGAATCTATTCCATCAGACCTTATACCAATGAAGAGATTGTCACCAGAGATTTTATCTTAAATGAGAAGCCGGATGGAATCATTAACATTGTGGATGCGACGAACATCGAGAGAAATCTTTACCTGACGCTCCAGCTTCTGGAAATGCACATTCCGATGGTGCTGGCGCTCAATATGATGGATGAGGTCCGCGGAAACGGAGGTTCCATTGATTACAGGCAGATGTCGCAGGAATTAGGGATTCCCGTGATTCCGATCAGTGCGGCGAAGGATGAGGGAATTGAGGATCTGATTGCGGCGATTGTGGAAGTCGCGGGCAAAAAGATACCGCCCAAGGTCATGGATTTCTGCGAGCAGGGGCCGGTACACCGCTGTATTCACGCGGTGTCGCATCAGGTGGAGGATCATGCGGTAAATATCGGGATGTCCCCGCGCTTTGCGGCGACGAAGATCGTGGAAAATGACACGGACATTATAGAGCGTCTGGCTCTTTCCGAGAATGAGCTGGAAATGATGGAACACAGTATCGCGGAGATGGAAAAAGACTGCGGACTGGACCGGAATGCGGCGTTAGCCGACATGCGGTATACCTTTATAGAGAAGGTGTGCCAAAAAACGGTTAAAAAATGCCAGGAGAGCAGGGAGCACATCCGGAGTGTGAAAATCGACGCTGTGCTCACGAATAAGTACCTTGCGATCCCGATGTTTCTGCTGATCATGTTTTTGATTTTCTGGCTGACGTTCCATGTGGTCGGCGCGGCGCTAAGCGACTGGCTGGCGGTGGGAATCGATGCGTTTACTGCCGTCTGCGACAGAGGGCTTACCGCGTACGGACTGAATCCGGTCGTGCACAGCCTGCTCATCGACGGTGTTTTTGCCGGTGTCGGAAGCGTGTTAAGCTTCCTGCCGATCATCGTGGTGCTGTTTTTCTTCCTCTCGATTCTGGAGGACTCCGGCTACATGGCGCGCGTGGCTTTCGTGATGGACAAGCCGCTGCGTAAGATCGGGCTTTCCGGGCGAAGCTTTGTGCCGATGCTGATCGGATTCGGCTGTACGGTTCCGGCGGTCATGGCGACAAGGACGTTGTCGAGTGAGAGAGATAGAAAGATGACGATTATGCTCACGCCTTATATGAGCTGTTCTGCCAAAATACCGATCTATGCGGTGTTTGCGGCGGCATTTTTCCCGGGAAACGAGGCGGTCGTGATGATACTTCTCTACACGGCGGGAATTGTGGTCGGCATCTTATCCGCGCTGGTGCTGAACCACACGGCGTTCCGCGGGAATCCGATACCGTTTGTCATGGAGCTGCCGAATTACCGTTTTCCGTCGGCAAAGAGTGTCGGGCAGCTGATCTGGGATAAGGCGAAGGATTTCCTGGAGCGCGCATTTACCATTATCTTTGTGGCAACGATTGTCATCTGGTTTTTGCAGACCTTTGATCTGAAGTTAAATGTGGTGACAGACAGCGAGAAAAGCCTGCTTGCGCTGGTGGGGCAGTGGATTGCACCACTGTTTGGACCGCTCGGTTTTTCGGACTGGAGGGTTTCTACGGCGCTGATTACCGGATTTACGGCAAAAGAGGCGGTGGTCAGCACATTGAGCGTGTTGACCGGTACGGCGACCGCCAATCTAAGCAGGGTGCTCGGAAGCATGTTCACGGGGCGCTCGGCGGCAAGCTTCCTTGTGTTTACGCTGCTTTACACGCCGTGTGTTGCCGCGATTGCGGCGGTGAAGCGTGAGATGGGAAGCGGCATGCGGGCATTTCTCGTCGTGGTGCTTCAATGTGCGGTGGCGTGGCTGATGGCATTTGCGGTTTATCAGATAGGAGGAATCTTCTTTTGAGCGGGTTGCATGCGTTGGATCTGATTGTGCTGGGATGTATCCTTTTGTGGATCATCCTGGCGCTTTTGTATATGGGAAAAAGAAAAAAAGAGGGAGAGGGATGTGGCTGCTGCAGTCGCTGCCACTCGTGCAGCGGATGCAAAAATGAGAAAAAGGTCAAGAAAAAGTAAAAAAAATGGAACAACCGATTGCGCATTTGGAAAAACAGGTGTAGAATATATAAATTGAGTGCAAAATCGTGTATAATGACAGAAGAAGTTACGGATTGCACATACGGATACAAAGGAAGGGGATTTCAAATGAAAAAGCAGGTTATTGCAATGTTTGCAGTAGCAACATTTGTTACAACAGCAATGGCGGGCTGTGCAGGTGCGGATACGACGGCAGACGGAGAATCCGTAAACGGTGAACCGTCCGTATTGCAGACGGAGGCGGTCATGGATTCGACAGAGTTGTCCGGCGATGCAGCGGAGGATGACGGCAAGGTTACATTGACCGTATGGGCAGAGGAGGCCAATTTTGATGTTCTGCAGGAGATGATCGACAGCTTCGAGCAGAAATATGCCGGACAGGCGGATTTTGATATTCAGCTTGCGGTGAATGCGGATGCTGAGACGCGCAATACATTGCTTGGAGATGTACATAACGGAGCGGATGTCTTCCCGCTGCCGGACGATCAGCTCACCAGCATGGTTGCAGCCGGTGCGCTCGAGCCGGTACCGAATGCGGATGAGATCCGGGAGGCGAATCTGGATGAGGCGGTTGCAGCGGCTTCTGTGAATGATACGCTCTACGCCTACCCGATGACGGCGGACAACGGATATTTTCTGTATTACGACAAGAATTATCTGACGGAAGAGGACGTCCAGACGATGGACGGGCTTCTGGTAGCGGCGGGCGCCGTGGGCAAGAAGGTGACGATGGACTGGAGTTCCGGCTGGTACCTCTATGCGTTTTTCGGCAACACCGGACTGGATTTCGGTGTGAATGACGACGGGGTGACGAACTACTGCGACTGGAATGCGACGGATGGCAGCATAAAGGGAACCGACATTGAGGAGGCGCTGCTTGCCATCGCACAGAATCCGGCGTTTTTAAGCTGCACCGACACGGAATTCATGGAGGGCGTGCAGGACGGAACGGTCGTGGCAGGCGTCAGCGGCGTGTGGAATGCATCGGAGATCAAACAAAAAGGTATGGGGCAACGATTACGGGGCAGTGAAGCTTCCGACCTACACCTGCGCGGGACAGCAGATCCAGATGTCCTCTTTCACGGGCTATAAGATGATGGGTGTCAACGCCTATTCCAAGCACAAGGACTGGGCTTTAAAGCTTGCGGACTGGTTTACAAACGAGGAGAACCAGATGCTGCGTCTTGAGGAGCGCGATCAGGGACCTTCCAATAAAAATGCGGCTGCATCGGAACAGGTACAGGCGGTGCCGGCCATTCAGGCAGTCATTGCACAGGCACAGTACGGCAAGCTTCAGCGTGTGGGTAACAGCTTCTGGGATGCGACGACGGAGTTCGGCAATCTGATGGCGACAGGTAGCACGAACGGAGCGGATCCGCAGGAGGTCATGGATACGCTTGTAGCTGGAATCACACAGTCGACGGTACAGTAACGGGGAGGAGCAGGATATGAAGAAAAAAAGCTATATCAGTACAAAGTTTATTATTCTCATTCCGGTATTTATCCTGGGATTTGTGTCTGTCGTTTCCAACATCCTGGCAGTGACCAATATCCGGAGAGTCAACGCAAATGCAACGCAGATTGCAAACGGCTACATGAGCTGTATTTCAGAGCTCGGCGATATTCAAAAAGAGACGCTTCTGATCCACAGACTGGGACTGTCCCACATTGTGGCGACCGACTTAAATACCATGATTTCGCTGGTCGAGACCATCCGGAGCGAGCAGGAGACCTTAGAGACATATCTGGATGATTTCCAGGAATATGTGACAGACGACAACAAGGCGGAATACGACGCGCTGGTGTCCAACTACGAGGGAATGAAGTACGAGCTTGCCAACCTCATGGCATACAGTGCCAACAACGATAACGAGGCGGCTTATGCGCTGGCAAACGGCAAGATCGCCGATTATTCCAGTGCAATGCAGGAGAGCATTGCGGCAATCCGCACCAATGTCAGCGAAAATGCGGATGTGGCGAAGGAACAGCTTGCAACGGTCTACCGGACGGCAATCGCGGCGAGCACGGCGTCCATCATCATCAGCGTGGCGGCGCTGCTTGCAACTTTAATCTGCGTATTCCGGCTGGTAATTATCCCGCTGTTAAAGACACAGAGGGAGATCACAGATATTATTGAGGACATTGACAAGCGCGAGGGCGATCTGACGAGACGTGTGAGCGTGCACGCCAACCAGGAGGTCGCGGCGGTCGGCAACGGCATCAACGTGTTTATGGACAAGCTTCAGGATATTTTCAAGGTGATCGTGAACAATTCGACCAGAATGGAATCTGTGGTCGGCGAGGTGCGCGACAGTGTCGTGACATCGAACAGCAGTGTGTCGGATCTGTCGGCACTCACAGAAGAACTTTCCGCCACGATGGAGGAGATGTCTGCCAATGCATCCCTCATCAATACGAACACCGAGTCTGTAAAGCAGGAGGTTGATCAGATCGCGGAGCGCACGTCAGAGATCAACGCGTACACCCGCGAGATGAAGGAACATGCGGATTCCATGGAGGCTTCCGCAAGGGAGAACATGGAGTCTACCGGAGCCAAGGTCAATGAAATTTTGACCGTATTAAATCAGGCAATCGAGGACAGCAAGAGTGTAAATCAGGTAAACAGCCTGACTGATGATATTTTAAATATTGCAAGCCAGACCAATCTTTTGGCGTTAAATGCCTCCATCGAGGCAGCGAGAGCAGGGGAGGCGGGCAGAGGATTTTCCGTTGTTGCGACGGAGATCAGCCAGCTTGCAGCCGCCAGCCAGGAGGCAGCCAACCGTATCCAGCAGATCAACCGCGTTGTGACGGAGGCGGTTGGAAACCTCACGGAACATTCCAACGGACTGGTGCAGTATATGAATGATTCCATTCTTCCGGAGTTTGAGGCGTTTGTCGATGCCGGAAGTGCGTACCGGGAGAAGGCAACCCACATTGAGACCAGCATGGGAGACTTTACCGAGAAGACGGATGTCTTAAAGAAGACGATGGCGGAGATCGCGGATTCCATCAACACGATTGCACATGCGATCGAGGAGGGTGTGAAGGGCGTTTCCAGCGCTGCCGACAGCACGCAGGTGCTCGTGGGCGACATGGAGGACATCACGCGCCATATGGACGAGAACCAGCACATCGCGGCAGATTTGAAGCGCGAGACAGAGGTCTTCAAAAAATTATAGGCACAGGATTTGTCCGCTTGCCAGAAGTATCAAATTGTTATATAATAGCCTGTGGTCATGTCACAAGACAAAGGACAGCCACAGGCTGTTATTATTCAGGAGAGAAACAGCACCGTAAGGTGTTATACAATGGAGGTTTAAGATGAGTAAAGTCAGAACCAGATTCGCACCAAGCCCGACAGGAAGAATGCATGTCGGTAATCTGCGATCCGCATTATATGAGTTTTTAATCGCAAAGCATGCAGGTGGAGATTTCATGCTTCGCATTGAGGATACCGATCAGGAGCGCTATGTCGAAGGCGCTGTGGAGATTATCTACCGCACCTTAAAAGAGACGGGACTTGTACACGACGAGGGACCGGACAAGGACGGCGGATACGGTCCTTATGTGCAGAGCGAGCGTATGAAGACCGGCATTTACATGAAATATGCAAAAGAGCTGATCGAGAAGGGGGAGGCATATTACTGCTTCTGTGACAAGGAGCGTCTGGCATCCCTTAAGACAGAGGTGGTCGAGGGCAAGGAGATCACGCTCTACGATAAGCACTGTCTGCACCTTGGCAAGGAGGAGATTGAGGCAAATCTTGCTGCCGGCAAGCCGTTTGTCATCCGTCAGAATATTCCGAATGAGGGAACGACGACTTTCCACGACGAACTTTACGGAGATATTACCGTGGAGAACGCAGAGCTGGATGATATGATCTTAATCAAGTCCGACGGATACCCGACCTACAACTTTGCAAACGTTGTCGATGACCACACGATGAACATCACACATGTGGTGCGCGGAAACGAATATCTTTCCTCGGCACCGAAGTATCAGCGTCTTTATGATGCGTTCGGCTGGGAGTCGCCGGTGTACATTCACCTGCCGCTCATCACAGATGAGAACCATAAAAAGCTTTCCAAGCGCAGCGGACATTCTTCCTTTGAGGATCTCTTAGAGCAGGGATTCCTGTCCGAGGCAGTGGTCAACTACATCGCACTTTTGGGATGGAGCCCGGAGGACAACCGCGAGATCTTTACACTGGATGAGCTGATCAAAGAGTTCGATTACCACAGAATCAGCAAATCCCCGGCGGTGTTCGATTACACCAAGTTAAAGTGGATGAACGGGGAGTACATCAAGGCGATGGATTTTGACCGTTTTTATGAGATGGCGGAGCCGTATCTGCGCGAGGTCATTCACAAGGATATGGATTTGAAGAAGATTGCAGCGATGGTGAAGACCCGTATCGAGGTTTTCCCGGAGATCCGCGACCACATCGACTTCTTCGAGGAACTGCCGGAGTACGATGTGGCGATGTACACACACAAGAAGATGAAGACCAATGCAGAGACCTCACTGGAGGTTTTAAACGACGTCCTGCCGTTACTGGAAGCGCAGGAGGATTTCTCCAATGATGCACTCTATGCGACGCTCCTTAAGTATGTTGAGGAAAAAGGCGTGAAGAACGGCTACGTGATGTGGCCGATCCGTACCGCAGTGTCCGGCAAACAGATGACACCGGGCGGAGCGACAGAGCTGATGGAGGTTCTGGGCAAAGAGGAATCCATCGCGAGAATCAAAAAAGGCATTTCCATGTTACAGAAATAATCAGAGGTAATCTATGAGTTTTAACCCGTCTCAGCGTGAGGCCATCCGTCACAAGGATGGTCCCATGCTCGTACTGGCCGGGCCCGGTTCGGGCAAGACCCTTGTCATTACGGAACGCACCAGACATTTGATAACAGAATATGGAATCAATCCGGCAAACATTCTTGTCATCACGTTTACAAGAGCGGCGGCTGCGGAGATGAAGGAACGCTTTTTGCGCCTGATGGGCGGAAAATCTTCCGCAGTGACGTTTGGAACTTTCCACGCCGTCTTTTTTATGATCTTAAAGCATGCCTACCACTATCAGGCGGAGAACATCATCCGCGAGGAGCAGCGCGTGAGCTGTATGCGTGAGATCATCAAGCGCCACAGGCTGGAATATGAGGATGAGTCAGAGTTCATCGCAGCGCTTTTGGGGGAGATCGGTCTTGTGAAAAACAGCGGAATTTCACTCGATCACTACTATTCCACGAACTGCGGGGAAGAGGTGTTCCGGAGAGTTTACAGCGAGTACCACGAATATCTCTATGCGCATCATCTGATTGACTTCGAGGATATGCTTTTGTATACATGGGAGCTTTTCAAGGAGCGGAAGGATATTCTGGCTGCCTGGCAGAAAAAATATCCCTACATTCTGATTGACGAGTTCCAGGACATTAACCAGATCCAGTTTGAGGTGGTCAAGCTGCTTGCGGGGGAGCAGAAAAATCTGTTTGTGGTGGGGGATGACGACCAGTCGATCTACCGTTTTCGCGGAGCAAAGCCGGAGATTATGCTGCGGTTTGAGCGTGAAATTCCGGGGACGAAAACCGTGCTTCTCGACACGAATTACCGGTCGCAGGCCAATATTGTCGAGGATGCGCTGAATCTGATCGGGCACAATAAAGAGCGCTTCCAGAAGCGCATCCGCGCGGCGCTCCCGGCGGAGACCGGGGTGGAGTATGCCGTTTTTGAGGATCAGCGGAAGGAGAATCTGCGGATCATCCGCGATATTTGTGATGCGGTGGAGCGGGGAAAGAGCTACCGTGATTTTGCCGTGCTGTTCCGCACCAACACACAGCCGCGCCTTCTGATGGAGCAGATGATGGAGTACAATATTCCGTTCCGGACGAGAGACCGCATACCGAACCTTTACGAGCACTGGATCGCAAAGGATATTTTTGCCTATATCCGGATTGCGCAGGGAAGCCGGGAGCGCCGCGATTTTCTGCAGATCATGAACCGTCCGAAGCGTTATATCAGCAGAGATTCCTTGGACGAGGACACGGTGGCATTCGATGTGTGGGAGTGGTATTTCAGAGAGGCGGAACAGCCGTGGGTGGCGGAGCGGATCGTTACGCTGGAGCATGATGTGATGCAGCTTCGCCGGATGAATCCGTTTGCCGCCATCAACTATATCCGGAAAGGCATCGGATATGACGAGTTCTGTGCCGAGTATGCAGATTACAGGCGCATCCGGGCGGATGAACTCTATGATGTGCTGGATGAATTGCAGGAAAGTGCAAGAGGCTACGAAGATTATGACGGATGGTTTGCACACATCGAGAATTACACCAGGGAATTGGAACGTCTGTACCAGAGCCAGGAAAAGCAGAGCGAGAGCGTAGCGCTTTCCACGCTGCATTCCGCCAAGGGGCTTGAGTATGAAAACGTCTATCTGATCGACGTGAACGAGGGAGTGATGCCTTATAAGAAGGCGGTGCTGGATCAGGACATCGAGGAGGAGCGCCGGATGTTTTACGTCGGTATGACGCGGGCAAAAAAATATCTGCATCTCTTTTCCGTCAAACAGATGAATCAGAAAGATGCAGATATCTCGCGTTTTATTGCCGAGGCAGGAGAGCGTCTCAGTCCTCCATGTCGTTAAATTCCGCCTCGTCGAGCCACTCGTCAAAGCGGTCGGATACGGCTTCGTATTCGGCGTCGTCTAAAATATTATCCAGAGACGGATTGCCGTCACTATCCTCCGCATAGCGGTAGATATAGACCTCGCCGTCCTCGTTCGGCTCGCCGGCTTCGGTGAGCGGAAGAAGGGCGATATAGTCCTGTGCATTGACGGTAAAAATGGTTAAAATCTCACATTCTACCTGGCTGCCGTCGTCCAGATCCAGGGTGACCAGGATATCCTCGTCTTCGTTGGTGTTATGGTTGTCTGCCATCATGATATCTCCTTTATTGGATGTTATTAAATAATCGCCTGAATGTAGAGCTCCGGATGCTCCTCAAGATTGATGAAACGTGAGGGGGCGATCTGGATCGTAGGTCTCGTCAGACGCTTATTGATAAAAATAATCTCTCCGGTCTGTCCGTTGTTCAACAGAACCCGGTTGTGCAGGTAAGTGTTCGCAATGTGCTCGAGAAAGGTGAGAATATAGCGCGGCTTGTAGCGCTGCAAGCCTTCCTGCTCAAACTGGGCGATCACTTCAAACGGACACAGTCCCAGACGATAACAGCGGTCGGCGGTCATGGCATCATATACATCCGCAACGGCTATGATTGAAGCATAGTCGTCAATGTCCGATGCGTACAGCCCGAACGGATAACCGCTTCCGTCACACCGCTCGTGATGCATCAGGGCAGCGTTTCGGATGTGCGGATCGAGCGGCTGGTTTTTAAGCAGCTCGTACCCTAGAAGGGGATGGCGCTTGATCTGTTCAAACTCTTCGGGAGTCAGCCTGCCCGGCTTGCCGATGATGCTGGCAGGAATCCGGGATTTCCCGATATCGTGTAAAAGACCGCAGAGAGTCAGTGTGTTCTGGGCATCCTCCGAAAAACCGAGCCAGTTCCCGAGCATGCGGGAGATAATGGCGACGTTGACGCTGTGTGCGTAAGTCGAATCGTCGATCTGCCGTAAGTTGTGGAGCATGTCGAACATGGAAAGTGTGGTAGTATGCGACGCAAACAAATCCAGGGTTCCCGCCAGAAGCTTGTCCGTCTCCAGCTTTTTGGCGCGCAAAATACAGTCGTTTAACGCAGTGTGAAGCATCGTAGTGCAGCTGTCAAACTTCTGACTGAAAACTTTGTATTCTTCGCTTTGCCGGATACGCTCGGAACGGGAACGAACCGGAGCGTACTGCTTCTGCAGATAATCGTGAAGCCCGCCGGAGGAATCGCTGCTGTCCCTGATCCATACTTCCGGTATGGAATAGTCACGGATGTGCAAGATGGTCTGTGCACTCAAAAGACAGCCCTCATCCAGGATGATCTGCCCCGCGGCAGTGCGAACCGGTCTGGCTGTGAACATTCCGGGCTTTAAATCTGTCGTGGGTATTCGTTTCATATACATCACCTCGATCGTACTGTGACAATAAGAACTCTCGTTTCTTATATTATAACATGAGATGCAAATGCCGGACAAGCGCATTCTCCCGAAAAAGAAAAAACTATACAAAAAACAAGCGGGAATGATATAATGTACGCGAAGGCTATTGAGCAGTGCCAGACAGGGAGTTTAAAAAATTTGCCTGCTTGCAAGCAAATTTTTTAAAGTTCATGGCTGATAGGGCGAAAGCCCGTGAGTCTGGGAAATCTCTGATTTCCCGGACGTGCACAGCGAATATTTTGCCCGGAATTGCAAGGAAGACCGGGCGGCACAGCGAATCGCAAGAAACACGGGATTTCCCGGACGTGCACTGCGAAATGATGTGCTGTGCACCACGAAGAGATGTGCTTGTGCACAGCGAAATGATGTGTAAGTGCACTGTGAAGTAATGCAGACGTGCAGGCAGCAAAGACAAAGGTGGAAGATGGCATGGCGTATACGATAAAAGAGGGCGATTACAGACAATACGGGGCATCAGCCGCAGACGGCGGAGTCGTGTTTACGTTTGAGGCAGAAAAGGAAGAGGACTGCAGTATTCTTCTGTACGGGAAAGACGGCGGAATCCGGCAGGAACTGAAAGTGCCGGAAAGCTGCTGCAGAGGAGCGATCCGGTCAGTCTTTGTCGCGGGGCTTAAGGCAGAGAGTCTGCGTTATAATTATAAAATCAGCGGGACGGTCGTGACCGATCCTTATGCAAACCGCATCATCGGCAGAGAGCGCTGGAGAGATGCGGGGCGCGTTAAGAACGAGTTTGGGGTCTGCGGCGGTTTTTCCGATGACACTTTTTCGTGGGGGACGGATGTACATCCGGAGATCCCGCGCCATGAGATGTTCCTCTATAAGCTCAACATCCGCGGATTTTCAATGGATGCGGGAATCCCTGCAAAGGAACGGGGGACTTTTGCGGCGGTGCGCGATAAGATTCCCTATCTGAGAGAGCTTGGCGTTACGACGGTGGAGTTCATGCCGGTGTATGAGTTCGAGGAACTGATCTTAAAGGAGAAGGCGGTACTGCCGGAATATATCAGCTGGCAGGTGCGAAAAGAGGATCAGATCAAGCCGGAAGCATGTGCGATGCCGGAGCGTGTGAACCTGTGGGGATATGCGCCCGCCAATTATTTTGCGGTAAAGGCGTCCTACGCGAAAGGGCAGGATGCGGCCGTCGAATGGAAAAAACTCATCCGCGCGCTCCACGAGAATCACATGGAATGTGTGATGGAGATGTATTTTCCTAAGAATGTCAATCAGAATCTGATCTTAGATGCGTTGCGTTACTGGGTCAGGGAGTATCATGTGGATGGCTTCCATCTGCTGGGGGAGAATCTGCCCGTCACGCAGATTGCACAGGATGCGTGGCTTAGACGGACGAAGATTTTCTGCGCCGGTTTCGAGAACGCTGTGCTCTGGCACCCGTGCCATTATCCGCATCTGTATGTATACAATGACGAATATCTGTATCCCGTCCGGGCGCTGCTCAATCACAAGAACGGCGGTATGGATGCATTTGCATGCCAGCAGCGCAAACAGCATCAGTATCACGGATTTGTCAATTACATTTCGGACAATAACGGGTTTTCCCTGCGGGATCTTTTCTGTTATGAGCAGAAACACAATGAAGAGAACGGGGAGGAGAACCGGGATGGAAGCGACTGGAATTTAAGTGCCAACTACGGCGTGGAGGGACGAAGCCGCAAGCAGCGGATCGTAAGAATCCGTGAACGGCAGATGTGCAATGCGGTGGCGGTGCTTTTTCTCGCGCAGGGAGTCCCGCTTTTGTACGAGGGGGACGAGACGGGAGATTCCCAGGAAGGCAACAACAATGCATACTGTCAGGACAATCCGACCGGCTGGGTGAACTGGAAGAAAGGTGAGCGCTACGCGTGGTTCAGGGAGTTTGTGGCGCGGATGGCAGCGTTTCGCAGGGAGCATCCCGTGCTCGCCGCGGATATGCCAAAGCAGCTTTCCGATGCAAAGGGAACGGGGTATCCCGATCTGTCCTATCACGGAGAGAATGCGTGGATTTCAGATCTTTCCGGCGAGAGACAGTCTTTGGGCATGCTCTACTGCGGAAAAGAGGATGGCGATGGCATAGAGGGGGAGGAATTCCTTTATGTCGGCTACAATTTTCACATGGGCAGTACCAGGCTGGCGCTTCCGAAGCTTCCCGGGAAGAAAAAGTGGTATCTGCTGATGGACACTGCCAGAGAGCGGGCGCCGTTCCTAAAAGAGGAGGAGCAGGTGGATGCGCCGCAGATCGGACTTTGCGGTCAGTCCGTCGTTATATTAACAGGAAAATAAGGTTACATTATTATGAAAGCATGGAAACATTTTTGCACGATCAACCATCACAAGCATCTGGTCATGAAAGGCTGTTTTGCGGTGGGCTTATACAAACAGGGATTATTACATGATCTGTCGAAATATACGCCGACAGAATTTCTGGTGGGCTGTAAATATTATCAGGGAACAATGAGCCCGAACAATGCAGAGCGCAAGGATAAGGGATACTCGTCCGCGTGGCTGCACCACAAAGGGCGGAACAAGCATCATATGGAATACTGGATTGACTACGGCGTGCCGGACGAAGGAGGGGACAAGGGACTCTGCGGCATGAAAATGCCTCTGCGGTACGTGGTGGAGATGTATATCGACCGTGTAGCTGCCTCGAAAAATTACCAGAAGGAGCGCTATACCGACCGGAGCGCATTAGAGTATTACCTGCATGGAAAGGATTTTCATGTCATGCACAAGGATACGCGGGCGCTTCTTGAACTGCTTTTGTACCGGCTTGCAGTCCGGGGCGAGCAGGAAGTCAATGCATTTATCCGCGAGGAGCTGCTGACCGGGAAGATCCCCTATGAGCAGAAGGTTCTGGATCAATTAGCGCAGCCATATCGCAGGGAAGCGGAGAAGTAAACGTAAGCATCTCCCCGGTGACGGGATGAGAAAAAGACAAACGGTGGGAATGAAGTGCCTGCCGTTTTATTTTTGTGTCTGAAAATGCTGGATAATAGAGCCGGTCGCCTGCCAGAGGATAGCCGAGCGCGGACATGTGGACACGGATCTGGTGTGTGCGCCCCGTTTCCAGATGAAGGGAGAGCAGGGAATAGGGGGCGTGGCATAAGAGACTCTCATAGTGCGTGACGGCATCGTCCCCGCAGAGAAAATCAACCTGCCGGCAGACATCGTCCGGCTTTACGCGGGCAATCGGCGCGTGGACGGTGCCGCTTCCAGTGAGCGTGCCGCATACGACGGCGAGGTATTCCCGGCGGATCATACGCTGCTGCATGGCTTTGCCGAGCAGGGCGGCGGAGAGCATGTTTTTGGCGACGATGATCAGACCGCTCGTGTCGGCATCCAGCCGGTTGATGCAGCGGAACGGGCGGATTTCGCCTTTTGCACGGTAATATCCCGCAACGGCGTTTGCAAGCGTATCCCTCTGGTGCGCGGCAGACGGGTGTACCGGCATGCCTGCCGGCTTGTCAATCACCAGAAGATCCTCGTCCTCGTAACAGATCGCGAGGGGAATCTGCTGCGGAAAAATGGAGGTGCCGGAAGTCTTCTCCTCCAGACGGAGACAGAGAAGATCACCGGTGTGAAGTGTTTCATTCATATGCGTCCACACGCCGTTTAAGAGGACACCGTGGTCTGTTTTCTTTAAATGTACCAGTATCGGTTCGGAATAGCCGAGACTTTTTAAATAATGCAGAATGGTCTGTCCGTCCGCGGCGGATAAAATGCGGTAGGTAAGGGTGCGCAGCATAAAAATTCCTCCTGTTTCATGTAACGCTATTATAGCGAAGTGGCGGGGGAGATGTAAAGACGGCATGTATTTGTTTGCGGAAAAAAGAGGGGAAAAGCACGGAAAACATGGCCCATACATAGAATGTATCAATAAAGCTTTTCAGGTGCGTTGTGAAAACTTTCTTATCTCCGCTCACACCAGAACAGGAAATGGAATGCCTGAAAAAAATGAAAGACGGCGACCTTGAGGCAAAAAAAGAACTGACGCTCCGGAATATGCGCCTGGTAGCGCATGTGGCGAAAAAATATCAGAATTCCGATGAAGATATGGAAGATCTGATCTCCATCGGAACCATCGGTCTGATCAAGGCAATCTCTACTTATAAAGAAGATTACGGAAGCCGCCTGGCAACCTACGCGGCGAGATGCATTGACAATGAGCTGCTGATGCATTTCCGCTCCAAAAAGAAGACGGCCAGAGAGGTTTCCCTGTATGAACCGATCGGAACGGACAAAGAGGGCAATCAGATTCATCTGCTGGATATTGTGGAGAGCGATGAACCGGATGTGGTGGAGACGATTGAGACCGACAGACGTACCAGAGAGGTGCTGGCGCTTGTGCCGAAGCTGCTCTCGGGAAGGGAGTGCTATATCATAGAAAACAGGTACGGTCTCTATGCCTGTAAACCGATGACACAGCGTGAGATTGCGGCGGCGCTTGGAATATCCCGCTCGTATGTGTCTAGAATCGAGAAACGGGCGCTGGAAAAACTGCGAAAAGGAATGGAAAGCGCGGGGGGCGGAAGATAAATTGCCGCTTCCCTTTTTCTACAAATGATGTTATACTAAACATGTCTTTTTATCAAACGTATTTTCTAAGATATTCAGCAGTGTTCACTGCACAGAGATTCCAGATTTTCTATAAGGAAAAGGAGAACAGGTTGTATAGCAGAGTAGCAACAGCAACGATACGCGGTATCCAGAGTGTGCCTGTCTGCGTGGAGGCGGATGTGAGCGACGGGATGCCTGTTTTTGAGATGGTCGGCTTTCTGGCGTCGGAGGTCAAGGAAGCCAGGGAGCGGGTGCGCACAGCGCTCCGCAATGTGGGGTGTGCGCTGCCGCCGCGCAGAATTACCGTGAATTTTATGCCGGCGGACATCCGCAAATCCGGAGCCGGGTTTGATCTGCCGATCGCAGTGGCGGTGCTGGCTGCGATGGGAAGGCTTCCGCATGCGGTACAGGATGATGTGCTGATCGTGGGTGAGATCGGATTAAACGGCGTGGTGCAGCCGGTTCATGGAGTGCTTCCGATGGTGGCGGAGGCAAAGGAACGCGGAATTAGACGCTGCATTGTGCCGCGGGCGAATCGAAATGAGGCGGCGCTTGTTTCCGGGATGCTTGTCTGCGGTGTGGAAAATATCGGGGAGGTCATGCGTCTTCTGGAGGATGCGTCGTGGGAGAAGTACGCCGCAGAGGAATATAATATAGAAGAAACACAGACCGCAGTGCTGCCGGATTTCTCGGAGATCCACGGACAGCGGCTGATGAAGCGGGCGTGCGAGGTTGCGGTAACCGGAATGCACAATCTGCTGTTTGTGGGTCCGCCGGGTGCGGGCAAGACCATGGTGGCATCGCGTATCCCGTCCATTCTGCCGCCGCTTGCGGAGGCGGAGCGCATGGAATTGTCCAAAATCTACAGTGTAAAAGGAATGCTTGCCGGGGAAAACGGTCTGCTTACGCAGCGCCCGTTTAGGGCGCCGCATCACACCGTGAGTGTGCAGGGGCTTACGGGCGGCGGAAAAATCCCGCAGCCGGGGGAGATCTCACTGGCGCATAAGGGCGTGCTGTTTCTGGATGAACTTCCGGAATTCGCCAGGGAGACGGTCGAGGCGCTGCGCCAGCCGCTGGAAGAGGGGGCGGTTCATCTGGTGCGCCTCGGTGGAAGTTATGTCTATCCGGCGGATTTTATGCTGGTGGCGGCGATGAATCCGTGCCCGTGCGGTTATTATCCCGATATGCAGAAATGCAGGTGTACGCAGCCGGCGATCCACCGGTACTTAGAGCGGATCAGCCAGCCGATTTTAGACCGGATTGACATCTGTGTGGAGGCGCCGGCGCTGACATTCGGGGAATTGACCGGACAGCAAAAAGAGGAGACGTCGGCGGCGATCCAGAAGCGCGTGGCGGTGGCGCAGGACATTCAGCGGGAGCGCTACCGGAAGGAAGCATTTTCGTACAACAGCCAGATACCTGCCACGAAGATCCGGGAGTATTGTGCGCTTGATAAAAAGCAGGAGTGGTATATGGAAGAAATCTACGGAAAGCTGCAGCTCACTGCCAGATCCTATCACAAGCTTCTGCGGGTGGCGCGCACGCTGGCGGATATGGACGGCGGCGGGCAGATTTGCGACCGGCATCTGGAGGAGGCAATCTGCTACAGAAGCTTTGACAGAAAGTTCTGGGAGAGGTGAAGAGATGAATTATGCGTATTGGTTTGCAAATATTCCCGGACTTTCCAACTGTGCGAAAATCAGCATCCACGAAAAGGTCGGGAATGCGCGGGATATCTATTTTCTTAGCGAAAAGCAGATGGAAAATTTGCAATTATTGGCAAAAGAAATACAGGCGGTCCGGGCTGCACAAAAGACGGACATGGAGGAGGCTTACGCTAAGATGTGCGAGTCCGGGATCTCGTTTGTGTCGCTGGAGGATGCGTCTTATCCAAAGAGGCTTAGGCATATCGCAAATCCGCCGTACGGACTGTATGTGAAGGGATGTCTCCCGCGGGAGGAGACGGTTGCGATTGTCGGTGCGAGGATGTGCTCCGAATACGGGAGGACGGTGGCACGGGATCTTGGGAGAATGCTTGCGGCGCGCGGCGTCGGTGTTGTGAGCGGAATGGCGCGCGGCATCGACGCCGCCGGACATCAGGGAGCGGTTGACGTGGGCGGAATCAGCTGCGCCGTCTTAGGGTGCGGTGTGGATGTCTGTTACCCGAAGAGCAGCCGGGCGCTGTATGAGGAGATTTTGGAACGGGGCTCGGTTGTCTCGGAGTATCCGCCCGGCACGCAGCCGCTTCCGGCATATTTCCCGCAGCGCAACCGCATCATATCAGGGCTTGTCCGGGCGGTTGTTGTGGTGGAGGCAAAGCAGCGGAGCGGATCGCTGATCACGGCGGATTTTGCGCTGGAGCAGGGGAGGGATGTCTATGCTGTTCCGGGCAGGATTACAGATGCCTTGTCGGCGGGATGCAACAGCTTAATCCGGCAGGGAGCGGGGATGATTTCCGATCTTGAATCGTTTGTGCAGGAGCTTGCGCCGGACCCCGGAGCGGGCGGGGAGACATGCACCTTTGAAAAATTATTACTTGAAAAAGAAGAACGCTTGGTGTATAGTTGTGTAGATTTACGACCGAAAAGTATGGAAGAACTTCTGGAGGAGACAGACCTGTCTGTGCCCGAACTGGCGCAGATTCTGGGGATTCTTCTGAAAAAGGGGTTTGTTACGGAAGCATTTAAGAATTGTTATATCAGACGGATTTGAGAAATCAGCATAAAGGAGATGTATGAATGGCTAAGTACCTTGTTATTGTCGAGTCACCCGCTAAGGTAAAAACAATTAAAAAGTTTCTTGGAAAAAATTATGAGGTAGTTGCCTCGAACGGGCATGTGCGGGATCTCCCGAAGAGCCAGATGGGAATTGATGTCGAGCATGATTATGAACCGAAGTATATCACGATCCGCGGAAAGGGAGACATCCTTGCCAAGCTTCGCAAAGAAGTGAAAAAGGCAGACAAAGTGTATCTCGCAACCGACCCCGACCGCGAGGGAGAGGCAATATCATGGCACTTAAGCCAGGCGTTAAAGCTGGACGGCAAGAATGTGCGGAGAATCAGCTTCAATGAGATTACGCAGAACGCGGTCAAGGCGTCCTTAAAGCAGCCGCGCGATATCGATATGAATCTTGTCAACGCACAGCAGACCAGACGTATTCTGGACCGTATTGTGGGTTACAAGATCAGTCCGCTTCTGTGGGCAAAAGTAAAGCGCGGGCTGAGCGCCGGAAGAGTACAGTCTGTGGCGCTGCGCATCATCTGCGACCGCGAGGACGAGATCAATGCATTCATCCCGGAAGAATACTGGACACTGGATGCAAAGCTCAAGGCGGACGGCGAGAAGAAGCCGTTGACAGCAAAGTTCCACGGGGACGAGAACGGAAAGCTGGCGATTGCCTGCCGCGAGGAGGCGGACCGCATTATGGACGAGATCCGCGGAGAGCGGTTTGAAGTCCTGGAAGTGAAAAAGGGCGAGCGCGTGAAGAAGGCGCCGCTGCCGTTTACGACCAGTACCTTGCAGCAGGAGGCGTCCAAGGCGTTAAATTTCCCGATCTCCAAGACGATGCGTATCGCCCAGCAGCTCTATGAGGGCGTCGACGTCAAGGGACAGGGAACGGTCGGTCTGATTACCTACCTGCGTACGGATTCCGTCCGTATTTCGGATGAGGCGGATGCGGATGCGAGAGCGTATATTGCACAGAATTACGGGGAAGAATTCGTAGCGACACAGACCGTCACCCAGAAGGGCGGCGCAAAGATCCAGGACGCGCACGAGGCGATCCGTCCTTCCGACATTGCGAGAACACCGGCGGTGGTCAAGGAATCTCTTTCCAGAGACCAGTTCCGCCTGTACCAGCTGATCTGGAAGCGTTTTGCCGCAAGCAGAATGGCTTCTGCGGTATATGAGACGACGAACGTGAAGATCGGTGCCGGAAAGTACCGTTTCGGCGTCGCAGCATCCAAGGTCTCCTTTGAGGGATTTATGTCTGTGTACACGAGCGAGGACGACGAGAAAGACACGAACAATGTTCTGCTGAAAGGAATTGATGAGGACACGAAGCTTACGCTGGATACGTTTGATGAGAAGCAGCATTTTACACAGCCGCCGGCACATTACACGGAGGCATCCTTAGTCAAGACTCTGGAGGAACTGGGAATCGGACGCCCGAGTACCTACTCGCCGACGATCACGACGCTGCTTGGCAGACGTTACATTGTCAAGGAAGCGAAGAACCTGTATGTGACGGAGCTGGGAGAGGTGGTCAACCAGATTATGAAGGAATCCTTCCCGAGCATCGTGGATGAGCATTTTACCGCCAATATGGAATCACTGCTCGACAGTATCGGAGAGGGATCTGTGAACTGGAAGACGGTTGTGCGGAATTTTTATCCGGATCTGGAAGCCGCGGTGGAAGTGGCGGAGAAGGAGCTGCAGAAAGTCAAGATCGAGGACGAGGTCACGGACGTTGTCTGTGATCAGTGCGGAAGAAACATGGTGGTAAAATACGGACCACACGGAAAATTCCTGGCATGCCCGGGCTTCCCGGAGTGCAGGAACACAAAGCCGTACCTGGAAAAAATCGGCGTGCCGTGTCCGAAGTGCGGAAAGGACGTCGTTCTCCGCAAGACGAAGAAGGGCAGAAAGTATTTCGGCTGCGAGAATAATCCGGAGTGCGATTTTATGAGCTGGTCACGCCCGGTGGCGGAAAAATGCCCGAAGTGCGGCGGCTATATGGTGGTAAAAGGCAATAAGATCGCCTGCGCAGATGCCGGCTGCGGCTACACCCGTGATAGAAAAGCGGACGAAGAGACAAAATAATTAAAAAAATATGTCAAATATTACGAAAATATTGAATTTTCAGAATTGACGTGTTAAAATATGAAATATAACGAAAAAAGAGATTCGAGATGAAATGGGGGCACGGACATGAGTGTTCAGTTGTTGGACAAAACCAGAAAAATCAATAAGCTGTTGCACAATAACAGCTCTTCCAAGGTTGTGTTTAATGATATCTGCGATGTGTTGAAAGATATTCTTGCATCCAATATTCTGGTCATCAGCAAAAAAGGAAAGGTTCTTGGAACGGGCGTGTGTCCCGGAGTGGACGAGATCCAGGAATTGATCGTGGACGAGGTGGGAGGCTTCATCGACCCGCTGTTAAACGAACGTCTGCTCGGAATCCTCTCTACCAAGGAGAATGTCAATCTTGAGACGTTAGGTTTCGTAGATCATGTGAAGGAGTACACTGCGATCATCACGCCGATTGATATTGCGGGTGAACGGCTTGGCACGCTGTTTGTCTACCGGGAAGACAGACAGTATGATATTGACGATATCATTCTGAGCGAGTACGGGACAACCGTGGTCGGTCTGGAAATGATGCGTTCCGTGAATGAGGAGAACGCAGAGGAGACGAGAAAGATCCAGATTGTCAAATCTGCGATCAGCACGTTGTCGTTTTCGGAGCTGGAAGCAATCATTCATATTTTTGATGAGATGGACGGCAAGGAGGGAATCCTTGTGGCAAGCAAGATTGCGGACCGCGTGGGTATCACACGATCCGTCATTGTGAATGCACTGCGCAAGTTCGAGAGTGCAGGCGTGATTGAGTCGCGTTCTTCCGGCATGAAGGGAACCTACATCAAAGTATTGAACGACGTTGTATTTGACGAACTCGATAAGATCAAAAAGCAGAATCAGAAAAAATAAACAGAACGAAAGGGCGTATCGTAGGGTGCGTCCTTTTTTATGTAATAGGAAACTTCGTTCCTATTACATAAAAATGCTCCGCGGGATCGCACTGCGGCGGAGACGAAAGATGTCGCAAGAGCGACCCGCCGCAGGCGGAGAATCCTGCAGGCAGGATTCTTTTTTATGCTGGTTTATTTGACAATTATGCTAATATCTTGTACTTATTATGCAAAAATCTACAAGATAGTGTAAAAAACAACAAAAATCTCTTGCAATTACGGAACCATATTTTATAATAGAATAAGATAGTTTGGAAAACTAGGTAAAGCGGAGGGCGATACATATGATAACTACGAATGCGTTCGACTATATTAACATCATGGATAAGGCGGCGGATGCCAGCTGGAAACGTGAGTCGGCAATTTCCAACAACATAGCGAATGCGGATACTCCGGGCTATAAGAGACTGGATGTGGATTTTGAGTCCGCGTTGAAGAGAGAACTTGGAAGTTCCAAGTATATTTCTCTGGACAAGAAGGTGCGTGGGCTGAACGGGGATCTTTCTGGGTTAGATGTGTCTACCTATACGGATTCCTCCAATTATTCCTACCGTTTGGACCGCAACAATGTGGACGTGGATACGGAGCAGGTGGAACTGGCATCGGAGCAGCTCCGCTATGAGATGTTGACGACATCGATCAACGAAGAATTCAATCGTATGAAATTAGTGCTTAAATAAACAGGAGGTAACATATGGGATTATTTCAGTCTTTTGACATCAGTGCAAGCGGTATGACGGCAGAGCGTTTCCGCATCGACACCATTGCAGAGAATATTGCCAATGTCAACACGACGCGTACGGAGGATGGAGAGCCGTACCGCCGCAAGATTGTGACGTTTGCGGAAAAGGATCTGACACCGTTCAGCAAATATTATCAGTCATCCAGAGCGCGGGCTGTGGGCAACGGTGTGAAGGTTACCTCCGTCAAGGAAGATACAGAGACCGATTTTACGATGGAGTATGATCCGTCCCATCCGGATGCAGACGAGAACGGCTATGTGCGTTACCCGAACGTGAATACGGTGACGGAGATGACGAACCTGATCGATGCGTCCCGTGCATACGAGGCGAACACGACGGCGTTTAATGCCAGCAAGAGCATGATTCAGGCAGCGCTTAAGATCGGTCAGTAAGACATAGATTAGGATGAAACGGGGGGAATACAGATGGATATCAGTTTATTGACGAACGCCACTTCACCGGATTACATGAGTGCGGTAACACAGAATACACTGTTGTCTGTGGACACCGATGAGAGCTTTGATTCGGTGCTGTCTTCGGCGATCAATATGCTCAACGAGACGAATGATCTGCAGAATGATTCACAGTCGGCAAAGATCCAGTTTGCGCTGGGCGAGGCGGACAATCCTCACGATATGCAGATTGCGGCAGCCAAGGCGTATGAGGCGCTGCAGTATACGGTCGCAGTGAGAGATAAGATGCTCGATGCGTACAAAGAGATCATGAACATGCAGATTTAATGAATGGAGTTAGAAAAATTATGCCGGAACAGGTGCAAAAGATTTTAACGAAGATAACGGATTGGTGGAAAAAGTTTACAACCAAGCAGAGAATCCTGCTCGGAAGCATTGTGGCGGTGATTATACTGGCATTGGTGATTCTGGCGGTGGTTGTCGGAAAGCCGAATATGGTAACGCTTGTCGAGTGCTCTTCCACAGTAGAAGCGGGGCAGGTAAAAGACCTTCTGGACAATGACGGAAGCATATCCTACCAGATGTCCGATGACGGGCTGACATTCTATGTGGACGAAAAGGACAATGCGACGGCATCGATTCTGCTGGGGCAGAACGGCGTGCCAACGGAGGGCTTCTCCATTGATAATGTATTCAGCGGCGGATTCAGCTCCACCGAGGCAGACAAGACCAAGAAATACAAGCTGTATCTGGAGAATTACTTTGCGGATCAGCTGGAGACGCTGTCAAATGTCGAGAGCGCGTCTGTGACGCTGGACATCCCGAATGACGACGGCACGATTCTTGCGAGAGAACAGGATTCCTACGCGGCGGTAATTCTTACCTTGAATTCAGATATGAGCGATGAGCAGGCGCAGGGACTTGCACAGTACATAGCGACACAGCTCGGCAATGACACGACGGACAACGTCCTGATTCTGGACTCAAACTCCAACGTCCTTTTCTCGGGCGGGGATTCTGATTCGTCGGTCGGAACCGCGAGCAGCCAGCTCTCTCTGAGAACCAAGACGGAGAATCTGTTAAAGAGTGAGGTAAAGGATGTTCTGGTCGGCTCCGGACTTTATGATCATGCGGAAGTGGCGGCAAAGCTGGACATGAATTTTGACGCGTACCGCGAGACGGAGCGCCAGTATTCGGCGCCGGACGGTCAGACGAACGGTATGATCGACGAGCAGAGCAACTATGAGTCGAACAGTGTCGGCGGCGCGGCTGCCACACCGGGCACAGATTCCAATGACGATACTTCCTATGTGATTGAGGATAACAATTATACCGAGTCCACGATCACCGATACCACGACGAAGTATCAGAACAATGAGAAGGTGACGGACCGCACGGCGGCGACCGGAACGATCAATTACGATACTTCCTCCATTGCGATCGTGGTAAAAAATTATGTGATCTATGACGAGGACACACTCCGGGCATCCGGTGCACTGGATAACATGACATTTGACGAGTATATTGCGGCAAACAGTGACCCGGTCAAGACGACGGTGGATCAGGATAATTACACGATGATCGCCAACGCAACGGGGTTTCCTGAGGCAAACATCAGCATCATTGCTTATGACGAGCCGATTTTCCAGTATTCTTCCGGCGGAAGAACTCTGTCGGATTATCTGCAGATCATACTTGCGGTGCTGATTCTTCTCCTGCTGGGCTATGTGGTATTCCGCAGCACCAGAAAGGAGAAACAGGCAGAGATGGAGGAGGAACTTTCCGTGGAGAGCCTGCTTGAATCCACAAAAGAGAACCAGGAGCCGCTTGAGGACATCGGCTACAATGAGAAGTCCGAGACGCGTTTACTGATCGAAAAATTCGTAGAAGAAAAACCGGAGGCGGCTGCATCGTTACTGCGCAACTGGCTCAACGAGGAGTGGGAGTAATATGGCAAAAAACGAGGAATTTACAGGACTGCAAAAAGCTGCAATTCTTCTGATTACACTGGGGCCGGAGCGGTCAGCAGACATCTTTAAGCATCTTAAGGAGGACGAGATCGAGGAGCTTACCCTTGAGATCGCAAATACCAGAAGTATTTCGCCGCAGGTCAAGGAGGATGTCTTAAACGAGTTCTATCAGATCTGTCTGGCTCAGCAGTATATTGCGGAGGGCGGTATCGGTTATGCGAAGGAGCTGCTCGACAAGGCGCTTGGCGCAGACAAGGCACAGGAGGTCATCTCCAAGCTGACAGCATCCCTTCAGGTGCGTCCGTTCGAGTTCGTGCGCAAGACAGATCCGAGCCAGCTGCTGAACTTCATTCAGGACGAACATCCGCAGACCATTGCCATGATTCTGTCCTATCTGACAGCACCGCAGGCGTCGATGGTACTGGGGGCGCTGCCGCCGGAAAAGCAGGCGGATGTCGCAAAACGTATCGCGATGATGGACCGTACATCACCGGATGTCATCAAGGAAGTGGAGCGGGTACTCGAGAGAAAGCTTTCCTCCCTGGTCAACCAGGATTACACAATTGTTGGCGGCGTGGACGCGATTGTCAGCATCTTAAATGCAGTCGATCGTTCGACCGAGAAGCACATCATGGAGTCTCTCGAGATCGAAGAGCCGGAGCTTGCAGACGAGATCCGCAAGAAGATGTTCGTATTCGAGGATATTCTGCTGCTTGATGACCGCGCAATCCAGCGTGTACTGCGAGATGTGGACAACGCAGACCTCGGCGTTGCCTTAAAGGCGGCGAACGAGGAAGTTCAGAACGTTGTGTTCAAGAACCTTTCCAAACGTCTTGCTGCGATGATCAAGGAAGATATGGAGTTTATGGGACCTGTGCGAATGAAGGATGTTGAGGAGGCTCAGCAGAAGATCGTAAGTGTCATCCGTAAGCTCGAGGATGCAGGCGAGATTGTAATCTCAAGAGGCGGAGGTGACGAGATCGTTGTCTAATCTTTATAAACAGTGGTTTGTTCAGACGGATTCCGCAAACACGCGCATCATCGATTCCAATGTGATCCTACAGCAGCACCTGAAGCAGGATCTGCCGCAGACACAGACACCGGCACAGAATGTGCAGGAAGAGGAAGGCGGATTTTCAGCCGGACTTGTGACGGGTGATCCGGGTCAGGTCATCAAGGCGGAGCCGCAGATTGATTATGAGGCGGAGGCAAAGGCAAAAGCCGAGGAGATCCTTGCGGCGGCACAGCAGAATGCCGATGCGATACTAGCACAGGCAAACGAAGATGCCGAGGAGATTCGTACGTCTGCGAAGACGCAGGGGTACGAGGAGGGCAGAGCTTCGGCGGAGCAGGAGAATGAGCAGCTTCGCGTGCAGCTTGAGGAGTCCTACCGGAAAAAGCAGGGAGATCTTGACAGCGATTACAGGGACAAACGCGAACATATGGAACAGGATCTGGTGGATGTCATCGTTACCGTCTTTGAAAAAGTGTTCCATATTCAGTTTGACGACAAAAAAGAGATACTGATGCATCTGGTGGAGGATGCAGTTTTAAATATTGAAGACGACAAGCGGTTCCGGGTGAAGGTGGCGGAGGACAATGCGCTGTTTCTGGAGAACCACAAGACCGAAATCCTGGATCGTGTGGGACATGACATTGAGCTTGAGATTGTCTCGGACGCGACGGTGGAGGAAAATGACTGTACGATAGAGACCGATTCCGGCGTGTTTAACTGCAGTCTCGGTACACAGCTTGAGAATCTGATCAAAGATATCCGGTCTTTATGTTCGTAAGGTGAGAGAATGATGACACATCAATTTGAAAAATATTTACAACTTGGAGAAAAGACCTACTTCAACCGCCTTGGAAAGGTTGTAAAGATTGTCGGACTTACGATTGAATCTGTCGGACCGGATGCAAAGTTAAACGATCTCTGCAGAATTGTGATTGACAGAGAGAAAGACCATGCGGTGATGGCGGAGGTAGTCGGATTCAGGGACAAGAGACTTTTGCTGATGCCGTTTGAGAATGTGGAGGGCATCGGAGTCGGCTGTATTGTCGAGAATACCGGACATCCGCTTGGGGTGCTTGTCGGGGACGGCGTCCTGGGACACACGCTGGACGGTATCGGAAGACCGACCGACGGCGGAGTCATTGAGGGCGGATGCGAATATCCGGTCGAGGCGGATCCACCGGATCCGATGAGCCGTAAGATTATCTCGGAGGTGCTTCCACTTGGCGTAAAAGCGGTAGACGGACTGATTACCGTGGGCAAAGGACAGCGTATCGGAATCTTTGCAGGTTCCGGTGTCGGAAAGAGCACCTTACTCGGTATGTTCGCCCGCAATACAAAAGCCGATATCAATGTCATTGCCCTGATCGGAGAGCGTGGCCGTGAGGTGCGCGAGTTTATCGAGAGGGATCTCGGGGAAGAGGGAATGAAGCGTTCCGTCGTCGTGGTGGCGACTTCCGATAAGCCGGCACTGATCCGCAACAAGGCTGCAAAGACGGCGACCGCAATCGCCGAATATTTCAGGGATCAGGGAAAAGATGTACTGCTTATGATGGACTCCTTGACCCGATTCTCCATGGCGCAGCGTGAGATCGGCCTCGCGTCCGGAGAACCGCCTGTAACAAGGGGATATCCGCCGAGTGTATACTCGGAGATGCCGAAGCTTCTGGAACGTGCCGGTACTTCGGACAAGGGTTCCATCACAGGACTTTACACCGTTCTAGTAGACGGTGATGATTTTAATGAGCCGATTACCGATACAGCCCGAAGCATTTTGGACGGACACATCGTGCTTTCCAGAAAACTGGGACACAAGAATCATTACCCGGCGATTGATATTTTACAGAGTATTTCCCGTGTTATGAGCGCCATAGCGACCAGCGAGCACAAGGAGCTTGCCGGACGTTTAAAGAATGTACTGGCTACTTATAACGAAGCGGAGGATCTGATCAACATCGGAGCTTACAAGAGCGGTTCCAACCGTGAGATTGACTATGCGGTTCAGAAGATCAACGCAGTGAATCAGTTCCTGTGCCAGAGGACAGATGAAAAGTTCCTGTTTGACGAGGAAATCGATTTATTGAAGAAACTATTTGAAGATTAAGAACGCTCCGCGGAAAAGAGGCGCAGTGTATGGCAAAGTTTACATACCGGATGCAGAACATTCTTGACATCAAGATCAAGCTGGAGAATCAGGCAAAAATTGCATATGCGACGGCGAGCAGACAGCTTGCGGAAGAGCAGGAGAAGCTTCGAGAGATCCTGATGCGCAGGGCCGGCTACGAGAGAAAATCAAAAGAACTGGTCAACGGAACGCTGGATATCCAGGAGATCCGGGAATGCAAGCGTGCGATCGATGTGATGAAGAGTCTGCAGAGAGCACAGATGATGAAGGTGCACGCCGCGGAAAAGACGCTGGAGATGGCGCGAATCGAACTGAACCGGGTGATGGTGGAGCGAAAGACGCATGAGAAGCTCAGGGAGCGTGCGTTTGAAGAATTTAAGCAGGAAATCGCCCAGGCAGAGAGCAAGGAAATAGACGAGCTTGTTAGCTACAATTACCATGAAGGATAGGCACGGAGGTCTCAAATGGCAGAAGAAGAGAAAGACGAAGTATTAGATAAAAAGGCAGCAAAGGCACAGGAGAAGGCTGCACGTGCAGAAGCGAAGGCACAGAAGAAAGCGGACCGGAAAAAGGCAAAAGAGTTAAATGATGATCTGGATATGGATGACGAGACATCGACTGGCGGCAAGATTGCCGTGTTCTTTGTTACCCTGATCATTATTTTAATCTGGCTTGCCATCATCGTCCTGTTGATCAAGTGCGATGTCGGCGGTTTCGGATCATCCGTTCTGGCGCCGGTGTTAAAGGATGTTCCTTATGTGAACAAAATCCTGCCGGACAGCGCGACTGAGGAAGTGTCAACGGAGGATGACGCTTACGGCTATACTTCCATTGACGATGCGGTTGCCAGAATCAAGGAACTGGAGAAAGAACTTGCGGATGCACAGAATACGTCCAGCGCAAATGCGGAATATATCGCACAGCTTGAGAGCCAGTCCGCAGAACTGGCACAGTACAAGCAGAACGAGGCGGATTTTGAGGCTGAGAAGCAAAAGTTCTATCAGGAGGTTGTGTTTTCAGATTCAGCACCCGATATAGAGGAATATAAGCAGTATTATGAGAGCATTGATCCTGCGGATGCGGAGATCATTTACCGTCAGGTTGTAGAACAGACGGCAGCCAACGACGAGATGGATGATTATGTGAAAGCGTACTCTTCCATGAAGCCAAAAGAGGCGGCTGCAATTTTTGATACCATGACAGATAATCTGCAGCTGGTGGCAGATATCTTAGACAGCATGGACGCACAATCGAGAGCGAATATTCTGGGCAAAATGGACGCGGCTACTGCAGCAAAGGTGACCGCGATCATGGAACCTGTAGAATAGAGAAGGACAGTCTGCTTTTCATAATGGCAGAGGGATTCCTTCAAAAATCAGGCTGCAGGTGCAGCTATGGGAAAGGAGGAAGAGAATGGGAGACAACAATGTTGCAAGCATTGGGAAAATGCTGATGCAGACGCAGAGTGGACAGAGTGTCACAGGCGTTGATGGCGCGGATATCGGCACCACATTCCGGAAGATGGTCGATCAGATGACACAGATCCCGGGAAGCAGCGTAAGTACAGGATCTCAGACAGCACAGAATATGCAGCAGCTTACACCGCACAGTCCGGAGCAGAATTATGACCGTTACCAGTATCAGAAGAATAAGATACCGGAGCAAAGCACGAAGGACTGGACAGCCGGCAGTCAGGTGTCAGAGAAGCTGGAAAGCTTTGAAGAGAGTGTGAGAGACGTCATCAAGGATGAACTTCAGGTGACGGATGAGCAGATCACGGAAGCAATGGAGACATTGGGACTGACCGTGGCCGATCTGATGAATCCGCAGCAGCTTGCAGCTCTGGCGGCAGAATTAACCGGAACCGAAGACATGAGCGCACTTCTCTGTAATGAAGCGTTTATGAACGTGATGCAGTCGGTGGGAACACTGACCGAAGATCTCTTGCAGCAGCTGGGAGTCACGGCTGAGGAATTGACGCAGCTTTTGGAGGATGCCGGACAGACGGACATGGATGCAGATCTGATGCAGACAGTCCAGACAGCGGATGCTGGTGAAACAGATGTCACAGATGCGCAGAAGGTTTACGCTGATACGGCGGATGGAATCCGTGATACGGCAGAACAGCCGCAGATGGCTGCCCAGGCAGCAGAGACAGAGACCAGAACAGAAGAAGCAAAAGACATCACTCCGGAAGAGACGGATGCGCAGGCTAAGATGGCAGATGCCGGCACAGAGGAAGAGACAGTTGCCGATGCAGCTGCAGGGTCGGATAAGGAACAGGCACAGACCGGATCAAATTCCAATTCCGGACAGCAGAATTCTGCGTCGCAGGCACATGTGGGCGTGGATGTACATACCGGCCCGACGCTGACAGAGACCGTGGCAATGCAGGGCGCCAATAGTGCGGGAGAATATGCCGCACAGGTGGACATCGCAGATGTCGTGCGTCAGATCGTGACCTATACGAGAGTGAATTACACGGCGAATCAGGAAACAACGATGGAGATGCAGCTGAATCCGGAACATCTGGGCAAGATTTATCTGGAGATCACATCCAAAGACGGAACAGTTTCCGCACATCTGACCGCACAGAATGAAGTGGTCAAGGAAGCACTGGAAAGCCAGATCGCAGATTTGAAGCAGAACATGAACCAGGCTGGCGTAAAGGTGGATGCCGTGGAGGTAACCGTCGGCGGACATGAATTCGAGAGGAATCTGGAGCAGAATGCAAAACAGGAAGAACAGCAGGCAGAGGAACGGGAAAAGGCAGCCAATGCGACCAGACACATCAACCTGAATGAACTGGACGGACTGTCCGGGCTGATGACGGAAGAGGAGACTCTGGTGGCGAAGATGATGGCAGAACAGGGCAATTCCGTTGACTTTACCGCATAACAGACAGAAAGGAGAGACATATGGCATTAGTACAGGCCGTAGAGAACGGCAAGATTACAGAGAGTACGACAGAGACAACGACCAGTGCCGGCAATGACCTCGGATATGACGAGTTCCTGCAGCTGTTATGTGCAGAGATGCAGTATCAGGATCCGCTGGAACCGACGAGCAATACCGAGTATGTGGCACAGCTGGCAACTTTTTCACAGATGGAGTCCATGCTGAACATGCAGAACAGCATTGAGAGCACGAAGGCAAACGATCTGGTTGGAAAGTATGTCATTGTAAAGACAACATCCGAGACGACCGGCGAGACGACGGCGGTGGCAGGATTCGTGGATTATGTGCAGTACGAGAACAACCAGAAATACATTTATGTCAACGGCAACCGTTATTCACTCGACGATGTATATCAGGTGGCAGACACCGAGTACATGGAGGCGGTTTCACTGGCAGAGGCATTCAAGGCATCTGTGGCAAAGCTTCCGGATGCGGATAAGCTGACGCTGGCATATCAGACGGATGTGGAGAACCTGGCAACCGTGTACAACGGACTGACTTCTTATCAGCAGAGTTATATTGACAGCGATACGCTGGCAACGTTTGTGAAGCTGGACGGAACCATGAAGAGCCTGGTATTTGACAATGCGCTTTCGCAGATTCCATCCGCGGACGAGCTGACCCTTGAGAACAAGGAAGCAGTGGAAGCACTTCGCAAGAATTACGATTCGCTGACCACCACAGAGAAGACTTATATCAGCAAGGATTCCTACGATCAGCTGACAGCACTCGAGGCTAAGATTGCGGAGCTTGAGAAGAAAGCTGGATGATCTGAGAAAGGAGCGTTGGTTATGAATAAGATTACGAACCAATTTGCTTCCATCGAACAGGTAACTGACCGGTATCTGAATCGCAAAAGCACAGAGACTGCGGCGCAGGAAAACAGTGTTTCTTTCGAGGATATATTAAGGCAGAAACAGACGACCGCAGAAAGTCAGGAACTTCGGTTTTCCAAACATGCACAGGGACGTTTGAATGACAGACACATCAATCTGTCGGACGAGCAGAACGAGAGACTGGAATCCGGTGTTTTGAAGGCAAGCGAAAAGGGAATACGGGAATCACTCGTGATTCTGGATTCACTGGCGTTTATTGTGAATGTTCCGAGTAAGACGGTGGTCACAGCCATGGATCAGAGTGAGTCAGAGAGTAGTATTTTTACAAATATTGACGGTGCCGTGATTGTATAATATGCCGGACCTTACAAGGAGGCACAAGCTCCCCGAATGACAGAAGGGAGCACGGCACCAGACATTACAGGAGGTCATTTCATTATGATGAGATCAATGTACTCTGCTGTGTCGGGTCTTAAGACACATCAGACAAAAATGGACGTTATTGGTAACAATATCGCCAATGTAAACACAGTAGCATTCAAGTCTTCTTCCGTGACATTCCAGGATATGCTCTACCAGAACACATCCGGGGCATCGGGAGCGAATGCGGCGACGGGAGTCGGCGGTGTGAATGCCAAGCAGATCGGTCTTGGCGTGACCACAGGTGCGGTAAATATCAGCATTACATCCGCGGGTGCGGCTGAGACAACCGGAAGGGCTTTCGATCTGCGTATGACAGATCAGTCGACCACCAATTTCTTTATTGTCAACAACGGATCTTCCAATCTGTTTACCAGATCTGGATCTTTCTATGTAGACGGTGCAGGCAATCTGTGTATGACGTCTACCGGATATACGGTCATGGGATGGCAGGTAGATAAGACAACCGGAAATATCCGGAAAGATACCGTATCCGCGTTGCGCGTCATGAGCACGGAGAATCTGACAAGCGCACCAGAGGCAACCTCTGAGGCAACCTGCGGCGGTATTATTGATAAGAACGATACCGACGTATTGAGTGACGACGGATTGATCAAGAATCTCAAGTTCTACGATAACCTGGGATATGAGTACACCGCACGTTTTTCCATTAAGTCAACCGGAACGGACGGAGAGTTCACGGTAGAGCTGTTGAATGTTTTAGACGGCGACGGAAATACCTACTACGATCCTGAGAATATTCAGGCGGGACAGCCGGCGTTAAACGCACTGTTCGGTAACACCGAGGATGCGACAAAGAGTTATACGCTCGGCAAGGATTACACTTATGTGTCCGCCAACGTCATCGTGGACAAGAGCGGTAATTACTACCAGTACAATGCAACGACACACAGCTATGACCAGGTAAACAGTGCGACGGACATGACGGTTGTCACAGCAGGGGCACTCAGCCTGACACAGGTATACGGTGCAGGCGCAGATATCCTGGCGAAAGCGGATGCCTACACCGGAAACGGCACCGGCTATGCGGTTGACGGAACAACCGGGGCACTGACACTTACATACAACAGTGTATATCACAGATTAAGCTTCAGCACGGACGACGGAACATTTTCAAAGGTTGGAAACGTGGCGGATGCGAAGAGTGTTGGACTGAACATGTCCCTGTTCGGCGGACAGTTCGCAAATATCAATGTGGACTTCAGCACCTGCCAGAATACGAACAACGGCGGCAAGTCCACTGTAACGATGAGCAAGGGCGCTACAGACGGAACAACCGGAGCAGGTAAGAAGCTCGGTAACCTGATCGGACTTTCAGTCAGCAACAACGGCGAGATCTATGGTACTTATGACAACGGTAACCGCAACCTGTTAGGACAGATCGCGGTCGCACAGTTCGCCAATGCGGCAGGTCTTGAGAAAGTTGGAGAGAACTGCTACAGCACGACCTTGAACTCCGGTGAGTTCGATGGTATCGGTGTGGATATTACGGCGGACGGAAGCAAGATGACATCCGGTGAGTTAGAGATGTCAAACGTGGATCTTTCCACCGAGTTTACGCAGATGATTACCACACAGCGTGGATTCCAGGCGAACTCCCGTGTCATCACGACATCCGATACGCTTCTTGAGGAACTTGTGAACCTGAAGAGATAAGCGGCTGTGAGATGACAGAGCAACATCACGGATAAGATTTTAAGAACCCGGGGTTTTATCTCCCTGATAAAATCCCGGTTCCATGAAAGAGGAAACGCAGAATTTGCAAAAGTAAGTAGACAAGCGGTCAAAAGTTTAGTAAAATTATACAAGATATAGGATGACAACTTGTTGAGATTTCAGTCTCCGCTTGGAGACAGCAATACTATAATATCAAGGATGGTAGGTGGAAGAATTGGATATAGCTTCTTTAGCAGGGATGCTGCTTGGCGTTGTAATGTTTTTGTTCGGTGTATTTTCCAGTGGTGGAGCTTCGGGTCTTTTCAATATGTTTGACCTCCCTTCAATCATTATTACACTGGGAGGTTCCATATCGGGTACATTGGCGTCCAACAAACTTCAGGATTTTATTACAGGTCTGAAGAGTATTACATTAACATTTAAGGAGGTACCGCAGGATCCTGCGGCAGTCATCCGGAATATCATTGATTTGTCAAATACCGCCCGCAAGGAGGGACTACTTGCACTTGAGGAGGCGGCAAACGGAATCGAGGATGAATTCCTCAAAAAAGGAATCATGCTTGTGGTAGATGGTACCGATCCGGAACTGGTAAGAGGTATCATGGAGACGGATCTGGGCTGTATCGAGCAGCGACACAAAAAGTCGATCGCTGTCTGGGAAAAATGGGGAGAACTTGGTCCTGCCTGGGGTATGATCGGTACCCTGATCGGATTGATCCTGATGCTCAAGGATATGAATGATGCATCAACGATCGGACCGAAGATGGCAGTCGCACTGGTAACAACACTGTACGGTTCGTTGATTGCCAACTGGCTGTGTAATCCGACGGCATCCAAGCTTTCTGTAAACAATAATAACGAGATGATGATGAAGGAAATTACGGTGGAGGGTATTCTGTCGATTCAGGCAGGAGAGAATCCACGTGTCATAGAAGAAAAACTGAAGTCATTCCTGTCACCTTCAGCGAGAGAGGAAACTGCGGAGGGCAGTGTCGGAGGTGAGGAATAGTGGCGAGAAGAAAGGAAGATCCACCCAAAGGCTCACCTGCATGGATGAATACCTTCGCGGACCTTATGAATCTCCTGCTCTGTTTCTTCGTAATGCTTTTCTCTATGTCCAGTGTGAATGAGGAAAAGTTTGAGAAGGTCATTGCCTCTTTCCAGAGTACATTCAGCATACTCCCGGGAGGCGGAGCATCGATCGGCGAGGGTGAATTGATTTCTTCCGGAATCAGTCAGCTTGAGAATTTTGATTCTTATTACAACCAGCAGCTGAGCAGCCAGTCTGACGGACAGACGGAGGAAGAAAAAGACATTACCGAAGCATATGAACAGCAGGAACTGGAAGAGTCTGAGGATATGGCACAGCAGCTTGAAAATGCACTTTCGCAATATGGGATACAGGACGACGTCGAGGTTGATTTTAATGCAGAGTATGTAACGCTTAACATGAACGGCGCGCTGCTGTTTGATTCTGCGAGCGCAGAACTCAGAGATGAGGCGTATCCGCTGGTCAACAAGCTTGGCAAGATACTGGTTACTTACGATAATAACATCATTGAGGTCGAGGGACACACGGACAATGTGCCGATTCATTCTTCCAAGTATGAGGACAACAACGTACTGTCCATGTACCGTGCGCTTGCGGTTGCCAACTATCTGCGGGATACCACAACACTGGATCCTGCATACATAAAGTCGTCTGGCCGCGGAGAGTATGTGCCGATTGCAGATAATGCAACGCCGGAGGGCAGGGCAAGGAACCGCCGGGTTGAGATTAAAATCTATAACTCATACAACTCGAATGTGAGCGGGACATCCACGGATGACACAGGTACAGAGACGCCTGCGGATGCGGCTTTAAGCACTGAGACGGTGACAGATACGCCGGAAGCAGCGACAACAGGTGCGACTGTGGAACCGACAGAAGTTGTGAACGAATAGGAAGGGAAGCATAATGAAGAAAAATTTGTTGGCAGTAATTATTTTGGCACTGGTTCTCGTGAATCTGATTCTGACCGCGGTGCTGGTATTTTCCATTATTCCGCAGACCAAAAAGTCAAACGAACTGATTGATCAGGTGTGCGCTGCAATCAACATCGAACTCGAGGGCGGACAGAACAAAGACAGTTCCGCAGTGCCGATCGAAGAAATTGCAGTTTATAATATCACAGATAATTTTACCGTGAATCTGGCAGACAACGGCGATGGAAAGAAGCATTACGCTGTATTTTCTGTAGGACTTTCCGTCAACAAGACAAGCGAGTCCTATGCCACCTACGGGGGAGACGAGATGACAGAGCTTACGGATAAGGAGACCATTATCCGCAGCGACATCAATACGGTAGTGGCCAAGTATACCGAGGAGGAATTTAACGCCGATGGACAGAAGGCTGTAAAGGAGGAGATTTTATCCAAGATGCAGGATCTGTTCGGATCCGACTACATCGTGGGCGTGAATTTCTCAAGCGTGGCAACGGAAGCACACTAGAATAAGACATTAGGTGGTGAGAGAGAATGGGTGAAGTCTTATCTCAAAATGAGATAGACAGTTTGCTGAAAGCTCTTAGCAGCGGTGAACTGGATGTAGATGAAATAAAAGATGATAATGAAAAACAGGTCAAAAATTACGATTTTGCCCGTCCCGCGAAGTTCTCAAAAGAGCATTTGCGAACGCTTGAGATTATTTTTGAACATTATGGAAGATTGCTTTCAACGAATCTGCCGGTGTACCTAAGAAAAAATGTTCAGGTGGAAGTGATGAGTTCGGAGGCGGTGACGTATTCAGAGTTTGCGAATGCACTATCGAATCCGGTGCTGCTTGGAATTGTAAATTTTGCTCCGCTGAATAACAATATCATTATTGAAATTGCAGAGAATGTCGGCTTTACGATCGTGGATCGTATGCTCGGCGGCCAGGGGGCGCCGCTTGACAAGGCGAGGGAGTTCTCTGAAATCGAACTTCTTCTGATTGAGCGGATCTATAACGTATGTGTGAATCTTCTGGTGGAACCGTGGGCGAGTGTGTGTGAACTGACACCGAGACTGGAGCGGATTGAGACAAATTCGCAGTACGCCCAGATCATTTCCCCGACGGAGATGATCGCGTTAATTACGTTGAATATTAAGATTGGTGATGTCGAGGGACTGATCAACATCTGCCTGCCGTATATCACATTGGAAAGTGTGATGGACAAGCTGAATACGAAATACTGGTATTCCAGCCTGCAGGAGAAGGATGAACAGCAATATACAGAGACCATTGAGGCACTTATTGCACGGGCACCGATGCCGATCAAGGCTGTGCTGGGTAACAGCAGTATATCAGTCAATGATTTCCTTGGTCTGCAGGTGGGAGACATTATCCGTCTCGACACCAAAGTGGATCAGGATCTGTCGGTGTATGTTGGAAATATAAAAAAATTTACTGCTCTGCCGGGTGCATCCGGTGATAATTATGCAGTAAGAGTGACATCAGTAATCAGAGAGGAGCAGTAAGTATGGATGGAGTAATGTCTCAGGAAGAAATCAATGCATTACTGAACGGGTCTGCGGACAGCGGCGAGCAGAAGCCCCAGGAAGAGGTACTGACTGAGAAAGAAAAAGATACAATCGGAGAGATTGCCAATATCAGCATGGGAACAGCGGCAACCACGTTGTTTTCCCTGGTGAACCGTAAAGTAGAGATCTCAACGCCGGTGGTATCCTTCGCAAATTGGAGTGATATCTGTGAAGCATATGAAAAGCCGTGCGTGTTTATCCGGATTGGATATACCGTCGGACTGGATGGCAGCAATATACTGGTCTTAAAGGAACACGATGTAAAGGTAATCACGGACCTTATGATGGGTGGTGACGGAACCAATACGGATGGAGAGCTCGGCGAGCTGCACTTGAGTGCGATCAGCGAGGCGATGAACCAGATGATGGGTTCGGCGGCGACGTCTATGTCATCCATGCTGAACAAAGTGATTGATATCAGCCCGCCACAGGCGGATTTGATAGATTTACAGGAGACAATCGATGAGAGCGTCATCGATGAGTTCCTGGCAGGCGAGTTTGTAAAGATACGGTTCAGACTGGAGATCGGTGATCTGGTCGACAGTGATATCATGCAGCTGTATCCGATTCCTTTTGCAAAGGAAATGTGTGAGAGTGTGACACAGAACATGGAGGAAGATACAAATTCGACTGCGGGCAGCAAGAGTAGTGCTCCGGAAGCACAGGCGGCACCGCAGCCGCAGGCAGCACCACAGCCACAGGCGGCACCGCAGATGGGACAGCCGGCAATGGGAGCGCCGATGATGGGAGGTCAGATGATGGGACAACCGATGATGGCACAGCAAATGCCACAGATGTATGGACAGCAGCCGGTAAATGTACAGCCGGCACAGTTCCAGGCGTTTACCGGAAGCGTTCCGGTGGGATACGGACCGGAAAATATTGATCTGATCAAGGATGTACCGCTTGAGGTAACGGTGGAGTTGGGAAGAACTTCAAAATCTATTAAAGAGATTCTTGATTTTGCACCCGGAACTATTATAGAATTAAATCGTATTGCGGGTGAACCGATCGACGTTTTAGTAAACGGCAAATACGTTGCCAAGGGTGAAGTGGTAATCATAGAGGAAAGCTATGGTATCCGTATTACCGAGATTGTAAAGTGATTGGAAGCAGGATAAGAAAAGCAATATAAGCAAAACAATATAAGAAAAGAAACAAGGAGAGAATGTTATGGCAAAGATTATGATTTGCGATGATGCAGCTTTTATGAGAATGATGATTAAGGATATCTTAACCAAGAATGGTTATGAGATCGCTGCGGAGGCTGAGAATGGAGCAGTTGCAGTTGAGAAGTACCCGGATGCAAAGCCGGATCTGGTTCTGATGGATATTACCATGCCGGATATGGATGGTATTCAGGCGCTGAAGAAGATCAAAGAGATCGATCCGAATGCAAATATTATCATGTGCTCTGCAATGGGACAGCAGGCCATGGTTATCGAGGCAATCCAGTCTGGCGCAAAGGACTTTATCGTAAAGCCGTTCCAGGCAGAGCGTGTGCTCGAGGCAGTAAAAAAAGTAGTAGGCTAATATGATTTTACTCAGTTCAAGCCTGAACAGTTTTATACAGCTGCTTGGCGTCCTGCTTATTTTTCTGTTTGTTCTTGTGATTACCTATTTCACAACCAAATGGATTGGCGGATATCAGAAGGTCCAGATGTCTGGACGCAGCTTTCAGGTGGTCGATACCATACGGATCGCCAACAACAAACTGGTTCAGGTAATAAAAATGGGAGATGTGTATCTTGTGATCGCGGTTGCAAAAGATAATGTGACCATGCTCGCAAAGCTTACCGAGGAAGAGATGGGACTTACGGAGGCAGAGATCTGCAACGGAAAGACTCCCGGATCGAATGGAGAAAAAGGTCAGATGACCTTCCAGGAGACGCTTGAGAAGTTAAAGGAACATTTCCCGAAAAAACAGGATTAAATTATGACAAAATCAAAATTAAAGAAATCATATTGTATTATGTCGTTTGTCTTTGCGGTGGCAGTGCTGATCATCACATTGACGTTGTCCATGGGACAGACCAGAGTCTATGCGGCAGATACATCTTCAGATATGATTACTGGCTTGAGCAATACCGATAGCAGCGATGGACTGACGGATGCGACGAGCGATATCAACAACGGCCTGTCCATTACATACAACAACGACACCGGAGCCGTATCCACGCCGATCAAGGAACTTCTGGTGCTGACGATCATTTCACTGGCACCGTCCATTCTGATTATGATGACTTCTTATACCAGAATCATCATCGTGCTGCATTTCCTGCGCACCGCGATCGGTACACAGACAGCACCGCCGAATCAGATCCTCGTCGGTCTTGCCCTGTTTTTGACATTCTTTATTATGTGGCCGACCTTTCAGCAGATTAACGAAGATGCCATACAGCCGTTAGACAATGGCGACATTACCATTGAGGAGGCATACAAGGCAGCGGAGACACCGATTCGCGACTTTATGTACGGTCAGACACAGGAAAAGGATCTGCACCTATTTATGGATATTGATGGAGAAGATTATCCGGATCAGATGACACTGGAGCTTTATTACGATGTTCCGATGACAACCGTGATTCCGGCATTTATCATCAGCGAACTTCGGTATGCGTTTATTATGGGATTCCTCATTTATATCCCGTTTATTGTAATCGATATGGTAGTGGCATCGGTACTTATGTCCATGGGTATGATGATGCTGCCGCCGACAACGATTTCACTGCCGTTTAAGATACTGCTGTTTATTCTGGCGGATGGTTGGAATCTGGTGATTGGAAGCGTTGTAAAGACATTTTACTGATGCGTGCATTTGGAACAGGAGATGAAGTGAAATGACAGAAGGACAGGTATTAGACATTGCCAGACAGGCATTGTATACAATTATTTTGTGCTCGGCGCCGTTGCTGATTATTTCTCTGGTTGTGGGACTGGTCGTCAGTATTTTTCAGACGGTGACGTCCATTCAGGAACAGACGCTTACCTTCGTGCCAAAGATTATCTGTGTATTTCTTGGAATGATGATATTTGGTTCCTGGATACTAACCAATCTGACAGAGTTTATCAATACGCTCTGGTCAGACTTTAGTATATATCTGGGTTAGGTTGAGGAATGTTAAATTATACGTTTTCGTTGGTGGATTTTGAAATACTCATTTTAATACTGGTTCGCATATCCTGCTTTGTGTACGCGGCTCCGTTTTTCGGCATGAAAAATGTTCCGTCCAGAGTGAAGATCGGATTATCGTTTCTTTTGTCGATCCTGATATTCCCTTCGGTCGATCAGTCAGCGGTTACCTACACGGGCATGTTTGGATATGCGGTGATTGTTCTAAGAGAAGGAATTACAGGGTTGCTCATGGGATTTGCTGCAAACATTTGTAATTCCATTATTTTATTTGCGGGAAATATCATTGACATGGACATCGGACTTTCCATGGCACAGGAGTTCGATCCGATGACCAACTCGCAGGTCACCATCACGGGAAATCTGTATCAGTACCTGCTGCTTTTAATGATGGTCGTGACGAACATGCATCACTATGTACTGCGGGCACTCATTGATTCCTATCAGGTGATCCCCGTCAACGGGCAGGTGTTTCAATGGGACAGTCTGGCGGAGTCCATGACGACCTACATGGCGGATTCCTTTGTGATCGCGTTCCGCATTGTGCTGCCGGTATTTGCCTGCATGATGATCTTAAACTGCATCCTCGGCATTATGGCGAAGGTGGCACCGCAGATGAATATGTTTGCGGTCGGAATGCAGATGAAGGTGCTCCTGGGACTTACGGTATTGTTCCTCACGGTAATGCTGCTTCCGGGGATATCCGATTTTGTGTTTAAAGAGATGAAACGAATGATTGTATCGATGATAGAGGGAATGTATTAGCTTGGAACAGGACAGAAGACAGATCCTTCCCTATCACCTCCAGTGGTTTGCGAAGGATGGACCGGGCGGAGAGAAGACGGAACCGGCAACCGCGAAAAAGTTAAGAGAAGCCAGAGAGGACGGTAAGGTCGCAAAAAGCAAAGAGCTTACCGCCGCCTTTGATCTGATTGTGATGTTTCTGATGCTGAAGATTTTTGTTTCCATGATTGGCAACGGATTTCTTCAGATATTTTACTATGTATATAAGCTGATTCCGGACTTTATCGGAATCAATGCGATGGATGTGTCCACCTATGCGGTGATGTCTTTTTTCTCACCGGTGAATATGCAGATGCTCAAAATCGTGGCGCCGTTTTTTATTTTCGGGTTTGCGGTGACGCTGCTTGTAAATATTCTGCAGGTGGGGTGGAAGGTTTCCACGAAACCGATGCAGCCAAAGCTGGACCGGTTTAATCCGGTGAATGGAATGAAGCGGATTATCTCCAAGGATTCCGTTTTTGAACTGTTCAAATCTCTGATTAAGATTGCACTGATTCTCTATATCGCGTATACTGCAATCAAGGATCACGAGAACGATCTTTTTATTTTATATGATATCCCGTTAAATCAGGCGATCGCACTGTGCGGAGATGTGATTATCGGGGCAGGGCTTAAGATCAGCCTGGTGTATCTCGTCGTCGGAATTGCTGATTTTATCTATCAGAAATACCGCTTTAATGAAGAGATGAAGATGACCAAACAGGAGGTCAAGGACGAGTACAAGAATACAGAGGGAAATCCGGAAGTAAAAGGCAGACAGCGCCAGCGTATGCGTGAGGCATCGAGGCGCCGTATGATGCAGGATGTCCCGAAAGCGGATGTGGTTATCACCAACCCGACCCATCTGGCGGTTGCCATCAAGTACGAACCGGAGGTGCATAAGGCACCGGTGGTTCTGGCAAAGGGAGAAGATTATCTGGCACAGAAGATCCGCGAGGCTGCCAGGGAGAATCACATCGAAATTGTAGAAAACAAACCGCTTGCAAGAATGCTCTACGCCAATGTCGAAATCGGCAATGAAATTCCACCGGAATTGTATCAGGCAGTAGCGGAGATTCTTGCAATGGTATATAATATGAAACAGTAAAACGAAGGAGGAAGGGATATGAAAAAGGCTGACATAGGTGTTGCGCTTTATTTGCTTGCTGCAGTCATCTTTTTAATTGTGCCGATTAACTCTACGTTACTTGATGTAATGCTGGCGCTGAATATCTCGATCGCACTGATTGTTCTGTTCAACACATTGTTCGTGAAGGAAGTTCTGGATATGTCTTTTTTCCCGACATTGCTGTTGTTTACTACCATATTCCGTATTTCTCTTAACGTGTCCTCGACACGTCTGATCTTAACGACCGGTGCTCCGGGTAACGTCGTTGAAACATTCGGAAGCTTCGTGGGCGGCGGTGATATGATCGTCGGAGCGGTTGTATTTATCATTTTGATCATCATACAGTTTGTCGTTATCAATAAAGGTTCCGAGCGAGTGGCTGAGGTATCCGCACGATTTACACTGGATGCCATGCCCGGTAAGCAGATGGCAATCGATGCCGACTTAAACACCGGGGCCATTACGGAGGCGCAGGCGAGAGAGCGGCGTAATAAGATTCAGGAAGAGGCAAGCTTCTTCGGTTCGATGGATGGTGCTACGAAGTACGTCAAGGGAGATGCCACCGCCGGACTGATCATCACGTTTGTCAACTTAATCGGCGGAACCGCGATGGGAATGCTGCGCGGGGGGCTTGATTTTGCGGAAGCCATTCAGCGGTACGGCCTTCTCACCATGGGTGACGGACTCTGTTCCCAGATCCCGTCCCTGCTGATCTCACTTTCCACCGGTATTCTTGTCACAAAGGCATCCAAGAATGCAGATTTCTCCAATATCCTGGTAAAGCAGCTGTTCGGTATCCCGAAGGCGCTCTATCTGGTCGGAGCATCGCTGATATTCCTCGGCGTTGTGACGCCGCTTAATGTGGTGCTGTTTGCAGCACTCGGCGCCGCGTTCATCGTAGCGGGCAGAATGGTGGACAAGAACATCGGCATTGAGAATATCGAGGAGGAAGTCAGCCAGGCAGAGACGGAGGCGGAGGAGATCCGCAAGCCGGAGAACGTTGTGTCGCTGCTTCAGGTGGATCCGATCGAACTGGAATTCGGCTACGGTATTATTCCGCTTGCGGATGTGAACCAGGGCGGAGATCTTTTGGACCGCGTGGTTATGATACGAAGACAGATTGCACTGGAACTTGGCACGGTTGTGCCGATTATCCGACTGCGTGATAACATTCAGCTGAACCCGAACCAGTACATTATCAAGATCAAAGGAATTCAGGTGACTGAGGGAGAGATCCTGTTCGATCACTATATGGCGATGAATCCGGGATACGTGGAGGAGGAGATTACGGGAATTCCGACGTTTGAACCGTCCTTCCATCTGCCGGCAATCTGGATCACGGAGAGCCAGAGAGAGCGTGCGGAGAGTCTTGGCTATACGGTGGTGGATCCGCCGTCAATCATTGCGACGCATCTGACCGAGGTGATTCGTTCCCATATCGCAGAGCTGCTTACCAGACAGGATGTACAGAACCTTGTCAATAACCTCAAGGAGAGCAATCCGGTTCTGGTGGATGAACTGGTGCCGAAGCTTCTTGGGCTTGGTGAGATTCAGAAGGTTCTGCAGAATCTGCTCTCGGAGGGAATTTCCATCCGAGATCTGCTCACAATTTTTGAGACGCTGGCCGACCATGCGCCGGCGACCAGGGATACCGATGTGCTGACGGAGTACGCACGCCAGAGCTTAAAGCGCGCGATCTCCAGCAAATATTTCCCGGCGAATGAGACAACCAGCGTGATCACGGTAGATCCGAAGATCGAGCAGGAGATCATGGGTTCTGTCAAGCAGACGGAGCAGGGGGCATATCTGACGCTCGATCCGGAGCGCACGAAGGCGATTATGGCATCCGTTGAGGAGGAAGTGGCGAAGTTGGAGAACATGGGCAAGCCTGCCATCATTATGACATCGCCGATTGTGCGTATGTACTTTAAGAAGCTGACCGAGGATTACTTCAAAGATCTGACGGTACTGTCTTACAATGAGGTGGAATCCAACGTAGAATTACAATCAGTAGGGATGGTGACAATATAAATGACCATTAACAAATATCAGGGCAAGACAAAGGAAGAGGCCGTCGAGAAGGCAAAGCAGGAGCTGGGCGCAGGGGCGGTCGTGCTGAATGTGAAGGAGATTAAGCCCAAGGGCATGTTTAAGATGTTTAAGAACACGCTGTATGAGGTGACGGCTGCGGTGGAGGAAAAGGAAGTGTTTCCGGCGCAGACGCTCCGCAGCGAGACAAAGCCTGTGCATGATACGATCAGTCTGGCTGCAGACGAAAAGATTACCATTCCGGGGGTGGCAAGAGAGAACGCCAGACCGGCAGCGGCAGTGGCACCGGTGGAACAGGAGGTCGTTCCTATGAAAGAAGCAAAACGCGAATCTACGAATGAGGGATTGGAAAAGCGGCTGGAGAACCTGTCGAACATCCTGGAAAAGCAGTTTTCTGTGGAGGAGATGCATAAGCCTCATCCGGCGGAGCCGCAGGAAAAGGAGAACCGCACGGAAGGGTTCCAGTTTATCAAGATGCTTTACCGCACGCTGCTCGAGAACGATGTGAATGAGAAGTATGTCAATCAGATCATGGACGAGGCGGAGAAGGTGCTTCACAACGGAAGCAGTGTGGATTCCATTCTTTCCAACGTCTATCAGAAGCTGATCTTAAAGTTCGATCAGCCGCAGACGATTGAGCTTACAGGCAAAAAGCCGAAGGTGATTTTCTTCATCGGACCGACCGGAGTGGGAAAGACGACGACGCTTGCCAAGATTGCATCGCGCTACAAGGTAGACAAAGAGAAGAAAGTGGCATTTCTGACCGCGGACACCTACCGGATTGCCGCGACAGAGCAGTTGCGCATCTACGCAAATATTCTGGATGCTCCGATGAGCATTATCTATACGCCGGAGGAGATGAACGATGCCATTGCGCGCGTGAGCGAATATGATCTGGTATTCGTTGATACGGCGGGATTCTCACACCGCAATGAGGCGCAGTGCCAGGATATGAAAAAGCTGATCGACGGACTGGACGAGGCTTACGAGAAAGAGGTATACCTCGTGCTCAGTGCGACGACCAAATATAAGGATCTGCTGGAGATCGCAGATACTTACAAGGAAATAGCAAATTATAAGTTGATTTTTACAAAGCTGGATGAGACAATTACTTATGGTAATATTTTAAATATCAAGCTGTATTCGGGAGCAAAGTTATCCTATATGACGAGCGGTCAGAATGTACCGGATGATATTGAAGTATTTGATACACAAAAGATTGTGAAACAGCTGCTGGGAGGCAGATAACACATGGATCAGGCAGAGAAGCTTAGAAGTGTTGTGAAATTAAAAAAACAAAATTATAAGCCGGATGCCAGAGTCATTACCGTCACAAGTGGAAAAGGTGGCGTTGGAAAGTCGAATGTGGTTGTGAACCTTGCGGTGCAGATGCAGAAGATGGGAAAAAAGGTGCTTGTCTTTGACGCGGATTTTGGCCTTGCCAATGTCGAAGTAATGTTTGGCGCCATTCCCAAGTATAATCTGGCAGATGTGATATATCATGGAAAACAGATCACGGAGATCATATCGGAAGGTCCGATGGGAATCGGGTTTGTCTCGGGGGGAACCGGAGTTACCGGACTGGGCAATCTGACCGATGAACAGATCTCTTATCTGCTTCACTGTTTCGGGGAACTGGATCAGATGGCAGATGTGATTCTGGTGGACACCGGCGCGGGGATTGCCAACCATGTACTGGAGTTCGTGCTGGCAAGCCCGGAGGTTCTCGTGGTCACAACACCAGAGCCGACATCACTGACAGATTCCTATTCTCTGCTAAAGTCTCTGTACCGGAATCCGAAGTTCGACAGGGAGTACACCAAGATATCGGTTCTTTCCAACCGTGTGACATCTGCTGCGGAAGGCAGAGGAGTTTATGACAAACTGAATACTGTGGTAGGTCAGTTTTTAGAGGGGGAAATTACATATGCGGGGATGATTCCCCAGGATAGCGCGCTTGAAAAGGCGATCCGGATGCAGAAACCCGTGTCGCTTCAGGCACCGTTGTCAAAATCTGCAAGAGCATTTGAAGTAGTGGCTGCGGAATTGCTGCAGGGTGAGAGCAGTGACGCATATCGTTCTTTTGGACTGTCAAGATTGTTTTCGGGATTTTGGAAACAGAAGAATGAAGGAGTGGAATGATGACAATAGCTGAAATTATTCAACCGGGAGATAAAGTTGACATCAGTTTCGTACAGAATGTGGAGCGGGCAAAAAAAGACCAGTCCATGCCGAGAATCTACAAAAGCCAGGTGCTGGATTTAAAGGAGAACGGCAATCTTGAGATTTCCATGCCGGTGGAGGGAGGAAAACTGGTGCTGCTTCCGCTGGGGATCCGGATGGAGTTTATCTTTTTCTCGAAGGGAACGCTTTACCGCGCCGTCGGACAGGTGCGGGAGCGCTACAAAAGAGAGAATGTATACATGTTAGAGATCGAATTAAAATCCCAGATTTCCAAGTATCAGAGAAGAGAGTTCTTCCGGTTTCCATGTATTATGGACATGAATTATTACACCATTGAGGAACAGGAAGCCGCATTAAAGACGGGAGAAGCCTTATTTATTGAATTGCAGGAAGCGGAGGGAAAGAGCAGGGACCGGGAATATGCCGGAAGGATCGTGGATCTAAGCGGCGGCGGTATCCGGTTCCGGACGGATCAGAAGCTTCGGGAGAATCAGTATGTTCTCTTTGAGATACATCTGCAGAATGAAAATCTAGACAAACAATATTATATCATTGGAACAATTATTTCCTGTATCAAGACAGAAAAAACGCCGGAAACGCCCTACGAGGCCAGAGCCAAATTCCTGATTACCGACAGCAGCGTAAGGGAGGAAATCATCCGGTTCATCTTTGAAGAAGAACGCAAAGCGCGTCAAAGGGGTAGAGCATAAGATATGAGTAAAAAGATTTTAATTGTTGATGACTCTGCACTCATGAGAAGGGTCATGTGTGATATAATCAATTCAGACGGAACATTTCAGGTTACAGATACTTGCCGTGACGGTCTTGAGGCATATGAGAAGCTTAAGACGACGCGCTATGACGGCGTTGTCCTCGATGTCAATATGCCCCGCATGGACGGACTGCAGCTTTTGGAACAGTTACAGAAGGACAGAATCCGTGCAACGGTCATCATGGTAAGTACGACGACAACCAAGGATGCGGATGTCACGATCCGGGCGATGGAGCGCGGGGCAGTCGATTTTGTCACGAAGCCAACCAATGTCATCGAGGCAAAGGGCGAGGAGTTCAAAAAACAGCTTCTCGGCGTGCTCTCGGCGGTATGCGCGACCCAGAGTTACAATCGTGAACGGCGCATCGCACCGCAGACCAGGGCTGTATCGGCTCCTGCGGGGATCGCAAAGCCGGTTACAACAGCCGGACATGCGATCAAGAGCGGCAGCAAGATCGTTGCGCTTGCATGTTCGACGGGCGGCCCGAAGGCGCTGCAGAGTGTCATTCCGTATCTGCCGAAGAATCTGGACGCACCGATGGTACTGGTTCAGCATATGCCTGCCGGATTTACCAAGTCAATGGCAGACAGACTGGACGAGGTCAGCCCGATTCATGTCAAGGAGGCGGAAGACGGAGATGTGCTGATGAAAGGAACGGTGTACATTGCACCGGGCGGCAAGCACATGGAAGTGAAGCGCCAGCCGGATGGAAGTCACAGGATCCGGTTGAACGATATGCCTGCGATCGGCGGTTTGAAGCCGTGTGCCAACATCACGTACGATTCGCTGCGGGACTGCGGTTACGATCAGGTCGTGTGCGTGGTTCTCACCGGAATGGGTGCGGACGGCACCAAGGGGATTGTTTCCCTTGCCGGGAAGAAGCCGGTCTATGTGATCGCACAGGACGCCGCGTCGTGCGTGGTATACGGAATGCCGAAGGCGGTTGCCGAGGCGGGCGTTGTGGATGAAGTGGTTCCTCTTAATGACATAGCTAAATCAATTATTAAGAATGTGGGGGTAAAGTAATATGGATGTAAGCCAATACCTTGAGATTTTTATTGATGAGACAAGTGAACATTTACAGAATTTAAGTGACTGCATCATGGAGCTGGAGAAAGATCCGGAGAACATGGACACGATCAACGAGATTTTCCGTGCAGCACACTCCTTAAAGGGAATGGCTGGAACCATGGGCTTTAAGAGAATGCAGCGCCTGACACATGACATGGAGAATGTGTTCCAGGAGGTCCGCAGTGAGAAAGTCAAAGTGACCAGTTCTATGATTGACCTTCTGTTCAAGTGCCTGGATGCGATCGAGGGCTATCTCGACAACGTAAAGGCAAGTTCGGATGAGGGAACAGAGGACAACGAGCTGATCATCAAGGAACTGAATGATTTCATCGCGGCGGAGGACGGCGCAGCAGCCGCACCTGCACAGGCGGAGCCGAAAAAAGAAGAGGCACCGGCACAGACCGCTGGCGGAGATGACAAAAAGTATTTCGAGTTCGGTCTCAGCGAGTCCGAGAAGGATAAAATCAAGCAGGCGGAAGACGACGGCGCACACATTTACGGCATGACCATCTATATCCAGAAAGAGTGCCTGTTAAAGGCAGCGAGAGCATTTCTGGTATTCAAGGCGGTGGAAGAGTTTGGACAGATCCTTGTATACAATCCGAGCTCCCAGGATATTGAGGACGAGAAGTTCGACTGCGATTTCAGCATTTTCATTGCATCGAACGAGCCGTATGAGAAGATTGCGGAAGCTGCAAAGTCGGTATCCGAGATTGATAAGGTTGTCGGTGAGGAAGTAAAATACGAGACGCTGGCTGCAAAGCAGGAGAAAGCGGAGGCGGACGCTGCGGCAGCAGAGAAGTCCCAGGATGCACCGGCTGAGGCGGCACCGGCACAGGAGCAGCCGCAGGCACAGGCAGCGAAGCCGGCGGCAAAGGCACAGAGCAACGGCAATAAAAAGCAGACGGTTGCAAAGCCGGTGACAAACCGTACCGTGCGTGTAGATATTGAGAAGCTGGATGCATTGATGAATCAGGTATCCGAGCTTATCATCGCAAAGAACAGTCTGGTGTCGATCAGCTCCACCGATTCCGGAGATTTCCAGAACCAGTCTTTCCATGAGCAGATTGAGTATCTGGAGCGCATCACGACCAATCTTCATGAGTCCGTGATGAAAGTCCGGATGGTGCCAATCGAGAGTGTTGTTGCTAAGTTCCCGCGTATGATCCGTGATCTTTCCAGAAAGCTGGACAAGAAGATGGAATTGTACATGACAGGTGAAGATACAGAACTTGACCGTACTGTAGTTGACCAGATCGGTGATCCACTGCAGCATCTGCTTCGTAATTCCGCGGACCACGGACTCGAGGACAACGCAACCCGTATTGCAAAGGGCAAGCCGGAAGTCGGAAGCATTTTCCTCAACGCATTCCAGGAAGGCAACAATGTCATCATCCAGGTTGGCGATGACGGTAACGGAATCGATGTGGAGGCAGTGCGCAGCAAGGCGATCGAGCGCGGTGTCATCACCGAGGAGCAGGCGGAGACAATGAGCCAGAAAGAGATCATCAATCTGCTGTTTCTGCCGAGCTTTTCCATGGCGAAGAAGATTACCGATATTTCCGGACGTGGCGTAGGACTCGACGTTGTAAAATCCAACATCGAAGCTCTTGGCGGCGATGTGGAAGTTAAGACAGAGCTTGGTGTGGGCACAACCTTTACCGTGCGTCTGCCTCTGACACTTGCGATCATCCAGGCACTCATGGTAGAGATCCGCGATGAGAAATACGCAATCGCACTTGGTTCCATTTCCAACATCGAGGATATTCCGGTGAAGGATATCAAGTATGTGGAGGCTCAGGAAGTGATTCACCTCCGCGGCAAGGTAATTCCGCTGATCCGTATGGATCAGGTTCTGGATATTGAGCCGAAAGAAGAAGAGCCGGAGAGCCTGACGGTTGTGATTGTACAGAAGGGCGAGAATCTGGCAGGCCTTGTGGTCGACAACCTGATCGGACAGCAGGAAATCGTTATCAAGTCACTTGGTAAATACATAAACAACAACAAGATCATCAGCGGCGCAACGATCCTTGGCGATGGTGAAGTGGCACTGATCCTTGATGTGAATGTACTGATGTAAGAGGAGGCGGACAACATGGCAGAAAAGAACGTGGAAGTAATTGACAAGGAGTCAAAACAGTATATAGTCGTAATGGTCGGAAGCGAGCATTACGGAATTGATATCAGCTATATTGACAACATCGTGCGTATGCAGAAGATTACCCGTGTCCCGAAGATCCAGTCCTACTTTAAGGGCGTGATCAATCTGCGCGGTGAGATCGTATCCGTAATGAGTATCCGCAACAAGATGGGGCTGGAGGATGATGTGTTCACGAACGCGAGCCGTATCATCATCTTAAAGCTGGAAGAAAAAGGCGCGATCGGCGTGATCGTCGACGAGGTGAAGGAAGTTGTCAATCTGAGTGAGGATGAGATTGAAAAATCGACCAACAAGGGCAAATTCATCAACGGAATCGGTAAACACGGCGATGATCTGATCTCACTTCTCGAGATTAACTCGGTGGTGGATGACAACGCATAAGCACACAGAACATATGCGTGCATAGACGTGTGCGCAGGTTAGCGGAATGGACACATTCCGCTAACCTGCTTGTTTTACTACAGGGAATGAAGAAGAGAAACGGAGACATTCCTTTTAGAAAACCATGGATATATTATGTTGAGAGGAGAAAAAAACGTTCATGGGTAATATGACACTAGAGCAAGTCAACGACATGTACCTGGACGTATTGCGCGAAATCGGCAATATCGGAGCAGGAAATGCCACTTCAGCCATTGCAAATATGCTTGGCATGAAGATAGATATGAATGTACCGAGCATCCGGCTGATGGAAGTATCACAGTTGGGAATGGCGGTAGGAGCGGAAGATGAGACGATTGTCGGCATTTTCCTTGAGGTGGAGACAGATATTGAGGGAAGCATGATGTTCCTTTTGGATATCCCGTCTGCGCGTTATCTGGTCAACAAGCTGATGATGACAAACGAACCGGATGACCAGCCGTTTGGCGAGATGGAACTTTCCGCATTAAAAGAGATCGGCAATATTATCGCGGGATCTTATCTGTCCGCATTGTCCTCCCTGACCAATCTTGTCATCACTCCGTCCGTTCCATACATCGCGGTGGACATGGCGGCATCGATTTTAAGCGTGCCGGCGATTGAATTTGGACAGTACGGTGACAATGCATTATTGATACAGACGGAGATCTGTGCGGATGTGGCGATCAACGGATATTTCATCTTGATGCCGGAGCAGGATTCTTACGAAAAAATATTAACGTCACTTGGTATCTCAATATAAGGAGAAATGAGTATATGAGCGAAGTCATAAAAGTAGGCATGGCGGACCTGAACGTTTGCAAGGCTCCGGATGTAATTACGACTTTAGGTCTCGGTTCCTGTATTGGACTGGTTCTTTATGATCCGGTGACAAAAGTGGGAGGCATGGTGCATTATATGCTTCCTGACAGTACAAAAGTAAGAAACAACAGCAATATAGCTAAGTTTGGAGATACGGGAATTCGGGAATTGTTAAAGCGTGTTGTTGCGGCGGGAGCAAGTAAGCCAAGACTGATCGCCAAGATTGCCGGAGGCGCGCGGATGTTTGAGGTAAGCGGGCTTTCGGATGTGGGAAATATCGGAGCAAGGAATGCGGAGGCTGCCAAAGCGATTTTAAAAGAACTTGGAATCCGTCTGGTAGCGGAAGATACAGGACTCAATTACGGTAGAACAGTGGAACTGCATTGTGATACCGGAGAATTTTATATTAAGTCGGTGGGCAAGCCGCTTAAGATCATTTAAGGAAGGGCTGTAAGTATGAAAACAAAATCAGTACCTGCGATTGTGATGCTGTCAGCCGGGTTTGTCGCCTGCGTAGCGGGCATCTGTGCACACATGGAAGTGGCAGATTTCATGAAAATGCTTTTGATTGTCCTGATTGTATTTTACCTTCTGGGCGGTGTGGTCAAAATTGTTCTTGACCGCAACTTTGCCGAGATGAATGACGAGGAAACCACGGATGGTACATTGCCGCAGGAAGAAGAGGATCCTGAGGCAGAAGAGAATGAAACGGCATCGGAGGATACAGAGAATGCCGATGCGAAAGAACAGTAATCTTTAGACGTGGGGGCTTCCAATGAAAACGGTTGACAGAGAAAAACTATGGGGAGAATACCAGAAAAATCCATCGTCTGCCCTGAGAGAGAAGCTGATTACGGAATATGCGCCGCTCGTGAAAGTGGTTGCGGGCCGGCTCAGCATGTATCTCGGGTACAACGTGGAATACGAAGATCTGGTTAGTTATGGAATATTCGGACTTATTGATGCCATTGATAAGTTTGATCCCGGAAAAGACGTAAAGTTTGAGACATATGCGAGCCTGCGTATCCGCGGTTCCATTCTGGATCAGATACGCAAGATGGACTGGATTCCAAGGACTGTCAGACAAAAGCAGAAGCGGATTGAGGAAGCGATCAAAAATATTGAGGCGCGGACGGGATGTGCCGCGGCGGATGAGGAGATTGCAGGGGAGATTGGAATTGCGGCGGCAGAGCTGAATGAGTGGCAGTCGCAGTTAAAGGTCACAAACGTGGTATCTCTCAATGAGTTCGTGGAGCAGGGCGGAGAACCGGTGATGGATGCGCGCGGGAATTCCCATTTCGCACAGCCGGAGGACAACATTGAGGAGGAAGAACTGAAAAAGGTTCTGTCTGAGACCATGGATCTGCTCACGGAAAAAGAACGCAAGGTGATTCTTCTGTATTATTATGAAGAACTTACGCTAAAGGAGATCAGCAATATATTGGAAGTGTCTGAATCGCGCGTGTCGCAGCTTCACACAAAAGCGCTGCTTAAGATGCGCAAAAAGATGGGAAGCTATATGGGAATTCTGACTGAGTAGCAGATGAGCGGAGGTGTGTTGCATGTCAATAAGACCGGTTGTTTTAAACGGGATGATTCAGAGGACGCAGGATGTTGGGAATCTGAAGCAGCAGGAGGATAATAGGCCGATTGTCGAACAGCAGAATATTCAGATCGAACAGCAGAAGCATGAAGATCAGCTGACCCATCGTGTGCAGGATCCGGAGGAAAAGGAGAACGATGGTTATCGTTATGATGCCAAGGAAAAGGGCAATAACGAATATGAGGGCGAATCCGGCAGACACAAAAAGCGCCGCGAAGAGGAGCCTGAAAATGAGGGAAAAGTCATATTAAAAGGGCAGGGCAGCCATTTTGATATCAAGATATAGATAGGTGAGGAGAAGCATATGACCGGAGTAGCATGGATATTACTTCTGATCGGTGTGGTTTTTATGATCGGAAGCTTTTTTGTGACGGAAAAGTTATCACCGTCAGAATTGAACCAGATCGCAGAGTTGAGCGAAGAGGAGTTAAAGAGAATCATTGACCGGGGTCTCAAGAATGCGGAGAGTCGGATTGAGGATGCCATTGATGAGCAGGTCGACCAGTCATCCGAAAAGGTGGATCGTTCCCTTGAAAAGGTAACAAACGATAAGATCATGGCGATCAGTGAGTATTCCGATACGGTGATCGAGAGCATGAATAAAACGCATAATGAGATTATGTTCTTATACAGTATGCTGAACGATAAACACACGGAGCTTACCGGTATGGCGGCAGATCTGCAGCGACTGGCGGCGGATGTAAGAAGCCTTGAGGAGAAAGCATCTGCGATTGCGACGCAGGCCGCACCGGAGCGTGCCGCAGCGGTATCGACAACTTCTGCAGCAGCGCCGGCAACGGTTGAGACGGCAGATGCGACAGAGCGGGAGACGGCTGTGACACCGGCAGAGCAGAAGGAAGAGACACCGGAGACGGAAGAGACAAAGCAGGAAGGGCTGCATGCAGAGATTCTGAAGTTGAGAAAACTCGGAATGACGGAGGTTCAGATCGCCAGGAAGCTTGGCATCGGAATCGGTGAAGTTCGCCTGGTCAATGGGCTTTACAGAGGAGAGAGTGATTCGTGAAACTGAAATATTATTTGCGGGGACTGGGGATCGGAATCATTGTCACAACGGTGATACTGGCAGTCAGTTTTTCAAAGAAAGAGATCAAGATGTCTGATGAGGAGATCATGGCGCGGGCGGCACAGCTTGGCATGGTCATGCAGGAGACGGAGACAACAGAGCAGGGCGATACGGAGCAGGATACGGACGGCACGGACACCGGAGCGAAGGCAGAGGTTGTGACCGAACAGACGGCATCCGAACTGTTGGAAGAACGGACCGCGGCAGAAGAGACCGCACAGAATACGGAAGCTGCAGTTGAGGACGTGGCAGCTGAGGCGCAGGAGGATAGCGCGAACACGGATGAGGAGACGCAGGCACAGCAGGAGGCTGCTGGGGCAGAGGATCCGTCCGGCGTATACCGTCTGGTGATTCAGAAAGGGGATGTCTGCCGTATTGTCTGCGAGAAGCTGGCGGAGAACGGAGTCATTTCCGATGCGGAGGCGTTCAGACAGTATTTATCGCAGATCGGCTACGCTTCCAATATGCGTGTCGGCAACTACGATATCCCTTACGGGCTGTCGAATGAGGAAATTGCAAAAATTCTGCAGGCAGGACCGCTTGAAGAGTAAAAAGGTACTTGCACAGCAAAGATGTTTGTGATATAATATGCGAGGTTCAAGCGTGGAAAATCATTTCCACACAATAATACACATATGCTGACCACCGGGCCGGTGCCGAATGGTTGCCTTGCGGGATGAAGCATATGGAAGATTTCAACCATGGAGGTAAGAAAATGAGCGTTATTTCAATGAAACAGTTACTTGAAGCAGGTGTTCACTTCGGACATCAGACCAGAAGATGGAATCCTAAAATGGCTCCGTACATCTACACAGAGAGAAATGGTATCTACATCATCGACTTACAGAAATCTGTAGGCAAGGTAGACGAGGCTTACAAGGCAGTATCCGATATTGCAGCTGAGGGCGGCACCATTCTTTTCGTAGGTACCAAGAAGCAGGCACAGGATGCAATCAAGACCGAAGCAGAGCGCTGCGGCATGTTCTATGTAAATGAGAGATGGTTAGGCGGTATGCTTACCAACTTCAAGACTATCCAGAGCCGTATTGCAAGATTAAAAGAGATCGAGACAATGGCAACCGACGGTACATTCGAGGTACTGCCGAAGAAGGAAGTTATCGCACTTAAGAAAGAGTGGGAGAAGTTAGAGAAGAACCTTGGCGGTATCAAGGAGATGAAGAAGCTCCCGGATGCAATCTTCGTTGTAGACCCGAAGAAGGAGAGAATCTGTATTCAGGAGGCTCATACATTAGGAATTACCCTGATCGGTATTGCAGATACAAACTGTGATCCTGAGGAACTTGATTATGTAATCCCGGGCAATGATGATGCTATCAGAGCCGTAAAACTGATCGTTTCCAAGATGGCAGACGCAGTGATCGAGGCAAACCAGGGTGCAGAGATGACTGCAGAAGAGGCTGAGTCCGCAGAGGCAGATGCAGCAGAGGAAGCATAATAAGTTGGAAACAACGGGTGCCTGATTGGCAGGATCGCCCATATGTCAACAATCGGAAAGGGACGCGTGTTACGTCCCTTTCTGTGGCATAAAGATAAAGAATCAGGATAAATTATTTTTTGGAGGATGAGAAAATGGCAATTACAGCAGCTATGGTAAAGGAACTGCGTGAGATGACCGGCGCAGGCATGATGGATTGCAAGAAGGCATTAAATGAGACAAACGGTAACATGGACGAGGCTGTAGAGTTCTTAAGAAAGAACGGACAGGCTAAGGCTGAGAAGAAGGCAAGCAGAATCGCAGCAGAGGGTCTTTGCATGGTAGTGACCAAGGACGACCAGACAGCAGCGGTTGTTGAGGTAAACTCTGAGACAGACTTCGTTGCAAAGAATGCAACATTCCAGGAGTTTGTTAAGGCTGTTGCAACACAGGCAGTGAATTCCGATGCAGCAGACATGGATGCTTTCATGGCTGAGAAGTGGAATGAGGATGCCAGCAAGACCGTAAACGAAGCACTGGTTGAGAAGGTTGCAGTGATCGGCGAGAACTTAAAGATCCGCAGATTTGAGAAGGTTGCAGCTGAGCATGGCTGTGTTGTACCGTATGTACACGGCGGCGGAAGAATCGGCGTTATCGTTGATGTAGACACCGATGTTGTAAATGACGCTGTAAAGGAAGCAATGCACAATATCGCAATGCAGATCGCAGCACTCAATCCGAAGTATGTTTCCAGAGACGAAGTAAGCGCTGATTACATCGCTCATGAGAAAGAGATCCTCTTAGCACAGATCATGAACGACCCGAAGGAGTCCCAGAAGCCGGAGAAGGTAATCAACGGAATGATCGAAGGACGTATCAGCAAAGAGCTCAAGGAAGTATGCCTGGTAGATCAGGTTTACGTTAAGGCTGAGGACGGCAAGCAGACTGTTGGCAAGTACCTTGAGGAGGTATCCAAGGCAGTTGGCGGTACTGTAAAGGTTAAGAGATTTGTTCGTTTTGAGACTGGCGAAGGTCTTGAGAAGAAGCAGGAAGACTTTGCAGCAGAAGTTGCAGCACAGATGAACGCATAATTTGATATTGTGCTAAACTGTTGAATGATAATGACCCTTACGAATGGTGGCGACACTATTTGTAGGGGTTGTTTTTTATAGAAAAACCTTATCGAACCTGGTTGGGATTCGATAAGGTTTTTGCGTCATAAAGTATAAATTCTACAGTCCCATGATCGCGTCGACCGGCAGGGCAAAGCTGACGCCGTGTGCCGGTGTGTCAATGCCGTGCTGCTTGCTGATGGCGGTCATGATTTCGGTCTTTTTATCCTTTGGAACGACGATGGCAAGGACTTCCTGCTCCTCCTGGAGAGCCATGCCGAAATGTTTGGCAACCTCCTCCGGACTGCAACGCAGACCCTTTAAGATCGTTCCGCCGGTAGCGCCGGCAGCGCGCGCGGTGTACATGACGTCATCGCTGTATCCCTGATTGATTGTGACAAGAATCATTGCATGTGTAATCGTTTCACTCATTTTTTTCACCTCTTTTTCTATCTCCGGTTCGGAGGAGTCCAAAGAACCGGAACCGAGAACTTTATAGAGCCATCCCTGAATGCCGGATAACGGTATGCTGACAGCGATACCGGTTCCTCTCTTGTGAAGCTGCAGCGCCTGATTCATCTCCGCCAACAGCATTCGGGTGCGTTCTTTCGGGACGATGCATAACATGATGGTTTTGTGGGTGTCGCCGAGACCGCACAGATTCAGAAAATCGGAACTGACGGTGCCGACGCCGTGCATCTGGTAATAGATCGGGATGGAGGCATCGGTGAGAAATTCGGTCAGTTTATCACGGATATTGGAATCTATGATAATGACGAGGCACCGGAATGCCGGCATCTTTTTTTTATGTTGCATGGTATGATCCTGCATAATTATTCCTCCTCAATATCCATAATGGCATTGTCGTCGACATCGACCATGATAAGCGGGGCGGATGTCGCCCTCTTAAGTTTCAGCTGATACAGTACGCCCATGATCTGAATGGCGATTAACGGTGCCATTGCGACCATCGCAACGACGCCGAACGCATCGGTTACCACATTGCCGCCCACGGCGGTACATGCGCCCATGGCAAGCGGAAGGAGAAACGTGGAGGTCATGGGACCGCTGGCAACACCGCCGGAGTCGAATGCGATACCGACAAATACTTTTGGAACAAACCGGGTGAGCACCAGAGCGATGATGTAGCCCGGAATTAAGAGCCAGTAAATGTTAAGTCCGGTCAGAACCCGAAGCAGCGCCAGCGCAACGGAAGCGGAGACACCGATGGAGAGACAGAGGTTCATCGCACTGCGCGAAATGGAACCGTTTGTCACGTCCTCCACCTGCTTGTTGAGCACCTGCACGGCAGGCTCGGCTTTTACAATATAATAACCGATTAACGCGCCGATGGGAATCAGAACAAAACGCCATGTCTGTGCGGCGAGATTGCTGCCGAGCAGACTTCCGACGGGAGCAAATCCTACGTTGACACCGGTCAGAAACAGGATCAGTCCGATGATGGTGTAGAGAAAGCCCATAAGCATCTTGATCATCTGGTTCTTGTGGTAGCGTCTGGAAATAAGCTGAAACAGTAAAAAGACGATCAGTACCGGAAGGATGGAAGAAATGACTTCCCTGCCATAGTCCGGCAACATATGTACAAACTGGCGCATGACATCCTGCATGGTCACAACATCCGGTATTTCGGTGGCATTGTAGGATGCGCCGGTCGGATGGTAGAAAATACCAAGCAAAAGCACCATGGCGATCGGCCCGATGCTGCAGAAGGAGATCAGACCGAAACTGTCGCTCGAACCGTCCTTGTCGCTTCGCGTGGAGGAGAGACCGATACCGATGGCCATAATAAAAGGAACGGTCATCGGACCTGTCGTCACACCGCCGGAGTCAAATGCGACTGCGATGAAATCAGCCGGCGCCGCAAAGGAGAGTAAAAACAGTGCGGCATAGAGGATACACAGCAGCATGGGGAGGCTCAGCTTGAAAATGATACGCAAAACGGCGATGACCAGAAAGACACCGACACCGAGAGCAACCGTCCAGATTAAGGTTTCGTTTGGAATAGAAGGAACCTGATTGGCGAGAACCTGCAGATCCGGTTCCGCGATTGTGATGATGACACCCATCACAAAGCAGACAATAATCAGAATCGAAAGACGCTTTGTCTTCATGATATGGGAACCGACACCTTCGCCGAGCGGCGTCATTGCCATCTCGGCACCCAGCTGGAAAAATGCCATGCCGATGATCAGCATGAACGCTCCGACCAGAAACAGGGCAATGGTTCCGGTCTCCATCGGCACGACAAAAATGCTGAGCAGCAGCACAATGACGGTGATGGGAAGAACGGCGCTTACAGATTCGTCGAATTTCTCTTTTAATTTTTTGTTCAAAATAACATCACACACTTTCTAGGATACGGTTAATAGAGTTACCAGTTAAACAGTTCACAAATCAACTATTATTTTATCGGTTGTTGTGTAGAAAGTCAACCGAGTCGGAGTGATTTTTCTGAAATCTTAACACTTTTTTAATTGACTTTTATACAGATTTCAAATAAAGTTTCTATATAAACAGTTTACAAATCAACTAAAGCGAAGAGAAGGCATGAGCCGGCGGAAAGGAGGGGGAACATGCTGGATGACTTTTTTGAAAATTATTTTAAGATAGAGAAAGCATACCGGAAATACTTTCAGGATGAGATGGAGAAATATCATCTCACGCCGAACGAATTGCTGGTGCTGCTTTTTTTGGCACGCGACAACGGCGGATGCAATACGGCGCGGGATATTGCGCAGTACGAGGGGGTGTCCAAGGGACTGGTTGCCAGATCGGTGGAGAGCCTCGTGGAAAAGCAGTTCCTTGTGGTGGAACGGGATGCTGCCGATAAGAGAATCTGCCATTTATATCTCACGCAGCAATGCAGTGCGCTCACAGAGCAGATGACGGAGAAAAAAGCCGCGTTTTTCCGCAGGCTGGCCGCAGGCATTCCGGAGGAAGCGATTGCGACGACGGAACAGACGCTGCGCAGGTTTATGGAAAATATATCCGCATCTATTGACAAGTCGTAAGTGCTTTGCTATCGTGAGGAAAGAGTCTTGGAATGGGAAAGGAGCAGGGAACATGCGCAGTGCAGATAGAAGAAAAGCATTTTTTGCAGTTTGCATGATGGCGGTTCTGCTGTTTTCCCATCTTGGTGTCTGTCTGTGGCAGACACAGATCGCCCAGGTGCAGAATCTGACGGCAGAGGCCGGAGGGGAAGCCCAGGGTATTTTACGGACGACGGACTCCGATTATGTCTCAAACGCGCTCTCAGCGGAACCGGAAGCAGGATTGTCACAGAGTATGATTGTCGTGACGAGAAAAATGACCGGGGCGGCGGAGCAGCGTCTTTTTTTTCATCTTTTTACGGCTGTTTTATTCAAAATAGCAGAGATTCCCTATGCAGAGGCGGTAGTGCTTACCGTCACGGCGGCGTGTATCTGCCTGGCAGGTTACCGCATGGTGCGTTTTGTGCACAATTCCGACGGTAAAAAAGATTTGCCCTTTTGGTTATCACAGGTATCAGAAGCGTCATAAGATTAGGATAAGAAAAGGGAAAAGAAGAAAATGGAATATAGAAATTTTTTTGCACTGCTGGGAGGGCTTGCACTCTTTTTGTATGGAATGCATCAGATGAGCGAGGGCTTAAATGCTGCCGCAGGTGAGAAGATGAAGCAGATCCTGGAGCGACTGACAAAGAACCGCTTCCTTGGCGTGGGCGTCGGAGCGGCAGTGACGGCTGTGATCCAGTCATCCTCAGCCACCACGGTCATGGTCGTTGGCTTTGTGAATTCCGGGATGATGACTCTGCGCCAGGCGGTCTGGATTATCATGGGGGCGAATATCGGCACCACAATCACCGGCCAGCTGATTGCGCTGGATGCGGGAGCCGTTGCGCTGCTGCTGGCTTTTTTGGGGGTGGTTCTGATTCTGTTCGCGGGAAAGGACCGGATCCGGTACATAGGCGAGATTGTGGCGGGGCTTGGAATCCTGTTTATCGGTATGGATATGATGGGGGAAGCCATGCAGCCGCTCTGTGATTCGCAGGTGTTCCTTCAGGCAATGACAAAGTTTGAACATCCACTGCTTGGGATTCTGGCGGGCGCGGCGTTTACGGCAGCCATTCAGTCATCCTCGGCTTCGGTCGGTATCCTGCAGACCCTGGCACAGGGAGGAGCCGTATCTTTCGCGGGGGCGGTGTATGTCCTGTTCGGTCAGAATATCGGCACCTGCATTACGGCGGTTCTGGCAGCCATAGGCACCGGAAGGAATGCCAAGCGCACGACGATCATTCATCTTTCGTTCAATCTGATCGGAACGGTGGTGTTTACCGTGCTGTGCATGACAACGCCGCTCGTTTCACTGGTTGCACAGCTGACGCCGGGACGGCCGGCTGCCCAGATTGCCAACATGCATACGATTTTTAATATCGGAACAACCCTGCTTTTGCTTCCGGCCGGAAATCTGCTGGCAGGGATGGCGGAGCACCTTCTTCCGGATAAGAAGAGCGAATCGCCTGCGGCGGAACAGAGAAAGGCAGCATGCAAAAAAGTGGAGGATGTATGGAATTCATAAAGAATGTCATAAGAGGAATTACGATCGGAATCGCCAATGTAGTTCCCGGAGTGAGCGGCGGTACGATCATGGTGTCGCTGGGGATTTATGATGAACTTTTACAGGCGGTCACCGGGTTTTTCCGTCATAAAAAGGAAAGCATCTTAAAGCTGCTTCCGTATCTGTTTGGAATGGGGATCGGAATTATCTGCCTTTCCTTCATGATCGGTTATCTTTTTGAAAATTTTCCGTTCCAGACCGCGATGCTTTTTATCGGACTGATTTTCGGCGGCGTGCCGCTCATCTGGCGCAAGGTGTCCAAGGGATATCCGAAGGTGCCGGAGCTGGCACTGTTTTTGGGATTTTTCTGCCTGATGATTGGAATGCAGTTCCTTGGAAAAGGCAGCGAACAGGTTCTTGACGCAGGTCCTGGGACGGCAGTGAGGCTTTTTGCGGTGGGGCTGGCTGCCGCGGCGACGATGGTCATTCCGGGGGTGAGCGGCTCGATGCTTTTGATGGCGCTTGGATATTACACGCCGGTCATTGACCATATCAATGCGTTCGTGGTGGCGGTGGTCATGCTGGATGCCGGGACGGCGTGGTACTGTCTTGCCATATTAGTCCCGTTCGGATGCGGCGTGCTCGGAGGTATTTTCCTTGTCGCAAAGCTGATGGAATATCTGCTCTGCCGGTTTGAGCGGCTGACCTACTGGGCGATTTTCGGGCTGCTGGCGGCGTCCCCGGTTGCCATATTGGGGAAAATCCCACTGCGCGGGACATCGCCGGCGGTCATCGCCTGGGGCGTGATGCTGTTTAGTGTGGGGGCGGTGGTCACCGGGCTTTTAGCGGGAGAAACATAAAAATTCAGAAAATACATGAAAAAGTGTAGAAAAATCATACGATTTTTTTGCGCTTTTTTCTTTGAAAAATACAAAAATGTGATACAATAGATAAAGTATTATGATTAACTTGGGGGTTCTACATGCAGGATAAGGATTCTGAGGCACTCCGCAATCAACGCAGGCGGAGAAAGCGGATTGCAAGAATGAAACATACCATAATCGCGATAATTGCCGGATGGATCATCCTGTCCATGATTCTGATCATTTTTCTGCTTGTCCGGACGAGATCCATGGAGAGAAAGTTAGATGAACTCTGGCAGATGCAGCGGGTGATGAATCAGCAGGTGCCGGATACGGAGGCACTACCCCAGGAAGAGACCGGCGGCATGGATACGGAGACAGTGGCTGTGACGGCACCTGCATCCGGGATCGACGAGACAGACAATCTGGCACAGGATGGAGATGTACATAAAGTTTATCTGACGTTTGATGACGGGCCGTCTGAGAATACGGACGCCATTTTAGATGTGCTGGCGGAGTACGATGTCAAGGCAACCTTTTTTGTGGTCGGAAAAGAGGATGAGGCGTCGGCAGCCATCTACCAGAGGATCGTGGATGAGGGACATACGCTGGGAATGCATTCCTATTCTAATAAGTACAGTCTGATCTATCAGTCGGAGGATGCGTTCGAGGCGGATTTTCATCAGCTGCAGGATTATCTCTATGAGGTGACCGGTGAAAAGAGCCGTTATTACCGGTTCCCGGGCGGGAGCAGCAACCAGATCAGCAATGTGCCGATGAGTACGCTGATCCGGTTTTTAAACAGCGAGGACGTCGTTTACTACGACTGGAATGTCTCGGCAGGCGATGCGGCAAACGCGGCGTACACGCCGGAGGAACTGGTCGAGAATGTTGTCACTGACGTTTCAAAATACAAGACCTCGGTTGTGCTTTTGCACGACTCGGAAGATAAGTCAACAACGGTAGAGGCGGTAGGCCCGCTGATCGAGGCATTGCAGGAGATGCAGGCCGAGATTTTACCGATTGATGAAGATACACAGGTTATCCAGTATGTCAAAGCCGACAGTGCCAGATGACCAGATTATAAATGGAGGTAAGAACATGGGATTTTTCAAGGACTTTAAGGATGATTTCTCACAGGCAGTCAACGAGCTGATGCCGGGAGAAGACAATCTCGAAAGCACGGACAAGGATGATGACATGGTCGTGAACACACTGGAAGATGAAGTGGATGTGGCGAGCGAACTGTCGAAGCTGGATGGCCTGTTAGAGCAGGTGACGAAGCAGGAGCCGGCGGGAGTGCGGACACCGGCAGCGGCGGCAGAGCCACAGAGAACAAAAGAAGAATACACACAGCATGCAATGGCAGCAGCACAGGAGGAGAAGAAGATGGCTGATAATACAGTAACACCAGTACAGGTAGCACAGACAGGAGCACAGGCAGCGGCAGCACCGCAGAGCGCACCACAGGAGAAGCCGATCGTATCGGACGAGGTTTCCGTGATTACAGAGGGAACGATTATCAACGGCGATGTGATCTCAAACGGATCTCTCGACATCAGAGGTCAGGTAGACGGAAATGTAAGCTGCAACGGAAAGCTTACCGTGACAGGCGTTGTCAACGGTAACAGCAACACTTCTGAATTCTTCGCAGATTCTGCACAGGTAGAGGGTGAAGTCGTAAGCTCCGGTACGGTTAAGATCGGTCTTGGCTCCGTGATTATCGGTAATGTGACATCCAGCTCCGCAGTGATCGCAGGCGCCATCAAGGGCGACATCGATGTTCAGGGACCGGTTGTTGTGGATACTTCCGCAGTAGTTATGGGTAACATCAAGTCCCGTTCTGTTCAGATCAACAACGGCGCTGTGATTGAGGGATTCTGCTCCCAGTGCTATGCAGATGTGGATGTTCAGAGCCTGTTCAATGCCAAGAAAGGAAACTAAGCATTATGAAGAGAGTTCTGTTAAAGTTAAGCGGCGAGGCGCTTGCGGGCGATAAGCACACAGGATTTGACGAGCCGACAGTCACAGAGGTTGCAAAGCAGGTAAAGCAGATCGTGGATGGCGGTACCGAGGTGGGTATCGTGATCGGCGGCGGTAATTTCTGGAGAGGACGCACCAGCGAGACGATCGACCGCACCAAAGCGGATCAGATCGGTATGCTTGCCACGATCATGAACTGTATTTATGTCTCGGAGATTTTCCGCTCTGTGGGCATGCAGACGCAGATTCTGACACCGTTTGAGTGCGGAAGCATGACAAAGCTGTTTTCCAAGGATCGTGCGAACAAGTATTTTGCAAAGGGAATGGTTGTATTTTTCGCAGGAGGAACGGGGCACCCGTACTTCTCGACAGACACGGGCATTGTTCTGCGCGCGATCGAGATGGAGGCGGACGGAATCTACCTCGCAAAGGCGATCGACGGCGTGTATGACAGCGATCCGAAGCTGAATCCGAACGCAGTGAAGTATGATGAGGTCTCCATTCAGGAAGTGATTGACAAGAAGCTTGCGGTGGTGGATCTGACGGCTTCCATTATGTGTATGGAGAACCGGATGCCGATGTATGTATTCGGACTGAATGAAGAGAATAGTATTGTAAAAGCCATGACGGGAGAGTTTAGCGGCACGAAGGTTACGGTTTCATAGAATTGATAGAAAGGCATGGTGTATATATGGATCAGAGATTAGCGGTATTTGATGAGAAGATGGGCAAGACAATGAACAATCTTGCGGAGGAGTTCGGCGGAATCCGCGCGGGACGCGCCAATCCGCATGTGCTCGACAAGTTGAGAGTGGATTACTACGGTACTCCGACAGCAATTCAACAGGTGGCGAATGTCAGTGTTCCGGAGCCGCGTATGATTCAGATTCAGCCGTGGGAGGCATCCATGGTAAAGGAGATCGAGAAGGCGATTCTTACTTCCGATCTTGGAATCAATCCTACGAATGATGGAAAGACAGTCCGGCTTCTGTTCCCGGAGCTTACCGAGGAGAGACGTAAGGAACTTGCAAAGGATGTAAAGAAAAAGGGCGAGAATGCGAAGGTTGCAATCCGCAATATCCGCCGTGATGCCAACGATTCCTTTAAAAAGCTTGCCAAGGAGGAAGATGTCTCCGAGGATGAGATCAAGCAGCTGGAAGATCAGGCACAGAAGATGACCGATAAGTACATCGCAGATGTGGATCGTGCGGTTGAGGCAAAGACAAAGGAAATCCTTACCGTATAGTTTGGATAGATTTGAAACGAGAGGAGATACAGGTGTTTATGGAGGCATACATCTGTATCTTTTCCGTTATTTTGTGTAGTTGATACTTCAGTACAGATACGAGGGAGAAGCACAGGTATGGAGACGGGAAGAAAGATTCCACAGCATATAGCGATCATACTGGATGGAAACGGAAGATGGGCAAAAGCAAAGGGAATGCCCCGGAATTACGGACATACAGCGGGAGCCAAGAATGTCGAGACGGTGTGCCAGGCGGCACATGATCTCGGTGTAAAGTATGTTACCATGTACGCGTTTTCAACGGAAAACTGGAACCGCCCGGAGGGCGAAGTGGAAGCGCTGATGAAGCTTTTGGAAAGCTATCTGAAGAACTGCATTAAGACAGCAGACAAAAACAATATGCGTGTGCGCGTGATCGGCGATACGACGAGACTCAGTGAGCGCTTTCAGGAGCGCATCCGTGAACTGGAGGCTGCCTCCGCAAAAAACGACGGCTTGAATCTTCAGATTGCCATCAATTACGGCAGCCGCGACGAGATGACCCGCGCAATGCGCCGCATGAGCGAAGATGTTGCGGCGGGGAAGAGAAAACCGGAGGAGATTACGGAAAGTGTGTTTGAGGAGTATCTGGATACCGCAGGCATTCCGGATCCGGATCTTTTAATCCGCACGAGCGGGGAACTCAGGTTGTCCAATTTCCTGCTCTGGCAGCTCGCATACAGTGAATTTTACTTTACCGATGTGCCGTGGCCGGATTTTCACAAAGAGGAATTAGAGCGTGCCATTGAAGCGTATAATAAAAGAGACAGAAGATTTGGCGGTTTGACGGACAACAAGTAGGCCGGACTGCTGGATGGAGGAGATATGTTTAAGACGAGATTATTGAGCGGAATCGTTCTTGTGATTGCCGCATTGGTATTGATTATTACCGGCGGGGATGTGCTGCTGGTGTCCACGTTGCTGATTTCCTGGATCGGGATGTTTGAATTATACCGGATTTTTCATATTGAGAAGTCTGCGCCGGGCATTGTCGGGTATGCGGCGGCGGCCGTCTACTATGCGAATCTGCGCTTCGGCTTTCTGCCGGATCTGATGATGCTGGTTCTCGGGCTTCTAATCGTATTGATGTTCGTGTATGTGTTCACCTACCCGAAGTATCAGACGGAGCAGCTGCTCGCCGCATTTTTCGGCGTGTTCTATGTGGCAGTGATGTTGTCCTACGTGTACCAGACCAGAATGCTTAGCGCCGGAACCTACATTGTGTGGCTTATTTTCCTGTGTTCCTGGGGATGCGATACCTGTGCGTACTGCGTCGGCATGCTGATCGGGAAGCATAAGATGACGCCGAAGCTGAGCCCGAAAAAGTCCGTCGAGGGCGCCGTGGGAGGTGTGATCGGAGCTGCGCTTCTCACCGTGATTTACGGCATGGTATTCCGTGGAGCGATGGGAAGTGAGATGTCACATGTCTGGATTATGGCAGCCATCAGTGCGGCAGGCGCACTGGTATCCATGGTGGGAGACCTGACGGCTTCCGCTATCAAGCGCAATTACGGTATTAAGGATTATGGAAAACTGATTCCGGGACACGGCGGTATCCTGGATCGTTTCGACAGCGTCATTTTTACGGCGCCGCTCATCTATTTCCTTGCCGCTAATTTGATTGTATTGTAATTTGGGAGAGACCTATGATGAAGATAGCTATTTTGGGATCGACAGGCTCCATTGGAACACAGACGTTAGATATTGTGAGGGAGCAGGGCGACATACAGGTGACGGCGATTGCGGCCGGAAGCAATATCAAAAAGCTGGAAGAGCAGATGAGAGAGTTTCATCCGCTGCTGGTATGTGTTTTTCAGGAGGACGCAGCCAAAGAACTGCGCGATCGCACGAAGGATCTGAATATCCGCGTGGTGTCGGGCATGGATGGACTTCTGGAGGTGGCGGTACAGCCGGAGAGTGAGATCCTTGTGACGGCGATTGTCGGGATGCTCGGCATCAGACCGACGATTGCAGCCATTGAAGCGGGGAAAAAGATTGCACTTGCGAACAAGGAGACGCTTGTGACGGCAGGTCATATTATTATGCCGCTGGCAAAAAAATGCGGCGTGCCGATTCTGCCGGTCGACAGCGAGCACAGCGCTATTTTCCAGTCACTGCAGGGAGAAAACGGGAACCGTATTGCGAAGATTCTTCTCACGGCATCCGGCGGACCGTTCCGCGGGAAAAAGCCGGAAGATCTGGCAGACATTCAGGTGGAGGATGCACTTCGGCATCCGAACTGGACGATGGGGCGAAAGATCACGATCGATTCGTCAACGCTTGTCAATAAAGGCCTGGAAGTCATGGAGGCAAAGTGGCTGTTTGATGTGGAACTGGATCAGATTGAGGTGGTTGTCCATCCGCAGAGTGTGATTCACTCCGCAGTGCAGTATGAGGACGGCGCGGTCATTGCGCAGCTCGGCACACCGGATATGCGTCTGCCGATCCAGTATGCGCTCTATTATCCGAGGCGCAGACCGCTCTCGGGTGACAGACTGGATCTGTTTGCGTTGGGACAGCTGACGTTTGAGAGACCGGACACGGAGACGTTCCGCGGTCTTGCGTTAGCCTATCGGGCGATGCGCCGCGGCGGCAACATTCCGACGGCGTTTAATGCGGCGAATGAAAAGGCGGTAGCGCTTTTCCTGGATCGAAAAATTGCCTATCAGCAGATCCCGGAGATGATCGAATCGTGTATGGAGGCAGCTGCCTTTATTGCCAATCCGACGGTTGATGAGATCCTGGAGACGGAGGCAGCCGCATATGAACACATTGCAGGCAAATGGGGAAAGGTTTTTGCATGAAGATTATTATCGCAATTCTGATATTCAGTCTGATTATTATTTTTCATGAACTGGGGCATTTCCTTCTGGCGAAGGCAAACGGAATCCGGGTGAATGAATTTTGTCTCGGACTGGGGCCGAAAGTGTTCGGCATTACAAAGGGAGAGACGACATACTCCCTGCATCTGTTCCCGATCGGCGGAGCGTGCATGATGGAGGGAGAGGATACGGAGAGCGAGGACGGCAGGGCGTTCGGGAAAAAATCGGTCTGGGCGCGCATCAGTGTGGTGGCTGCCGGGCCGGTATTCAATTTCCTGATGGCGTTTGTTTTTGCCTTTATTCTGTTATACAATATCGGCTATGATCTGCCAGTGCTCGCCGGAGTGACGGAGGGATATCCGGCCGAGGAGGCGGGAATGCAGGCGGGAGATACGATCTTAAAGATCGATCACACCCGGATACATTTTTTCCGGGACATCAGCGCCTACACACAGTTTCATTCCGGGGACGCGGTCACAGTGACTTATGAGCGGGACGGGGAGCGCTATCAGACGGTGCTCACGCCCAAATATAACGAAGAATACGGCTATTATATGTACGGCTTTCAGGGAAGCGCGCAAAAGACGAAAGGTTCTGTGCTTTCCAATTTAAAATACAGCGTATATGAGGTGGAATACTGGATCCGGGTGACGATTGACAGCCTGAAGTCTTTGGTGGGCGGAAAGGTGAGCGTCAATGACATGAGCGGTCCGGTCGGAATCGTGAATATGATCGGGGACAGCTATGAGCAGAGCGTGACGTACGGCTATTATATGGTATTTTTGCAGATGATTTACATTACGATCTTCTTATCGGCGAACCTCGGTGTGATGAATCTACTGCCGCTTCCGGCGCTGGACGGAGGCAGACTGCTGTTTCTGATTGTCGAGGTGATCCGCGGAAAGCGCGTCGATCCCGACAAGGAGGGCATGGTGCATTTTATCGGCATGATGCTGTTGTTTGCACTCATGTTCTTTACATTTTTTAATGATATCCGCAAGCTGTTCGGATAGAAAGGCAAAAAGATGACGAAAGTAGTGAAAATTGGCGACCGGGTGATCGGCGGAGGTAATCCGATCCTGATCCAGTCCATGACAAATACAAAGACGGAGGATGTGGCTGCAACCGTGGCGCAGATTCAGGCGCTTACCGCTGCCGGATGTGATATTATCCGCTGTGCCGTGCCGACCATGGAGGCGGCGGAGGCATTGACCGAGATCAAAAAGCAGGTAAGCATTCCCGTTGTGGCAGATATTCATTTTGATTACCACCTGGCGCTTGCCGCGATCGAGCACGGTGCGGATAAGATCCGCATCAATCCGGGAAATATCGGAAGTACAGAGCGTGTGCGCGCGGTGGTGGATGCCGCAAAAGAGCGCGGTATTCCGATCCGTGTCGGCGTCAACAGCGGATCTCTGGAAAAAGATCTTGTGGAAAAATATCACGGTGTGACGGCGGAGGGGATTGTCGAGAGCGCCCTCGATAAAGTGCATCTGATCGAGGATATGGGGTATGACAATCTGGTCATCAGCATCAAATCCTCCGATGTGATGATGTGCGTGAAGGCGCACGCGCTGATTGCGACACAGACGGATCATCCACTGCATGTCGGTATCACGGAGTCCGGCACCATCATCAGCGGCAATATCAAATCCTCGATCGGACTGGGACTCATTCTGCATCAGGGAATCGGCGATACAATCCGCGTATCGCTCACGGGAGACCCGTTGGAGGAGATCAAGTCCGCGAAGCTGATCCTGCGTACCTTAGGGCTGCGCAAAGGCGGCGTGGAGGTCGTGTCCTGTCCGACCTGCGGCAGAACCAGAATCGATCTGATCGGGCTTGCCAACCAGGTGGAAAATATGGTGGCAGACATCCCGTTGGACATCAAGGTGGCGGTTATGGGCTGCGTTGTCAACGGACCGGGTGAGGCGAAAGAGGCGGATATCGGTATTGCCGGAGGCATCGGAGAGGGACTTTTAATCAAGAACGGTGAAGTATATAAAAAGGTGTCGGAGGGCGAACTGCTTGAGGCATTGCGCTATGAATTGCTGCACTGGAATGAGCAGCAGAAGTAGAACAGACTGAGGAAGAAGTGGGAAAAGGGCATGGCAAAACGGTTTTTTGATGTATTTCCATCACTGCAGGTAGAAGGCGACATGAAAAATCTGCTGACGGAGACGGAAGTAACAAAGGTGGGTATGAATCACGAGCGCAATCATCTGCGCGTCTATTTGAGCAGTACGCGTCTGATTCACAAGAAGGATATCCGCCAGTTGGAATCTGCCATTGCACAACAGATTTTTAAGGGCAGGATGATGCAGGTCAAGGTCATTGAAAAGTATCATCTCTCGGAACAGTATACACCGGAAAGGCTGCTTGATCTGTACCGCGACAGTATTTTAGAGGAACTGAAAGATTACAGCCTGATGGAATACAATCTGCTTCGGACGGCAAAGATGGAGTTTACGAGTGAAAGCCACATGCTGCTCACGCTGGAGAACACCATTATCGCACAGACGCGTTCCCATGAGATCGTGGAGTTTTTAGAGAAAGTAATCTGTGAGCGATGCGGACTCGATCTGGCGGTGGAGCTTGCCTACGAGGAACCGAAGGAGAGCAAATACAAGAAAAACAGTGATCTGCAGATACAGTTTGAGATCAAAAACATCATGAAAAAGGTACATATCCGCAATGACGACGGGGAGAGTGTGCCGGCGGTTGCAGAAGGCGGCGCCGAGGCGGCTTCCGATGGCACAACAACATCTGGTGGTGCAGGCGGCAATGCCACCACAAATACCGTTTCTTCTGCAAAAAATGCTGCAAAACCTGCGGAACATGCAGGAAAAACTGCAGGAAACGGCGAAAAAGGGAAGAAGGAATTCAAGCGCAGATTCGAGGGCGGTGGTTTTAAGAAGTCGGACAATCCGGATGTGATCTACGGGCGTGATTTTGAGGATGAACCGATCGCCATTGAGAAGATCGTGGGAGAGATGGGAGAGGTGACAATCCGCTGCCAGGTCATGACGTTAGAGACCAGGGAGATCCGGAACGAGAAGACGATCGTGATTATGTCTGTGACGGATTTTACCGATTCGATTGTGTTAAAAATTTTTACCAGAAACGATCAGCTGCCGGAACTGCTTGACGGGGGACTCGCCAAGGGAGCGTTCTTAAAGATCAAGGGTGTGACGACGATTGACAAGTTCGACAGTGAGCTTACGATCGGTTCTGTGGTGGGCATCAAAAAGATTGCGGATTTTACGTCCACCCGTGCAGACACCAGCCCGGAGAAGCGTGTGGAATTGCACTGCCATACGAAGATGAGCGATATGGATGGCGTCTCGGATGTCAAGGATATTGTAAAACGCGCCATGAAGTGGGGGCACAAGGCGATCGCTATCACGGATCACGGCGATGTGCAGGCTTTCCCTGACGCGAACCATGCGGTTCCGTCGGATTCTGATTTTAAGATCATCTACGGCGTGGAGGCGTATCTGGTGGATGATCTGAAAGATATTATCGTTGATTCAAAAGGGCAGAGCTTAAATGACAGCTATGTCGTATTTGACCTGGAGACAACCGGACTTTCACCGGATAAGAATAAAATCATTGAGATCGGTGCCGTCAAGGTGGTGGACGGAGCCATCACGGAGCGGTTTTCTACTTTTGTGAATCCGGAGGTGCCGATTCCGTATAATATCGAGCAGCTGACGTCCATCAAGGACGACATGGTGCTCGATGCGCCCAAGATTGAGGAGATTCTGCCCGAATTCATGAAGTTCTGTGAGGGAACGGTCATGGTGGCGCACAACGCGGAGTTCGATACCGGATTCATCCGCAAGAACTGCGAGCGCATGGGACTGCCGTTTGATTTTACCATCGCAGATACGGTGGCGCTGGCGAGAATTCTGTTGCCGCAGTTAAACCGTTTCAAGCTGGATACTGTGGCAAAGGCGGTCGGCGTATCGCTGGATCACCATCACCGGGCGGTCGATGACGCGGCATGTACGGCGGAGATTTTTGTCAAGTTTATCGAGATGCTTCACGAGCGCGGCATGGAGACGTTAGACGATGTGAACCAGATGGGCGCGACGTCGCCGGAGCTTGTGAAGAAGCTAAAGAGCCATCACGCGATCATACTGGCGACGAACGATATCGGACGCATCAATCTCTATCGTCTGGTCTCCATGTCGCACCTGACTTATTTTCACAAGACACCGCGTGTGCCAAAGAGCGAATTCGTAAAGTACAGAGAGGGACTGCTGCTCGGATCTGCCTGTGAGGCGGGCGAACTTTACCGTGCGATTTTAGACGGCAGACCGGAGGAGGAGATTATCCGTCTCGTGAAGTTTTACGATTATCTGGAGATTCAGCCGATCGGCAACAACAGTTTCATGCTGCGGGATGAGAAGATCGCCATCAACTCCGTCGAGGAACTGCAGGATATCAATCGGCGGATTGTAAAGCTGGGCGAGTCGTTCAACAAGCTGGTGGTTGCCACCTGCGACGTGCATTTCCTTGATCCGGAGGATGAGGTATACCGCCGTATCATCATGGCAGGCAAGGGATTTAAGGATGCCGATGACCAGGCGCCGCTGTTCCTTCGGACAACGGAGGAGATGTTAAAGGAGTTCGAGTATCTCGGAAGCACCAAGGCGGAGGAGGTTGTCATCACGAATCCGGGCAAGATTGCCGATATGTGTGAGAAAATCGCACCGGTGCGCCCGGACAAGTGTCCGCCGGTCATTGAGAATTCCGATCAGATGCTGCGTGACATCTGTTATACCAAGGCGCACAGCATGTACGGCGAGGAACTGCCGTCCATCGTGAAGGAGCGGCTGGACCGTGAGCTGAATTCCATCATTTCCAACGGCTATGCCGTAATGTATATCATTGCACAGAAACTGGTGTGGAAGTCCAATGAGGACGGTTATCTGGTAGGTTCCCGTGGATCGGTCGGATCTTCGTTTGCGGCGACCATGTCCGGTATCACGGAGGTCAATCCGCTGCAGGCACATTACCGCTGTGCCTACTGTAAGTACAGCGACTTTGATTCGCCGGAGGTCAAGGCGTTCTCCGGGCGGAGCGGGTGTGATATGCCGGATAAGATCTGTCCGGTCTGCGGCAAGAAGCTGGTAAAAGACGGGTTTGATATTCCGTTTGAGACGTTCCTGGGATTCAAGGGAAACAAAGAGCCGGATATCGACCTGAACTTTTCCGGTGAATATCAGAGTAAGGCGCATGCCTACTGTGAGGTTATTTTCGGATACGGTCAGACATTCCGTGCCGGAACGATCGGTACGCTGGCAGACAAGACGGCGTTCGGATACATCAAGAATTACTACGAGGAGCGCGGCGTCCACAAGCGGAACTGTGAGATTGACCGTATTGTGCAGGGATGCGTCGGCGTCCGCAGGACGACGGGACAGCACCCGGGCGGAATCGTCGTGCTTCCGGTGGGGGAGGAGATCAACACGTTTACGCCGGTACAGCATCCGGCGAACGATATGACGACAGCGACGGTCACGACGCATTTTGATTATCACTCCATCGACCATAACCTGTTAAAACTCGATATTCTCGGACACGATGATCCGACGATGATTCGTATGCTGCAGGATCTGACGGGAATTGACCCGACGACGATCCCGCTCGACGATGAGTCGGTCATGTCCTTGTTTAAGAATACATCGGCACTCGGTGTGACGCCGGATGACATTCATGGAATTCCTTTGGGATGTCTCGGTATTCCGGAGTTTGGAACCGATTTCGCCATGCAGATGGTTATCGACGCCAAGCCGCAGGAGTTCTCGGATCTGATCCGTATCTCCGGTCTGTCCCACGGTACGGACGTATGGCTCGGCAATGCGCAGACACTCATCGAGCAGGGACTGGCAACGATTTCCACCGCTATCTGTACCCGTGACGATATCATGATCTATCTGATCCAGAAGGGACTTGACAGTGAGCAGTCCTTCACGATCATGGAGTCGGTGCGTAAGGGAAAAGGCCTAAAGGAAGAGTGGAAGACGGAGATGCGCGCGCATGATGTGCCGGAGTGGTACATAGATTCGTGTCTGAAGATCAAGTACATGTTCCCGAAGGCGCATGCGGCGGCATACGTTATGATGGCATGGCGTATCGCCTACTGTAAGGTATATTATCCGCTCGCCTACTATGCGGCATATTTCTCGATCCGTGCGACGGGATTTAACTACGAGATCATGTGCCAGGGCAAGGAGCGTCTTGAATATTTCTATAAGGATTACACGCGGAGAAAGGATTCACTCTCCAAAAAGGAGCAGGATACCTACCGCGATATGAAGATCGTGCAGGAGATGTATGCCAGAGGGTTTGATTTTACGCCGATCGACGTGTACCGCGCAAAGCCGGACCGTTTTCAGGTGATTGACGGCAAACTCATGCCGGCGTTAAACACGATCGACGGTATGGGCGACAATGCTGCGATTGCGGTTGCCGAAGCGGCAAAGGATGGCAAGTTTCTGTCCAAGGACGACTTCAGGCAGCGCACCAAGGCGACCAAGACGGTCATCGACCTTATGGCGGACCTGGGACTGCTCGGCGAACTGCCGGAGTCGAACCAGCTGTCGCTGTTTGATTTTGCATAAAAGCAGAAAAAAGGCGGTTATCTTTGGGATAACCGCCTTTAAAATTACAGTAGGGAAGAGTACAAAAAAATAACATCTGAATCAGCAGGACTGAAACAGATGTTATTACTTTTTCCTAAGCTCTTTCTACTTTGCCGGACTTTAAACAGGAAGCACATACATATAACTTCTTCGGTGTTCCGTTCACTTTACAGCTGACACGCTTGATGTTCGACTTCCACATTCTATTTGATCTTCTATGAGAATGGCTCACGTTGTTACCGAAATGAGCGCCCTTTCCACAAACTGCACATTTTGCCATGATTTTGCACCTCCTTGCATATTTTATCCTGGTGATGCAGGACTTGCCCGCACATTCTACAGGTAAAACCTGTATAGCATACAGGCTCACAACATGATTATTCTATCAGAAGAAAGTACATATTGCAAGCAAAATTTAAAAAAAATATAAAATTCAAAAAACAGGGCTATGAATTTGTGTAAAAAGCGGTTATAATAGCAATAAACTAGCGTTAATATGGCTTTGAAAGGAGCATCGTATTATATGAATGGACATATGGAGACCCAGTTGGGCAAGGTTACAATAGATCCGGAAGTGATCGCAACGTATGCAGGATCGGTTGCAGTGGAATGTTTTGGAATTGTCGGCATGGCTGCAGTCAATATGAAGGACGGTCTGGTGAAGCTGTTAAAGAAGGATTATCTCACGCACGGCATCAATGTCGTCATTGATGAGGAGAACAAGATCACGATCGATTTTCATGTGATCGTATCTTACGGCGTCAGCATCATCACGGTATCCGATAATCTGATCGAGACGGTAAAATATAAGGTCGAGGCGTTTACCGGAATGGAAATTAAGAAAATGAACATCTACGTCGAAGGCGTACGAGTGATTGATTAAGGAGGATTTTTGAGGTGGAGATCACTACGATAAATGCCGAGGCTCTCGCAAAAGCGTTTCTGGCCGGAGCGAAAAACTTGGAAGCAAAGAAAGAGTGGATCAACGAACTGAATGTATTCCCGGTTCCGGATGGAGATACCGGTACCAACATGTCGATGACGATCATGTCTGCCGCGAAGGAAGTGGCGGCGATGGCGGAGCCGGACATGAAGTCGCTTGCAAAGGCAATTTCTTCCGGTTCCCTCCGCGGGGCGAGAGGTAATTCCGGCGTCATTCTTTCCCAGCTGTTTCGCGGGTTTACCAAGGTTATTGCAGAGTATGATGAGATTGACGTGCAGGTATTGTCCGATGCGTTTGAGAAAGCAGTGGAGACCGCGTACAAGGCGGTTATGAAGCCGAAGGAAGGTACGATTCTTACGGTTGCCAAGGGAATGGCGGTACGTGCGGTAGAGCTGAGCGAGGAGGAGACGACCGATCTGCTTGCGTTCTGCGAGGAAGTCATCAAAGAGGGAGATCATGTCCTTAGCATGACGCCGGATATGCTTCCGGTATTAAAGCAGGCGGGAGTTGTGGATTCCGGCGGACAGGGTCTGATGCAGGTGATGAAAGGTGCGCTTGACTCCCTGCAGGGCAAGGAGATCGATTACTCGATTGAGGCACCGGTGAAGCAGCCGGCAGCTGAGACGGGAAGCGCTTCCTACAATATCGAGGCACAGGCAGCGCAGGAGATCAAGTTTGCGTACTGTACCCAGTTTTTAATTATGTTAGAGAAGCCGATTTCCACAAGACAGGAGACGGAGTTCAAAGAGTACTTAGAGAGCATCGGTGATTCGATCGTTGTTGTCGCTGATGACGAGATTGTAAAGGTGCATGTGCACACGAACGATCCGGGACTTGCAATGCAGCGGGGCCTGACTTACGGAAGCCTTACGACGATCATCATTGAGAACATGAAGTTAGAGCGTGACGAGAAGATCTCCGCACTCAAGGAAAAGGAGATGCAGTCCGAGACCATCGAGGATGTGGAGAAGCAGTTAAAGGGCGAGGAAGCACCAAAGGAGCAGGAGCCTCCGAAGGAGATGGGCTTTATCTCCGTCAGCATTGGCGACGGCATCAATGAGATCTTTCAGGGACTCGGCGTGGACTACATTATCGAGGGCGGTCAGACGATGAACCCGAGCACCGAGGATATGTTAAACGCCATCGAGAAAGTGAATGCGAAGAATATCTTTATTCTTCCGAATAACAAGAATATTATTCTTGCAGCCAATCAGGCAGCCTCTCTCGTGGAGGACAAAAAGATCATCGTGATCCCGACCAAGACGATCCCGCAGGGAATCACGGCACTTATCAACTATATCCCGGACAGCACGCCGGAGGAGAATGCGGAGCGCATGAGCGAGGAGCTTGGAACGGTAAAGACCGGTCAGGTGACTTACGCGGTGCGCGATACCGTGATCGATGACAAGGAGATCAAGCAGGATGATTTTATGGGTATCGGAGATCAGGGAATCCTTTCCGTCGGGAAGGAGCTTGAGGCTACGGTACTGGATATGATCGAACAGCTCATCGATGAGGACTCGGCGATTGTCAGCATCTACTACGGGGAGGACGCCAAGGAAGACGCAGCGAATGCGATCGGTGAAAAGATCACAGAGGCGCATCCGGATGTTGAGGTGGAGGTCCACTACGGCGGACAGCCGATCTACTATTACGTAATCTCCGTCGAGTAAGACGAAAAGTGTAAATAGCATAAGCAAAGCAGGGCTGCTGCACGGACATCGCTTGAGGCGGTTGACGGTGCGGCAGCCTTTTTCTAAAGGAAACAGAGTATGAATCAGAGTACATCTATAATGGAGATCAAAGGGATCGGGGAAAAGACAGCCGCCCTGTTCCAGAAATTAAATATTGAAACGGTGGGAGATCTGCTGCTTCACTATCCGAGGACGTATGTGCAGTTCCCGGTGGCAAAAGAAGTGGCGGAGGTCACGGATTGCGAGACGGCGGCGGTACTCGGCAGAGTGAGAAAGACGCCCGTTGTGAGACGCACGAGAAGCATGCCGGTCACAGTGACGACCATCGGTACGGACGAGGCGGAACTTGAGCTGGTGTGGTTCCGGATGCCCTACATCAAAAGCCAGCTTGCGCCGGGCAATACCTATGTATTCTACGGGAAGGTGGCGCGCAAAGGCAGCCGTCTCGTGATGGAGCAGGCAGCCATCTATTCCGGGGAAGCGTACGCCGCCATGGAGCAGGCATTTTTGCCGGTGTACGGTCTGACAGGAGGAATCTCGAACAATCTGGTCACAAAGACCGTGCGCTCGGTGCTCGGCAGAGAAGAACTTTTTAAGGAATATCTGCCCCGGGAGATCCGCAGCCGCTACAAACTCTGCGAGTACAATTATGCGATCAAAGAGATTCATTTTCCGGAAAATATGGACACGCTGATTGCGGCGCGCAACCGTCTCGTGTTCGATGAATTTTTCCTGTTTATTTTAAATATGCAGTACCACAAGGAGAAGCGGATCAAGGAAGCCAATGAATTTGAATTTCAGGAGGATTCCTTTACCGATGAGCTGATTGCCAGACTGCCTTATGAACTGACCGGCGCGCAGAAGCGGGCGCTTTCGGAAGTGAAGCGTGATATGCGAAGCCCCTATGTCATGCAGCGGCTGATTCAGGGAGATGTCGGTTCCGGAAAGACGATCATAGCGTTCCTGGCGATGGCGGATGCCGCACACAATGATTACCAGTCAGCGATTATGGCACCCACGGAAGTGCTTGCCAGACAGCATTATGAGACGTTTCAGAAGCTGTGTGAGGATTTCGGATTAAAGATTCCCGTGGTGCTTCTCACCGGCTCCATGACGGCGCGCCAGAAGCGCATGGCATACGAGGCGCTGCAGCTTTATCCCAATGCGATGGTGGTCGGAACGCACGCACTGATCCAGGAGCGCGCCATCTACGATAACCTGGCGCTCGTCATCACAGACGAGCAGCACCGCTTCGGTGTCCGCCAGCGGGAAATATTTGCGGAAAAGGGCAGACATCCGCACATTCTGGTGATGAGTGCCACGCCGATCCCCAGAACACTCGCCATAATCCTGTACGGGGATCTGGACATCTCGGTGGTGGATGAGGTACCGGCAAAGCGTCTTCCGATCAAAAACTGTGTGGTCAACACCGGCTATCGGGACAAGGCATATGCATTTATCGAAAACGAGATCAAAAATGGACATCAGGCGTATGTAATCTGTCCTCTGGTGGAGGAAGTCGAGGGGATGGAGACGGAGAATGCCACGGACTATGTCAAAAAACTCCGGCAGATTTTCCCGGAGGAGATCCAGCTCGGACTGCTGCACGGTCAGATGAAGCCGGCACAGAAGAACAAAGTCATGGAGGCATTTATGAAAAATGAGGTGCAGGTGCTGGTGGCGACCACGGTTGTGGAAGTCGGCGTCAATGTGCCGAATGCCACGGTCATGATGATCGAGAACGCGGAGCGGTTCGGCCTGGCGCAGCTTCATCAGCTGCGCGGCCGTGTGGGAAGAGGCGATGCGCAGTCCTACTGTATTATGGTGAACTGTTCGAGCGCAAAGACGGCGGAGCGCAGGCTTAAGATTTTAAATGAATCCAATGACGGATTCCGGATTGCAAGCGAGGACTTAAAACTGCGCGGACCGGGGGATTTCTTTGGAATCCGCCAGTCCGGCGAACTGCAGTTTGCGCTTGGCGATATTTATCAGGATGCCGCCGTGCTGCGGGATGCATCGGAGGCGGTCGGCGAACTGCTTGCAGAAGATCCGGATCTTATATCCGGCGGGCATGAGAACCTGCGGCATTATCTCGAAGCGTTTCTTATGCGGGAACAGAATCAGATGAGTTTATAATTTCACACATAGAACGGGACCGGTGCAAGCGCCGGTCCCGTCTTTTTCTTTGGTATCTTTTTCTTTTTTCGGAATGTCTGCAGTGGGCGGCTTACTTGCCTGCCATCTGCTTTTCCTGTGCCTCAATCATTTTCTTGACCATATAACCGCCGACAGAACCATTCTGTCTGGAGGTAAGATCTCCGTTGTAGCCGTCCTTTAACGGCACGCCGATCTCGCTCGCCACTTCGTACTTGAAGCGGTCCAGTGCACTTTTTGCCTCAGGGATTGCTGCTCTGTTAGATGAACGATTTGCCATGATTGTTTCCTCCTTTGGTGTGTTAATGATCCTTTGTTATCATTGTTATGATCACTTTGTCTGTCTTAGACTTTTGGTCACAGACTTCGTCTGAACTTGCGCCATCTGCGTTTGTTCAGGAATAGTATGTGAGAATTTATGAGAGATAAACATGCAGTTTTTGTCAAAAAAACAGGAAAAAGCTTCCATTTTTTGTACAGGCATCCCTGTGGTTTGACTCTTGTAATCTCGCGGGACTATGATATAATGTAAAAAAAGTTAGTCAGAACTAACAACTGCCTGTAAAAAAGAAACAGGAATATTCTTTTAGGGGGATGTTCCGGAAAGAGGAGATTATGTCAGAGGAAGAAAAGAAATTTCTGGAAATTGTTGACCTGAAAAAAGGATTCGGAAGCGGTGAGACGCGGCAGGAGGTACTGCGCGGGATGAACTTTTCCGTGGCGAAGGGAGAGTTCTGCGTGCTGCTCGGACCGTCCGGCTCCGGGAAATCGACGCTGCTTAATATCATCGGAGGCATTGACAGCGCAGACTCCGGTTATATCTCGATCGGCGGGGATAAGCTGGAGGAGATGAGTGAGAAGAAACTAACGCAATACCGGCGCAAGCATCTCGGTTATGTTTTTCAGATGTATAACCTGATCGGGAATCTGAACGTGAAGGAGGATATCGAGGTCGGCGCGTACCTGTCCGATCATGCGCTGGATATCGACGAACTGTTACATACGCTGGGACTTTATGAGCACAGATACAAGCTCCCGAATCAGCTCTCCGGCGGTCAGCAGCATGAGTGTCCATCGGAAGGGCGATCGTCAAGAACCCGGATATCCTGCTCTGCGACGAGCCGACGGGCGCGCTCGACTATCATACGTCCAAGGAGATCTTAAAGCTGATTGAGGATGTGAATGTAAAATACGGCAACACGGTCATTATGGTTACGCACAACGAGGCAATCCGGCATATGGCGGATCATGTGATCAAGCTGCGTGACGGGGAAGTCCGCCACAATGAGATCAACACGGATAAAATCTCAGCGGCAGATCTGGAATGGTAAGGAGCGTGACCGGCATGAAGAAGAAAAAGACAAGAAATCCGCTGATCAGACGCATACCGAGAGAACTGGCGGGAGACTGGAAAAAATATCTGCTCGTGAGCCTGTTCCTCATTTTGACAATCGGCTTTGTATCGGGAATGTACGTTGCCAATGAGAGCATGATGAAAGCGGCAGATGAGGGAGTCACAAAATATAAGCTGGAGGACGGACATTTTGAACTGAATGAGGAGGCGGACCAGACGCTGCTCGACGCGATTGCCACGGGAGAAAAAGCGGACGTAAAGCAGTATTATACGGACAAGGCAAAGCGTGAGCTGGATGAAAAGTTTGACGGTGAATTTGAAGATAAGTTTACGGACGAATTCGACAGCCAGTTCAAGGAGAAATTTGAATTGAACGACCCTGATTTTTCGGCAGTGCCGGTGAACCTGTCTGAGAACTTCTACCGGAATGAGGAGGAGGATCACGACGGCGACGGCGTCTCAGACGGAACCGTCCGCGTCTATCAGAAGACAGACGACATCAATCTGGCATGCCTGATGGAGGGAAGCTTCCCGGCATCTTCCGATGAGATTGCGGTAGACCGCATGCATGCGGACAATGTCGGCATTTCGGTGGGAGATACCATAACGGTCCAAGGAGAGGCGTATCGTGTCGTCGGACTGATTGCCTATGTCAACTATGCCACACTGCATGAACAAAGTACGGATCTGATGTTTGACGCGCTGAAATTCAATGTGGCGATGGTGACGGAAGACGGATTTGCGCGCCTGCACGAGAAGGTGCACTATGATTATGCGTGGAATTATGTGACAGAACCGGCGGATGAGGCGGCAGAAAAAAGTCTGTCGGATGATTTCATGAAAGCCCTGCTGACGCAGGTGGTTGTCGCGGATGCGGAGCTTGAGGATTATGTACCGGAATATGCGAACCCTGCCATTCATTTTGCGACGGATGATATGGGATCTGACGAAGCGATGGGCGGTGTGCTGCTCGATATTCTGATTGTGATTATCGCTTTTATTTTTGCCATTACAATCAGCAACACGATAGCCAGGGAGTCGTCCACGATCGGAACGCTTCGCGCCTCGGGTTACACGCGCGGGGAACTGGTAGCACACTATCTGTCGATGCCGGTCATTGTGACGCTCGTCGCGGCGCTGATCGGAAATATTCTCGGATATACGGTGTTCAAAAATGTTGTGGTTTCGATGTACTATAACAGCTACAGTCTTCCGACCTACGAGACGATATGGAATCCGGATGCGTTTATAAAGACGACGCTGATTCCGCTGATTCTGATGTTTGTTGTGAACCTTGTGGTGATTGCGCGGATGATGCGCCATACGCCGTTACGGTTTTTGCGGCATGATTTAAAGAAGACAAAGCGCAAAAAGGCGATGCGCCTGCCAAGATTTAAGTTTTTGAGCCGTTTCCGTCTGCGCGTCATGTTTCAGAATATGGCAAATTATGCGGTCCTTTTTGTCGGGATATTTTTCTGCATGGTCATGCTGGCGATGGCGGTCGGCATGCCGGATACGCTCGGCTACTATAAGGAGAACGCCAAGGATCTGATGTTCGCAAAGTATCAGTATGTGCTTGCGTCCTGGGAGGATGAGGACGGCGACATCATCACGACAAAGGAGCCGGATGCGGAAAAATTCAGCATGACCTCTCTCTTAAGGAAGAGTGATACACTTGACGAGGAGGTATCCGTCTACGGTATTTCCGATAACAGTCAGTATGTGAAGATCGACGATCTTAATCACTTAAAAGAGAACGAGGCATATATTTCCGCCTCCTATGCAGACAAATACGATGTGGCTGTGGGCGACGAGATCACACCGGATGAAAAGTACGAGAATCAGCAGTATACTTTCCTGGTGGCGGGCATTATTGACAAGTGCCAGAGCATTGCCGTATTTCTGCCAATCGAAAATTACCGTGAGGTATTTGAGCAGGATGCGGATGCGTTTGGCGGTTATTTCTCGGACACGGAGATTACGGACATTGCGGATGAAAATATCGCGACGGTAATCACGGAGCGGGACATCACGAAAATGTGCGATCAGCTGGATCACTCGATGGGATCGTATATGAGCTATTTCCAGATCTTATGCATCCTGCTGTCTGCGGTGTTAATCTATCTTCTCACAAAGATTATTATAGAGAAGAATGAGACGGCAATTTCCATGACAAAGATCTTGGGCTATGAGAACCGGGAGATTGCAAGCATTTATCTGCTGTCGACCACGATTGTTGTGATTGTGGCGGATGCGATCTGCGTGTCGCTCGGCGCACTCGTAATGAATATCGCCTGGAAAGCGATCATGTACAGTTACAGCGGATGGTTTTCCTTTGTGATTCTTCCGGCGGGCTATGTGAAGATGTTCGCGTTTGTTCTGATCGGTTATCTGATCGTGATGGTGTTTGACTTTATGCGGATCAGGAAAATTCCGATGGATCAGGCATTAAAAAATGTCGAGTGAGATGCGCCACGGGAAAAGAGAGGGACATCTATTGCATAGTTTCCGAAATTCTTCTATAATCAAGGGGATGTTTTTTGAAAAATCCCCGAGATAAAGGAGCAGAACATGGACAAAATAGAAATCTATATTGACGAATTACTGGAGAAGAGTACCCCGGACCGCCCGATCTGGAATATTGAGAAGATTCTGCAGGGCTTAAAGTCCACCTGGAATTATATAGACGGATGCATGATCAAGGCGATTCTTGAGATGTATGCGATCACAAAAGACGAGAAATATTTTCGCTTTGCCGACAATTTTATCGACTGCAAGGTCAGAGAGGACGGCTCGATTGAAGGCTATTCGGTAGAAGAGTTAAATATCGACAATGTCAATGCAGGGAAAACCCTGTTTGAACTTTACGATCTGACCGGAAAAGAAAAATACTGCAAAGCGATTGATCTTGTATACAGCCAGATCGAGCAGATGCCGCGCACCGGCGAGGGAAATTTCTGGCACAAGAATATTTACCCGAATCAGGTCTGGCTGGACGGACTGTATATGTGTCAGCCGTTTTATATGGAGTATGAGACGAGATTTCATGAGAAGAAGAACTACGACGATATTTTCCGTCAGTTTTTCAATGTGGTGGAACATATGCGTGATCCGAAGACCGGACTGTACTATCATGCCTACGATTCTTCCAGAGAGATGTTCTGGTGTGACAAGGTGACGGGATTAAGCCAGAATTTCTGGCTGAGAGCGCTCGGATGGTATTCCATGGCGCTTCTTGATACGTTGGACAAGGCGGACGCGTCGGTTGGCGAGCCGTATGAGCGCTTAAAGGGCGTGTTTGTGGATCTGATGGATGCCATGTTAAAGTATCAGGATGCCAGCGGAATGTGGTATCAGGTTGTGAATTTTGGAGGTATGGAGAAGAATTATCTGGAGACCAGCGGAAGCTCGATCATGGCATACGCACTGCTCAAGGGCGTGCGCCTGGGCTTTCTGCCGGAGAGCTATCAGGCATACGGTGCAAAGGCATTCCGCGGCATCTGTGAGAAATATCTCTCCGAGGATGCGGACGGAAGCCTGCACTTGGACGGCATCTGCCTGGTTGCCGGACTCGGCGGCAAACAGATGCGCTCCGGCACCTACGATTATTATATGTCGGAGCCGGTGGTAAAAGATGATGCAAAGGGCGTCGGCCCGTTCCTGCTCGCGTATACTGAGATGCGCAGAGCAGGACTGATTGAAGCCTAGGGCTCTTTTACTCGATCAGGGTCAGACCGGAGATGTCCGGGTGAATGGTCAGAGAATAATTGGTATAGTATACAACAAAGCCGGGCGCGCTGCCGTTCGGCTTTTTTACGTTCTTTTTCTGGAGATAGTCAATCTCAATCTTGTCGTTGTCCCTGCCTTTGGAATAATAGCCAGCGAGTCTTCCTGCCTCCTCAAAGACACGGTCCGGCAGTTCGTCGCTGCCGGATTTTACGATAACGTGGGAGCCGGGCATTCCCTTGGCGTGAAACCACCAGTCGTTGCCGGTGGCGAATTTAAACGTCAGTTCCTCGTTCTGGTAATTGTTCTTCCCGACATAGATGTCATATCCGTCGGAGGAGCGGTAGTGGAACGGCTTGCTCTTAATCTTAGCCTTCTTGTCGGTGCGCTTCCTGCGGATATAGCCGTATTCGATCAGCTCTTCCTTGATCTGCACGAGATCGTCTTCCGTGAGTGCAATATCGAGCGAGGTTGCGATGCTCTCTAGGTGCTCGATCTCGGCGCGCGTCTCCGCGGTCAGATCCGTGAGGGCTTCATACGTGCGCTTTAACTTATTGTATTTGTCGAAATATTTCTGGGCATTCGCCTTGGCGTCAAGCATCGGGTCGAGCGGAATTCTGATCATCTCGTTGGTGTAGTAATTGAGCGCCTCCAGTTCCTTTGCGCCCTCGGCAAGACCGTAGCCGTAGGTGTGGATCAGTTCGCCGTAGACTTTGTACCTGTCGCGCTTTTCCGTGTCCTTTAACTGCTTTTCCTGCAGCTGGTATTTCTTGCGGTTGCGGTCTAGGGCGGTGGCAACAATCCGGCGCAGATCGACGGACTTCTGCCGGATGCGCGTGTAGACGTTGCGTGAGGCGTAATACTGTTCCAGGACCGCTGAGATCGAAGAAAAGTGCTGCATCGTGTATTCGCTTCCGTTTGCGTCTGCACCGGCAAAACCTGCGTTGCCGGCGGAATCCGTGGCAACAGTAGAATTTGTGGCTTCCACGGCATCATCGCTGCCGACATATTCGGTCAGACGGAAGCAGGAAAATTCGACCGGCTCCCTGCCGCGGGTGATGATGTTCGGCTCGTAGCGGTGCTCTTTTACATCCTCCATCAGCCAGGCAAAGTTGTGATAGAGATGCTTTTTGGCATCCGGGGTAAGCGAATCCACGGACATGTCGCCGTCGATGGAAGCGCGGTGGCATATCTCGTTGGCGACGACGGGGCTGACGCCGGTAAAAGAGGTGTAGAGCGCCTTCGCGATCGGAAGCGGCTTTGTCATGGCGCTGTCCAAAAACGTCTCCTCCGTGACCTCCAACGGATTCAGACGGTCGTCCTGCGTCGCGGGAATGCAGTAGGTGCGTCCCGGCAGGACCTCTCGCAGCGAACTCATCGCCGCCGATACGTGCTTGATGCTGTCGATGATTCTGCCGTTTGCATCGCAGAAAATGATATTGCTCCGCTTGCCCATCAGCTCCACAATTAAGGTTTTCTGACAAAGATCGCCCATCTCGTCTAAGTGTTCGATCTTGAAGTTGATGATGCGCTCCATGTGCGGCTGGCTGATCTCCACGATCCGCCCGTTTGCGATATGCTTGCGCAGAAGCATGCAGAAATTCGGCGCGGTGAGCGGACTCGGTTTGTTGGCGTCGGTCAGATATAAAAACGGCAGGGAAGCGCTCGCCGACATGGCAAGGCGGTACTGGCCGTTTGATCCTTTTAAGGTGAAGAGCAGCTCGTCGGTTTCCGGCTGCGCGATTTTGCTGATTTTTGTATTCAGAATCGTGTTGTTTAATTCGTATACTAAATTGGATATGACAAATCCGTCAAAAGCCATGATGTTTGTACTCCTTCATAAATAATGTGAATCCATTATAGTAGAAAACGCTGCAAAATACAAATGGAAAGAGGAGGCGGGGAGTTAGAAAAAACAAACTTGGTCTTTACAATTCGGCTTTGAGAAGGTAAATTAAGAGAGGGATTTTTATATCCCTTATTTTATGCGGTGCGACCGAAAACGGGGACACCGGACAGGAGGTTATCTATGGCAAGAGAATTACCAAAAAGAAGTGAGGTAAAAGAGGAATATACATGGGATGTAAGTGCAATGTATGCTTCCAAAGCAGCATGGGAGGCAGATCTTAAGGAAGTAGTTGCGATCGTTTCTGATCTCGCAAAGTTAGAGGGCAGTGTTATGGCTTCCGCAGAGAAGCTTCTTACGGCGCTGGAGCTTGGCGCGCGCGCAGAGCAGAAGATCGATCTGGCGTTTAATTATGCGGAGCGCCTGTTTGACCAGGATCAGAAGAACACCGAGCATCAGGCAATGTCGCAGAAAATGTACGGTGTTGTGACGGATTATCAGAGCCGCACGGCATTTGTTGTGCCGGAGATTCTGGCAGCCGACAAAGCAACGCTTGCGCAGTATTTTGCTGAAAAAAAGGAACTGGAACTCTACCGCGGACTGGTAGATGAGATCCTGCGCACCAAAGAGCACGTCCTCTCGGCGGAGATGGAAAAACTGGTGGCGATGACCGGAGAGATGGCGCAGACGCCGGAGCAGGTATACTCCATCATCAACAATGCGGATCTGATCTACCCGGAGATCGAGGATGAAAACGGGGAGAAGGTGCGCCTGTCCCACGGCAACTTTGTTCCGTTCGAGGAATCGGGCGACCGCCGCGTAAGAAAGGATGCGTTTGAGGCATTTTACAGCATCTACAAGCAGTTTGCAGGAACGATTGCAGGGCTTTATAACGGACAGGTAAAGCAGCAGATTTTCTATGCAAAGGCGAGAAATTATGCGTCCACGCTGGAGGCGGCAGTCGATGCGAACAACGTGCCGTCGAAGGTTTACCGCAATCTTGTGGAGACTGTGAACGCCAACATGGACAAGATGCACCGCTATGTAAAGCTGCGCAAGAAGTGTCTCGGAGTGGACGAACTTCACATGTATGACGTCTACACACCGATGATTGCGGATGCGGCCAAAAAGGTTTCCTACGATGAGGCGAAGGAGACAGTGCTTAAAGCGCTCGCACCTCTCGGCGAGGACTATGTTGCAACGGTAAAGGAAGGCTTTGAGAACCGCTGGATCGATGTCTACGAGAACGAGGGAAAGCGCAGCGGCGCATATTCGGCAGGCGCGTTCGGCACGCACCCGTATGTCCTGCTGAATTATAACGATACGTTAGACAATATGTTTACGCTCGCACACGAGATGGGACACGCCATGCATTCCTGGTACTCAAATGCAAATCAGCCGTATATTTACTCCCAGTATAAGATTTTCGTGGCGGAGGTTGCCTCTACCTGCAACGAGATCCTTCTGATGGAGTATCTGCTCGCGAACACGACGGACAAAAAAGAGCGTGCCTACCTGTTAAATCATTATCTCGACAGCTTTAAGGGAACGGTGTACCGTCAGACCATGTTCGCGGAGTTCGAGATGAGAAGCAACCAGATGGCGGAAGATGGCGAAAGCTTAAATGCCGAGAATCTCTGCAAACTCTATTATGAACTGAACCAGAAGTATTTCGGCGAGGATATGGTCTCTGACCCGCAGATTGCTTACGAGTGGGCGAGAATCCCACATTTTTACTATAATTTCTATGTATACCAGTATGCGACCAGCTTCTCCGCAGCGGTGGCGATCGCGCACGGCATTCTGGAGGAGGGCGCACCGGCAGTGGAGCGCTACAAGAAGTTCCTCTCCGGCGGATGCGCCATGTCTCCGGTAGATCTGTTAAAACAGGTCGGCATCAATATGGAGGAGCCGAAGCCGATTCAGGATGCGCTCGATGTATTCGGAAAAGTGCTTGACGAGATCGAGACACTGATCTAGGAAAAAGATGTAACTGATTGATTACGGCAGCGGAAAGTCTGGAATACTATACCATAAAAGAAACAGGAGGTATTGTATTCGTGAAACAGGTAAAAGTGCTGCTGAATGCGCCGGAGCGCGCACAAAAATTCTGCAATATCCTAAGCGCCTGCGAGGGACCGTTTGATCTGGGGCGGGGCAGCTATACGGTGGACGGCAAGTCCATTCTGGGAATCTGCACAATGGACCTTACCGTGCCGCTCACACTTTCCATCTATGATGAGACGGAAAATGTGCTGGAAAAAATCACAGAGTTTCTGGTGTAAATTCCGGGTGCGGCGCAGGGTTTCCCTGTCTATAAAAATGGTTTCAGTTCGCATGCGAGCAGTTCTTCCATGCGGATGAGTTCCTCTGCCTTGCCCCTGGCCTCACGGTCAGCGGCAAGGTACTGGTTGATGTGCCGCTGCATTGTCTTGCTGCCCATGTGGCAGCCGTCCGTAATCAGATCTGCACAGACCCGGTCGCTGTCGTCGATGGCAAGTTTTGCGTTCGTTTTGATCCAGGACATGCCCTTGGCGATGACGCCCGGGTTTTTTGTCGTATCGCCGTATTTTTGCAGCAGAATGTGCAGCTCGTTACCAAGCTGCTCGTGATGGTTTTTGGATGAGGTCAGAATGTCACGCAGCTTCTGATCTTTAACATTTTCCAGAATCTCGCCGATGGAATAGACTGCCATCTGTGTTCCGGCGTTGCACTCGCGCAGCAGATAAATGGTATCTTCGTTAATCATAATATTCTCCTTTTCGGAAGCCGGTCTGAAGCGACGGTATCCCTTTTCGATAATATGTCTTTTTTATTTTGGAATTATACATGACAATTTGTCTTGACAATTTGTCATATCAACTGTCTTGTCATCTGTAAAGATATGTGCTATACTCGGATGAAATGTGACCGGTGTATCAGATGCCGGGATACGAAAAGAGGGAATAAATAAAATGAGAGATATGTACTATGACGTAGTGATTGCAGGCTGCGGAGTGGCAGGGCTGTATACGGCGCTGCGTCTTGAAAGAGACAAGAAGATTCTGATGCTGTCCAAAGAGGATCTGGAGAGCTGTGATTCCATGCTGGCACAGGGAGGCATCTGTGTGCTGCATGATGAGAACGATTACGATTCCTATTTTGAGGATACCATGCGGGCGGGACATTATGAGAACCGGAAGGAGAGCGTGGATCTCATGATCCGCGGAAGCCGGGCGATCATCGATGACCTGCTTTCCCTCGGGGTCCGTTTTGCGAAGAATCCGGACGGCACGCTTGCCTACACGAGAGAGGGAGCACATTCCAGACCGAGAATCTGTTTTCATGAGGATATCACCGGCAAGGAGATCACCACGACGCTGCTTTCGCATGTGAAAAAATTGACGAATGTGACCATCATGGAATATACTGTAATGACAGATATTCTCGTCGTGAATGATCACTGCTGCGGCATGATTGCGAAGACAAAGGACGGCGAGACATTGCACATCCATGCGCAGGATACGGTCATGGCGACGGGCGGCATTGGCGGTCTGTACGAGCATTCCACGAATTTCCCGATTTTGACGGGCGATGCCTGCCGGATTGCGGAGCAGCACGGAGTGGAGTTGGAGCACATGGATTATGTGCAGATCCATCCGACCTGTCTCTACAGCAAAAAGCCGGGCAGAAGCTTCCTGATCTCAGAGTCCGCCAGAGGCGAGGGCGCGATTCTACTGAACCACAAGGGAGAGCGGTTCGTCAACGAGCTGCTTCCGCGTGATGTCGTGACGAAAGCGATCCGCGAGGAGATGGAAAAAGAGGGTGTCGACCATGAATTCATCTCCTTTGAGAACGTACCGGAGGAGATCATCAAGGGTCATTTCCCGCACATCTATGAGAAATGTCTGGAAGAAGGCTATGACATCTTAAAGGAGCCGGCGCCGATCGTTCCGGCACAGCACTATTTTATGGGCGGCGTCCATGTGGACCGCGATTCAGAGACAACGATGCCGCATCTGTATGCGGTCGGGGAGACAAGCTGCAACGGGGTTCACGGGAAGAACCGGCTTGCCAGCAACAGTCTCCTGGAGAGCCTTGTTTTTGCAAAGCGTGCCGCAGAAAAGATCGAACTTACACAGAAAGGAAAAGAAGAACATGAATCCAATTACCATGCAGCTTGTTGCTGACAAATATATCAAGATGGCGTTAGAGGAGGACATCAACAGTGAGGATGTCTCCACCAACGCCGTGATGCCGGAGTACAAAAAGGGCGACGTACAGTTGATCTGCAAAGAAGACGGAATCATTGCGGGTTTACAGATTTTCGAGCGTGTGTTTACACTGCTGGATGAAAAGACGCAGGTAGAGTTCTTCGTGAAGGATGGCGAGGAAGTGAAAAAGGGACAGACCCTTGCGGTTGTGACCGGCGATATCCGGGTACTGCTGTCGGGAGAGCGCACAGCACTCAACTATCTGCAGCGCTTAAGCGGCATCGCAACCTACACGCACAGCGTGGCGAAGCTTCTGGAGGGATCTAAGACAAAGCTTTTGGATACCCGCAAAACAACGCCGGGTATGCGTATTTTTGAAAAATATGCGGTGCGCATCGGTGGCGGATGCAATCACAGATATAATCTGTCGGACGGCGTGCTCTTAAAGGACAATCACATCGATGCGGCAGGCGGCGTGAAGGAAGCCGTAGCGGCAGCGAAGGCATACGCACCGTTTGTGCGCAAGATCGAGGTGGAGACAGAGAACCTTGATATGGTAAAGGAAGCCGTGGAAGCAGGTGCGGATATTATCATGCTCGACAATATGACACAGGAGCAGATGGCGGAAGCGATCCACGTGATTGACGGACGTGCCGAGACGGAGTGCTCCGGCAATATCACAAAGGAAAATATTAAGACCATTACATCTCTTGGTGTGGATTACGTGTCCAGCGGTGCGCTGACACACTCTGCGCCGATCCTGGATATCAGTCTGAAACATTTGCGTGTGCTGGAAGGGTGAGAAAATCTATGGAAAAAGAAATGACCGGTGCGGACAGAAGAAAAAAACTGATCCTTCTGATGCGGGAATCGGAACAGCCGCTTTCCGGGACGCAGCTTGGACAGGTCACGGGGGTGAGCCGGCAGGTCGTGGTGCAGGATATTGCGCTGCTCAGGACAGAGGGGTATCCGATCGTGTCGACCGCGAAAGGCTATCTGCTCAATGAATCGAAATGTGCGACCCGCGTGATTAAGGTCTGCCACACCAATGAGCAGGTGGAGGAGGAACTTACGTCGATCGTTGATCTGGGCGGCACCGTCTTAAATGTCATGGTGAACCACAGAGTCTACGGGCGTGTGGAGGCGGCGCTCAATATCAGGAACCGGCGGGACGTGCAGGGTTTTTTAAATGATCTTCGGACTGGAAAGTCGGTTCCGCTTTTGAATGTGACTTCCGGCTATCATTTTCACAAGATTTCTGCGGAAAGCGAGGAAGTGCTTGACGAGATTGAGCATGCACTGCAGAAAAAGGGGTTTCTGGCGGAAGTGATGCCCTATGAGCAGGAGACGCATGCTTAGACGGTACGCTTATGCCGCATGACATGCCGTAAGGTATGTCATGCGGCACCTGTATGTCACGGAGAATTGCTGCCATGTCGTAGGGAATCATTTTGCGGCTCTTGACTTCAAACCGGATTCGATTTATAATAAATTGAATTAGCATCAGAAGCTATCATGTTAGGGAGACAGTGAATGATTAAGAGCATGACCGGTTTCGGGCGCGCGGAGATTGCGGATGCAAGCCGCAAGTTTACCGTGGAGATCAAATCCGTGAATCACCGTTATCTGGATGTGAACATCAAGCTGCCGAAGTCGCTGAATTTCTTTGAGAGTGCAATCCGCAGTCTGCTGAAGGAATATATCGAGCGCGGCAAGGTGGATGTATTTATATCCTATGAAGACTACACAGAAGAGAATTATTCGTTAAAATACAATGCGGGGCTTGCAGAGCAGTACATGACCTATCTGAAGGAGATGGCAGAGCAGTTCGGTATCGAGAATGACGTGCGCGTGAGCACGTTGTCGCACTATCCGGATGTCTTCGTGATGGAGGAGCAGAGTCCGGATGAACAGAAGCTTTGGGCGGGATTGGAGCGGGCGCTCCGTCAGGCGGCAGCTCAGTTTGTGGAGAGCCGCATCGCAGAGGGAGAGCGTCTTAGGACGGATCTCGTTGAGAAGCTTGACGGCATGATTTCCTATGTGGATTACATTGAGGAGCGCTCCCCGCAGATCCTGGAGGAATACCGCACGCGGCTGGAGAGCAAAGTGCAGGAGCTTTTAGGCGACAGGCAGCTCGACGATGCAAGAATTGCGGCGGAGATCACCATTTTTGCCGACAAGATCTGCGTGGACGAAGAGACCGTGCGTCTCAGAAGTCACATCTTAAGTATGAAGGAGACACTGCTTGCCGGCGGCGGCATGGGCAGAAAGCTCGACTTCATCGCGCAGGAGATGAACCGCGAGGCGAACACCATACTCTCAAAGACGACCGATCTTAAGGTTTCGGACGTCGGCATCAATCTGAAAACGGACATCGAGAAGGTCCGCGAGCAGATTCAGAACATTGAGTAGGTGGCGTCCATGGCGGGGTTAATCAACATCGGCTTTGGCAATATGGTCAACACCGATAAGATCATAAGCATCATCTCGTCGGATTCCGCTCCGGCAAAGCGTCTGATACAGCGCGGCAAGGAGACGGAGACGTTAATCGATGCGACACAAGGCAGACGCACCAAAAGTGTGATCTTTACCGAAAATAATAAAATTATATTGTCGGCATTGCAGCCGGAGACACTGGCAGGAAGATTTAACGGCAATACCGCAGAGGATTATGACGATGCAAAAGAATAAAGGAATTTTGACAGTCGTATCGGGGTTTTCCGGTGCGGGAAAAGGCACGATCATGAAAGCGCTCATGCAAGCACACAGCGAGACCTATGCGCTTTCGATTTCCGCGACGACGCGTGCACCGCGGACCGGGGAGCGCGACGGTATCGAGTATTTTTTCAAGAGCCGCGAAGCGTTTGAGCAGATGATCGCGGACGACGCGCTTGTGGAATACGCAGAGTATGTGGGCAACTATTACGGCACGCCGAAGGCATATGTGGAGGAGCAGCTTGCCGCGGGCAGGGACGTGATCCTAGAGATTGAGATCCAGGGCGCCTTAAAGGTACGCAGACAGTTCCCGGATGCGTTGCTTTTGTTTGTGACTCCGCCGAGTGCGGAGGTGTTAAAGAGCCGGCTGATCGGCCGCGGAACAGAGACTATGGACGTCATTGAACACCGGCTGGCACGTGCACTGGAAGAAGCCGAGGGGCTGGAGGAATATGACTATCTGATAGTCAACGATGTGCTGGAGGAAGCGGTCAGGGAAGTGCATGAGATCATCCAGAACGAGCACTACCGCGTAGCGCGCAATGCAGACAAAATCCGTGAAATGAGAAATGAGCTGAAAGGCTTCACGCGTCAGTAACAGGGCGTCAGAAAGGAGATTTATTATGATACATCCATCTTATGTAGAGTTAATGAAGGTAGTCAACGAGGGCGTTGAGATCGGTGAGGAACCGGTGGTAAACAGCCGTTATTCCCTGGTGATCGCAGCTGCAAAGCGTGCACGCCAGATCATCGCCGGAGATGAGCCGATGGCAGATAAGGTAACCTGCCCGAAGCCGTTATCCATTGCGGTGGAAGAACTTTATGAGGGCAAGGTAAAGATTATTCCGGAGTCACAGTCCGAGGAAGAGTAATCATTTTTTCAGATAGTTTCAGATGGGAAAAGGATGATATGCTTATCATCCTTTTTGGCGTTAAAATACATGATGGAGACAACGATGACGTTATTATTTATATCCCTTGGCTGTGACAAGAATCTGGTAGATACGGAATTCATGCTTGGAATGATCCGGGATGCCGGAGCGTTTGACGGACAGCCGATCGAGATGACCGATGATGAATATCAGGCGGATATCATCATCATCAACACCTGCTGCTTTATCAACGATGCGAAGGAAGAAAGCATCAACACCATTTTGGAGATGGCGGAGCACAAGCGCGATGCAAAGTTAAAGGCGCTGATCGTGACCGGATGTCTGGCACAGCGATATAAGGAAGAGATACGCAAGGAGATTCCGGAGGTGGACGCGATCCTTGGAACCAATTCCTACGAAGATATCGTGAATGCCATAACGGAGGCGCTTGGCGGCAGGTTCTACGAGAATTTTGAGACGCTGGAAGGACTGCCGAAGCTTACAACCAAGCGGAGCGTGACGACGGGCGGACACTTTGCTTACTTAAAGATTGCGGAGGGCTGCAACAAGCGCTGTACCTACTGCATTATTCCGTATATCCGCGGCAATTACCGCAGTGTTCCGATGGAGGAACTGGTGGCACAGGCGAAGGAGCTGGTGGCGGCAGGCGCGAAGGAACTGATTTTAGTGGCGCAGGAGACGACGCTCTACGGCGTGGATCTCTACGGGGAGAAGTCCCTCCACAAGCTGCTTGATGCGTTAAATGAGATTCCGGGACTGTTCTGGATCCGCATCATGTACTGCTATCCGGAGGAGATCTACGAGGAACTGATTGACGCCATTGCCCGCGATGAGAAAGTCTGTCACTACCTGGATCTGCCGATCCAGCACGCCAACGATACCATGTTAAAGCGGATGGGCAGACGCACCAGCAACGCGGATCTCGTGCGCATTATCACGCATTTGAGAGAGCGGATTCCGGACATCACGCTACGGACGACACTTATCTGCGGATTCCCGGGTGAGACGAAGGAGATGCACGAGGAGTTGATGCAGTTTATCAATGATATGGAGTTCGACAGACTCGGAGCCTTCACCTACTCTCCGGAGGAGGGAACACCTGCGGCGGAGTTCCCGGATCAGATTGACGAGGAGACGAAGAAAGAGTGGCAGGCGGATGTCATGGAACTGCAGGAGGAGATCATCTTCGACAAGAACGAGGAGATGAAGGGCAGAGAACTCTATGTCTTTATCGAAGGAAAAGTGAGCGATGAGAACGCCTATATCGGCCGCACCTACCGCGATGCGCCGGATGTGGACGGCTACATTTTCATCAACACGGACGAGGAACTGATGACCGGTGATATTGTACGCGCCAGAGTGACAGGAGCGTACGAGTATGATTTGATAGGAGAATTGTTATGAATTTACCAAACAAATTAACCATTATGCGTGTAATCTTGATTCCGTTTTTTGTATTCTTTCTGCTGTCGCCTTATTTCCCGGCATACGGCAACTACATTGCAGTGGCGATCTTTATCGTGGCGAGCCTGACGGATATGATGGACGGCAAGATTGCAAGAAAGTACAATCTTGTGACAAATTTCGGCAAATTTATGGACCCGCTGGCAGATAAACTTCTGGTGTGCTCCGCCATGATCTGTCTGATCGAGCTTGACCGCCTAGCCGCATGGATTGTGATTGTGATCATTGCGAGAGAATTTATCATCAGCGGTTTCCGTCTGGTGGCATCCGACAACGGAGTTGTGATCGCGGCAAGCTATTGGGGAAAGTTCAAGACAACGTTCCAGATGCTGATGGTGATCGTCCTGATCCTTGACATCCAGATGCCGTTCTTCCAGATCCTCGGCACCGTGCTGACTTATGTGGCGCTGATTCTGACCGTGGTATCTCTGATCGATTATATTGTGAAGAACAAAGACGTCTTAAAAGACCAGAAATAGAGAAGGAAGAAAAGATGGCAGCAGAGAGACAGACCGGCAGCAAGCCGCTTGATGAAATGCCGGAGTATCGGATTTTTGAATTGTTAAAAAAATATCATTATACGCTCACGACAGCAGAGTCCGCGACCGGCGGGATGATTGCATCAACGCTTATCAATGTGCCGGGGATCTCCGCATTTTTTACGGAGGGATATGTCACCTATTCAAACGAGGCGAAGGTGAAGATGATCCATGTGAAGCCGGAGACGATTGAGCGCTACGGCGTTGTGAGTGCCGAAACGGCTGCGGATATGGCGGTATCTGCGGCGCGGACGGCGGATACGGATGCGGCGCTGTCCGTGACCGGCGTGGCAGGACCGGACGGCGGGACCAGGGAATGTCCGGTCGGGCTCGTCTACATCGGCTGCTGCCTGCACGGACGGGTTGTCACGGAACGGCATCTGTTTGCGGGAGACCGGATGCAGGTGCGGAAAAGTGCCACAGATGCGGCGCTTCAGTTACTTGCCCGCACGATCACAGAGGAGGGAACCATATGCGAATCATAGCTGGAACGGCGAGAAGCCTGCCGCTTAAGGCACCGGAGGGAATGGATACGAGACCGACCACGGACCGGATCAAGGAGACGCTGTTTAATATCATACAGGATGAAGTGCCCGGGGCATATTTCCTGGATCTGTTTGCGGGAAGCGGCCAGATGGGATTGGAGGCAGTCAGCAGAGGCGCGCGCTATGCGGTGTTTGTTGACAATGGGAAAAAGCCGGCTGCCTGCATTGAGGAGAATATCCGGTTTACGAAGTTTGAACATCAGACGAAGCTGTATCCGACGGAAGTGTTGAGCGCGCTGCGCGCCATGGAGGGCAAATATCAGTTTGACCTGATTTTTATGGATCCGCCTTACCGCAAGGGAATGGAGCAGGAGATTTTACGGTATCTTGCAGGATCCTCCCTTTTAAAAGAGAACACGGTTCTGATTGTGGAGGCTGCGTTAGATACGGACTTTGGCTATCTGGATGAGTATGGACTGACACTTTCACGCCTCAAGACGTACAAGACAAATGAGCATGCATTTATCCGCAGAAAATAGCCGGAGCATTGCGAAAAGGAGAAGAAACCTATGAAGAGGGCAATATATCCCGGAAGTTTTGATCCGCTTACACTGGGACATATGGATATGATTGAGAGATCCGCAAAAATCGTGGATGAACTGGTGATCGGTGTACTGAATAACAGCGCAAAAAATTCGTTGTTTTCTCTTGACGAACGTGTTAGTATGATAAAAGAGATGACGGAATCCATGCCGAACGTCACGGTTGCATCTTTTAACGGTCTTTTGGTAGACTATATGAAGGAGATCAACGCGACGATCATAGTGCGTGGGCTTCGGGCTGTGACGGATTTTGAATACGAGCTTCAGATTGCACAGACGAATCATGTGGAGAATCCGGAAGTGGAGACGATTTTTCTCACGACGAGCCTGCAGTATTCCTATCTGAGTTCCACCATTGTGAAGGAGTTCGCGTCCTACGGAGGCGACATCTCCAAGTTCGTTCCGGCGAGATTCATAGACAGAATCTATGACAAATATCACATCTCAAAATAAGGAGAGGCTTATGGCAAGTAGAATTGAACAGATTATAGAAGAAATCGAGGAGTATATCGATGGTTGCAAGCCGCAGACATTTTCCTCTTCTAAGATTATCGTAAACCGCGAAGAGATGGAGGAGCTGCTCAACGAACTCCGTGTCAAGACGCCAGAGGAGATCAAGCGCTATCAGAAGATCATAAGCAATAAGGAAGCGATTCTGGCAGATGCGCAGGCGAAGGCAGACGCAATCATCGCGCAGGCGCAGGTCAAGACGGACGAGCTGGTCAGCGAGCATCAGATCATGCAGCAGGCATACGCGCAGGCGAATGAAGTGGTTATGATTGCCACCAAGCAGGCGCAGGAGATTTTAGATAATGCGACGAATGACGCCAACAATATCCGTATGGGCGCCATGCAGTATACGGACGACATCCTGCGGAATCTGGAGAATACGATCTCACATTCCATGGATGCGGCGAAGGCGCGCCATGATGCATATGTAAGTTCCCTGCAAGGATTTCTGGATGTGGTTACGGCGAACCGAGCCGAGCTCAATCCGACCGCCGAGGAGCCGGAATCCAAGACGACGGATACGCAGGCATCCCAGGCAGACGGCCCGAAGGTGGAGATTTCTTCGGATATGCTGGGCTGACCGGACACACTGTCTCACAGATGGAAGATCTGTGAGACGAGGCAGGCGAGCAGTCCGCAGCAGACGGTAAGAAGCAGCTTGGCGATACAGTAGCGTTTTATGGAGAGCGGTGTGTCGCGGATCATGGAACTTGTCTGGGCGATGCCGGAGAGTCCGCCGAAGGCGGTATAGACCACGGACAGCACATACTGGACAGACTGCGGCAGACCGGAATCCGGAAGCATGGCAATACCGTTTGTGATTTCAACCATTCCCGTAAGGATCAGTGTAACGATGCGGGGAACGGGAAGCTTCTGCAGAAGAGAGGCGATCATGGAAAACAGCATAATATACCCACCAAGTCTGGTCAGTGTTTCAAAACCATCCATGATGCCGGTATCTATGATTTTAAAATTCATTTGAGATCCAGATGCCGGCTGTTTTTGCGCGTGGAACGCGGTGCGGCCTCTGGTGCGGCAGGCGCCTGCAGAAAGCAGGATACTGCCCAGCAGAAGCGCCGGAAAATACAGGATCAGCAGGGTAACTGCTGCCAGACGGGACAGCCTAAGCTGGGTGTAGAGGATGAAGCTTGTGACAAAGACCGGACTGATGTTGTTGGTAATGATAAATAAAACATCGGCTTCCCGGCGCGTGATTTTTCCGCTTGCAAGCAGGGCGGCGCAGTTTTTGCTCCCGATCGGGAAGCCGAACAGAAAGCCGCTTAACAGAACAAAAGCCCCGTTGTCGCTGACCGGAATGAGCCGGGATACAAGCGGTGCGGTGATTTTGTTCAGATATTGCAGGTAATTTGAGTCCATCAGGATATTGGACAGAATGACAAAGGGGAGCAGCGTCGGAAGAACGCGCGTGTACCACAGAACGAGCCCCACAGATGCGGCGTTTACGGCATCTTTCGGGGCGGTCAGGATATAGGCGATAAATAATAGCAGACAAAGGAATATCAATTTCTTTTTCATACTAGAATGTATGAAGAACAGGAGGATTCTATGAGCAGTTTAAAAGAAATACAGGCATTACAGTTACAGTCGGAGAAAGTGTTCGATTATTTTGAGGAGATCTGTGCGATCCCGCACGGCTCAAGGAACACAAAGGCCATCAGTGATTATCTGGTTGCGTTTGCAAAAAAGCATGATCTGACCTGGTATCAGGATGAGTCCAACAACGTGGTGATCGTGCAGGAGGCGACAGCCGGCTATGAGCAGGCAGATACCATCATTCTGCAGGGACATATGGATATGGTATGTGAAAAGGAAAACGGCTGTGCGATCGATTTCGAGAAGGACGGTCTGGATCTCTACGTGGACGGAGATTTCTTAAAGGCGAGAGGAACCACGCTGGGCGGCGATGACGGCATTGCCGTTGCCTATGCGCTTGCCATTATGGATTCGCCGGAGATTGCGCATCCGCGCCTTGAGGTTGTGATCACGGTGGACGAGGAGATCGGAATGCTCGGCGCCGAGGCGATTGATCTGTCCATGTTAAAGGGACACAAGCTTTTAAATATTGATTCCGATGTGGAGGGACATTTCCTGACCAGCTGTGCAGGCGGCATGACGGTGGAGACTACGATTCCGGTTGACCGTATGTCCCAGAACGGACTTGCGGTGACACTGACGGTGACAGGACTTTGCGGCGGTCATTCCGGAAGTGAGATTGACAAGGAGCATGCGAATGCCAATATGGTCATGGGACGCGTGTTAAAATACATCTCTGACCGGATGGAACTGGGCGTTGTGACCTTAGAGGGCGGTTTAAAGGACAATGCTATTCCGCGTGAATGTACGGCAGGTCTGCTGATCCCGGAGGAGAAAAAAGAGGAGCTGACCACCTATATTAAGGAGCTTACGGCGGAGCTTAAAAAGGAGTATGCGGTATCGGATGCGGGAATAACGATTGACTGTGCCTTCGGAGAGAAGGGGGAGGCATCGATTCTTTCCTACACGGCGATGGCGAGAGTGATCTTTTACCTGCGCCACGTGCCAAACGGCGTACAGCATATGAGCACGGTGATGCCGGGACTGGTGGAGACCTCCTTAAATCTTGGCATCTTAAAATTAGAGGATCAGGCGCTTCTTGCGACGTCCTCCGTGCGAAGCAGTGTGTCTTCCCGCAAGGAAGATCTGCGCGACCGTCTGGAGCATATCGCAGAGTTCTTAGGCGGAGAGATTGCCGTAAGCGGAGATTACCCTGCATGGGAGTATCAGGCGAAGTCTGAGATCCGCGACACCATCAGCGCCGTATATGAGGAGCTGTTCCAGGAGGAGCCGGTATTTGAGGCAATTCACGCCGGACTGGAGTGCGGTATCCTTTCCGGAAAGATCAAGGATCTTGACTGTGTATCGTTCGGACCGAACAATTACGATATTCATACGCCGAAAGAGCGTCTTTCCATCTCCTCGACCGAGAAAGTATGGAAACTTCTGGTGGCATTTTTAAAAAAATGTAAATAAAGTAAAAGGAATCCTATGAATTTCAGACATGTCCGTATGTTACTGTTACTGTTCACCCTGATCTTATGGAACGTTCTTTTAAACGCATGGATCCTGGAGAGAACCAGACAGATAAACTGCTTTTCCTACGAGACGGCGCTTCGCAGTTTCCGGGAACACCGGGTGAGCGGGGATCTGCTTGCCCGGATGCAGGAGGAGGCAGAAGAAAAAGGAATGTCGAAAAAAGAACTGCTCGCCGTCTATTTCGCAGAGGATGGAAGCGTCACCGATACCGGGCAGCTGGCGGCGGAGGCTCTGTATGCAAAGCGGTATCAGCCCGAGGCATATGCGAGAATCTGCGGCTATCTCTCTGCCGTGTGGGATGATCTGGAACGTTTCCCGGTCGGGACGGTGGTCTCCGATGAAAATGCGGGAGTGAGCTTTGCGGACAGCTGGATGCAAAGCAGAAGTTTTGGTGGTGAGCGGGGACATGAAGGCTGTGATATCATGGCTTCGGTGAACGAGCGAGGCATCTATCCCATATACAGTGTATCCGACGGAGTCGTGGAAAACGTGGGATGGCTTCGCCTTGGCGGGTACCGCATCGGCATCCGCAGTCCATCCGGAGCCTATTTTTATTATGCGCATCTGGCGGAGTATGCGAAGGAGTTTGAAGTGGGGGAGCAGGTCCTTGCAGGCACCCATCTGGGCTATATGGGGGATACCGGTTACAGCGATATTCCGGGAACCACCGGCAACTTTCCGGTGCATCTGCACTTTGGAATCTATATCAACGATGAGAACGGGCAGGAACTTTCCGTAAACCCGTATCCGATGGTGTTATATCTCTGGGAACAGCAGGGAAAGTACACATTCGGTGAGACAAAGAGACAGTGAGGGAGAAAAATGGCACTTCGTCTGGATAAATATCTGACAGAACTGGGCGCGGGAACCAGAAGCGAGGTAAAAAAACAGATCAAAGCCGGTCTGGTCACCGTGAACGGTGCGGTTGCAAAAAAGCCGGAACAAAAGATCGATGAGACGGGCGATGAGGTATGCCTGCGCGGGGAGCGTCTCCTCTATACCGCCTTTGAGTATTATCTGTTTCACAAGCCCGCCGGCTGTGTGTCGGCGACACAGGACAATATGCACCGCACGGTGATGGATTATCTGAGCGACACTGCAAGGGGAGATCTGTTCCCGGTGGGAAGACTGGATCTAGACACCGAGGGACTGCTTTTGATCACGAACGACGGTGCACTGGCACACGCCCTGTTGTCGCCGTCCCGCCATGTGGCAAAGACATATTACGCCAGGGTGCAGGGTGTGGTGGATGAGACTGACGTCAACCTTTTTAAAAACGGGGTTGACATCGGGGAGGAGAAACCGACCAGACCGGCGGAACTGGTAATCCTGGGCTGCAAAGAGGATGTGTCAGAGATCACGCTTACCATCACGGAGGGAAAGTTCCATCAGGTAAAGCGGATGTTTGAGGCGGTCGGAAAAAAGGTACTGTATTTGAAGCGGATTTCCATGGGACCACTGGTGCTGCCGGAGGATCTTGCACCGGGAGAATACCGGAAACTGACTGCGGAAGAGCTTGCTGCGTTAAAAAATGAGCAGCCGAAGAGAAATGAGGATTAGAATGAACAACGGATTTTTGCCAATCAGCCGTGCGGAGATGGAAGAGCGCGGAATCAAACAGTTTGACTTTGTCTATGTGATCGGGGATGCCTATGTGGATCATCCTTCGTTCGGTCATGCCATTATCTCGAGACTTCTGGAGGCGCACGGATATTCGGTCGGAATCATCTCGCAGCCCGACTGGAGAGATAAGGAATCTGTCTGCATTTTCGGGGAGCCGCGGCTCGGATTTTTAGTGTCTGCGGGCAATATGGATTCGATGGTGAACCACTATTCGGTGTCCAAGAAAAGACGTGCGACAGATGCGTTTACGCCGGGCGGCGTGATGGGAAAACGGCCGGATTACGCGACAATTGTCTATTGTAATCTGCTCCGGCAGACCTACAAGCACACCCCGATCATTATCGGCGGCATTGAGGCAAGCCTGCGCAGACTGGCACATTATGATTACTGGTCGAACAAGATGAAGCGTTCTATTCTTCTCGATTCCGGGGCGGATCTGATCTCCTACGGCATGGGAGAACACAGCATTGTGGAGATTGCGGACGCCTTAAACAGCGGGCTGGCGGTCAGCGATATCACCTTTATCGACGGCACGGTCTATAAGACCAGAAAGCGCGAGGATATTTATGATGCCATAGAACTTCCGCATTATGAGGAGGTGCTGGCGGACAAGGCGGCGTATGCGCGCAGCTTTTATACCCAGTACTGCAATACCGATCCGTTTGTCGCCAAGCGTCTGTTTGAAACGTACGACGGGAAACTGTTTGTCGTGCAGAATCCGCCTGCCAAGCCGCTGACACAGAGCGAGATGGATCAGGTCTATGCGCTGCCGTATCAGCGCACGTATCATCCGAGCTATGAAGCCCAGGGCGGGGTTCCTGCGATCGAGGAGGTGCGTTTTTCCCTGGTCAGCAACCGCGGCTGCTACGGAGGATGCAGTTTCTGTGCGCTTACGTTTCATCAGGGGCGGATTATCCAGGTGCGCAGCCACGAGTCCATTCTTGCGGAGGCGGAGAAGATTGTCTGGGAACCGGACTTTAAGGGATACATCCATGATGTCGGCGGGCCGACGGCCAATTTCCGCGCACCTGCCTGTGACAAGCAGATGACAAAGGGCGTATGCCCCAACAAGCAGTGCCTGTTTCCGACACCGTGTAAGAACTTAAAGGTGGACCATAAGGATTACCTGAAGCTCTTAAGAAAGCTGCGGGAACTGCCGAATGTGAAAAAGGTGTTCATCCGTTCGGGTATCCGTTTCGATTATCTGATCTACGATGAGGACCGCACCTTTCTTCGGGAACTCTGCGAGCACCACGTCAGCGGCCAGCTAAAGGTGGCGCCGGAGCACATTTCCGATGCGGTCTTAGAGAAGATGGGCAAACCGCGCGTAGAGGTGTACAAGCGGTTTGTGAAAGCCTATCAGGATATGAACGAAAAACTCGGAAAAAAGCAGTATCTGGTGCCTTATCTGATGTCGTCCCATCCGGGATCGACGTTGAAGGAGGCGGTGGAACTCGCCGAATTCTTAAGAGACCTCGGCTATATGCCGGAGCAGGTACAGGATTTTTATCCGACTCCGTCGACCATATCCACCTGCATGTACTATACGGGGCTTGACCCGCGCACGATGCAGCCGGTCTATGTGGCGGTAAACCCGCACGAGAAGGCCATGCAGCGCGCGCTCATCCAGTACCGGAATCCCAAGAATTACGATCTTGTTGTGGAGGCGTTAACCAAAGCGGGGCGGACGGATCTGATCGGATTTGACAAACACTGTCTGGTACGGCCACGCAACATCGGTTACGGCAGAGCGAACGCCAAAGACCGCTACACCGGAGGTGACAAGAACCGCCGAACGGCGGGCGGCGGGAATAACCGCGGAAGAGCAAATGCTTCCGAGAAGAAAAATACGAAAAAGACAATCCGCAATGTTCATCATAAAAAAGCAGGTGCGGGGAAAAAGTAAGCGGGCGAATGGAGAGAGACTATGCAGGAATTGCACATCGGTGAGAACGACGCGGGACAGCGTTTTGACAAATATTTAAAAAAGCTTCTGGCAGAGGCTCCCGGCAGTTTTGTCTACAAGATGCTGCGCAAGAAAAATATCACCTTAAACGGCAAAAAGGCGGACGGAACGGAGAAGCTCTCCTGCGGGGACGAGGTAAAGCTGTTTCTCTCGGACGAGACCTACGAGAAGTTCCGGTCAAAGTCCAAAACGGTGATGCCAGAGGCTTTAAGTGGTTCAGAAAAGACTTTAAGGCAGCTTAAAGTCCTTTATGAGGATGCGGATATTCTCATCATAAACAAGCCGTCCGGCATGCTTTCCCAGAAGGCGAGACCCGAGGATGTCTCCGCCAATGAATATATCTTAAACTATCTGCTTAAGGAGGGAGCGCTGACCGAGGAGGAGATGCGCACTTTCCGCCCGTCAGTCTGCAACCGCCTGGACCGGAATACTTCCGGTATCCTGATTGCGGGAAAGACCTTAAAGGGACTTCAGGAGATGTCTAAGGCATTAAAGGAGCGGACGATCCAGAAATATTACCGGTGTGTGGTAAAAGGTGAGGTTCTTAAGGAGGATTACTTAAAGGGGTGGCTCGTTAAGGATGAACGTGAGAATAAAGTTATCGTCAGCACGGTAAAACCAAAGACTGCGGATGCCGCGCCGATTGAGACTGCGTACCGGTCCATCTGGACGGGCGGCGGTTACACCGGGCTGGAGGTTCATCTGATCACCGGCCGTTCCCATCAGATCCGGGCGCATTTAGCATCCATCGGACATCCGATCATCGGGGATGTAAAGTACGGCGACGCCGGTACAAACGAACAGTTCCGCAGACAGTGTAAGGTAAAATCACAGATGCTTCACGCGTACCGCATCGTCTTTGCGGACGGGAGAGAAGTGATCGCGCCCTGCGGCGCAGAGTTCGCGCGCGTGGAAGAGTGGTGTAAGAGAAAACATAAAGGGTAGGCTTTTAATATAATTTCATAAGCTATTCTCAATGATTGTTAAATTGAATATATGAGCTTGTAAAATATCGTATTATGTAGTATATTGTAATGGAGACAAAAGTAGGATACTATAAGCTGGAAAAATGCGGAATAGGTATCTGAATATATAACATATACAATAAATAAGATGGGGGTATTTATGAAATTATTTGAGTATGCATATTGTGGAAATTACAATGCCAGCGTTAACAATCTGGCGATGTAAGCTCCAGAAAAATGGAGTTTTGGTTCTAATAATGATAACAGTATTCTAAAAAATTATATAGAACATACATTTAGCCGGCTACTTGAAGAAAATAAAGTCATGGAAAAAGAAAATTATGCGATTTTTAATACAGGACTGTTTGATGCATATTATAAACCACTATGTGCATACTTTATAAAAAACACAGTACCCAATAGACAAAAATGGTATCTGGATGGATTTTATACAGAATATCAGTTGACAACAATGGGAGTTAATGATATTCCAGAAAGAGCAAATTATTTTGACGATCCTGCAGAGTTGGTTTTTGACACTCATTTGGATATTGTTCCGCAGTATGACCATATATTTGGTGATTAGGAAAATATAGAGCGCCTTCCTTTGAGTATCAGAAATAGTGCGATGCGGGTTCAACTTTTTAATGGGGCAATTGATACCGCTAAGAGAATGCTGGAAGCAAATTATAAAACGGCAATTCCTCAGTTTTATAAAGGGAAAATGCAATTATTGGTACCCATATGCTTACAGGCGCCTAATATTCCGGACCTGGCATTGACATGTATGAAGACAGAAGACAAAAGAAAATATTTAGGTTTTACATGCTTGACTCTGGAGATGGCATATAATAATGCAAGGCTCATTGCGAAGCCAGAAAGTAATTGGCTACAAGCATAGTAAATTGTGTTGACAGAACACGACAAACATGTTAGTATATGAAATGCAGATAAGTATAAACCGATCTGTATCATTTAATTTACCATGTACTATAATCACATGGAATATACGTTTTCTATTTTATTTATGACAAAAAATGGAAGTTCAACCTAATGTTGAGCTTCCATTTTTATTTCGTCATTTTTCGATAAAATCCTTCCGGTACTGGAATTGCTGTGGCGCCTGACCGCCTTTAAATCTTTCCTGCACTGGAATTGATGTGGCGCTTGATTGCCTCAAAGCTCTCCGCGCTGACATCGTGTTCGATCTTGCAGGCATCCTCTGCGGCAACCCGCGGATCAACACCCAGCATCGTCAGCCAGTTGGATAAGATTGTGTGGCGCTCATAAATCTTTTCCGCAACTTCAAGTCCGCTTTCCGTCAGATGGATGTATCCTTCCGGGCTGACGGTAATATAACCGTTCTCACGAAGATTCTTCATTGCCACGCTGACGCTTGGCTTCTTAAAGTTCATCTCATTGGCGATGTCGACAGAGCGCACATTGCCCAATCTATGATTTAAGACCAGAATCGTTTCCAGGTAATTCTCGTTTGACTCATTCATGACCATCTGGCATCCCTCCCATTGCTAACCTTCATTCTAAGATCTTCGGGTAAAACCCCTCTCTGGGTTCAAGTATATCATAAGTGGAGAGGTTTGACAAAGGGATATTTTTATTGTGTACCCACTGAGAATTCTATATAATAGAGAAAAGAAAAGGATGAAAGATGCATGACGGCAGTCAACTGCCGGTGTGTTAAGAGAGTATCTGGAGGCAATATGGCAACTTGGAATTCAAGAGGACTGCGTGGATCAACGCTGGAAGAGTTTATCAACCGTACCAATGAGATTTATCAGGAGAACGGTCTGGCGCTGATTCAGAAGATTCCCACACCGATTACGCCGATCAATATCGACAAACAGACCAGACATATCACGCTGGCTTATTTTGACCAGAAGAGCACGGTGGACTATATCGGCGCCGTACAGGGAATACCGGTCTGTTTCGACGCAAAAGAATGTAACACGGATACCTTTCCGCTCGCCAATATTCATGAACATCAGGTTGTATTCATGGAGAACTTTGAAAAACAGGGAGGGGTATCCTTTTTCCTGCTCAGTTTTACGAAGAGGGACGAGTTCTACTATCTGCGCCTGGATGTGCTCTTAGAGTTCTGGAGACGCGCAAAGGAGGGCGGCAGAAAGAGTTTCCGTTATGAAGAACTGGACCCGGAGTATTTTCTGCCGCGGCAGCGCGGCGTTTTAGTGCCGTATCTGGATGCGCTGCAAAAGGATTTGCTGCGCAGGGATTGACAATTATTCTAAGATCCCCTATAATAAACAAAGTTTCACTTGGTATCATGTTACCATATTAGCAAGGTAAAGCATAAAAGCGACAAAGAAATGAGGGCGGTCATGAAAAGACAGTTATTGCATACGCCGGAAGGTGTGCGGGATATTTATAATGATGAGTGCGAGAAGAAAATGCTTCTTCAGGATCAGTTATACCATATATTACGTCTGCACGGTTATCATCCGATTCAGACGCCGACATTTGAGTTCTTTGATATATTCGGACGGGAGATCGGCACCACGCCGTCGAAGGATCTCTACAAGTTTTTTGACCGGGAAGGCAACACGCTAGTGCTAAGACCCGATATCACACCGTCGATTGCACGCTGTGCCGCAAAGTATTTTGGCGAGGAGGAACTGCCGATCCGTCTGTGCTACATGGGCAATACGTTCATCAATAACAGCAGCTATCAGGGACGCCTGAAAGAATGTACGCAGCTTGGCGCGGAGCTTTTGGGCGATCCGTCGGTGGATGCGGACGCGGAGATGATCTCCATGGTGATTTCCTGCTTAAAGGCGGCGGGGCTTAAGGAGTTCCAGATCAGCATCGGACATGCGGATTTCTTCCGGGGGCTGATGGAAGCGGCAGGGCTTTTGGAGGAGCAGGAGGAGGAACTGCGCGAACTCATTTCCAACAAGAACTTTTTCGGTGTGGAGGAGTTCGTGGAGACCTTGAACCTTGAGGAGAACTTAAAGAAGCTTTTTGGCATGCTCGGGAATCTCTACACGGGTTCGGATGAACTTTCGGCAGCAAGGGAATGCGCGGCGTCCTATCCCAGAATTTTAAAGGCGATCGGGGATCTGGAGGAACTTCATAAAATACTGGAAGTCTATGAGGTTTCCCGTTATGTCTCATTTGAGCTTGGAACGATCAGCAACTACCAGTATTACACCGGCATTATTTTTGCGGGGTATACGTTCGGAAGCGGCGAGGCGATTGTAAAGGGCGGCAGATACGACCGGCTTCTCACCTATTTTGGAAAAGATTCAGCATCCATCGGTTTTGCGTTTGTGATTGACCAGCTGATGGCTGCGCTGCAGAGACAGAAAATTGATGTCCCGGTGGAACGCTGTGTGGAGCTGATGGTCTATAAACCTGCCAAACGGCAGACGGCGATTACCGCAGCGGCGGCAGCGCGTGCAGCCGGACGCTGTGTGGAGCTGATGTTGTGGGATGAGACGAAGCAAAGGAAAGATTACGAGGATTATGCAGCGCGCAGCCGGATGACAAACGTGCAGTTTTTCGCGTAGAAGGCAGAGAAGGGAGAGGCGTTTTAAATGGAGGACATGAGATATCTGACTTTTGCGCTCGGCAAAGGCAGACTTGCTAAAAAGACACTGGAACTGTTTGAGAAGATCGGCATTACCTGTGAGGAGATGAAGGATAAGGACACGAGAAAGCTGATTTTCGTGAACGAGGAATTAAAGCTTCGGTTTTTCCTTGCCAAGGGACCGGATGTGCCCACCTACGTAGAATACGGTGCCGCGGACATCGGCATTGTCGGGAAGGATACCATATTGGAGGAAGGGCGCAATATTTACGAAGTCTTAGACCTCGGATTCGGAAAATGTCGGATGTGCATCTGCGGACCGAAGGATGCGGAAGAATTGTTAAAGCACCATGAACTGATCCGTGTTGCCACCAAGTATCCGCACATTGCAAAGGACTATTTTTACAATAAAAAACATCAGACGGTGGAGATCATCAAGCTGAACGGCTCCATCGAACTGGCGCCGATTGTCGGACTCTCGGAGGTCATCTGTGACATTGTGGAGACCGGTTCCACCCTGCGTGAGAACGGTCTGGTGGTTCTGGAGGAGGTATGCCCGCTGTCCGCACGGATGGTGGTCAACCAGGTCAGCATGAAGATGGAAAATGAACGGATCACAAAACTGATCGCAGATTTAAAGAGAGAGATAGAAAGGAAGGATCAGGCATGAGAATCTTAACGTTAACCAAAGAGACACAGCAGAATATACTGGAGAATCTGTTAAAGCGCAGCCCGAACTCCTACGGGGAATACGAGGGGCGTGTGAACGCCATCATCGAGGAGGTGCGCGCCAACCGCGACGCGGCTGTTTTTTCCTACACGAAAAAGTTTGACGGCGCCGACATTGACGCCGGAAATATTCTTGTCACGGAGGAGGAGATCAAGGAAGCCTACGAGAAGGTAGATCCGAAGCTTCTTTCCGTGATCCGCAAGGCGCTCGTCAATATCCGAGACTATCACAGCAGACAGCGCCAGAACTCCTGGTTTGATTCACAGGAATCCGGCATTATCTTAGGACAGAAGGTGACTCCGCTTGCGAGAGTCGGCGTGTATGTGCCGGGCGGCAAGGCCGTCTACCCGTCGTCGGTGCTCATGAATGTCATCCCGGCAAAAGTGGCGGGCGTGGAGCAGATCATTATGACGACACCGCCGGGAGCAGACGGGAAAGTCTATCCTTCCACACTCGTGGCGGCAAAGGAGGCGGGCGTGGACGCCATCTACAAGGTGGGCGGCGCGCAGGCGATCGCTGCGATGGCGTTTGGAACCGAGAGCATTCCGAAAGTGGACAAGATTGTGGGACCGGGAAATATCTATGTGGCGCTTGCCAAAAAGGCCGTGTTCGGATATGTCAGCATTGACTCGATTGCAGGACCGAGCGAGATCCTTGTCCTTGCGGACGAGACGGCCAATCCACGCTATGTGGCGGCGGACTTACTGTCGCAGGCGGAGCATGACGAGATGGCTTCCGCTATTCTGATTACCACAAGCCGCACGCTTGCCGAGCAGGTGGCAGCAGAGATCGACGGATTTGTGGAGAAGTTGTCGAGAAAGGAGATCATCACAAAATCTCTGGAGAATTACGGATACATCCTGGTTGCCGACAGTCTGGACGATGCGATTGCAACGGTCAACGAGATTGCGTCCGAGCACCTGGAGCTTGTGACGAAGAATCCGTTCGAGGTGATGACGAAGATCCGCAACGCAGGAGCAATCTTTATCGGCGAATATTCCTCCGAGCCGCTCGGCGATTACTTTGCGGGACCGAACCATGTGCTTCCGACCAACGGTACGGCGAAATTCTTCTCGGCGCTTGGCGTGGATGATTTTATCAAGAAATCCAGCATCATTTCCTATTCCAGAGATGCGCTTGAGAATGTATACAAGGACATCATCCAGTTCGCGGAGTGCGAGAAACTCACGGCGCACGCCAATTCGATCCGTGTCCGGTTTGAGGAAAATTCTGAACAAAAGTAATTCCTTTTTCGGGGAATCCGTAATATAATAAAAGTTGAAGTGTTGGGAAGGAACGGGAGTCAGTATGAGCAGAACAGCAGATTATGTGCGAAAGACCAAAGAGACAGACATTACGCTCAGTCTGGAGCTGGACGGGAGCGGAGTAAGCGACATCGATACCGGGATCGGCTTTTTCGATCACATGCTCGAAGGCTTTGCCAGACACGGTTTTTTCGATCTGTCGGTCAAGGCGGAGGGCGATTTGATCGTGGACTGTCATCACACGATCGAAGATACCGGGATTGTGCTCGGCAATGCGATCAAAAAAGCGGTCGGGGACAAAAAGGGCATCAAGCGTTACGGAAGCTGTATTCTGCCGATGGACGAGACACTCGTTTTATGCGCGGTGGATCTTTCTGGGCGTCCGTATCTGTCCTTCGACGGTAATTTTACCGTAGAGAGAGTCGGATACATGGACACGGAGATGGTGAAAGAGTTCTTCTACGCGATCTCCTACACGGCAGGAATGAATCTGCACATCAAGGTGCTGACGCCGGGCAATAACCATCACATGATTGAGGCGATGTTTAAGGCATTTGCGAGAGCCCTCGACGAGGCGACATCATATGATCCGCGGATTACGGATATTTTGTCTACGAAGGGCAGTTTATAGAAAGGTATTATGTTTTTATGGAACAGAAAAATATCGTTGCAACGATTTACTTAAAGAACGGACAGGCGGTACGTGGAATTGAGGATCACACTCCGCTTGCGGACGTCATTGAGCTTGCAAAGCTTTACAATGACAACGGAATTGACAAGATTATCATCTTCGATCTCTCTGACGATGATGAGGAGCATGAGAAGAACATTCACACGATCAAGAACATCAACCGCAACGTGGAGATCAAGACCTGCGCGGGCGGCAACATCAACCGCCTCGAGGACATCAAGAAGTTCATCTATGCCGGATGCCTTCAGGTCATTGTCAACGGCGCCAAGGCGAACAGCATCGAGCTTGCCGAGGAGGCGAGCAAGCGTTTCGGAAAAGACCGGATCCTCGTGTCGGTGGAGAACGTGGACTTCGTGTTCAAACATCAGGCGAAGATGGATGAGAATTTCCATGAACTTCTGGTGTTAAACACTGGTGTTTTAGATGCGATTGAGAATATTACGGATGTTCCGTATGTGGTCTATTTTGAGACCTGCGATTATGAGAAGATCATTGAGGTATTAAAGAGGAGCAACACGCGCGGAATTGCCGGTGGTTTCTTAAACGATCCGAATACCAACATCATGGAGATCAAGTCGCAGCTTTCTTCGGCGGGCATCAAGATGGACAATTTTGAGCCGGCGTTAAAGTGGGATGATCTGAAAAAGAATTCTGAAGGCATGGTTCCCGTGATCGTGCAGGATTACCGCACAGATGAGGTGTTAATGCTTGCCTACATGAACGAGGAGGCTTTTTATACCACGATCAATATCGGTAAGATGACTTATTTCAGCCGGAGCCGCCAGGAACTCTGGACGAAGGGCATGACTTCCGGCCACATCCAGTATGTGAAGTCTTTGACGGCAGACTGTGATTATGACACGATTCTTGCGAAGGTATCCCAGGTGGGAGCAGCCTGCCATACCGGCAATCCGACCTGCTTTTTCAACGAGATTGTCAAGAAGGAATATGTGGAGAAGAATCCGCTTAAGGTGCTCGAAGATGTATATGAGATTATTCTCGACCGCAAGGCGCACCCGAAGGAGGGATCTTACACGAACTACCTGTTTGACAAGGGGATCGATAAGATCTTAAAGAAAGTCGGCGAGGAGGCGACCGAGATTGTGATTGCGGCTAAGAATCCGGATCCGGAAGAGGTAAAATACGAGATCTCGGATTTCCTGTATCACATGATGGTGCTTATGGCAGAAAGAGGAGTCACATGGGAGGATATCACACAGGAACTTTCCCAGCGGTAAAGCCGCCGCGAAAGGTTTATATTGATGTTCTGCGCGTGATTGCGACGGTGTTTGTGATCTGTGTCCACACCGTCGCGCTCGCGAAGACGACAGCAGCGCCCGGGACGCTGCTTTTTCGCGTATTGGAAGTCTTTAATTATACGTTTTTGTCCTGCAACCTGTTCTTTGTCATGATCAGCGGCGCATTGCTGCTGCCGGTAAAAGGAGAGTGGTGCAGGGATTTTTTTGCGCGCCGGTTTATCCGGGTCTTTATTCCGCTTGTGGTCTATTACAATCTGTATGTCTGTGCCAAGGAGGGAATCGGGCGGCTCGCTCCGTCGCAGTGGGGACTGATGCTGCAGAGGTTCTTCATCGGACCGCCGGTGGAAGCGCCGCATCTGTGGCTGGTCTATGTCATTATCTGGCTGTATGTGCTCACCCCGTTTTTGCGGTATCTGGTGCAGAACATTCCGGATCCGGTCATGAACGGCGTGATGCTTGTGATCTTCCTTCTGAATGCGTATGTCACCTATGTGCCGCTGCTTGGCGTTACGCCGCCTGCGGCACTCTCCGGTATCGTGAATTCGTATGCGGGGGCATTTCTGCTTGGCTACTATCTGGCGAACCGCGCAGGGAAGCGGGCGGAGAATTTTTTCCTTGCGGCGGGGCTGGCATCGTATCTGATCACCTGCTATGTGATTCTGTTTCATGGCTGGTATGACGACTATATTTACAACAATGCGCCTACGATGATGTTTTATGCCGCCGCCGTGTTTGTGCTCATAAAGCGGCTGGTGCCCTGTGACAGCAAAGAGAGTCCCTTTGTGCGCGTCACCGGGAAGTACAGCTATTCGATTCTGTTAATCCACTGGGGCGTGCTTCACTATGCCGTCAAACAGGTGCTTCACGTCAATGTGCTGTCCGGCGGCATCGTGGGAGGCTGTCTGCTTGCCGTACTTCTCACGTTTACTCTGTCGTTTGCGGGAGCCGTCATTTTGGATCAGACCATCATCCGGTTTCTCACGTTTGCGGTTTCAAAACTGATCGATGGTCTGCGCACATGTTTTTCAAAAAAATCTCATATAGTATCCTAGAGCACAGGCAGGATAGGAGAGGTGCAGTATGACAGACTATGCAGAAAGACGGAGGGCGTATGTCTCGCAGGTCCGCAGTTCTTTTGAGACGGGAGCGGATGCGGGAGAGGCTTTTGACGGAGAGGAGCCGCAGAGAGCGCGCACGGGGGGACAGCTTCGTTTTCTTGTGGCACTGCTGCTGTTTTTGTTCTTTTTTGCATGGGATGACAGCGGAAATACGGTTTGCGGCGTGACTCCGGCGAAAATGATTGACATGATCGAAGATAATCGGTATGATACAATTTTGCAGGAGTGCGACGCAGTGCTTGCAGAACTTCTGCACACAGAATGAAAGGATAAAAGATATGACAAAGTTAGCGTTATCCGATGAGATACTGATGAAGATTGATAAGCCGGCGCGCTACATTGGAAACGAGTTGAACAGCGTCTGTAAAAACAAAGACGAGGTGTCGGTTCGTTTTGCCATGTGCTTTCCGGATGTATATGAGATCGGCATGTCCCATCTGGGCATCCAGATTCTCTATGATATGTTTAACAAGAGGGACGATGTGTGGTGCGAGCGCGTGTATTCCCCGTGGCCGGATCTCCACAAGATCATGAAGGAGGAGAATATCCCGCTGTTTTGCCTGGAATCACAGGAACCGGTGAAGAATATGGATTTCCTTGGAATTACCATCCAGTATGAGATGTGTTATACCAATATTCTCCAGATTCTTGACTTAAGCCAGATCCCGCTGCTTGCCGCAGACCGTGACGATACCGTTCCGATCGTGATCGGCGGCGGTCCCTGTACCTACAATCCGGAACCGATTGCAGACTTTTTCGATCTGTTTTATATGGGAGAAGGGGAGGTCGTGTATGACCGCATGTTAGATCTCTATCAGGAGATGAAGCAGGCAGGCAGAAGCCGCAGGGAGTTTTTGCATGAGGCGGCAAAGCTTCCGGGAATCTATGTGCCTTCCCTGTATCAGGTGGAATATAAGGAAGACGGAACGATCGCATCGTTTACACCGGTGGATGATGAGATCCCTGCGACGGTGACCAAACAGCTCGTGATGGATATGACGGAGGCGGTCTATCCGGAAAAGCCGGTCGTGCCGTTTATCAAAGCCACGCAGGACCGCGTCGTGCTTGAGATTCAGCGCGGCTGCATCCGTGGCTGCCGTTTCTGCCAGGCGGGAATGGTGTACCGCCCTGTGCGTGAGAAAAATATTGAGCGCTTAAAGGCGCTTGCCACGCAGATGATAGAGGCGACCGGGTATGAGGAGATCTCGCTCAGCTCCTTAAGTTCATCGGACTACAGCTCTCTGGAGGAGCTTGTCAATTTCCTGATCGATGAGTGCAGGGAGCGCAGGGTAAATATTTCACTTCCGTCGCTCCGTATCGATGCGTTTTCACTGGACGTCATGAGCAAGGTGCAGGACATCAAAAAGAGCAGCCTGACGTTCGCACCGGAGGCGGGATCACAGCGTCTGCGCGACGTCATCAACAAGGGACTGACGGAGGAAGTGATCTTAAACGGCGCCCAGATGGCGTTTGAGGGCGGCTGGAATAAGGTAAAGTTCTACTTTATGCTGGGACTTCCGACCGAGACCGAGGCGGATATGCGGGCGATCGCGGAGCTTGCCAACGAGACGGCGGCACGCTATTACGACACCGTTCCCAAGGAGAAGCGGAACGGCAGATGCCAGATCACAATCAGCACTTCCTTTTTCGTCCCGAAGCCGTTTACACCGTTCCAGTGGGCAAGAATGTACCCGCCGGAAGATTACATCGGCCGTGCAAAGATTGTCAATGACACGGTCAAGGAACAGTTAAACAAAAAGAGCATTAAATACAACTGGCATGAGGCGGACGTGACGGTCTTAGAGGGCGTATTGGCGCGCGGCGACCGGAAAATCGGACAGGCTATCTTAAAGGTTTATGAAAAGGGCGGCATTTTTGATGCATGGTCCGAATATTTCGACTATCAGAGATGGGTAGACGCCTTTGCAGAGTGCGGGATTGATCCCGATTTCTATACGATGCGCGAGCGTTCCATGGACGAGATCTTTCCGTGGGATTTTATCGATACCGGCGTGACCAAGGAATTTTTAAAGCGCGAGTGGAACAATGCCATGAAAGAAACCGTGACGCCGAACTGCCGGATGCGCTGTTCGGGCTGCGGTGTGAAAAAGTTCGGAGGAGGTGTCTGCTATGAAAATTAGGATCCGTTTCCGCAAGTACGGTGTGATGAAGTTCATCGGACATCTCGACGTGATGCGGTACTTCCAGAAGGCAATGCGCAGAGCGCATATTGATATCTGCTATTCGGAGGGATTTTCCCCACACCAGATCATGTCGTTTGCCGCGCCGCTCGGTGTGGGCATTACGAGCGATGGCGAGTATATGGACATTGAAGTGCACACGAGTGCATCCACGGAGGAATCTCTCCGTGCGTTAAACGGCGTCATGGTGGAGGGCGTGGAGTGCACCGGCTATGTGAAGCTTCCGGATCAGGCAAAGACGGCAATGTCGATCGTTGCCGCCGCAGATTATGATCTGTATTTTAAGGAAGGGTATGCGGCGCCGGTTTCTGTTTCGGCGTTTTCCGACGGCATCCGTGATTTCTTCGAGAAGCCGGCGGAGGTTCTTATCACCAAGCAGACGAAAAAGAGCGAGCGCGTGCTTGACATCAAACCGCTCATCTACGGTTTTCAGGTGACGGACCGCGACGGCGTACCGTCGTTCTATCTGAAGCTTTCCACCGGAAGCACGGATAATCTGAAGCCGGAGCTGGTGCTTGAGGCACTGTTTGCGCATATGGGACTTTCCTATGATCCCAATGCGATCCAGATTCACCGGAAGGATGTCTATGCGTCAGACGGGGATGCTTTTGTGTCCTTAGGCGCGATGGGAGAAGTAATCGAATGAACCGTTATATAATAACGCGAGAGAAGATAAAAGGGCAGGAATATCTGACTTCTGCCCTTTATGATGAGAAAAAACATATGATTGAGGTATTGCCGGAGGCGGCGGGGGAGACATCGCTGCTCGGCAATATCTATGTCGGAAAAGTCGAGAATATTGTCGCCAATCTAAATGCCGCCTTTGTCAAGATTGCGCCGGATGTGCGGTGCTATCTGCCGCTGTCCGATGTGAAAAATCCCGTTTTTACCAGAAAGCTGTCGCAGAAAAAGGCGATTGCGGCGGGCGATGAGCTTCTGGTGCAGGTGTCGCGCGAGGCGTTAAAGACAAAAGATCCTGCGGTGACGACCAACCTGACGATCGCGGGCACCTATGCTGTCTTAACCTCCGGGAACCGGAAAAAGAGCGTCTCATCGAAGGTGAAGGGGGAGGCCAGGGAGCGTCTGGTGAAGCTTGCAGAGCAGACGGCAGGGGAGTACGGCGTGATTCTCCGCACCAATGCCGCAGAGGCTTCCGACGAGGCGGTTCTCCTTGAACTGGAAGCGCTTTCGGAGCGCTATGAGACGATGGCAGAGACGGCGGCGCACAAGACCTGTTACACGCTTGTATACAGGGAGGAGGCGGGATGGCTGCGCCATATCAGAGATCTGCGGAAGGAGGAGCTGGAAGAGATTGTGACAGATGACCGCGGAATGTTTGAGGATATCTGCACCGCCTGCGGGATCGGCAAACAGGCGCTTGTAACGGGAGGTGGCGTGCCCGTGCCGGTGAACGAGGTAACGACGGCGGAGGGAATCCGGATCCGCTATTACAATGACCCGGCGTTTTCCCTCGGAGCACTCTACAGTGTCCGGCCGGAGCTGAAAAACGCCTTGAGCGAGCGCGTGTGGTTAAAATCCGGCGCCTATCTGGTCATTCAGCCGACGGAGGCGCTGACGGTGGTGGATGTCAACACCGGAAAGAATGTGGCAAAAAAAGAAATGCAGGAGAATTTTCTGCGCGTGAACAAGGAAGCGGCGGAGGAGATTGCCAGACAACTGCGGCTGAGGAACCTCTCGGGGATGATTCTGGTGGATTTTATAAATCTGACGTCAAAATCCGCCGAAGAGGAACTTCTTAAGACATTCCGCGCGGCACTGCAGAAAGACCCGGTTCCGGCACAGCTTGTCGATATGACGGCACTCGGGCTGGTCGAGGTGACCCGCAAAAAAATAAAAAGACCGTTGCATGAGATTTTTCCGGACGGTCTGGGATTCTAAAAAAAAGATACCTTTCAAAAAAAAGGTATCTTTTTTTGTGCCTGTTTTTTTCCTTAGAATAATAAAAAAATGAAAGGAAACTTGCAGGATGCAGAATACATATCAATTTATCAGTGATAAGGGAGTTTTTTCTCTGCCGGGGGCGGCAGATTACAGTGATCTGTATTTCCCGGTTGCGGGGGAGTGCGGTATCAAAAGCGCAGTGACGCCGACGCTTGGCGGGGACTGCAAGCTGGATCAGAACACGTTTCTGTTAGAGCCGGTGAGCGTGGAGAGTCTTCACAATAACCGGAACGCCAGAAATTTCTGGTGCCATATCGGAACGCACGGAAACTGGTCCGCCACAGGGAACTCGGCGGAAGAGATTGCAAAAAAATTTACGGATCTTGCGGACGAAAACGAGGTGACAGCCGGTTTTATGTGGCAGACTGTGACGAGAACCTCCAGAAAATATCAGCTTTCGGCACAGATCACATCGTTTGTTCCGCTGGAGGATCCGATGGAGATCATGTATGTGCAGATTACCAATACAGGCAACATGCAGGTGCGCTTCACGCCGACCGCGGCCATACCGGTCTATGGCAGGAGCGCGGACAATCTGAGGGATCACCGGCATGTGACATCGCTGCTGCACCGCATCCGCACGGTGGAAAACGGTGTGCTTGTGACGCCGACGATGTCCTTTGACGAGCGGGGGCACCGCCCGAACGGGACGACCTACTTTGTGTGCGGTTACGATGAGGAGGGGGAGGCACCGGAAGATTTTTACCCGACCGTACAGGATTTTATCGGCGAGGGAGGCAATTTTGAGCGGCCAGAGGCGGTTGTAAAAAATCTTCCCGGTGTGCCGGCGGGCAGTGCATTTGCCGGATGTGAGGCGGTCGGCGGACTTCACTTTAAGGAGAGGATTCTTGCGCCGGGAGAGACCGCGGGATACACGATCATGACCGGGGCGGTGCGTGCGACAGAACATGCCGGAGAGACGATTTTGCGCATGACGGCAGCCTACCGTACGGCGGCGCAGACGACGGCTGCGTATGAGTGCATGAAAGCATACTGGGAAGAGAAAGTAAACGTATCCTACCATACGAAAGACCGCCGGTTTGACCGCTATATGCAGTGGGTCAGCTTTCAGCCGATCCTGCGCCGGATCTATGGCTGTTCCTTTTTGCCGCACCATGACTATGGAAAGGGAGGCAGAGGCTGGAGAGATCTCTGGCAGGACTGTCTGGCACTCCTTTTGATGAATCCGGGCGGCGTGCGCGAGATGCTTCTCAATAATTTCCAGGGTGTCCGCATCGACGGAACCAATGCGACCATTATCGGAAGCAGGGAGGGAACCTTTATTGCCGACCGCAACCAGATCACGCGCGTGTGGATGGATCACGGGGTCTGGCCGTTTGTGACGACAAAGCTTTATATCGATCAGACCGGCGATCTTGCGATTCTGGAGGAAGAGATTCCGTATTTTAAGGATCAGCAGGCAGGGCGCGGGACGAAGAAGGATGCGGTATGGAAGGAGCAGGACGGCTGCTGGCAGAGAGATGCCGCGGGAAATGTCTACCGCGGAAGCGTTCTGGAGCATCTTCTGCTGCAGAATCTGACGGCTTTCTATGAGGTTGGCGAACACGGACATATCCGGCTTCGCGGCGCGGACTGGAACGATGCGCTGGATATGGCGGGAGAGCGCGGAGAGAGCGTTGCTTTTACCAACGCCTATGCCGGCAATCTGCGGGAACTGGCGGAGCTGCTCGAACTTTACGCAAAGGAAACCGGGAAGGATGCTGTGCCGTTAAATCGTGACCTTCTGGTTCTGCTTGCAGATGACGACGCCCTGTATGCATCGGTTCAAAAAAAGCAGGAGCTCTTAACGCGCTATACCGATGCCTGCATCCATGAAGTAAGCGGGCAGAAGACAGAGGTTCCGGTTACAGAGCTTGTCCGCAGCCTGCAGAAGAAAGCAGCCTTTCTGACCGGACATATCCGTGCCACAGAGTGGGTGACCGATGAGGAGGGAAACGGCTGGTTTAACGGATACTACGACAATCACGGCAGGCGCGTGGAGGGCGTCTTTTCACAGGGTGTGCGCATGATGCTGACCAGTCAGGTGTTTGCCGTTATGGCACAGACCGCGACGGATGAGCAGGTGGCAGAGATTGTTCGCAGCGCAGACAAATATCTGTACTGCGACGCGATGGGCGGCTACCGGTTAAATACGGATTTTGGTGAAGTAAAAATGGATCTGGGAAGAATGTTCGGGTTCGCTTACGGGGAAAAGGAAAACGGCGCGGTCTTTTCGCATATGGCGGTGATGTTTGCAAACGCCCTCTATAAGCGGGGATTTGTAAAGGAAGGGCACCGTGCATTGGACGCGCTTTACCGCCAGTCCGTCCACTTTGAAACCAGCCGGATTTATCCGGGAATCCCGGAGTATTTTAACAGCCGGGGAAGAGGAATGTACCATTATCTGACGGGAGCGGCAAGCTGGTACATGCTTACCGTGATTACGGAAATGTTCGGCGCGAAGGGATGCGCCGGCAACCTGCTGCTGGAACCGAAGCTGGAGCGGCAACAGTTTGATCCCGATGGAAGAGCGGAACTTTTCTTTTCGTTTGCGGGGCAGTCGCTGCATCTGATTTACGAGAATAAAGAGCACAAGGAGTACGGCGCTTACCGCACGGGAACGATCCGGATTGACGGAGCGCTGTGGCAGCAGGAGAGCGATCCGAAGGCGCAGCGCGTCTGCATCGACAGGGAGAGGTTAAAACAGCTGGATCTTGATGCCACACATGAGATTTTGGTGGAACTGGTGTAAAGGAGAATGAGATGACAGAAAGAAATGAGACATTTGTAATGGACGATTATGGAAAAAAATCCACATTTGCGAGTTTCCTGCCGGGAATTGCAGGAATTCGAGGAATCCCGATTTGGTGCTACTATGTGAACCGCGGACAGTGTGTGGTGAGTTTCGGTGTGGACAATAAAGATCATGCGATCATGGAATTTTATCCGGCGCATCAGGCATATCAGAATGTCAAGACCACAGGATTCCGCACCTTTTTGAAGAAGAACGGTACGGTTTTTGAACCGTTTTCCGATGAAAACATCGCGCACCGGATGCAGATACATATGAATGGTCTGGCAATCGAGGAGCAGAATGAGACGAGCGGAATGGACACAAAGGTGGTGTATTATACACTGCCCGGTGAAAATGTCGGCGCGCTCGTGCGCGTGGTAAGCGTCACCAACCGGTCCGGGGAGTCCGTCGAGCTGGAACTGCTCGACGGCATGCCTGCGGTGATCCCGTACGGCGTGTCCATGGACAGCATGAAAAATATGGGACAGACCGCGAAAGCGTGGATGCAGGTCGAGGATTTAAGCGAGGGACTGCCATACTACCGCGTGCGGGCAAGCATGGATGACACCGCGGCGGTGCACAGGATCGACGGCGGCAATTTCTCGGCATGCTGCGAAGTGGACGGCAGACGGTTACAGCCGATTGTGGATCCGTCTTTGATTTTTTCATATGATCTGTCGCTGAAAAGACCGGTCGGCTTTGAAGAACGCCCGTTAAAGGAACTTCTTCTGGAAGAACAGATGACGCAGAACCTGCTGCCATGCAGCTTTTACGGCATCACGCGCACCCTTGCTCCGGGCGGAAGCGTCACCTTATATGAGCTGATCGGGCAGGTGGAGAACAAACAGCTTTTAAAAGAATACTTTACGGAAAAGAAAGATGCCGCTTATTTTGAGGCGAAAAAAAGAGAAGCCGATGAACTCGCGGAGGAACTGACAGACGGTATCCGCACCAGGACGGCCTCCGCGGCGTTTGATGCCTACTGCAGGTACACCTATATGGATAATGTGCTGCGCGGCGGCTATCCGATGCAGCTGGGCAACAATAAGATCTTTTATGTCTATTCCAGAAAACACGGCGATCTGGAGCGGGATTACAATTACTTTTCCATGCTGCCGGAATTCTATTCGCAGGGAAACGGGAACTTCCGCGATGTCAATCAGAACCGACGCTGCGACACCTTTTTTGCACCGTTCGTCGGCAGAAAGAATATACAGGAATTCTACAGTCTGATCCAGCTGGACGGGTACAATCCGCTTGGCGTCGAGAAACTGACCTACCGCCTTTCAGAGGAGAAAGCAAAGAAGCTGCTGGCGGACGTGAAGGAAGAGCAAAAAAGAGCGCTGCTTGACTTCGTGACAAAGCCGTTTACGCCGGGAGCACTCTGCCGGAAGTTCGGGGAGGTATTCGGCGATACCTGGGATGAGACGTTATTTATCCGGGTCATTGATTTCGCGGAGGAGATGGTGAACGGATCGTTCGGGGAAGGCTACTGGAGCGATCACTGGACCTACAATCTCGATCTGATTCTGGATTACCTTTCCGTGTTCCCGGAGCAGGAGAAGGAAATGCTCTATGAGGAGGTCTATACCACCTTTTTGTCCAGAATCAATGTGAACCGCAGGTTCCGCCGCTATGTGGAGACGGAGAACGGCTTGAGGCAGTACCGGGCGTTAAACGAGGCGTCCAGGCGGGCGGACTCGGGGGAAAAACTGGTGAGAACCGAATACGGCAGCGGGGATGTGCTGACCATGACACTGATGGAGAAATTGATTCTGCTTTGCACCGTGAAATTTGCCACGCTGGATGCCTACGGAATGGGAATCGAGATGGAGGGCGGAAAGCCCGGATGGTATGACGCCCTAAACGGTATGCCGGGACTTTTCGGTTCTTCCATGGCGGAGACATACGAACTGGCGCGCATGCTCTCATATACAATAGATGCCCTGAAGCGGTATCCGGGGGAAGTCGCACTCATAGAGGAACTGGGCTGCTTTCTGGATGAACTGAATCTGATTGCGCGGCTGGAATGCGACAATATCATGCAGGACGAGGAATTGTTGTCCTTCTGGAACCGGATCAATGACGCAAAGGAGATTTACCGCGACAAGACCTATCAGGGCGTATCCGGTAAGAAGACAGTCTATCACACGGAGCAGCTTGCGGCGATTCTGGAAGGATTTTTGGAGATTGTCACCTGTGGAATCAAAAAGGCGCGCCGGATCTCCGGAGAGATCTGCCCGACGTATTTTACTTACGAGGTGCCGGAGTATGAAAAGCTAAAGGACGGCGGCATCCGCCCGTTAAAATTCGTGCCGAAAAATATGCCGTATTTTCTGGAGGGACCGGTTCGCTATCTGAAACTGCCTGTGGAGCAGGGCGAAAAGCGCACTCTGTATGAGGCGGTCAAAGCGAGTGATCTCTACGACAGGGAACTCTCCATGTACAAGGTGAACGCTTCCCTTGCGGATTCCTCTTTTGAACTCGGGCGTGCGCGTGCATTTACCCCAGGCTGGCTGGAAAACGAATCCATCTGGCTTCATATGGAATATAAATATCTCCTTGAACTTCTGCGCAGCGGTCTCTATGAAGAATTTTTCTCGGATTTCAAGAAGGCGGCGATACCGTTCCAGAACCCGGAGATTTACGGAAGAAGTATTTACGAAAATTCCTCGTTTATAGCCAGCAGCAGGAATCCGAATCAGTCCTGCCACGGAAGAGGATTTGTGGCAAGACTGAGCGGATCAACGATCGAATTTATCAGCATGTGGAAAGAGATGATGTTCGGCGCGCATCCTTTCCGGGTGGAGCAGGAGGAACTGGTCTTTTCGCTTGCACCGGCTATTCCGGCGTATCTGATCCCGGAGGATGGCAGGCTTTCCGCTGCATTTATGAGCAAAACGACCTTGTGCTATGAATTTGGCGGGCACAGGGATTATGTGCCGGGAACCTACCGGATCCGCCATATGGCCTTTTTCTATGAAAACGGCAGTCAGGCGACCGTTGAGGGGGCGAAAGTGTCCGGAAAACTGGCGGAGGATATCCGCGCCGGAAGAATCAGAAAAATGGAAGTTTTCGTGGACTAAAAAAATGATACCTTTTTAAAATTTGGATCATTTTTTGAGGAAATGAAAGCATCTATAATGCAAGTATCAAAACAACAGAGATGTTGAAATAAAAGGAGGATATTTTTATGAATTGGAAAAAAGCAGTATCCGTCATGCTCGTTAGTGTTATGGCATTATCGATGACCGCATGCGGCGATTCGGGAGAAACAAGCGCAGATGCAGCTTCCGGTGGGGGAAGTACCGCAGAATCTACGGAAGGTGCAGGCACATCCGCTTCCGGCGATGATAAGCTGGTAGTATGGACACTCTCAAACGACCTGATCGACTTCGGCGAGCGCTTTGAAGAGCAGACCGGGGTTGCCGTTGACACGGTTGTCATTGAGCCGGCAAACTATCCGACCAAGGTGCAGACGGCGCTTTTGGGCGGCGAGAGCGAACCGGATATTATCGTAGGCGAGCCGAAGATGTTGGAGGATTTTTACGACGCAGGATTTTTTGAGGATCTGAATCAGGCGCCGTACAACGCACAGGACTATGCAGATCAGATCGTTGATTATGTATGGAAAGTCGGACAGGATTCCGAGGGCATCCAGAGAGCCATTTCCTATCAGATCACTCCGGCAGGTATCTATTACAGAAGAGATATTGCCAAGGAAGTATTCGGGACGGATGATCCGGATGAGGTCGGCAAATTATTTAAGGATTACCCGACCATTCTGGATACCGCACAGAAGCTAAAGGACGCGGGATATCGTATTTTCTCCTCCGATGCAGAGATGGGCGTATTTTCAGGCGATTCCGCATGGGTGGTTGACGGTGTGTTAAATGTAGACCAGGCAAGATTTGATTACATGGATCTTTGTGTGGATCTGTATCAGAAGGATCTCACCGCATATGCCAACCAGTGGTCCACTCCGTGGTATCAGGCAATGGCAGGAGAGGTTCCGATCTTAACCGCAGATATCCAGAACTACGCGGATGATTCCGTCAACGTATGGGATGCAACAGAGTTTGCAGAGGCAACCAAGGGCATGGACACCACGACGGTTTTCGCATTCGGACTGCCGTCCTGGGGTGTACTTACCATGAGAGATAATGTCGGCGACACCTCCGGTTTGTGGGGCGTTTGCAAGGGACCTTCCTCCGGATTTGACGGTGGTACCTATATCGGTATTTCCTCCCAGTCCAACCGCAAGGATACCGCATGGGAGTTTGTAAAATTCTGTACATTAAATGAAGACACCGCAGACTGGTGGATCGATTTCTCCCAGGGCGACACCGTTTCCCTGAAATCCGCGCTTGAAAAGCACAAAGATGATGAAAACGCAATCTACGGCGGTGAGAAACTGTACCAGTTCTGGTTAGAGCAGGCGAAGGAGATTGATACCTCCAAGGTAACCCGTTACGATCAGGCAATCGGCGATGCATGGGGCAATGCGATCTCTGCGGTCAAGACAGGACAGATGACCAAGGAAGAGGCAGTGAATGATTTCTATGACACGATTGAATCTACATATCCTGATATCACAGTAAACAGATAGAAGCAGGGTAACTTGGTATACTCCCGGACGGCAGCCACAATGTCCCCAAAGGATGTTGTGGCGGTGCCGGAGGGGGAATACAAAATGAGATAGAGGGGATTTCCTATGGCAAAAACAAATCCGAAAAAAAAGACATCAAACCTCACAAAGTATAACCGGGCAGGCTACTTTTTCGTGGCTCCCTTTGTGATCGTTTTCCTGATTTTCAGTGTGTACCCGGTATTCCGCACACTCGTTTTAAGCTTTACCGACAGCAAGCTGGCAGGAATGCCGTACCATTTTGTCGGTCTGAAAAATTATACACGCGTATTTACCGATAAGTTTTTCTGGAGAGCGCTCTGGAATACAATCAGAATCTGGGGCGTTAATATCGTACTACAGTTAGGACTCGCATTTTTGCTGACCGTTGTGTTCAGTGATATTAAATATAAATTTAAGGGGCTGCCGGTGTTCCGCGCACTGTATTATCTGCCGAACCTGATCGCAGCAACCTCCGTCGCTTTTCTCTTTAAGACACTGTTAGACTGGAGATACGGTACGTTTAACCAGATCTTAAATTCCGTCTATCAGTTCTTCGGAGTGAACAAGGCGCCGGTAGACTGGCTTGGAAATTCCGGCACCGCAGGAAGTGTCATCGCAGTCATCAGTGCATGGATGTGGTTTGGCAACTCTTTCATCATGCTGATGGCAGGCGTGCAGGGAATCAACAAAGATTACTTTGAAGCCGCGGCGATTGACGGGGCAGGGCGCTGGACGACATTTGGAAAAATCACGCTGCCGCTGTTAAAGCCGATCATGCTTTACGTGGCAATCACTTCCTTAATCGGAGGATTGCAGATGTTTGACCTGCCGTTCCTTATGTCGGAGAAAACGGCGGCATCCTACAACTCGATTGAGACCGTGGTGATGTATCTGTATAAATTTGGTTTCTCAACGGGCACAACACAGACCGGATATGCATCTGCCATTGCGTATGCATTGTTCTTAATTATTCTGATTGTATCTGTGCTGCAGTTAAAATTAGTCAACAAGGAGGATTAGTTATGACGACGGGTGATAAGATAAAAAAGAGCGTTATTTATATTCTGCTGGTCCTGCTTGCGGCGGCGTGCCTGTTCCCGTTTCTTCTGATGATGGTCAACGCGACCAGGGACGGTGTGGAGATTACACATTCCTTTACGCTGATTCCGAGCACGCATCTGAAAGAAAACTGGGAGACCGTATTTAGTTTCTTTAATCTGTTCCGCGGAATGGCAAACAGCTTACTGGTTGCGGTTCCTGCCACACTGCTGACAGCGTATTTCTCGGCGATGACGGCATATGGACTGGCAATGTATCAGTTCCGCGGCAACAAGCTGATCTTTACGGCGATCCTTGTGTTTATGATGATTCCGGGACAGCTCAGCCTGATCGGTTTTTACAATTTATGTACCAAATTAAAACTGGTAAATTCCTACATCCCGTTGATTGTGCCGGCGGTTGCGGCACCCGGAACGGTGTTTTTCTTAAGACAGTACATTTTGTCGGTGATGCCACCGGCACTGGTGGAGGCAGCCAGAATCGACGGTGCAAGCGAATTATATTCCTTCCACAGGATTGCGCTTCCGATCATGTCTCCGGGCATTGCGACGATGGCGATCATGGCATTTATCGGAAACTGGAATAATTATCTGCTTCCGATGATTATCTTAAACAAAAATGAGAAATTTACATTGCCGGTCATGATGGCAACGTTAAAGGCATCGACGGACATTCAGAGAAATCAGGGCGCTATTTATCTGGCGGTGGCGATCTCTGTCATACCGATCCTGATTGTGTTCTGCTTCTGCTCGAAATACATTATCAGCAGTATTTCGGCGGGCAGCGTCAAAGAATAAAATGCCAGCAAGTTTCAAAACTTTATTTTCATAGTTCTCCTCTTAAGAAGAGGCACTTTCCGGAAACGGAAGGTGCTTCTTTGTGTGCGTTATGTTGGCGAGAGGGTATGGAAAACGGCTTTTCCTGCTGGAAATATGCCGGAAAATATTATATGATAGAGACAGGGAAATCTTTGATTTTACGGAGAAAAACGGGGGATTGGAATGGGTGGTAAATATAAAAAACAATGGGCGTGTGTGACGCTTTTTTCACTTATAACAGCGGCGCTGTGCGGCGCCTGCGGGAACGTTATGACCGGCGCTTCCGGAAATGTGCCGGAAACGGAAGCGGCCGGTCAAGTGCAGCCGGACGGGGATCTTCCGGCATGGCAGACGTACGCGGACGATCCGGTGACGCTGGACTGGTATATCAACTACTCCTGGTTTTCGACGCCCTGGGGCGAGAATCTGGTGTCGAAGACGATCACGGAGGAGACGGGCGTAGATATTCATTTTATCACGCCGCTCGGAAATGAATCCGAAAAACTAAACGCACTGATTGCGTCCGACTCGCTGCCGGATTTAATCACGCTCGGATGGTGGGAACCGCAGGTGAGCGAGATGACGGAAAACGGCATGGTCTATGCGCTCAATGAACTTGCGGACAGCTATGATCCGTATTTCTGGGAGGTCTCGGACCCGGTGGCTGTGAACTGGTATACCACAGACGACGGCAATATTTACGCCTACCCGAACTCCTCCATCACGCCGCAGGATGTAGAGCAGTGCGAGGATTTAAGCAGCAATCAGACCTTTCTGGTGCGCAAGGATATCTACGAGGCGATCGGAAGCCCGGATATGACAACGCCGGAAGGCTTCTGCGCAGCGGTAAAGAAGGCAGCGGAGATGTTCCCGGAAGTGGGCGGGGAGCCGCTGATCCCGATCGGCGCGCACGCGTTCGACAACGAGGGAAATGTCTCCTTTGACAAATACCTGATGAATTTTCTTACCATTCCGTGGGAGAAGGACGGCGCCTACTATGACCGCTATACCGATCCGGAATATCTGCGCTGGCTGAAAGTATTCAGACAGCTGGGAGAGGAAGGCTATCTTGCAAATGATATTTTTGTGGACACCAGAACGCAGATGGAGGAAAAAGTGGCGCAGGGCCGCTACTTCTGCATGCTGTATCAATATTCGGATATGCTGACACAGCAGAAGATTTTATATGCCAATGATCCGGACAGCATCTATATGGCGGTGGAAGGTCCGAGAAATGCAGACGGGGACGATCCGCTGCGCCCGACAACCACGATCAACGGGTGGACGGTGACGCTGATTTCCAAGAACTGCAAACACCCGGAGCGCGCGATCGCGTTTCTGGATTATCTGATGAGCGAGCACGGGCAGCTCCTCACCTATCTGGGTGTCGAGGGTGTGACTTACGATATAAAGGACGGAAAGCCGGTGCTCCGCGATGACATCAAGCAGCTTCTGGACACGGACCGCGCATCTTACGACAGGGAATACGGGGCGGACGACGCCTACTGGATGCTGCAGGACAATGTGATGCAGCTTCAGTGGGCACAGGAGCCATCGCCCGCGACGGCGCAGCTGGAGGAATGGGGAAGAAAATATGTCGTATACAACGGACAGTACGATGTGGTATTTGCCTCCGGCTCCAAGGAGGCGTCGGAGGAGGACAAGATTACAAAGCTCTGGAGCCAGACGCTTCCGGCGCTTCTTATGGCGCCGTCGGAGGAGGAGTTTGACGCCCTCTTTGAAGAATTTATTGAGAAGCGGGATGAGCTGGGCTATGCGGATGTCATGGAGAAGAAGACGGCATATATGAACAGCGCCAAGGAGAAGCTTGGCATCCAGTAAAGAGACGGAGAGTGTTACATGAATTGGAAAAAACGGTTTGTCAGCCAGAAACTGAATGTAAAGTTTACCCTCGTGATTATCCTGTTTATGGTGATTCCCATCGGCATTCTTGCCGGCATCCTTTTTTACAATATGGAGAAAAACGTCGTATCGGAGAATACCGGATACATGGAGTACACCATGGAGCGCAACAAAGATGCCGTTGCAACCAAGATCAATTCCATCAACATGTCCACACAGTTTTTCCTGAGCGATGAGCCGCTTCTTGATATGCTCAAAAGAACGAAGGACGGGGAGACTTTTTCGGCGGAGGAATGGTACAGTTTTAAGAACAGCGATATTGTGTCCCTCGAGCGTCTGGTAAACAACAACCCGCTTCTCTACGGCGTGCGTGTGTATGCGGCAAACGACCGGGTACAGGAGATGATGCCGATTCTCTATGCGGCCTCCCGCATGGAAAAGCAGCCCTGGCAGTCGGAGGAGCCCGTTACCGGCTGGCATTACGACTTTAACGATCAGATCTTTAATTCTTACACGATGAGCCAGAACCGCAAGATCTTATCGCTCGTGACGGAGATAAAGGACAGTGATTTCGGGACGCTCGGAATGATCGAGGCGGCTATGACGATGGAAAACATGTTTCCCAGCCTCTACGAAAACATTGAGGACGAGTGGAGCTGTTTTCTGACAGAGGACGGTGGGTGTTATTTTGGAGAGGGCGACGGGGAGGACGAGAACGCAGGACGGCAGGAGCTGCTCGCCGAGATCATGGCACAGTATACGGCGGACGAGGAAATACAGACCTGCTATCTGAAGCTGCAGGGACAGCATCTGATCGTATCCTACCTTCCCTTGCAGGAACTAAACGGGACCCTGCTCTGCGTGAAAAATATTACGTCCAACATTCATCACGTATACCGCATGCGCAACACGTTTGTGGCGGTCATGCTCGTGTTTCTGGTTGTTTTGGCATTTTTTATCAATGCGATCGTAAAACATCTGTTAAAACAGCTGTACGAGATTCTGTGCGCAATCCGCCGTGTGCAGGGCGGAGATCTGGACGTGGTGGTCGAGCACTGCGGACCGGATGAGATGGGAGAGCTGGGAACACAGATCAACAAGATGTTAACAAGGATCAAGCAGCTCATGGACGACAATCTAAAGCGCGAGATGCTGGTAAAAAATTCAGAGATCCGTGCGCTGCAGAATCAGATTAACGCGCATTTTATCTATAATGTCTTAGAGTCCATCAAGATGATGGCGGAGATTGACGAGGAGTACGATATTTCGGATGCGGTCACATCCCTCGGGAAGCTCTTGCGCTACAGCATGAAGTGGGTATCAGGCAATGTCCTGGTGGAGCAGGAACTGGAATATATCAAGAATTATATGGCGTTAATCAATCTGCGGTTTGATTACGAGATCTATTTATCGCTTAATATACCGGAGATTATTTTACAGCAGGAGATTCCCAAAATGTCGCTGCAGCCGATTGTGGAAAATGCCATCTATCACGGAATCGAGCAGATGGCGGAAGATACCAACATCTACATAAAGGGGCGCGTGGAAGGAAACGACTGCGTGATTGAAATCACGGATGCCGGGCGTGGCATGACCGAAGAAGAGGTGGCGCAGCTTCGCCAGAAGATTGCAGGGGAACTGGATTCGAGCGGGGGTTCCGGAAACGGAATCGGCTTAAAAAACGTGCAGGACCGGATCCAGATTGCATTTGGCGGGGCGTATGGCATTGAGGTGGCGTCGCAGATCGGATGCTATACCAAAATTATCGTCCGCATTCCGATGACGCACAGGGGAGAAGCAGAATGAAGACAGTATTGATTGTTGAGGATGAAAAACTGATCCGTCAGGGACTCCGCAAGATGATTCAGCGGAGCGGTGTCCCGGTGGAAGTGATTATGGAATGTAACAACGGTGAGACGGCGCTTGAGATTTTAAAAGAGCAGCCCATCGACGTCATGTTTACGGATATCCGTATGCCCAAGATGGACGGAATCGAACTGGTGGAGCGCATGCAGGAATGCGAACACATACCGCTCACCGTCGCGATCAGCGGCTACGATGACTTTAACTATGCGGTGGCGATGATGCACAACGGGGTGCGGGAATATCTGTTAAAACCGATCGAGCGCGAAAAAATCTGTGACATACTTGCCAGGCTGAATCAGGAGATTGAGGAGGGCAGGGAGCAGGAGCAAACGCGCCAGAAGCTCGGACAGCAGCAGATCCGCCATCTGATGCTTTTGGCAGAGATGCCGGAAGAGGAGCTTACCATGTTGGAGACCCAGTATGACCAGCATTTCATTTTAGATCTGAGCGGAAAGCCGTATGTGGTCTGCTGCAGGAACCGGAAAAAAGAGGAGGAACCCTGCCCGAAGGACTGCCTGTTCCTTGGTGACGTCGAGGGAAATGATCTCTTTTTAATCGAGGAGGAAGCACTTTCGAACCGTCCGGGGGAATATCCTTTTTTGCAGGAATATACCGGAATCAGCCGGCCGCATCAGGGGATCCGCGAACTGCGCGAGGCATATCTGGAGGCGCGGGAAATGCGCAGGTGCGCGTTCTGCACGAACCGCAGTCAGATGCGCTATGGGCAGGAGATGGCGCGTGTCCCACAGAAGCTGGTGCAGGAGGCGTCAAAGCTGGTCGCAGACGAGATGAAACTGCAGCGTGTGCAGCTGCTTGGAACCGACCGCACCGAGGAACTGCAGCACGTCTGGACGCAATTTTTTTACGAGGTAAAGCATGGCCGCATCGGTGTCCGGGACTTTGAGGAGTGCATGACGGATTTCCTTGCGGAGACGTCAAAAACGTACCGGAATGTGCTGGAAGAAAACTGCGGGGAGATTAAAGAGATCACGGACCTGTTCGGGGAGGATGCAATCGACTGCTACGAGCAGAAGGTGCTGGCCTTTGTGACCGGTCTGCAGGCGCGGATTCTAAGCCAGTTTGACACAAACGGGAATCAGCAGAAAATGAAGCAGGCCGTCGCCTACATTGAAGAACACTATGCCAGTGATCTGAATATGGCGGTTGTCTCCAATTATCTGTCCATGAATTATTCCCTGTTTTCTTATTCGTTTAAGCAGTATACCGGAAGTAATTTTGTCAATTACTTAAGAGACATCCGCATGAAGGAGGCGAAGCGTCTGCTCGCCGGAACGGATATGCGTATTGCGGAGATCTCCCAGGCAGTCGGCTATGAGAACGAGAAGCACTTTATGAAGCTGTTTAAGGGCTGCTGCGGTGTCTCGCCGAGCGAATACCGGAGAAATATGGGACTCACCGGAGATGAAAGTTAAACTGGACTGGTCAAAAATAGCAAAACTGGACATATTCATTCGTCCAGAAATGGGGTATCATGGCTCTAACAAAAAAGAAAGAGAGAAAGAGCCATGTCAGAAACCAAAACTATGAGTAGCACAAAAACAACCAGCACAGAGCAGGTGCGTTTTCTCACCGTCACGGCGATCGGAATCGCACTGGTATATGTATTTACCTGGCTGATTAACATTCGTCTGCCGTTTGCACCGCAGGGCGGACTGATTCATCTGGGAAATGTCCCGCTGTTTATTTTCGCAATTCTATTTGGCAAAAAGACGGGAGCCATTGCCGGCGGAGTCGGCATGGGACTGTTTGATCTGTTGTCCGGCTGGACGGCATGGGCGCCGTTTACCTTTGTGATCGTCGGATGCATGGGATTTGTGATGGGATGGATTACAGAGAAGAAGCAGGGCTTTCAGTGGTATGTTGTGGCAATGCTTGCTGCCTGCGCGATCAAGATCGGCGGATATTATATCGCAGAGGGAATCATTTACGGCAACTGGATCACACCGGTGACATCAATTCCGGGCAACCTGCTTCAGATCGGGACAGCAGCTGTGATCGTTCTTATCATCATTGCACCGTTAAAGAAAGTAGCTGCAAAACTGTGGAACTAAGGAGGCGTTTCCATGTATAAAATTATGACACCGGGACCTACGCAGGTCAAAGAGAATGTCCGCATGGCGCGCAGTTTTCCCTGCACCAATCCGGATCTGGATGAAACTTTCGTAGACTTTTATAAGGAGACTTGTGAACTGATCAGCCGCCTGCTGCACACCGGCAATGAGACCCTGATTTTAGGCGGGGAGGGGATTCTGGGGCTTGAGGCTGCCTGTGCTTCCCTGACGGAACCGGGAGATCCGGTACTGGTGCTGGATAACGGCGTATACGGCAGAGGGTTTGCAGATTTCGTTTCCATGTACGGCGGAAAGCCGGTTCTGTATTCCGTGGATGAGAAAAATCCGATTGATCCGGCCGCCCTGGAAGAATATTTAAAGGAACATCACGATTACAAATACGCGACGCTCGTGCACTGCGATACCCCGAGCGGCATGTTAAACGACATCTCGGTGCTTTGTCCGCTTCTGAAAAAATACGGGATACTCACGGTGGTGGATTCCGTCTCCGGTATGTTCGGAGAGGATGTGCGCGTGGATGATTTTCAGATTGATCTTCTCTGCGGCGGTTCCCAGAAAGCCGTTTCGGCGCCTCCGGGACTGACGTTTGTGACGGTGAGTGATGCGGCATGGGCAGCCATCGATGGCAGAAGCGTACCGATTGCCTCTTTTTATGCGAACCTTAAGGTGTTTGAGGGATATTACGAGAAAAAGTGGTTCCCGTACACCATGCCGATCAGTGATATCTACGGACTGCGCGCCGCATTTGACAATATCGCGGCCGATCCGGATATGCTGGCGCGGCACGCGCGGATCGGTGAGGCATGCAGGGCGGCAGTCCGCGGAGTGGGACTGAATTTACACCTTGCATCCGGTTTCTCCAATACCGTCACGGTGTTTGACGTCCCGAAGGAGACGACCGCGGACGCCATTTTACAGACCATGCGACAGAAGCACGGCATCATGCTGGCAGGATCGTTTGACTCACTTGCGGGGCAGGTGATCCGCATCGGACACATGGGAAGCAATGCGAACGTGGTGGACATGATCGAGACGCTGGATGCACTGGATGACACCATGCGGGAGCTGAATGTTCCGCTGAAAGGGCAGCTGCGCATGATTTTTCAGGAAGAGCTGCAAAAAAAGTCCCGGTAATCCGGGACTATTTTTTTACTGTCACTGCCCTGTGGTAGACATAAGCGGCGATGACAGCGGTGACTGCTTCTGTGATCCAGAAAGCATGCCATACACCAACCGGGCCAAAGATACGACACAATACAAAGGCTGCCGGGATCATGAGAATCACATAGCGGAACAGCGATATGACAAGGGACTGCGTTCCTTTTCCAAGTCCCTCCAGGGCGCCGGAGGCTGTGACGGACACCGAGGAGATGATAAAGCCTGCACTGATAATGCGCAGTGCGGTTCTTCCGGCTGCGATCGTCTCTGCATTTTCGGTAAACAGTCCCATCAGTCCGCGCGATGCCACCAGACATAAAATTGTGCCGAGCGCCATAATGACAGCACTCATCGCAAGCGTAATCTCATAGATCTTTTTCACGCGTTTCTGCTCGCCGGCACCGTAATTATAGCCGATCAGCGGACGCATACCCTGTACGATGCCGTTTGCCGGAAGGTAGAGGAAGGTCTGCAATTTGTAATAGATTCCCAGAATGACCACGTAGATCTGTGAGTAAGCCGCCAGAATACCGTTTAAGACGGATACTAACAGCGACGGCAGCGCAAGATTTAAGATGGCAGGAATTCCGATCGAGTAGAGGCGCATGTCGGTTTCTTTATGAAAGGCAAGATATTCTTTGCGGATTTTGACCGCAATCGGGCGTCTGTTGTACACCGTCAGATAAAGCAGGAGCGTACACAGCTGTCCGATCGCGGTGGCAATCGCTGCACCGGCAATACCGAGCTTCGGGAAGAATCCGACGCCAAAAATTAAGAGTGGATCCAAGATAATATTGGTAATGCTTCCGCACAGCAGACCGATCATGGATACTTTCATGCGGCCCACGGACTGGAAGATTTTTTCAAAGGAAAGATTCGCCATGGTGATGGTCGAAAAGGCAAATACGATCACTGCGTATTCCATTCCCATCTGATACACCTGCATATCGTTGGTAAACATATCCAGAAACGCCGGCATGATGGAGATGCTTAACACAGTGACGACGACGCCGTGGATGAGCGCCAGAACAAGCCCCTGTGTAGCGGCGCGGTCGGCGCCTTTTTTGTCGCCTGCTCCGAGAAAATAGGCAATCAGCGCATTGATGCCAACGCCAAATCCGATGGCAAGCGCGTTGACAAAATTCTGAATCGGGAAGACGAGGGACAGCGCTGTCATGGCATTCTCATTGATTCTGGCAACGAACAGACTGTCTACAATATTATAAAGTGCGTTTACCATCATGGAGATGACCATCGGAAGTGCCATGGACGTAAGCAGCGGCAAGATCGGTTTTTCTTTCATAAAAGTTTCGTTCATGTTGTAGTTCCTCCTATTATATTACAGTCAGGTTTTAGTGTATCCGGAATAAAACAGAAAACGCCACACAATGACTCAAAAGAATCATTGTGTGGCGAAAAAAAGTCAGACTTGAAAAGTCCACACCAGGTTTTAGCGAAGAGAGTATAGCACGATCTGCGGGAAAAAGTCAAGAATTTTGGCAAAAAAATCAAAAAATCTGTTGACGAAACCAGACTGCTATGCTATTATAATCGAGTATGCCGCACAGTGAGGTCTCAAAGTCCGTCCGGATTGCCCGGGCGACACCACAACTGGCGAGTAATGATAATAGGAGGTGCCATATGTACGCAATTATAGCAACAGGTGGTAAACAGTACAAAGTATCCGAAGGCGATATCATTACCATTGAAAAGCTTGGTAAAGAAGCTGGTGAGAAAGTAACTTTTGATCAGGTTTTAGCTGTATCCGACAACGGAATTAAGGTTGGTTCTGATGTAGCAAACGCATCTGTAGAGGCTTCCGTTGTAAAAGAGGGAAGATCCAAGAAAGTTATTGTTTACAAGTACAAGAGAAAGACCGGCTATCACAAGAAGAACGGTCACAGACAGGCGTTTACACAGGTTAAGATCGAGAAGATCAACGCTTAATCCTGGAAATTGTTATGACAAAGATAACGATTTTCCGCAATCATGACGGTGAGTATTTGGGCTTCGACTGCCTGGGACATGCCGGGTATGCCGATGAGGGCGAGGATATTGTATGTGCGGGAATCTCTGCACTGGTTATCAATACGATCAATTCCATCGGGATGTTTACCGACGAACCATGCGAGACGGATGCCAACGAAGACGATGGCGAGATTCGCCTGCGATTTACTTCACCGGCCGGTCACGATGCCGGATTGCTGATGCAGTCACTGGTACTTGGCCTGCAGGGAATACAGAATACTTATGGGAATGATTATATCATTCTGAATTTTAGGGAGGTGTAGAACATGATGAATATGAACCTTCAGTTTTTCGCTCATAAAAAGGGAGTTGGTTCTACAAAGAACGGCCGTGACTCTGAGTCTAAGAGATTAGGTGCTAAGAGAGCAGACGGACAGTTCGTGAAGGCTGGCAACATTTTATACAGACAGCGCGGAACAAAGATTCATCCGGGCGTTAATGTAGGCATCGGTGGTGATGATACATTATTCGCACTGACAGATGGTATCTTAAGATTCGAGAGAAAAGGAAAAGACAAGAAGCAGGCTTCTGTTTATCCAGTAGCTGAGTAATAAGATGCAGAGTGTAGACCCGACTATGCAGCGCTTACCTGATGGCAGGCGTCTATAGCCGGGTCTTCTTGTATCCGGAATTGTAACCGTTCGGTAGGCGGCAGTATCTGCTGCCTAAAGTTGAATTGAGGTAGAATATAATGTTTGCAGACAGAGCAACAATTATCATAAAATCAGGAAAAGGCGGCGACGGGCATGTGAGCTTCCGCCGTGAAAAATATGTGCCGGATGGCGGTCCTGACGGCGGCGACGGCGGCAAGGGCGGCGATGTGATCTTCGTGGTGGATGAAGGGTTAAATACCCTGACGGATTACCGCCATCGCAGAAAGTTTGCGGCACAGCCGGGAGAAGAGGGCGGCAAGCGCAACTGCCACGGCAAAAACGGTGAGGATCTCATCTTAAAGGTGCCGGAGGGAACCGTGATCAAGGATGCGGAGTCCGGCAAGGTCATCGCCGATATGTCCGGAGAGAACCGCAGACAGGTTATTCTGCGGGGCGGCAGAGGCGGACTCGGCAACCAGCATTACGCGACGTCGACGATGCAGGCACCAAAATATGCGCAGCCGGGCGGCGACTCGATCGAGATCGAAGTCAAGCTGGAGTTAAAAGTAATCGCGGACGTCGGTCTGGTCGGTTTTCCGAATGTCGGAAAATCCACGCTGTTGTCGCGCGTGACCAATGCACAGCCGAAAATTGCCAACTATCATTTTACGACGCTGCAGCCGAATCTCGGCGTGGTGGATTTGGACGGCGCGAAGGGCTTCGTCATTGCCGACATTCCGGGACTGATTGAGGGCGCTTCCGAGGGCGTTGGACTTGGTCTTGAATTTCTGCGCCATATCGAGCGCACCAAGGTGATGATCCACATGGTGGATGCCGCCGGCACCGAGGGACGTGATCCCGTGGCGGATATTATTGCGATCAACAAGGAGCTGGAAGCCTACGACCCGGCTCTGTTAAAAAAGCCGCAGGTTATCGCGGCAAATAAAATGGATGCAGTCTACGGGGACGAGAATGAGATCATCCAGAAGTTAAAAGATACCTTTGAAAAAGACGGAATCCGCGTATTTCCGATTTCCGCCGTAAGCGGCAAGGGATTGAAGGAACTGTTGTACTGCGTGAGCGAGCTTCTCGACCAGTGCAGCAAGGAGCCGGTGGTCTATGAGCCTGAATTTGATCCGGCGCTCCGTTTCTTTAAGGATGAGCCTTACACGATTACGGTGGCTGACGACGGGGCATTCGTCGTGGAAGGACCGAAGATCGAGAAGATGCTCGGCTATACGAATATGGATTCCGAGAAGGGATTCCTCTTCTTCCAGAAGTTCATGAAGGAGCAGGGCATTTTAAAAGACCTGGAGGCACAGGGAATCGAAGACGGCGACACCGTGCGCATGTACGGATTTGAATTTGATTATTATAAGTAAAGAGGAGGAAGCAGGATATGGAACTGACAAGTAAGCAGCGCGCCTATCTCGGCGGATGTGCAAGCACCTTAGATCCGATCTTTCAGATCGGCAAGGCAAGCCTGACACCGGAGATTATTCAGGCGCTGGACGAAGCATTAGAGAAACGGGAACTGATTAAGATTTCCGTATTAAAGAATTGTGCGGATGATCCGAGGGAGATTGCACAGGTCATCGCAGAGCGCACACATTCTGCTGTTGTAAAGGTTATCGGCAAGAAGATCATCTTATTCCGCCAGGCAAAGAAAAACAGCAAGTTTGAACTTCCGGCATGAGAAAGATCGGGATTTTAGGCGGCTCGTTTGATCCGATTCATCAGGGACATCTGAATATTGCAAGGAGCGCATACCGGGAGTTCGCACTGGATGAGGTGTGGTTCATACCGGCAGGACACTCTCCGAATAAGGAAGAGGCAGGGATGACGCCCGCGCAGGTGCGCGCGGAAATGACGCAGGCGGCCATCAAAAATGATGTGTCATTTAAGCTTTCCCGTATAGAAATAGAGGCTTCCGGGACAAGTTATACGTATAAAACGCTGCAGCATCTAAAGGAACAGTTCCCGGACGATCAGTTCTTTTTTATCATGGGAGCCGATTCCCTGGACTACTTTGACCAGTGGAGGCATCCGGAGATTATCTGTCAGAATGCCATTGTGCTTGCGGCGGTCAGGGATACTATGGAACTGCCGCAGATTGAGGAAAAAATACGGCGCATCAAGGCGCTGTTTCCAGCCGAGATCTATCCGCTTGCGGGCGGGCGCACCGACGTCTCCTCGACGGCAATCCGCGCACAGATCCGCATGACAGGAGAATGTCCTGCCATGCTGCCAAAAGAGGTGTGGGAGCTGATCAGGAGGTATCATCTGTACGGCGTATCGAATTTGGGAGAATAAAAATGGAACAGCATGAGATTCGTAAACAATTAAAAAAAGAGTTGGATAAGGGACGGTATGAGCATACGAAGGGCGTCATGTATACCGCCGGATGTATGGCGATGGCTTATGAGACATCGATTGAACAGGCGATGCTTGCAGGCCTGCTTCACGATTGTGCCAAATGTATTCCGGACGACGAGAAGCTTCAGATCTGTGAGGAGCATGACATCCCCATCAATGCTGTAGAATATCAGAGTCCGTTTCTGCTGCATGCCAAGCTGGGAGCTTATCTGGCAGAGACGGTCTATGAAGTAAAAGATCCTGAGATCCTGCACGCCATCAAGGTGCACACAACCGGCGCACCGGATATGAGTACGCTCGATAAGATTATCTATATTGCGGATTATATCGAGCCGGGAAGGAACAAAGCCTCAGATCTGCCGCGGGTGCGGAAACTGGCATTTGAAGATCTGGATGCCTGTATGGCGGAGATTCTCTGTGACACGTTAAAATACCGCTCCAGAGTCGGCGGACCGTTGGATCCCTCCACACAGCTTGCCTATGAATTCTACCGGCAGTACCAGAGGGAACAGGCAGATCCGGTTTGACGGACTTAATCGTAATGAAGAAAAAGCAGATAGAAAGGAAACATGCGATATGACATCACAGGAATATTGTAAAATTGCAGTGGCGGCTTTAGAAGACCGCAAGGCGGAGGATGTGAAGATCATTGATATCCGCGAGATTTCACCGGTTGCAGATTATTTTGTGATTGCGGACGGAACGAACCAGAATCAGATTCAGGCGATGCGCGATGCCTGCGAAGAGGCATTGTACAAAGCGGGGCTTAAGACCAAACAGATCGAGGGCAATTCCAGTTCGACCTGGATTCTGATGGATTACGGCGACATTATTGTCCATATTTTTTCAAAGGAAGATCGTCTGTTCTATGATCTGGAGCGTATCTGGAGAGACGGAAAGATCGTAGATGCGGCAGATCTGTAAGATCCCGGAGAGATAAAAATAGTGTTTTGAACGTGAGAGTGTTGTAAAAAAGAGTATGCCACTTCCTGACGGACAGGAAAGGACATACTCTTTTTGTGTAATAGGAACGAAACTTCCTATGATATAATCGTATTTATGCCCGGAATGCCGGCTTCATCAGGAAAGGAAACGGAAAATTCCAATGACCTTTCCGAGAATCTGACAATCCGGAACAATGATCGGATCCATCGTATCATTCTCCGGCTGAAGGCGGATATAACCGTCCTCCTTATAGAAGGTCTTAACCGTGGCGGAATCCTCCACCAGTGCGACGACCATCTCGCCGTTGCGCGCGGTCGCCTGCTTCTCAACCAGCACATTGTCTCCGTCGAAGATGCCGACGTTGATCATGCTCTCGCCCTTCACCCGCAGCATGAACGTCTCCGCGTTCGGGAGAAACTCAGTCGGGATCGGGAAGTAGGTCTCAATGTTCTCGACTGCGAGTAACGGCTGGCCGGCAGCCACGTTCCCGAGAATCGGCACATTGACAACCTCGCGTCTGGTGAGGTTAAAGTTATCATCGATGATCTCGATCGCACGCGGCTTCGTCGGGTCGCGGCGGATATATCCGTTCTTCTCAAGCGTCTCCAGATGGGAGTGGACGGAGGAGGTAGACTTCAAGTCAACTGCCTCGCAGATCTCACGCACAGCGGGCGGATATCCCTTATTCAATATCTCCTGTTTAATGTATTCGAGAATCTCTCTCTGCTTCGTGCTGATCTTGCCGTATGCCATGCATATACCTCCTGTCAATCATTACCAATGCTATTATGTATAATTTAGTTTAACACAGCATGGGTAAAAATGCAAACATATATTCCGAAAATTTGTTCGATTTTCTTATTGACAAACGGATGTTCTGGTATTATGATAGGAACATAAACAAATGTTCGCAACAAGCGTTCGGAATGAATGTTCGATTAACACAGGAGGTATTCTTATGAGAAGCAGAAGAGCAGCGGCAAAGGCGCAGAGACGCATATTCATGTTGGGTTTGATGGTTTTGACAGTCATCGTGATCGGTTCTGTCTTACTGGGAACGATCCGTACACAGGCGGCTCCTGCAGAGCCTTCTTATAAATATTACACAAGCATTCAGATCCAGAAGGGAGACACCCTCTGGAATATCGCGGATGAATATATCACAGACGACTATGCCAGCATGGACGAATATATGGAAGAGATCTGTGCGATCAATCACATTCTGCCGGGGGACATTCATTCGGGACAGTATCTGACCATCCCGTATTATTCCGCGGAATATCTCAAGTAAGATGGTATTTTTTTAGCAGCGGCTGGTCGGTTGTGTTTTTGGGGTAAGTACGGTATAATGGATTCTGACGAGCTCATATTGTGCGGGAAGGCAGCACAGAGAATATGAATTACGGAGGATGAGTTATTTCGTATGATAAAGTTTATCTATGTCATTTTAATGAATCTTTTCAGAGCGCCTTATATGATACCTAAGATGCGCCGGGAGGCGGATCACCCTGAAAAGTATAGTGTAGAGGAGCGCTATGCGCTGGCACGCCATGTGATTCGTTTGATGAAGGTGACCGGCGGCATTCACACAAAAGCTTACGGTACGGAGTTGCTTCCGACAGAAGGCGGTTATATGATGTATCCGAATCATCAGGGAAAGTATGACGCACTCGGCATTATCTATACCCACAGGGAGCCTTGTTCGCTCGTGATGGATAAGGCGAAGTCCAATACGATATTGGTCAGGGAATTTGTGGATCTGCTTCAGGGAAAGCGGCTGGATAAGAAGGATGTCAGACAGGCATTGACGATCATCAATGAGGTATCCGAGGAGGTAAAGCAGGGAAAGCGCTATATCCTGTTCCCGGAGGGAGGATACGAGTTTAATAATAAGAATCATGTGTGTGATTTTAAAGCCGGCAGTTTTAAGATTGCACTAAAGACAAAGGCGCCGATCGTACCGGTGGCTCTGATCGATTCTTATAAGGTTTTTAACAGCTTTTGTCTGGGACCGGTCACCACGCAGGTACATTATCTGAAACCGATCTTATACGATGAATATGGCAGCCTTAAAACCCATGAGATTGCGGATCTGGTAAAGTCGCGTATCCAGGAAAAGTTAGACGAAGTTCTTCAGACAGCAGAAGCTCCGGTCGGATGACCGGAGCTTTTTTGTGAGCTGCTTTTGTTTGTCAGAGTCTTGCCAGCGCTATAGATCTGATATGACTTAAGGCGGTGGGGAGATAATCCTTTAGTGCACTAGACATCACGCAGCTTTACATATTTGGCTGCGCTGCGTCTCCGATCATCGTCGATGGCGGCATAATGCTTCCTCGTCGTGTTGACGTCCTTATGGCCGAGTACATCCGCAACCAGATAGATATCTCCCGTTTCGCGATAGAGTGAGGTGCCGTAGGTGCTGCGAAGTTTGTGCGGTGTAATATGCTTTAAGCTGGTTACCAGTTTGGAATACTTTTTGACCAGATTTTCGACCGAACGCACGCTGATTCTCCGGTTCTGCAGGGAGAGGAAGAGGGCGTTGATGCTGCCGTCCTCGGCGGTTATTTTCTGGCGCTCAACCATATAGGCGAGGAGTGCTTCGCGTACTTCTTCCCCAAAGTATACAACAACCTCCGCGCCGCCTTTTCTGTGAATCTTGATGCCGTTATTGCGCATATCCACGTCTTCCAGATCGAGTCCCACACACTCCGAGACACGGATTCCGGTTCCGAGAAGCAGCGTCATAAGCGCGAGATCTCTTGTCTTTGTGCGGTCGTGATATTTTTGCTGGCGTGGGGTCAGACTTTCGCCGGATTCGACTTCGTCTAAGAGTCTGGCAACCTCATCAATGTCCAGCCGGATAATATTTTTGTCGTGAATCTTGGGCATGTCCACCTTCACGGCCGGATCATTTTTTATCAGGTCATTTTTAAAATAATAGCGGTAAAAGGAGCGGAGAGAGGCCAGCTTTCGCTTGATGCCGCGCTCGTCGTTCGTGTGCTCCACACCGTTTTTTTCATAATATTTAAGGTAGGAGAGATATTCCTCAATGTCCATAGGTGTGAGCTCATCTAAAAGCGAGAGCGGAATATCCCTTACGGTATAGTTCTGACAAATGGGATTCACATCGCAGAGATAGTCAAAAAAACAGCCGATATCGTAAGCATACGCTATTCTGGTACGCGAGGAAGTGGTTGGCTCAATGCCGATGAAAAACTGTTTGCAGAAATCCGGAAGCTGTTCCAGAAGCTTGCGCAGTTTTACTTCATTTTTTACATTTACATTCTCATAATATGCTTTTTCTTTCATAAACGGATTGTTTTCTCCTTTTAATCTTCGTTAGCTGTCTGCCATCCGGGGATATTTCCATGTAATACTGCATGAAAAAGCTGTTTTTTGGCTCCCGGATGATCCAGATTGATCTGGCGGATCAGATTTTTCACGTAGGCACGCTGGGTGTGCCCGTCTGCAGGACATGGATTGGCGACGACCGGAAGCTTCATCTTATTCCGAAATCCTTTTACTTCCGCTTCCGAGACATATAGTAAGGGGCGTATGACCACAAGCTGTGTGCGGTCTAAATGTGTGCTCGGCGGAAACGCATAGAATCGTCCCTCAAAAATCATGGAAAGAAATGCGGTCTCAATCACATCATCCATGTGATGTGCATAGGCAACTTTATTGCAGCCTAATTCCAGAGCCGCCTCATTGAGCGCTCCTTTGCGCATTTTGGCGCACAGCGCACACGGAGAACCCTTGACTGCCTTGTCCGACACGCTGTCGCCGTGAAACAGGATGCGGGCAATCTCTGTTTTTACAATATGGTACGGTACTTCAAGTTCCTCGCAGAGCTGCTTTATGGGAGTAAGATCAAAAGAATCGTATCCCAGATCGACGGTAATTGCTGTGAGTGTGAATTTCTTCGGATAGAAGCGTCTGAGACCGGCAAGCGCGTAGAGGAGAGTGAGAGAGTCCTTGCCGCCGGAAATGCCGACCGCAATGTGATCGCTCTCTTCAATGAGTTTATAATCGTCAACCGCCCGGCGCGTGTAACTTAAAAGTTTTTTTAATTCCATAGATTGCATATCACCTCGTAATTATTTTATAATGAAACTATCTGGCATGAAACAATTTATCACAAAAATATGTATCATGAAATTAGCTGTCATGAGATTAGCTGTCATGAAATTTATTATCAATGAACCACATAATTCATAAAGGAGACTGATAAAATGAAATTTGTAATACAGCGTGTAACCGAGGCATCCTGCACGGTAGACGGCAATGTCACCGGTGCAATCAAAAAAGGATTTCTGGTTCTGATCGGAATTGCCGACACCGATACGACCGCAATCGCCGATAAAATGATCAAAAAGCTGTTGGGGCTTCGCATTTTTGAGGATGCGGACGGTAAAACAAATCTGGCGTTGGCGGATGTTGGCGGAAGTCTTTTGCTGATCTCGCAGTTTACCTTATACGCGGACTGCCGCAAAGGAAACCGTCCCTCCTTTGTCCATGCCGGGAAGCCCGAAATGGCGAGCCGGATGTATGATTATATTGTCGCACAGTGTAAAGAACAGATTCCGGATACGGGCTGCGGTATTTTTGGTGCAGATATGAAGATCTCTCTGTTAAACGATGGCCCGTTTACCATTCTGCTGGATTCTGAAGAAATCTGTTAAACAGACGACATCGCGGATGATATTGCATCCGGACTGCATTGCGATAGATCCTGTGCCTGCGAAACATTCGTTACAGCGTAAAACATTGTTATGGTTATTTTATAGCAGAAACTATTCGTTAAACTTGTGTTTTGCGAATAAATATCTGTATCTCTACTATAGCACACCGCCGCCCGCATTTCAAGGAATATGTATCATCACAGTAAAACAGCGGACATAAAAAGGCGGCACCTAAATCAAATAAGTGCCGCCGCTTTGAAATCATTTGAAACCATTTCATTCACGTTGTATGATATTAGCCGATGATGTTATTTGGACGCATCGAGGATTTCACGGAACTTTAAGATCATATCAATACAACCGTCAATTCCCAGTTTACCGGAGTCCAGCGTCAGATGATAGCTCTGGGAATCTCCCCATTTTTTGCTCGTGTAATAGTTATAATAGCTTGCACGCTGCTTATCCTGTTTCTGGATCAGATCCCTGGCTTTGCTTTCCGTAATATTGGCGCGCTGGCTGACAATCTTAACGCGCTTGTCCATGTCCGCATGAATAAAGATATTGATGCAGTCCGGATTGTCCGATAATGCGTAATCGGCGCATCTTCCGACAATCACGCAGGATTCCCGCTCCGCAATTTTTTTGATGGTGTCAAACTGCGCCAGGAACACTTTGTGGTTTAAAGGCATATCGAGAAACGGTGCTGAGTGATATCCGTTCAGCGAATATGTATCCATGACCAGGGAATACAAAAAGCTGCTGGTCGGCTTCTCATCATGATTCTCGAAGATCTCCTCGCAGAAACCGCTTTCCTTTGCAGCCTGCTGTAACAATTCTTTATCGTAGAGCTTAATTCCAAGACGTTCCGCAAGCTTTTCGCCGATTTCTCTTCCCCCGCTGCCAAATTCACGACCAATAGTATAGATTTTGTTGCCCATAAAAGATCCCGCCTTTCCTAACATTCTATGGTTATATTATAATACATTTTTTTGAAAAACGGAATTATTTTTTGAAGTTATCGCAAATCTTTTAGAATTTTTTCAAAATATTCTGGCAGAGGCGCCGTAACCTCCATGTACTCTCTGGTTCTCGGATGAATGAAGCCGATCGTCATGGCATGAAGCGTCTGTCCCTGCAGCTTGTAGGGACTTCTTCCGCTGGAATACAGCGTGTCGCCGAGCAGCGGATGACCAATGCTTGCCATGTGCACACGGATCTGGTGAGTGCGTCCGGTCTCCAGTTTAAACTCCATATATGTATACCGCTCAAAGCGCTCCAGAACTTTGTAATGGGTGATGGCCGGCTTGCCGTTTTTCTCGTTGATCGCCATTTTCTTGCGCTCAATAGGATGGCGGCCGATCGGCGCATTGACGGTACCCTCCTCCTCTTTCACCACACCGTATACGATGCCGCGGTAGCGCCGGTTCACGGAATGTTCCTTGATCTGCTCCGCAATAAAGACATGACTCTCGTCATTTTTGCAGACAATCAGTGAACCCGTCGTGTCCATATCGATGCGGTGTACGATGCCCGGGCGGATCTCCCCGTTGATGCCGGATAGACTGTCCTTGCAGTGATACATGATGGCATTGACAAGCGTGCCGGTATAATGTCCGGCGGACGGGTGGACGACCATTCCCTTCGGCTTGTTGATGACTAAAAGATCGTCATCCTCGTAGAGGATGTCAAGCGGAATATTTTCCGGGAGAATCGGCGTCTGTACCGCGTCAGGAATCTCAACGCAGATCATATCATCCGCCTTTAACCGGTAGTTGGCTTTCTGCGGCGTGTCATTGACAAGGACATGCCCCTCTTTGATCAGTTTTTGAAAAAAGGAGCGCGACTGCGCCGCATCTGTCTCGCTGAAAATGAGATTCAGATACTTGTCCAGCCGCTCTCCCTCATATGCAATTCCCGCTTCAAATGTTTCTCTATTCATTGTCTTTTTTCTCCGAAGAATGTTGTCTGGAAGAACCCGAAGGGAAAATCTGTTCAAAGTCTTCTTCTTTGTAATAGAACAGACATAAAAAGATCAATAAAAATGCCGCCACTGTCACATAAATATCCGCAACATTAAAGATCGGAAAATTGATCAGGCTGAAATAGAAAAAATCCACCACATAGCCCTGTCTGACGCGGTCAATAAAATTCCCGATGGCTCCCGCAAAAAACAGTACGGCAATTGCATTCAGCCAGAAAAAATGTTTCGTGGCGGGAAGTTTTTTAAAAAAGAGATACAGAATGAACACTGTCACTACAACGGTGACGGGAATCAGGATAATCAGCTTATTCTGCATCATTCCGAATGCGGAACCGCGGTTCTCCAGATAGCGCAGCTCAAACACGCCGTTTATGAGCACGTTGGCAGGCTGATCCTTCAAATGCGCTACCGCAAGCATTTTGGTAAACTGATCGAGCAGAATGAGGATCACGGCCGCCACACAGCCGGTCAGATTGCGTTTCAAAATTGGTGAATGATCTTTCATAGATATGTTGTCCTTCCGTGTTGTTTTCCCTGTCAGACCGGAATTACGCCCGGCATACATAGCGGATGCCGTCCAGAATCTGTTCGTCGCTTAACTCACGGTAGATATAGGCGTCTCCGATGGTATGCAGCAGAATAAACTTGACCTGGTTTCCGACCATTTTCTTATCGGATTTGGTGGCAGATAACACAGCATCCGGTGAGATTCCATCGATCTGTGTCTGAAATCCAAAGGCAGACAGGCACTGACTGATGCCGGCAAGCTGCTCTTTTGTCAGGTTCCCCTGTTTTTGGGAAAGATACGCCGCCGCAAGGATTCCGAGCCCTACACATTCCCCGTGATACAGGGAAAAACCGCATAATTTTTCAATGGCATGTCCGATGGTATGACCAAAGTTTAACAGCGCGCGCTCTCCCTTCTCCGTCGGGTCGTGCTCTACAACTTCGCGCTTGATGTCACAGCTTCGGGCGATCATCTCTTCCATGACTGCCGGCTCCAGCGCCAAAATGGCATCGTGATGTGCCATCAGCCATTCATAGTAAGCGGCGTCTTTGATGAGACCGTGCTTTATAATCTCTCCCATTCCGGAAACAATCTGCCGGGATGGCAGGGACTGTAAGACGGACAGATTCATATAGACCAGTTTGGGCTGATAAAAGGCGCCCACCATATTTTTGTACTGCATAAAGTCTACGCCGGTCTTTCCGCCGATGCTGCTGTCTACCTGGGAAAGCAGTGTGGTCGGCACCTGGATAAAATCAATGCCGCGCAGGTAGGTGGCCGCCGTAAAACCGGTGAGATCTCCAACGACACCGCCGCCCAAAGCGATAAGCAGATCCTGACGGTCAAAATGCTGCTCGATCAGAGTCTGGTATAAAGCGTTTACCGTCTCCAGATTTTTATTGTGCTCTCCTGCCTCAAAGACATGAAGAATGACCGTGTCAAACTCTTTTTTCAGCAGGGTCTGTACTTCTTCTGCATACAAGGGCGCAACGTTGGAATCGGTCACAATGCAGATTTTCTGTGTGCGTCCGTATCCCAGCTGCTGCAGAAACGTAGGGAGCATTGAAAAATCATGAACCAGTTCAATATGATAAATGATACTGTCGTTTGCTTTTACTGGAATCGATTGTGCCATGAAAAACTCCTTTCAGTTTGCATAGAGGTCGTAATGTATTTTGAGCCGTCCTTTTCCGGTTGTTCCGTATTCCCCGCGGTAGATAAAGCGCCCGTAACCGCGGACAGAGATAATATCATCCGCATGGCAGGTGTAGGATGGATTCTGCATCAGCTTTCCGCTGACAAAAACCTTCTCCTGGCGCAGCAAAAGCGACGCCTGACTGCGGGACAGATGGTAAACGCACGCGACGACGGCGTCAATCCGGTCTGAGGTTACGATTCCGTCCTGTGTCTGGAATTCCTGTGTGACCTTAAGATCTGTCAGACTGCACGGTTCGACTTTTACGAGGGTGTGGCGTATCTTTTCAAGATGCTCCGCAAAATAGTCTGCAACGGTCTCTTCGCACAGCAGATAGGCTTCCTGCTCCCCGACTAAAATATCGCCCAGTTTGCAGCGGTCAATGCCCAGCTGCATCAGCGATCCGAGGATGTCCCGATGACCAAGCTTCTCGGCAAATTTAGGATAAGCCGGTGCGATTTTTAAGGCGGAAATGGGATATTCCCAATCATAATAAAGAGCATCAGGAAGAAAGGCAATCATCTGACGCTCTGCACATGGAATACCGCCAAAACATTCTGTCCTCGTCGCAAACAGCTTCTCGGACTGGTGGTATATATTCAATTCATTTAAATTGAGGAAATCGCTGAAGAGAACGATTCCCTTACGGTCTGCCTGTCTGGAGAGATCAAGCAGCCGCTTCTGACAAAGATCCTGTTCGTTCATAGACTCTAAAAATCGGTCTGGACACTGCGTGTCGACTGGAACGTGTCAACCAGACTTAAGAAATCGCCGGAAATGTCGACCGATGCCGGTGTAATGATAAAGATATAGTTGGAGATCTTCTGAAGATTACCGCTGATTGCAAAGCAGGAACCCGATGTAAAGTCGATAATCCGCTGCGCAATCTCTACGTCCAGTCCCTCAACGTTCAATACGACCGTGCGGTTATTGAGAAGCGTCTCTGTAATCTCTCTGGCATCCTCCACTGAGGTTGGTTTGATGACACATACTTCCATGCCGCTTCCTCCCTGCTTCTTGACCGGGCGAATCGGTGTGACCTTCGGAGAACTCTTGACGGCTTTCTCGTGGATAGAATGATCTTCCTCATAATCATCCTCCTCGGCCTTCTTCTTGTCCTTGCGGAAAGAACTCTTTGGTTTTACCGGTTCATCCTCTTCATAATCATCATCGTAATCATAATCTTCGTTGTAAAAATCGTCGTCATCGTCCGGATTAAGACGCATGACATTTAAAAATTTATCTAAAACACTCATGTTATACTCCTAATGCGATTCGTCGCTTTTTTTGTAATTGCGTGCGCCGAAAATTCCGGTCCCGACGCGCACCATCGTCGCCCCTTCTTCAATGGCAACCTCGTAATCTCCTGTCATACCCATAGACAGAATTTCCATAGATACATTATCTATGTTTTTATTTGTTATGTCAACAGATAATTGCTTTATTTTCCGAAAATAAAGGCGGTTATCTTCCGGATTTTCAACGAACGGCGCGATGGTCATAAGTCCCTTGATCCGGACATTTTCCAGTTTGGAAATCTCTTCCACAAGCAGCATGGCATCTTCTGCCGTCGTGCCGAATTTGGTCTCTTCGCCGGCGATATTGACTTCCACCAGGATCGGAACGATGATGCCGCGCTTCTTTGCCTGGATGTTGATCTCTTCTGCCAGCCGGTAAGTATCAACCGAATGAATCAGCGCAACCTTTCCGACAATATATTTGACTTTGTTGCGCTGCAGATGGCCGATCATATGCCAGCGGATGTCGGACGGGAGCTGCTCCATTTTATCGCACAGTTCCTGCACCTTATTTTCACCGAAATCACGGACGCCCTCCCCGTAGATTTCCTGCAGCATTTCTACCGGTTTGGTCTTGCTGACTGCGATTAACGTCACTTCCTCACGGGAACGTCCTGCGCGCTTGCAGGCCTCCTGTACATGCTCTTCCACTGTTTTTAAATTTTCTTTTAACATATCTATTTCCTCCGTTTAATTGATCAGATCATTTTCGTGAACTTTGCTGCCGTCGAGTGCTATATGGTCGTAGAGCGCAATCCCGTAGGTTGTCCCGGTCCGCACGATGGCATATTCTTCATTCTGATAGAGAATGTCGATCTGTTTGAAGACGGCATATCCCTTATTGATATTATAAACGCCCTGCAGGCTCGCTGTGCCGGAACCAATCAGGTATGTCTCCGAAGAATCCGCCTTTAAGATGGTGTCCGAGGCGCTGACATCCTCACCGTCGATGTAAAAATCGGTGTCGGTCTCATAATAGATGGTCGGGGCAATGAACTCCGTCGCCGCCTTCCCGGAGGATTCGCTCCTCTGCACCAGGATTCCCATACTGCCGGAGTCGCCGCCCTTCATGAAGAAATCCTTGGGTACGGTATAGAATTCCTTTTCCGTGATGGCGGAATTGGGAATCTTAAGTCCGGTCTCCTCACTAAGCAGAAGTTCCACCTCCGCATAGCGGTCCTTGGCATAGCGCACCATTCCCGAGCGAAGCGTCAGAATCAGATAAGTCGAACCTTCTTTTTCGGTGATTGTATAGGTCGCATAGGTTGTGGTGTTGTCCTTCATAAAACGCAGTTGTAAGGTGTCATCATCCGCCAGCCGTTTTGCAAGGTCAGAACCGATCGGAATGACAATCGACCAGTATTCGCTTGTAATCAGCTTATACAAAGGCGCGCCGGCCGTAACCTGCAGAGCCCGCTGTCCGTCCGTGCGGTTGTAGGACGCCTCGTCAAACATGGACGCCTGGAACGTATCCGTGGTGACACCCTCATATCCGTCGGTGGAATAGACGACGATGCCGGGCTGATCGGCATGATAGGTGTGAAACGTATTTTCTGCCTGCGCCGCCGCGGCGTAATCAGAGATTCCGTCCAATGCGGCAAGGCTTAAAGATTCATTTAATGAAGAGTCAAGATCTTCCTTAAACGTGGAAACGTTATAAAAACTCTGCGCACTGTAGGAAGTCTGGAATTCACTTATGGAATCCTCAATCTCAGAGAGATCATGCGCGCTCAGATTGGAAGCGTTGCCGGCTGCCTCCTCGATCTTTTTGGAAACACTGCCGCCCTCATCGACAGAGCAGACCAGATTTCCGTAACCCACCCGGGAAGCCTCCTTTACATATACATTCAGCGCCCCGGCCGCATCCGAAGAATAGACCTGTTCCTGGCGGAGAATCAGTCCGCGGTATATATTATTTTCTGCCATCGTGCCCTGCTCCACCTCGTACGTGGAAATATGATCCGTCGTCATGTAGGAGAAAATGTTAAATATCAGATAGATAAAGATAATAATAAAAATGATCATTCCGATATTGACATTAAACGGCTTGCGATAGCGAACCACTTTTTTATTTTTACTCAAAAAATGCCCCACCTTTTTTCAAATTCAACATTTTTATTCTACCATTTTCAGACCCGGAAAACAACTTTTTAGCGGCAATAAATTCGGGATTTGTTCACGGAGATAACAACAAGTCCGGCAAAACAGAATAAAACCGGCGCAGCATGTCCATACTATGATAGAAAAAGGAGGCATAGAAAATGAATACAAATTGGTTGGATTATACACTGCTTACGCTGGTGATTATCGGAGCCATTAACTGGGGACTGATCGGATTTTTCCGTTTTGATCTTGTTGCCTTTATTTTTGGCAATATGTCATGGTTCTCCCGGATCATCTATGCGCTTGTCGGACTCGGCGGTCTCTATCTGATCAGCCTGTTCGGGCGCATCCGCTCTGTCGATCAGGCATAAGAAGTCCCTGCCGGGCAAAGAAAAAGTGCTGTATTGCTACAGCACTTTTCTTACGGCATTTTTCAATTATAAGGAAATGACAATTTTTGCTTTGGCGCAATCCGGAAGAGATGCCTCGTTCCTGGAGACGCTTAAAACAAATTTTACGTTGTATTTTTCACTGATGATATCCAGTTTCTGAATTGCATGACAGATCTCGTCATCCGTCTCAACGGAAGCGATCGTAAGAAAGCTGTCCAGATACATTTCTTCCAGATCATGATCCTGTGAAACAATACCACAGATAAATCCGAGGAACTCATCACAATTATCGATCGGATAATCGGTAACATTGATGAGACGAATCTTGTTGCTGAGTTCGTACATATGCTTCTGACTCTTATCAAGATATACAATGCTTCCGGATGCAGAGGCAACCGCAGCATTTACCTTGGTCAAAAGCTCTTTTGTCTTCCCTTTTCCCTTTTCGCCTGAAATAATCTCTATCATAGTCATTTCCTCCTGCTGATGCTGCTTCCTACATAAAATCCGTTAATATGTATAAAAGCAGTTGATTTTATAAATTGATTATAGTCTATATGCACATAAAATACAACCAATTTTCAAATAAATATAAACAATCAGGGATCCGCCGTCTAAATGGCGAATCCCTGCAGCATTTCGTTCATTAAAAGATAGAGATTGGACTTTCCGTCCGCTTTAAATACAATCGATATGATCGGCTGTCCGGATGGATTATACGAATACAGTACCAGGCAGTAACCTGCCTCGCCCGTGGTTCCGGTCTTGCCGCCGACAATCTGGAATCCGTCCGGTGTGGTCGCATTCCCGGTCAGATACTGATTGGTGTTCTCCCACGTATGGGTCACCGCCTCGCCGGAAGCGTCAGTATAGGTGACATCGTAGGATGTTGTGCCGATGATGGAGACAAACGTATCGTTTTTGACTGCATTGGAAAAAATCAGATACATGTCATAGACACACGTGTAATGGTTCTCATCCGGAAGACCGTTCGGATTGACAAAATGGGATCTTGTCGCCCCCATTGCCGCCGCCTCCTGATTCATCAGTGCCGCAAACGAATCGACGTCTCCGGATATGTATTCCGCAATCGCAACCGCGGCGTCGTTTCCGCTGCGCAGCATCAGACCGTACAATAGATCCCGGAGCCGGATCACGTCGCCGGCTTTTAAATTGCAGACGGAAGAATCGGATGCCTGATTGACGGCATTCTCGCTGACCGTCACCATAGCGTCCAGATCATCACAATATTTTAAGGCAATGTACGCCGTCAGAATCTTTGTGGTGCTGGCGGGATAGAGCCGCTCATACAGATTCTTGGCGTATACTACGGTATTTGTCTCAAGATTAAACGTGCCTGCGCCCTCTGCCACCTGGGAATCCGTGGAATCCGTTCCGATCGCCACATCCTCCGAAACGCAGAGATCACTCGCAAAATAAGACTTTGCCTCTGCGGTGCCATTTGAGGGCAAACCAAAATCCGCTGCGGTTGCATACACGTCATAGGGCTGCTCGATGGCAGCTGACGTCTTACCGCATCCGCTGACGCAGAGAATGGCAGACAGAAGGGACAGACAGATCCATTTATTTATACATTTCACGCCACTCTAAGTCTCCTCTGTCCAGTGATTTGATTAACAATTCGGCCGTTGCCAGATTGGTTGCAAGCGGAATATTGTGGGTATCACAGATGCGCACAACCGTATTGACATCCGGCTCATGGGACTTCGGAGTCAGGGGATCGCGCAGAAAGATCACAAGGTCGATCTCATTGTGTTCGATCTGTGCCCCGAGCTGCTGTACGCCGCCTAAATGTCCCGCCAGATATTTGTGGACGTTTAAGTTGGTGACCTCCTCGATCAGTCTCCCTGTCGTTCCTGTTGCATAAAGTTCGTTTTTACATAAAATTCCACGATAAGCAATGCAGAAATTCTGCATGAGTTTTTTCTTTGAGTCATGTGCAATCAATCCGATGTTCATAATTTAAGTCCCCCCTGTTAATATTTTTTCGGTTGCAGACCTACATTAAGAACAAGCCCTATACCGATATATAATGACCATAGCGACGTAAGCCCATAGCTGACAAACGGGAGCGTAACACCGGTATTCGGCAGTAATCCCGTCGCTACACAGATATTGACGATACTCTGAAATCCAATCAATGCCGCCATGCCGCAGCAGATCAGTCTGCCCGCCGCATCTTTTGCTTTTCTAGCAATAAATATACATTCAATCGTAATGAAAAGCAAGAGAATTATAATGGTGACCGTGCCCACAAAGCCCATTTCCTCCCCGGCTACGGCAAAAATAAAGTCGTTCTGCGGTTCCAGGATAAACTTGCCGTTTTTTACGGAGGTAGGATCGGTATTGCCCAGTCCTTTTCCCCACAAAAGGCCGGAACCGATCGCCATGATGGAGTTCTGCTGCTGGTAGGCAATATCCGGATATTTATCCGGATAAAGCCATCCCATAATACGTCCGAGCTGATAGCTGTGTATAAACGGAAACTTATCCTGAATGATTAACGTCAATACGATAAAAAAGGTCGGAACGCATACAGCCAGCACGCCCACCACGATCTTATAGCTGAGTCCGGCGGTAAACAGCATTGCTGCAAAAACAAGCGCCAGAACGATGGTCGTGGAAAGATTGGGCTGTGCCAGAATGAGGGCAAGCGGAATGCCGATCAGCACAAAAGATCCGAACAGCACCCGTGGGGAATTTATTTTTTCCTCGTGCCGCATAAAATAGTAAGCCAGAAAAAGGATCATCAGAATCTTAACCAGCTCGGACGGCTGGAACTGAAATCCGCCGATCTTAAACCAGCGCTGCGCACCCTTGCTCTGCTCTCCTGCCACGATGACAAGCCCCAGAAGACCAATGGCGCCCAGATAGATCAGCCAGGAAAAACGCAGTATAAAATTATAATCAATATAGGATACCAGAAGCATAATGATGATCCCGGATACCATACCGATGATCTGCTTTTTCTGGTCGCTCGGGCTTGCACTTCCCACCAGCGCCACACCGATGGTATTTAAGATCACCACCAGTGCAATCAATATGAACTTGTAATTCTTTAGTTTGTATTGTTTGAACATATGTAATCCTTAAGTATGATTTTAATTTCAACGTTTTCGGGTTCAATATCGACATATCTGGTAACGATTTCACCAATTTCGTGGCGGATCTGCGCCATGGTCTCGTCATCCAGCTGTTTTTTGCGGCTGTCGATCATCAGCTTCAGCCGCTCTTTTGCAACGCCCTTGCTTCTATGACACATCCTACACCAGCTTTCCGGCATGATTCCGCCAGAAGAATCTGGAGAACATCCCTTTGTGATGAAGATAATCCGGTATTGCGACTTCCATGCCCGCAATCCGGCGCGCAATATTCTGGTAGCAGGTGTCGGAAACCGTATGCTTCCCGATCACCGGCTCCCCGTGATTCTGGCTGATGATAATCTCCTCATCTTCCAGAACAACGCCCAGAAGATCCGCTTCCAGAAGCTCACAGATATCCGGAATATCGAGCATGTTGCCGTCACGCACCATCTGTCTGCGGTAACCGTTGACCAGCAGATCGATCCGGGGCACCTTTTTCCGGTGCAGAAGCTGGATGACACAGTCCGCATCGTGAATTGCCGCAATCTGCGGCGTTGTGACCACAATAATGCGGTCGGAATCCGCCGTCGCCAGCTTAAAACCGCCGTCAATTCCCGCCGGACTGTCAATCAGAACGTAATCAAATTCTTTTCGCAGATCCGACAGCAGATTTTTCATTTGTTTTTCATTCAGATTGTTTTTGGAGTCACCGGAGCACGAAGACGGTATGATCCAGAGATTTGGATACCGCTTGTCCCGGATCAGCGCCTGCTTAACGCGGCATCTCCCGGTCAGGACGTCGACCAGATTATAGAGAATCCGGTTTTCCAGTCCCATGACTACATCGAGGTTCCTTAAGCCGATATCGGTGTCTACCAATACCACCTTTTTATCTAACAGTGAAAGTCCCGCACCGACGTTAGCTGTTGTAGTCGTCTTGCCAACGCCGCCTTTTCCTGAGGTAAACGTAATTACTTCACCCATGGAAGACCTCCTGTTTTTACGGTCTTTACGAGAAAGACCTTATATTAATAATACCGTCACAGAGGAAAGCCATTTTCGCCTGTGTGGTCTTATTACGCTTGGAAAAGATGGAATTTTTTGCTTTTTCCATCGGACTGCCGTAAACACCGGCAATGTTATACTGCTCGGGCAGAAAGGAAAGAGCCGTGATCGTGGCATTGGTATTGCCGCTCATTCCGGCAAATGCGCTTCCCGAAAGTTCGCCGAGCACCACGATATCCGATTGGGATACCACGGCCGCTTCCCGCGGCACATCGCCGATGATGACAATGCTCTCCTCGGTCTCAAGGCGCTCTCCCGGCAGAAGGGAACCACGGTAAAAACAGCCGCGGCTCTGTCTCCTCGCCTCTTTTTCCTCATTGGTCTGCTGCATTTCGCGGCACTTCTGCTCGATCACCGCGTCACGGATCTCATCACCGTCCAAAATACAGAGAATTCTGACCTTGGTCTGCTCCATGATGGCGTCTACGATCTGGTATTTTTCTTCGTCGCTTAAGTCCCTGCCCTCAAAAGAGATGGCAAATGATGCGTTTGCAAAAAAGCGCTCCGCTTCCGTAAATTTATGAAGAATTTCTGTGAGCAGCTCCGGAAACGGCATCGATGCATCCAGCACCAGATTGATTCCGTTTTTACTGCTTTTGATAATGACTGCCTGACTCATTGTCTGCGCCTTTCTCTCTTAATCACTGATCTCATTGGATGAAGAATTACCGTCTGCAGCCTGACCGTTTAACAGTTCATCTTCATTCTCGACATTAAAGTAGTAGGCAAATACATTCCGGGCGAGCTTCGCCGCATTGTGAGAGGTATAACCGTATGCGATACGCGTCGCGATGGATATTTCCGGATCGTCGTAAGGCGCATATCCCACAAACAATGCGTGGTTTGGCCGCTTTAAATTCTGCTGTGCCGTACCGGTTTTTCCGGCTGCCTCGATCGGAAAACCGTCAAACTCTTTTGTATTCTCCACCACCATGCGCATACCGGAATGGATGGCGTTCCATTCTTCCGTATCCAGCACATCGATCTGATTGCGTACCTGCGGCTCAAATGTCTGCAACACATTGCCGTCGGAATCCTCCAGGCGGTTTAACAGTGTATACTGATAGACGGTGCCCTCATTGGCGACAGCCGTCACATATCTGGCAAGCTGTACCGTGGTGTAGTTGTTATTACTCTGTCCGATGGCGGCCATGACCGGGAACTCATCGGCAATCTGCGGCGCCGCTTCCTCAATCTCGATACCGGTGCGCTCGTTTAAACCGAAAAGGCTGGCGTATTTCTGCAGCTTTTCAATGCCGAGCGAATCGTTGTATGCCGTGGAATAATTGTTCGTGGCAAGCCGGTATCCCACCTCGTAGAAATAGTAGTTACAGGAATCACGGAGCGCCTCGGAGACGTTGATCTCCCCGTGGGTTCCTCCGTTGGATGAAAAAATCCAGCACTTCGGATGGTTGCTTACGTTCTCATAGACGCCGAGATCACGGATGCGCTCCCCGATTGTGATGCTGCCCTCCGCCAGACCGGCCGTGGAAGTTACCATCTTAAAGGTAGATCCGGGCGCCGTCTCCTGCTGGGTAGCGTAATTGTACTGCGGAAGCGATTTATCATCCTGCAGACTGTTAAAGTAATCGGTGTCGACGTTGTTTGCCAGACGGTTGCTGTCATAGCCCGGGTAGGTGACAAGCGCTAACACCTCTCCTGTCTTGGTATTTGTGACCACACAGGATCCCGAGCACGGATCCAATGCCAGCTGGGCTGGTGTGATCTCCAGATTCTGAATCTTCTCTTTCAGAAAGGATACCGCTGTCACAGAGCCGTTATTTAACGCTGCAATATCTTCTTCATTGTACGGAAGCACTCCCTGGTCGAACAGAATCAGGCACAGCTGTGTTCCGGAAATCTGTCCGCCGGTGATCAGGTATTCATAAATGATCTTGGAAAAATCTTTTTCATAGAAAAGTTCTTCCAGAATATAATTACACAGGGCATCATATATTTCCGTAGAATCCGAGTATTTTTCATCTACCGTAAACTGGGTGATGTCAATCCAGTTCTGGGCGATGGCGTGATTCAGATAATCTTTCGGACTGCACTCCCCCTGCTGCCACTGCTGGTAGACCTCATCAGAGGTATCAATGTTGCTGTCAGCAAGAATATTATTTTTGCGGAGTCTCCGGATAATATAAGTGAAATAATCCTGCTCCTCCTCGCTAAGATCCTTAAAATCCGTCGGCGTGCTGCAAGTAAGCTGCTCTCTCAACTGACCCTTTACCACGTCCTGCCGCGCAGAAAAAATGGCGGATACCGACTGCTCCGCCGTCGATGCGTCGGTACTGTCAAAGTGTGAGAGATCGATGACGTTGTTGTTGATTAACGCAAAGTAGACATCCGTGATCGGGATCGGAATATCGGAAGAGGGATTGTCAATATTGGAATACACAATTCCCGCAATCTCCTGCTCCAAAAGATTGTATATCGCAATCTGCAGATCACTGTCCAATGACAGGTACAGGTTATTCCCGGCCTTGGACTCCTTTCGGTCAATCACTTCAATGGCCTTTCCGAGATAGTCGACATACAGCTTTTCGTAGCCTTTTTCACCCTTTAAGTAGGAATCCATATACTGCTCAATGCCACCCTTGCCGACGACATCGTTGGTGGTATAACTGTCATCCGTCTCGGATAATTTGGCGTATTCCTCGGAAGAAATTTTGCCGGTGTATCCGAGAATGGAGGCAAAATATTCGCTGTTATTGTACTTGCGGATGGTGTCATCCATTACCTCGACACCCTGCAGTTCCTGTGCGTGCTCGCTGATGTAAGCCACGGATTCTTCGGATACGTTGGTCGCAATCGTGGTTGCGATATATTTCTGATAGGCGTTCTGCGCCATGGCAAAACGCACAATCGTGATCTTGAATGCCATCTCGTCGCTGTAGCTGTCGTCGATGCCGTAACAGTCATTGCGGAGATAATCCATAACCTGATCCACGGTCGCCTGGGAGGTGTCGTAGCCAAGCTTTTTGTTCATGCCGAGATCATCGTAGCTGCTCTCGCCGTAAACGTCTGCGAGAAAACGTTTTAAGGAGGTGCCAGTGACATTGAATTCGTAGGTTCCCTCTCCGGTGCGGTCAATCTTAAAATCATCGGTGATCGCATCGCCGTTTTTCTCAAGTGCCGTGATGACCTGGGCAATCTCAGCGTTTAACGATTCGTTCTTCTTGTCGGTGCTGCTGTAACTGCCGTTGTCCTCGATGGTGATCGAATAAGCCAGCTCATTGTAGGCGAGCAGTTCGCCGTTGCGGTCATAGATATTGCCGCGCGTACTGTTCAACGTACGCTCTTTTACGATCTTTAAGGTGTAGTTGTCCTGATATTCCTCGCCCTTTACAATCTGCAGATAGAAGACGCGCCACAAAAGCACACCAAACAGCGCCGTCATAAGAACGGCGGCGACGGCAAGTCTGGATTTAAAAAACATGCGGAAAACTTCTTTTATATTCTCAAACAAACTTACTTGCACTCCTTTTTTCCAATGTCTCAAGCCGCTGGTTTACTTTCAGGATAATCACATACAAAAAGATGGTAATCAGCATGGTGTAGACAAGCTCCGGCAGCATGACGTTCCACAGGTAATACTGAAAATGATAACGGTTGCGGAACAAAAACAAAAAAAAGTAGATCAACAGATTACACCCCAGATCACTGCCGGCAATCAATAGCATGGGCAGCTTTAAGTCTTCCGGGTAAAACATTTTGCGGAAATATCCGTTGATGTAGCCGATATACATATAGAGCAGCGCATAAAATCCAAGAATTCCACTGCCGAAGATATCGAGCAGAAGCCCGCAGGCAAAGCCGATATACATCCCCTCTTTTTTGCCGCGCATAAAACCAAAGGACGACACGACGATAATCAGAAGATTCGGCGAGATCGACGCGAAGGATAATGCCTGAAACAGGGTTGTCTGAAGCAGGAAACAGATTGCAATGATAATAAATACATTTACTTTTCTTCTCATAATATGAATCCTACTCCCCGGCTGACTGCTTCTTATCCAGAATGACAAGAACTTCTTCGATATGCTCAAAATCCACTGCCGGCGTGATCGTGCCGGATTTGGTAAGGTTATTGGAATCCGTGGAAAGACTGCTGATGTAACCGATTAAGATTCCCTGCTGATATTTATCTGAAATGTAGGAGGTGACAACCGGATCTCCAACCGCCACCTTATTGTCACTGTCATTCAAATTAGAAAATTCGATGACCATGTTCTCGTTCATGTTCTGGAGACTTCCGTTGACGACCAGATTATCGGAGGTCGTCGTCACCATACCGCTGACCTGTGCCGTATCGTTGATAATGGAAGTGACCTTGGCATAGTTCGGACCGACGTCCGTGACAATGCCGACAAGCCCGCTGCCGGCGATCACATTCATGTCGACTTCAATTCCGTCGTCGGTTCCCTTGTCGATCGTGAAATAGGAAAACCAGTTCCCGCTGCTCTTGCCGATGACATTGGCAGCCACCTTCTCATAGCTCGGGTATTTCTGGTCCAGTGCCAGAAGCTCGCGCAGATTCTCAAGCTCATACTGCTCCAGATTGTTGGTATTCAGTTCGGAGGTAAGCTCATCCACCTGCTTTTTGAGCGCATCGTTTTCCGCCATGACATCGCTTAAATTCTTAAGATTGTCGGCTTTCTCCGTAATCCATGCGCCGACCGTGTTGATCCCGCGCTGCATGGGAACAAACACATAACCGGCAACCGCGTTGAGCGGACCGCCGGAGATATTGAGCGTAAAGCTGGTAATCATGGCTACCACGCAGCCAACGGTCAGAATCAGCAATATGTACTTGGCAGGCAAAACAATTTTGGGTTTCCGTTTCATAATTTCCTCTATAACAATATCTTATTCTTCATACTGAATGCCAGATGCTTAAACTTGGCATCGGATACGATCTTTAAGAGTCCGCGCACCACACACTCCTCCGGCTCCTCGCAGGTATTGATCTCGATTCCCGTAATCTCGCGGAACAGCTGATCCAGATCATGAATCTGGGAGCTTCCTCCCGTGATATAGATGCCGGAATGAATAATATCTCTTGCAAGCTCCGGCGGCGTCTTCTCCAGGATCATTTTGATGGAATTGCAGATCGTGTTGAGGTTGTCCTTGATCGCCTCATAGACAACAGCTCCCGACATCTCCATCTCAATCGGCAGGCCGCTCACCACGTCGCGTCCGACAACCACCATGGTCTGGGTGTTGCCCGGGATACCGCTTCCGAGGGTCTCCTTCATGCTCTGCGCGGTCTTCTGTCCGATAACAAGATTGTACTTGCGCTTCACATAAGTGATAATGGATTCGTCAATCTTGTTGCCGCCGGAATGTAACAGATCGCTTAAGACCAGTCCGCCCAGCGAGATGACGGAAATCTCTGTGGTATCCGCACCGATGTCCACCACCATAATACCGGTCGGCTCGTTGACGTTTAGGCCGAGACCGACGGCATCCGCGATCGGCTTCTCACATAACAGCACGCTCTTTGGCTTTAATTTGCTCTTGTAGAACATGTCGAAAAATGCACGCTTCTCCACGTCCGTAATATCTGTTGGAACAGCAACAATGAATTCCGCTCCGCGCAGCTTGCCCTTGGCGTGGGTCTCAAGATAAGTCTGAAGCATTACCTGAAGATTATTAAAATCCGCAATCACGCCTCCCACAACCGGGAATGTCACCTGAATCGTTTCCGGCGCCTTCTCATACATTGCATAAGCGTCATCACCGTAGGCATACATCTCATTCTTATTCACCAGAGCGATGGTGTTCTTCTCGTTCATAATCTTGTTGGACGCCTTACAATAAATCTTCATATTGCAGGTACCAAGGTCAATACCATACACGTTATTCGTCATTGTTCTCTCCCTTTATTGTATTCTTTTGCATTCTCTGTAGCTGTAGTACGTGCGGTCACCGATAATAATGTGATCCACAAGAGGGATGCCAAGAAGCGCTCCGCACTCCGCCACTCTCTTTGTCACTGCATCGTCCTCCGCCGAAGGGGAGGGATCACCGCTGGGATGATTGTGCATCAGCACAATCTGAATCGCACCTTTGTCCAATGCAGCGAGAAAAATCTCACGCGGTGAGACAAGTGCAGCCGTCGCACTACCGACAGACATCATAACCTTCTCCAGCAGGCGGCATTTGGCGTCAAAGAGAAGCACCATCGTGCGCTCTCTGCTCTCATGCCGCATATCCTCCATGTAATAGCTTGCAATGGAGCCCGGATCGCCAAGACAGATGCGCTCCTTATAGCGCGTCTTCGCCATCCGTTTGGATAATTCTGCAATGCATTTTAACTGGATCGCCTTCACCTGTCCGATTCCGGGAATCTTCTGCATATCATGAACAGATAACGTGTAGAGATTCAGCAGATCGTGTCCGTCCTGCCGCAGCAATTCCTGCGCCACTTCCACAGAACGCGTCCCGCGCGTCCCCGAACGTATGATGACGGCAATCAGCTCCGCATCGCTTAAGGATTCGACCCCGGATACTAAAAACTTCTCATATGGCTTCTCCGAGTCCGGCAGTTCCTTAACCGTTGTAAAATGATGATTCATAAAGATTTCCCGTCTCTCCCCGGCAGCTCCTTATGATGGTTTGTAGAATTTATGTCAACCAATTACGGGACAAAAACTTACACCATATTCTAGCATAACGCATCCAGATTCACAAGTTTTCGTTCCTTAAGTTTTTGTAAAGATTTCAAAATGCCGAGTTTCGCATGGTACCAGGTCAGCCCGCCCTGAAAATACACGGCATACGGCGGTTTGATTGGTCCGTCGGCAGACAGTTCGATCGAGGAACCCTGCACAAATGCGCCCGCCGCCATGATGACATCACTGTCGTAGCCCGGCATCGCCCACGGCTCCGGCGTCACGTAGCTGTCCACGGGCGCCGCTGCCTGAATTCCCTCGCAGAAGGCGATCAGCGCGTCCGGATTGTGGAAGGAGATCGCCTGAATGATGTCGTGACGGCTCTCACTGCCGTCAGGCACAACGTCAAAGCCCAGTTTTTCATAGATATTTGCCGCAAAAATGGCGCCCTTTAACGCACCGCTCACCACAGTCGGCGCTAGGAACAGTCCCTGGTAGAAGGACTGCAGAATGCCGAGGGAAGCACCGACCTCCTTGCCGAGTCCTGGGGAAGTCAGACGGTATGCCGCATTTTCCACACATTCTTTTTTGCCGACAATATAGCCGCCGATCGGCGCCAGTCCGCCGCCCGGATTCTTGATGAGGGAACCGACGATCATGTCTGCGCCGACCTCGATCGGCTCGCGCTCCTCCACGAATTCGCCGTAGCAGTTGTCGACCATGCAGATCACGTCCGGCTTGATGTCTTTGATGAATGCGATCAGTTTACCGATCCGCTCCACCGAGAGCGTCTTGCGCGGCGCATATCCCTTGGAACGCTGGATGGTGACAAGATGCGTGCGCTCGTTGATGGCTGCGCGGATCCCTTCATAGTCAAACTCTCCGTCCGCAAGCAGATCCACCTGACGGTAGGTGATGCCGTACTCGGCGAGTGATCCCTTAGACGGTCGGATGCCGATGACCTCCTCTAACGTATCGTACGGCTTGCCGACCGGAGACAACAGCTCATTGCCCGGGCGCAGATTGGACATCAGCGCCAGCGCCAGCGCGTGGGTGCCGCATGTGATCTGCGGACGCACCAGGGCGTCCTCCCCGCCGAAACAGGATGCATAGACTTTTTCCAGAGTATCTCTGCCGAGATCGTTGTAGCCGTATCCGGAAGTCGTATTGAAGCATTCTGCCGAAACACGGTTATCCTGCATGGCTTTTAACACTTTTAACTGATTGTACTCTGCGCGTGCATCGATCTCTTCAAAACGCTGCTTTAAGGAAGCCTCTATCTTTTCTCCGAATGCACTTACCTCCGGGGAAATTCCCAGACGCTCGTATTGTTCCTGTAATAACTGATTCATATCTCTGTACCTCTCTTTTTATGCCGGCAAAATTCCTTTCGCCTGTAACACATCCATCATGTATGTAAGTATTCTGGTATCGTCATAATCAAATTCCGGCTTGTTCAGCCAGACGACATCCCGCTCCCTGCGGAACCAGGTCAGCTGGCGCTTGGCAAAATGCCTCGATTCCCGCTTGATGATATAGATCGCTTCCTCTAAGGTGCTGGTGCCGTTTAAATACGAGAGCATCTCCTTATAGCCAAGTCCCTGCATGGACACCATATCCGCGTGGCAGCCCATCTGCTGCAGCTTTGCCACCTCATCGACAAGCCCCGCCTCCACCATGGCATCGACGCGCGCATCAATGCGTCGGTAAAGCTTTTCGCGGTCGTCATTTAAGACAAAATAGGCAAAATTGTAGGGGGATGTCTTCTGGCTCTCCCGCTCATTATGCTCGGAGATCCGCTCTCCGGATTCATGGTAAAATTCCAGGGCACGGATGACGCGCTTGCGGTTATTCTCGTGAATCGTCTGTGCAGATGCCGGGTCTACCGCCTTTAGCATTTCGTGAAGATAATGATTCCCGTGTGTCTTTGCCAGCTCCTCCAGCTGTCTGCGGTATGCACTGTCACACTCCTGCTCCGAAAAATCAATATCGTAGAGCAGCGCCTGGATATAGAATCCGGTTCCGCCCACCACAATAGGGATCTGGCCGTTTTCCGCAATCTCTTTTAACGCCTGCTTTGCCATTTCCACAAATCGGACGACATGGAACTCATCGGACGGCTCCAGCTCGTCCACGAGATAATGCCGGACGCCGTCCATCTCCTCCGGCATGATTTTTGCCGAGCCGATGTCCATGTATTTATACACCTGCATGGAATCCGCGGATATAATGGCTCCGTTTATTTTTTTTGCCAGTGCAATGGAAAGCGCTGTCTTCCCGACCGCCGTTGGGCCGGTCAGAATTACCATGGGATTTGGTTTCATTGTCATACAATCCTCTTAAACTTCTTCTCAATCTCGTATTTGCTCATGGAGATAATGGTCGGTCGTCCGTGCGGACAATGGTAAGGATTCTCCAGGGACAGCAGCTCGTCGATCAGCTGTTCCGCCTCCGCTCTGCTGATGGAATCGCCGCCCTTGATCGCCGCCTTGCAGGACATCGAAGCCACCTTCTCCAGGATCAGTTCCGGTGCTTCCCTGCCGCTTATGTTGGTAAAATCGTCGAGCATGTCCAAGAACATGCTTTTCATATCAATCGCCTCAAAATCGGCGGGAATCGCCGTGATGGCAAACTCCTTGCCGCCGAACGGCTCCACCTCATAGCCGAAGAGACGGATCTGCTCCCCGTAGCGTGTAAGCATCTCCTGCTCCTCGGCGCTCAACGTCAGAATGATCGGCGGGCTTAAGGTCTGCGAGGCAAAATCCTGTGTCCGGACACGCGCCATGGTGCGCTCATAGAGCACTTTTTCATGGGCGGCATGCTGGTCGATAATGAACAGCTTATCCTCGTATTCAATCAGCCAGTAGGTGTCAAACACCTCGCCGATGATCCGGTGCCGTCTGGCGGCATCCGGTGTGAAAAATCCGGTGTCCGTCGCCTCGAGCGTCTGCTGCTCGTACACAACCGTGTCCTCTGTCTCCTGCGGATTCTGCGTCTCTTGCACATTCTGTGTGTCTGTCTCCGGCGTATTCAGATTCTCCGGCGTATTCAGATTCTCCGGCGTATCCGGAGCTCCCTGCAAGGCCTCTGCCTTAGAAACCGGCTCCGGCCGCACATCCGGCTGTTCGTCAACCAGTTCTGTCGGCTGCCCGGTATCCGCCGGTATGCTTCCCGCTTCCCGTGACACCTCCTGCATCCGGTTCCCGCTGCCTGTTGAAGCAGAACCCGCAGAAGAGGTATCCGTATGATAGCTGCTCTCTTCACGCACCAGAAGCTGACGGAACACGTCCAGATTTTCCGGTGTCCTGACCGGTTCCGGCGTTTTGCTCTCTCCCTGTGTCATCACCTGCGTCTGCGGCGGGATATGCTCCTTTAGCTGCGCTGATCTCTGTGGCAGCGGGGATTCCTGCGTTACGTTCTGCCCCTGCGTCATCTGTGTCTGTGGCGGGATATGCTCCTGCAGCTGTTTTGACCTCTGCGTCAGGAAGGATTCCTGCGCCCTGGTCTGTCCCTGCATCTGTGCCGCTGCCTGCAGGCGTTTTGTCTCAAACGGCTCCGGCAGGCTTCCGGTAATGACCGGCCGCTTTTCTTCTTTCTTTTCCTCCACCGGGACAGCCGGAATAAATTCCTTGTGAGTCAGCACATCGCGGATCGTCTGATAGAGCTTCCGGTACACTTCCTCATTGTTGGAAAAGCGAAGTTCCATCTTGGTCGGGTGCACATTGACGTCCAAAAGCTCTGTATCCATCGTAAAATACAGCACGCAGAACGGATACTGATGCTGCATCATAAAGCCCTTGTACGCCTCTTCCACCGCCTTGGAAAGCAGGGAGCTTTTGATGTAGCGCCCATTGATAAAATAGCTCTCATAGCTGCGGTTTCCGCGGGAAATCATCGGTTTGCCGACAAAGCCCTTTACCGAGAAATATTCCGTCTCTGCGCTGACCGGAAGAAGCGCCGCCGTAATATCGCGCCCGTAGATATGATAGATCAGATCTTTTTCATTGGAGTTGCCGGAGGTATGCATCTTGGTCTGTCCGTTGCTGATAAACTTAAAAGAGACATCGGGATGGGACAGGGCAAGACGCTCCATCAGATCGCTGATATAATTTCCCTCCGTCTGCGCGGTTTTTAAAAACTTCTTCCGCGCCGGCGTATTGTAAAAAAGGTTGCGGACGATAAAGGTCGTGCCGTCCGGCGCGCCGATCTCATCGTTGCTCATCTCCCGCGAACCTTCAATGACATAGCGCGTTCCGGTCAGATCGCTGTAGGTTTTGGTAATCAGTTCCACCTGTGATACGGCGGCAATGCTCGAGAGCGCCTCGCCGCGGAACCCGAGCGAATGGATGCATAGAAGGTCTTCCACGCTCTTGATCTTGCTGGTGGAATGGCGCAGAAACGCGAGCGGCACCTGCTCACGCTCAATTCCGCAGCCGTTGTCCGTAATGCGCACGAACGTCGTGCCGCCCTCCTTGATCTCGACCGTGACGGCGGTCGCCCGGGCATCGATCGCGTTCTCGACAAGCTCCTTGACCACCGAGGATGGCCGTTCCACCACCTCCCCGGCTGCTATTTTATCGATTGTTTCCTGTGAAAGCAGTGTTATCTGCGGCATTCCATTCCTCCCATCTGCCTTTGCCAAAGGCGCTTCCGGTTACCAGCGGTTCTTTACCTTGTTCTGAAGTTCGTATAATTTATTTAAAGCTTCGATCGGTGTCAGATTTCCGACGTCCACATTCCGCAGTTCCTCTATGATGTCATCGTCCCGCACGGTGTCAAACAACGACATCTGCGTCAGATCCACCTCGTCCAGCTTTTCTTTTTTCTTTTTGCTTCCCGTATCGACGGAGATATTTCTCGCAACTTCCGTGATGTCGTTGGCGCTTAATTCCTCCACGATCTCCTTGGCACGCGCAATGACGGAATCCGGCACGCCGGCAAGCTTTGCCACCTGGATACCGTAACTCTTGTCCGCGCCGCCCTTTACGATTTTGCGGAGAAAGACGATATCATCGCCCTTTTCCTTTACCGCCACGCAGTAATTGTTGACGTTGTTTAATTTGCCTTCCAACTCTGTCAGTTCATGATAGTGTGTGGCAAAAAGCGTCTTGGCGCCGAGGAGCTTCGGGTTGCTGATATGCTCCACCACCGCCCAGGCGATGCTCAGTCCGTCGTAAGTGCTTGTGCCGCGTCCGATCTCATCCAAGATCAGCAGCGAGTTGGAGGTGGCGTTGCGCAGAATGTTGGCAACCTCATTCATCTCCACCATAAACGTACTCTGCCCGCTGGCAAGATCATCCGACGCTCCCACACGTGTGAAAATGCGGTCCACGATACCGATCTTCGCGGATGTCGCAGGCACATAGCTGCCAAGCTGCGCCATCAGAACGATCAGCGCCGTCTGGCGCATATAGGTGGATTTTCCCGCCATGTTCGGTCCCGTGATGATCGAGATGCGGTGGTTGCCGTTGTCGAGGTACGTGTCATTGTCAATGAACATGTCGTTGTTGATCATCTTCTCGACCACCGGATGACGTCCGCCCTTGATGTCAATGATGCCGTTCTCGTTGATTTTCGGGCGGCAGTAGTTATTCTGATCCGCGACAAGTGCAAGCGACACGAACACATCCAGACCGGCAACCGCCTTGGCGGTTCGCTGAATGCGCACAACCTCCGCTGCGATCTGACTCCGCACCTCACAGAAGAGATCGTACTCCAATGTGACAAGCTTGTCCTCCGCGCCGAGAATCATGTCCTCCAGTTCTTTTAATTCCGGCGTGATATAGCGCTCGGCGTTGGCGAGCGTCTGTTTGCGCATAAAATAGTCCGGAACCAGATCCTTGTAGGAGTTGGTTACTTCCAGATAATAGCCGAATACCTTGTTATATTTGATTTTCAAATTCTTGATGCCTGTCTTTTCACGCTCTTTGGCTTCCAGTTCCGCCAGCCAGGTCTTCCCTTCCGTCTTCGCCTTGCGGTATTTGTCGACATCCTCGTTGTAGCCGTCCTTGATCAGGCCGCCGTCCCGCACCGAAATGGGCGGTTCCTCCATGATGGCCCGGTCGATCAGTGCGCAGAGCTCCTCCAACGTATCCATGTCCTCGCGGATTTCTCCCAGCAGCTCGCACTGAAAATCGCCTAAAAGACTCTTGATCGGCGGCAGCATGGCAATCGAACTGCGGAAGGCAATGAGGTCCCTGGGATTGGCGGTCAGATATGTAACGCGCGTAATCAGGCGCTCCAGATCGTAGATCGGATTTAAATATTCCCGGAGTTCCTCTCTGGTAATCACATGCTGATTCAGCTCGCAGATTGCATCCTGGCGCTTCTCGATCTCCGCCTTGTCAATCAGCGGCTGTTCCACATAGGAGCGGAGCAGTCTGGCCCCCATCGCCGTCTTCGTCTTGTCAAGCACCCACAGCAGCGATCCGCGTTTCTGCTTCTCGCGCAGCGTCTCCACAAGCTCCAGATTCCTTCTGGTCGAGCTGTCGATAATCATGTATTTTCCGGTGGAGTACGGATGAATCACGGAAATGTTGTTGAGATCGTTCTTCTGTGTCTCGTACAGATACTTTAACAGCGCTCCCGCAGCGATCATGCCGCAGTCATAATCGGCAAGCCCCAGCGCCTCCAGGCTCTTTACCTTAAAGTGTGTAAGCAGTGTCGTCTCCGCAAGCTCATCCCCAAAATACCATGTCTCCAGCGCATAAATTGTAATCTTGAGTCGATGCCTTAAGTCTTCAATGTCGACACCGCTCATATAAAAGCTTTCGTTGCATATAATTTCAGATGGCGAAAATTTTGTGATCTCATCGAAAAGCTTCCGCTCCGAATCCACCTCCGTGACATAGTAGTCCCCGGTTGAGACGTCCGCGATGGACACGCCGTAGCGGTCTGCCAGATACACGATGCACATAATATAATTATTCTTGGATTCGTCGAGCGCCTGCATATCCAAGTTTGTTCCCGGCGTCACAATCCGGATGACCTCGCGCTTGACCAGCCCCTTTGCCAGCTTCGGATCTTCCACCTGCTCGCAGATGGCAACCTTGTGTCCGTTTGCCACAAGTTTATTTAGATATCCCTCCACCGCATGGTACGGGATGCCGCACATCGGTGCGCGCTCCTCCATGCCGCAGTTTTTTCCGGTCAGCGTCAGTTCCAGCTCTTTGGACACCAGTTCGGCGTCCTCAAAAAACATCTCGTAGAAATCTCCCAGCCGGTAAAACAGGATACAGTCTTTATATTCTTCCTTCGTCTGCAGATATTGCTGCATCATTGGTGTAAATTCAGCCACGTTGCTCCTCCATATCTCTCATAATCGCCTCTGCCACCTTCAGTCCGTCCATCGCCGCAGACATGATGCCGCCGGCATAGCCCGCGCCCTCCCCGCACGGATAGATGCCGCCTGCCGCCACAAGAAGCTTCGGATCGCGCACCAGGCGCACCGGCGACGATGTCCTGCTCTCCACGCCGGAGAGAATGGCATCTTCCCGGTCAAATGCGGGAATTCTCCTGCTGAATGCGTGCATTCCCTCGATAAAGGATTCTTCCAGTGTCTGCGGCAGCAGACCTCTTAGATTTCCAAGCACACATGCGCCTTTTGCGGCGCTCTCAAACGCCCCGTAAGACGTCGAGGCGCGATTGCTGCAATAATCGCCAAAAAGCTGCTGCGGAATCCGCCCTTTTCCGATAGCGAATGCCCGCTCCTCGAGCATCTCCTGAAAACGGACGCCGGCAAGCGGATCTTCGCCCGCAAAATCGTCAGGAGTTACCGCCACAATAATCGCGCTGTTTGCGTTTTTTCCGTCACGTCCGGAATAGCTCATTCCGTTGACCGCTAGTCTGCCCTCCTCGGAGGATGCGTTTACCACATATCCGCCCGGACACATGCAGAAGGAATATACGCCTCTGCCGTTTGCAAGATTCGCCGTCACTTTGTAGGGGGCTGCCGGAAGCTCGTGTGCATGCAGCGCTCCATATTGCTGCAGATTCATCATCTCCTGCGGGTGTTCCACACGGAACCCGACCGCAAACGCTTTTGCCTCCATGACAAGATCCTGCTTCTGATACAGCATCCGGAAGGTGTCACGCGCACTGTGACCGATTGCAAGCACAAGTCCTGATGCCTTAATCCACTCCTTGTGGTTGACCTCAACGAACATCTTTCCGTCCGCTTCCCTGCGGTAATCTGTCATGCAGCTCTCAAAGCAAAACCTGGCGCCGCGTGCTTCCATCGCCTGACGCATGTTTTTGATGACACCGGCAAGAATATCCGTTCCGATGTGCGGTTTATTCTCGTAGAGAATCTGCTCCGGCGCTCCGAATTTCACAAAGGTCTCCAGGACAAACCGGTTCCTGCCGGTGGGATCCTTGACCAGTGTGTTTAATTTGCCGTCCGAAAAAGTTCCTGCGCCTCCCTCTCCGAACTGTACGTTGGAAGACGTATCTAAAATTCCGCTCTCCCAGAAGCGCTCCACATCCTTTGTGCGTTCCGTCACCGAGCGCCCGCGTTCAAGGACAACCGGTGCGCATCCGCTCATCGTGAGCGCATACGCGCAGAAAAGTCCCGCAGGACCCGCACCGACAATCACCGGCGGGATGGACGGCGTTGGCAAAACATTCTCCGGCAGATGATAACCAGTCTGCTTTACGATCGTAACATTCGGATCGTTTGCCCTTTTTACGATTTTCTCTTCTCCGGCAGTGGAAACCTCCACGGAATACACCAACGACAGTTCCGGTTTCTTTCTCGCGTCAATGGATTTTCTGATAATCCGGTAGCGAAGTTCCTGCCTGCCCGAAAGACCCAGCCGTTTTCTGATTTTCTGTTCCAGTGCCGCTGCATCGTGATGTAGCGGCATTTTTATCTGATTGATCCGTATCATTTCTGTTCTGACATTCCTTCCTCTGCTGCATGCATCCCCGCCACAAAACCGCTCGACCATGCCCATTGCAGATTGTAACCGCCGCAGGTGCCGTCTATATCAATGACCTCACCCGCAAAATAAACACCGTCTGCCAGCTTTGATGCAAGCGTTGTGGCGTCAATCTCCTCCGTGTCAACGCCGCCTGCGCATACCTGCGCCGCTTCCATTCCGTTGCTTCCGGTAATATCGACCCGGAAATTCTTGACACACTTCACCAGCCGGTGCAGCGTGGCGCGTGCCACTTCCCCGGCATAGAGCTCTGACCGTATACCGGCTTCGGAGAGCAGCACCTCGCTCAGCTTTTTGTTAAACAGACCGATCAGTGCCTCCCCGGCGCTCTTGCCATGCGCATTCTCATAGAAGCGCTCTGACAGCAGGTCAAAAAACTCCTTGTCCGTAAGATCCGGTGCAAAATCAATCAGCACGTAGGGGTGCATCCCGCCCGCGAGCGCCCTTGTCGCATAACGGCTGATCTGAAAGACCGGGATACCCGAGATTCCGGAAGCCGTAAGCTGAAGTTCGCCCCGCTCACTGCACACCGCGTCAGGCTTTTCTCCCCGGGTTGCCCCACGGCTGCTTTTTGGTTGAAATTGCGCATTTTCCAGGTGGAGTGTTACCTGCATTTCTGCACGAATTCCTGCAAGTTTCTTGAAAAATGCCTGTTTTCCATGCAGTTGCACGAGAGCAGGCACCACATCTACAAAATGATGACCAAGTGCTTCTATATATGGAAATGCACTTCCGTCGCTTCCTGTCTTGGGCGCTGCAAGCAATCCGGGCGCAAAAATCACTGTTTTGGTTGAAAACGCGCCTTTTGTGGTGCGTATTTCATACCCGTCACAGGCTTTTTGCATGGATTTCAGTCCGCAGGACGTCCACAGATCAACGCCGAGGTAATCGCATTCCATGCCAAACACTTCCACGACGGACGCCGCCTGCTCGCTTGCCGGATAATAGTAACCGTTTTTGATCTTCGGATAGATTCCAAGTTCTTCAAACAGGCGCACGGTGTCCTCCTGCCCGAACTGCTCGAAAACAGGCAGCACAAAAGCAGGGTTCTCTCCACGATAACAGGAAAGCCCCTGCACTGCATTTGTGTAATTACATTTTCCGTTGCCGGTGGATAGAATCTTTTTTCCAATCCGGTCCATGTGTTCGATCACCCGTGTTCTCGCGCTGCACCTGGCTGCACTGACCGCCGCCATAAGTCCTGCCGCGCCGCCACCGATCACCGTAACATCTATATCTGTCATTTCAACCTCTTATCTAACCGCTGTATCATTCTGTCCGTTCTTCTTAACCGTAACAATTTTACCACACAGCCCTGTAACATTCAATGAATACCTTCTCCTACGTCAGCTGGAATAGCTTTCGAGCAGATCGTACAGTTCTCTCTCATCACCTACCGGAATTCCGTCGGAAAGCTGCTCCCTCGTCTGCGCGGAAAGCCGTTCCGCACGGATGTTGGTCTCAAATAAAAGGGTTGTCCCGTCCGCTTCATAGACCTTTAAGATGCCGTCGTCATCCATGCGGAGCAGATAGCGGCAGGTTTTCTGGATCTGCATGCTCTCCGCAGTCCGCTCCGTCTGTGCCACAGCGGCATCTTCCGTGACCGTCTCCGTCTCCTCTGCCGTACGGATCCTTCCCGCATCAAATGCGGTTTTCCCGCACAAGCCTCCGACAAACAGCATCACTGCCGCAAAAAGGCAAATACCTATCGTCCGTTTCATAATGTCCTCCCATTCTCTGCGATAAGTATCTGCCAGTTCTTTCCTTTTTATTCAATTAACGCAAAAGATGCATCTTCCGCGCGAGTTTTACAAGCGTTCTGCCTTTCGGGAAGCGCAGGATTTCCTGCTCGGTCAGCCCCTTAAGCATCAAAAGCAGTGCCGCGTAGGTAAAGACTCCTGCAACAATCGATACGAGCGTTGCGATCAGATTGCTCCGAAGCAGATAGAGGAACAGACGGTAAACGAGCCATACCACCACGCCCATTCCGGCCGCCGAAACAGCCGGCACGAAAAACGTGCGCCGCACTTCCTGACGGTATCCGCTGTAACGGCGGATCGAGCGCGCATTTAAAATGCACATGATCAGTCCGAAACATGCATTTGCGATGATCACCGCAAAAATGTTCAGATCCAGTCCAAGCATCAGCGCCACCAGAATAATCAAGTGAAGCGCCAGCGCAATCACTGCATTCTTGATCGGCTCCTTCATCCGGTTCATCCCCTGCAGCAGACCGTTGGAAAGAGTCGACAGGGAGAAGAAAATGATGGCCACGGAACCGGTCTGCAGCATTCTTGCCGCAAGCTCGGAGGAATCGCCAAACAGCATCTGAAGAATCGGGGAGGCAAGCACGCCCATTCCGACCGCACACGGGAATGCCACGACCATGATAAAGCGTGTGGCAAGCCCGATCTGCCGCTTTGCCTCGCCCCGTTTTCCGCTCGAATAAGCAGCCGAGAGCGCCGGCACACTCGATGCCGCAAGGGAGGATGCAATGGCCAACGGCACATTGATTAACACCTGGTATTTTCCGGTATAGATACCGTTCCAGGTACCGTAGTCCGTCTTGGAATATCCCTGCCATGCCGCGATATTCTTGTAGACCGCCTGGTCAATGGTGGCGTTGCAGTTGTAGATCGTGCTGCTCACCAGCACCGGAATAATGGTGATGATCAGCAGTTTAAAAATCTCTCCGTACGAATCCGCGCTTGTCTTCCGCTCCTTGCGAAGCGTCTTTTTAAACACCCGCAGATAGACAACAAGGACAAAACCCGCAAACAGCAGCGCGGTCAGCGCTCCGGCAGCGGTTCCGATCGTTCCGCCCGCCGCACCGTAGGCCGCGCCGTAATCCTCGGCATTGCCTAAAAGTGCTCCGGCTTTGGAACCGTAGGAAAAAAGGACATACGCCGCCCACACGCTGACAATCGCATTTACAATCTGCTCTAAGATCTGGGATACGGCACTCGGCATCATCGTGCCAAGTCCCTGGAAAAAGCCCCGCATCACGCCTAGGACCGCAACAATCACAAGAACCGGCACCAGGACCTTTAACGCAAAGATACAAAGCGGGGTTCTAAGCAGCGTACCCGTAATAAAATCCGCTCCGAAATAGAGAATTGCCGCGGCAGCGGTTCCGGACACCAGCGCAAAAATCAGCGCGCACTTTAAGATGCGGTAGACATTGCGTCTTCTGCCCTGTGAGATATTTGCCGATACAAGTTTGGATACCGCGAGCGGCAGGCTGTAGGACGAAATAATTAACAAAATATTATAGATGGTATAGGCACTGCCATAATAGTCGTTGCCGGTATCCCCGATAATCGCCGTCAGCGGCATGCGGTAAATCAGTCCGATCACACGGCTGATCAGCGAGGCCGCCGCGAGGATTGTGCCCTGCGCCAGAAAACTTGTCGTATTTTTCCTTTTGTTATTGCCCATAAAAGTACCTCAAATCCTTTCGGAAGCGCTGCTGCGCCGCCGTTCGTTAATCACGCGAGATGTTCATCTCCTCCAGAATCTGTCTCTGCTTCGGCTCCATGACTGCCGCGTCCTCCGGCGTCATGTGGTCATACCCGAACAGATGAAGCATGCTGTGCACGATCAGGAACGCAAATTCCCTGCGCTCGCTGTGTCCGTAAGCGGCAGCCTGCTCTCTCACCCGGTCCACCGAGATGACAATGTCTCCCAGTATGATCTCCCCGGTATCCGGATTAAAATTATCCTCATAATCCTCTTCCAGCGCCGAGAAATCGCCCGCCTGCTCATAGGAGAGCATCGGGAAAGACAAAACGTCCGTCGGCGCATCAATCTGCCGGTACATCCGGTTGATCTCATGAATGCCCTCATTGTCCGTCAGCGTCAGATTCACTTCCGCCTCATAAGGAAAACCTTCATGGTCGATGGTAAAAGCGACAACCTCGCCCGCCAGCGTTTCATAATCAAATGTAAATGGCACGTCCACTTCGACTTCTAAATTCAGGCTCATACCAGTAATGCCTCCTCGTTCACAAGATATTCCCGTATTTTCAAAAACATATTCATGCTAAGCCCGGAACGGTCATACAGCCCCGCGGCAGAATATTCATTCAAGGTCTGATAGATCACCATATCCTGGTTCCAGTTGCTGCCAACGGTATCCTCATCCAGGACCTCAAGCTTTTTCAACAGCCCGTCCACCATATGTACAATCGCCGACTCGATGGTGGATGGCAGGGCTTCTTCCCCGTTGTATTCCCCGATAATGCGGATTACTTTCTCCGGAAAACAGGCTTTCTGCGCCATCTTCACACCGTTTTGGGCAAGCGGCACACCTTCCAGTACCCCGATGCGGTAATACATCCCCGCGGCACTGCACACATGCTCATCGGCTCCCACCACAGCGGCGCAGCGCGCTGCCACAAGCATCACACGCCTTGCATGCCGGTAGTCCGCCTTGGAAAAACTTGCCAGCTCCCGCGCCAGCGGATAGGATTCATCGGTAATGTCAACCATGACCTCATCCACTTCCGCATTTCTTGCATCCGCCAGCTTCCGGTAGCACAGATGCAAAAACAAAAAGACGACCACGCCGTCCGCCACGGCAGATACCATGATCCGGACGCCGATCTCCCGGTAGGTCAGATAGTAAAACAGAACCGGAAGAAGCATGCCTGCCATGCCGGCAAACCATTCATACCAGAACTGCTTTTTGCTGTTTTCCACTGCGTCCGCTGCCACCGCTCCGATCAGAACCAGCAGGATATACATGGAGAATTCCTGGATGGTTCCACCGCACAAAAGACCGAGCAGGCTGCAGAAAAAGAGTCCGCTGCACAGGGAAAGCTCGATATTCCCCACGCCGAGCATCAAAATGGCAGATAGCATCACAGGTCTTGAAAATTCCGGAAGTACAAGGCAGACCGCCGTCACGCCAAGTGACGCCAGATACCCTGCAAAAATACGCCGGTAGCTTGTCTCCCGGTTCCCCGCAATGCTCCGCTTCATCCGGCAGTGCTCCAATAAAAAGAACCACAATGCCAGAAATACCAGATTGATGATAACAAGGACGATCCACTCGTCGAGATACTGTCCCCTGATAAATGCCGCCGCTGTCGTAAACAGGATCGTTGCGGCAGACATGCCAAGCAGATATATTACTCTCTTTGCCACATAGCGATCATCCATTCGTGTTCTCTCTCCTGCTTCTCGTACCGGTTCTGCCCGCTCCGGTTCTGTTCGTATTCTTTCTCGTGCCGGACGTCTTTCCGGCGCGCTTCTCATAATCCTCGTATGCCTTGACAATCTTCTGCACCACCGGATGCCGCACGACATCCTGGCTTGTCAGTTCGCAGATACCGATCTCCTCCACATTGCGCAGCACTTTCAGCGCAATGTCCAAGCCCGATGCGGCATCCGGCGCCAGGTCCTTCTGGGTGGCGTCACCGGTGATGACCGCCTTTGAACCGAAACCGATTCTGGTCAGAAACATCTTCATCTGCGCCGGCGTCGTGTTCTGCGCCTCGTCCAGAATGATAAACGCGTTATCTAACGTACGTCCGCGCATGTAGGCAAGCGGAGCCACCTCAATCAGTCCCTTTTCCATATTCTTCTGGAAACTTTCCGCACCCATAATCTGATACAGCGCGTCATAAAGCGGTCTTAAGTAAGGATCAACCTTGCTCTGCAGATCGCCCGGAAGGAAGCCAAGCTTCTCCCCCGCCTCAATCGCAGGTCTGGTGAGGATAATCCGCCCGACCTCCTCGTTTTTAAACGCGGTGATTGCCATCGCCATCGCCAGATAGGTCTTACCGGTACCCGCCGGTCCCATGCCGAACACAATCATCTTTTCGCGGATGGCATCCACATAGGCTTTCTGACCGAGTGTCTTGGGCTTTACCGGCTTGCCGTTGATTGTGTGGCAGATGCAGTCGCGGTCGATCTCCACAATCGCCGACTCTTTTTCCTCCGCCATCAATGCCAGCGCATAGTTGACATTCTGTTCCGTGATGACATTTCCGCGTTTGGACAATTCCACAAGCTGCATGAAAACATCCTGCGCGCGCCTGCAGCGTCTTTCGTCTCCGAGGATTTTCATGTCTTCTCCCCGGACAACCACCGTCACATTTAAGGTACGCTCGATTTTCTTGATATAGACATCAAACTGACCGAACACATTCGCCATGTGGTCTGTCGGTATATTTAACGAAACTTCAGTCAGACTCATTTTCATTCTGCCTTTCTTGCATTGTGGTATCGTAAACCTCTGTCGGCTGATAGGAAACAATGGATTCGTGCGCCCACAGATCGCCGCTTACCACATATTTTTCACCCGTGCTTTTTATAATAACATTTTTTGATATAATTTGAATACCTTTTTCTTCCAAATCTTTGATGTAATCCGAGAGATTCTTTGTGGCAATCTGACGGATCTCCTCCTCGGTGCGCTCGTGCCGCACCTGCTCGACCTCTGTGAACTCGCTTTTGTTCAGCCACACGGGCAGATAGAAATTGTCCGCCACATGGAGTTGCCTGCTCTCCGTCTGCACCTGGTACTCTGCAAACGGATTCCGGAAAAGCGGCCAGTCGAACACGTTATCAAACAGCGTGATGCTGTAACAATCCTTCGTGTTCCCGGTCGGCGCCATCTCCACCCAGGTGCCATCAATCACATCCCGGTAGGAATAGAGCACCTTCGCCTTGATGTCCGCATCGGACGGACGGTAGAGGTATTGCATGATCTCCCCGTCGTCGTTTAGCACTTCAATGCGCCCCGAGACCAAGATGTCGCCTTTCTTTACCTCCGCTCCCACCGCGGCAAGCGGTGTGCCCACGCGCGTCACCATCTCGGTAATCACGCCGTCTTTGGCGGCGACAATGTCCTGCGGCTCGTCGCTCTTCGCCTCATACTCTTCCTGCGGCAAGAGGTTTTCCTGAATATCGACCGTCATCTTTGTACCATAAATCTTGATGGAAGCCCAGATGACATCCCGGTAGCGGCTCCGCATGGCTTCTTCCAGATTCTCGCACGAAATCCGGGATTTTCTCGTCCCAAACGATGCGTGTTCCTCCTCCAGGAAATCCAGAATCGTCTCAGTGGTCAGATAGGAATTCCCGTTGATTTCGATATTCCAGATGAATCCGGACAGATCATACAGCAAAAAGCAGAAAAAAAGCAAGCCTGCCGGGAAAAGATAACGTCTGCGGTAGCGAAACGCGCAAAACGGCACTCCCACACGCTTCTGAATCCGGATCTGCGTTTTGGTTTTTTTCAGGATGGGCTTCAGCTGCCGGAATGCATCGACACTGATACAAAAAGTATATCCATTTTCACACGGTTTTAAATTCCAGATCAGGATATTCCGGTTCCCGCACAGATTTAAGAACCGTTCCGGTGCATATCCCGTCAGCTTCACATGAACATAACCGCGAAAATATTTGATCACAGAGAGCAGCATTGTCTCAGTTCTCGTACTCTATCGTATCAATGCTGCCCGTTATTTTCATTTCTTCATTCGTGTAATAATCTATGGCAAGACGGACACCGGTAATCCGTATCCTGCAGGTTTTTGTCTGCACCCGGATAAAGGAATCCTCGTATTCCAGGATTCCTTTATAATTTGAAATCACAGCTTCCCCTCTGCCGGTGACGGTCACGATCGCCGCCCCGAGCATGAGGTCTTTGGGAAGCTCCAGGTTATCTACAATTTTTTCGCGCAGCGAAATCTGTGAACCCGCTGAAGTTCTGCTATTTTTTCTCATATAGCACTATATGAGGAAAAATACCGTCTTATTCTGGAAAGATATATTCTCTGACCACCGGCACGAAAGCCGCCGGCTCTTTGGCGATCTCGTAGGCATGTGCAATTTTTTCATACGCCGCCTGCATCTTGGCATCATCATTGCCATAAATCGTGGCAAGCACTTCGCCGTCACTTACCGCATCCCCGTTCTTTTTCTCCAGAATAATACCAACGGAAAGATCAATCGCGCTCTCCTTGGTCTCTCTTCCGCCTCCCAGGGTCATGCAGGCAATTCCGATGTCTTCCGCCAGAATCCGGTGCACATATCCGCTCTCTTTTGCCGTGACCGCCAGTGTCTTTCCCGCAACCGGCAGAAGGGATGTGTCATAGACCGGTGCAGCGTCTCCGCCCTGTGCGCGCACGAACTGGGCAAATTTATCGAGCGCCGAGCCGTCCTCTATCACGCCCTCCATCAATGCGCAGGCTTCCTTCTTGTCCGCCGCCCGACCTGCGAGCATAAGCATCTGGCTGCCCAGTGCAAACACGACTTCTTTGAAATCAGCCGGCCCCTCTCCGCGCAGGGTATCGATCGCTTCCCGTACCTCCAGCGAATTGCCGACAGCGCGTCCCAGCGGCTGATCCATATCCGTGATGACAGCCACCGTCTTCTTACCCGCCATCGTACCGATGGAGACCATCTCTTTTGCGAGCGCTCTGGAATCCTCAAGCTTTTTCATAAAAGCGCCGTTGCCCGTCTTGACGTCTAAGACGATCGCATCGCTTCCGGACGCCAGCTTTTTGCTCATGATGGAGCTGGCAATGAGCGACATCTGATCCACCGTTGCCGTCACATCGCGCAGCGCGTATAATTTCTTGTCCGCCGGAGCCAGATTGGCGGTCTGTCCCGCAATGGCAATCCCGATGGTATTGACATTCTCGGCAAACTGCTCCTCGGAGAGCGCGGTCGTAAACCCGTCAAAACATTCTAACTTGTCGATCGTTCCGCCGGTATGCCCCAGTCCCCTGCCGGACATTTTTGCAACCGGAACCCCGAGCGCCGCAATAATCGGCGTCAGCGCCAGCGAGGTCTTGTCTCCCACGCCTCCGGTGCTGTGCTTATCGACTTTTACCCCCTTGATTCCCGAGAGATCCAGCACATCTCCGCTGTCCCTCATGGCAAGCGTTAAATCCACCGTCTCGCGCGGCGTCATTCCGCGAAAACAGATCGCCATCGTCATGGCGGACATCTGATAATCCGGAATGCTTCCCTCCGTAAAACCTTCTATCATATAGCGGATCTCATCCGTGGAAAGTTCCCCGCCCTGCTTCTTTTTTAAAATTAAATCATACATTCTCATACTGCAATCCCCCTTATTTCTAAAGTATACTTTATTGTAACACCGTTTGACCGCCGATTCAACATTTGCCGCGCGTACGCTTGACAAGTCGTGCGGCGGACTTCTATACTGATGATAGATTTTTAAGCTTCTACAGGGAAAAGGAGACCGTTATGACCGGATATCAAATTCAAAGACACAAAATGTTGCTGTGCGTGCTCGCACTTTTTTGCATGGGAATGGCTCTGGTGGGATGTAAAAAAACATCGCTGGATGACTGGTATGCCACACAGGCGGATCAGTTTCAGGAGATGACAGACGCCGTCAATTCCCAGGATCTTGGATACACCCTGGACATTGTCACCGCAGATTCCGATACGCTGGTGTTCCAGTACACGCTCTCTAAGGCATATGATATGTCGGATGATGCAGACGCAGACGCACTGACGCAGCTGTATGACGCCATTTTTGACAGCTATGCCTCTACTTTTTCCACGCTGCGCGCGCAGATTGCAGACGAGACCGGCATAAACGGCATCGCCATCCGGCTGACCGCCTTAAATCCGGACGGAACCGTTCTGTATTCCAGGGACTTTACCGAATAGGCTGCCGCTATTTGTGGTAAGGTTCCCGGTTCATGATGCGGTAGCCGCGGTAGATCTGCTCCAGCAGAATCACGCGCATCAGCTGGTGCGGAAACGTCATTCTGGAAAAAGAGAGTTTAAAATCCGCCGCCGCAAGCAGCTCTTTTGACATGCCGAGTGACCCGCCGATCAAAAAGATCACATGGCTGATCCCGTCAGTTCCCAGTTTTTCCAGTTTCTGTGAGAGCTCGACTGAATCGAGTTCCCTGCCGTCTATGGCGAGTGCCATGACATAGGAACTGCTCTGCCTGCACTTCTCGAGACGGGCAAGCACACGCTCCCCCTCCTTTTGCCGGATCTGCATTTCTTCCGTGGCACTTGCGCCGTCCGGCGTCTTTTCATCTGCGACCTCGATGATTTCCAGCTTGCAATAGCGCGTCAGGCGCTTGGCGTATTCCTCGATGGCATCTCTGTAAAATTTTTCTTTGATTTTTCCAACACATAAAATTGTAATCTTCATAGCAGGTTCATTATAACATTCTTTGGTTGCGGTAGTCTATAAAATCTCCTATAATGAAAGAAAAGAAAACAAAGAAAGCGAGAACTTATTATGTGGTGTCCAGAATGTAAAAACGAATATGTAGCGGGAATCGTCCGCTGTCCGGACTGCGGCGTGGATCTGGTGGAGTCGCTCTCTGTATCAAAAGACAAATCAAAAGACAGCCCGGATGCCTTCTCCCCGGATGACATGGAAGAACTTTCGGCAGCTTCCACCGGCACAACAGCGGAAGGCGGCCGAGGAGATACTCCACCGCTCACCGCACATTCACACGCCTACCGGTCCAAGGCTTCCCAGACGGAAGATATGAAGTCTACCGCCTACACCTTTACCGGTGTCGGCATCATCGGACTGATCCTTTTAGTGCTGTTTTTCTGTGGCGTTCTTCCGATCCATATCACCGGTGCCGCCAGAATCCTGACAGGGCTTGTCATGGGAATCATGTTCGTCATATTTTTGTGGATCGGCATCCGTTCCTTTGGACAGATCAAGCAGCTCAAAGATGCGACCGCAACAGAAGATGCGCTGCAGGATGAGATCCTCAAATGGTTTCTGGATACCTACCGTGCCGATGTCATCGATCAGTCCGTCGACAGCGATCAGCCGGAGGAGGCGCTGTATTTTTCCCGCTACGAAGTGATGGAAAAGCTGCTACTTCAGCAGTATCCCTCCCTTTCGGAATCCTTTACCGATCATATGATTGAACTGCTCTATGCCGAGCTTTTCTAAAATCGGGACATTTCTCCAAAACAGCACTTCTTTCATGCAGCGACTTATGGTACAATAGAACCATCAAATATACTATTGAGAGGTGACGATTTTGAAATTACTGGAAGAAAAGATTCTTTCCGAAGGAAAGGCATTAAACAAAGACATTCTTAAGGTAGACAGTTTTATCAATCATCAGGTGGATCCGGTGCTCATGGCACAGATCGGGGAGGCATTTGCCGCACATTTTAAAGGCAGAGGCATCACGAAAGTGGTTACCATCGAAAGTTCGGGAATTGCTCCTGCACTCATGACCGCATCTGCGCTGGGCGTTCCTATGGTAATTTTGAAGAAGCAGCCTTCTCAGATTTTAAATGATAATCTCTACCAGACTGTGATCACATCCTTTACCAAAGAGACGAACTACGAGCTGACGCTCTCCAAGAAGTACATCTCCGAGGAGGATCACGTCTTAATTATCGATGATTTCCTTGCAAACGGTGAGGCTGCGACCGGAGCGATCCGTCTTCTGCGTCTGGCGCATGCGACCATCGCCGGTCTCGGCGTTCTGGTGGAAAAGTCTTTCCAGCCCGGACGTGAGAAGCTGATCGATCAGGGTACCGAAGTGTATGCACTTGCCAGAGTCGGTGCAATGGATACGGACCACGTCGAATTTTTACCGGCGGACGACGAGTGATCTTCTAAAAGGGGATTGTCGCAATAAGCGTATTGTACTTTGCGCTGATAAGTAATATTATTAAAAGACCACACCGTGGGATTTCAGATGGAAATCTCCAAGTATGTTTCTTATAATATTACTTATCATCCAAAGGCGGGCTATGCTTATTGCGGCAATTCCTTTTTACGGATAATAGATAAAATTGGCGCGGTAAACGCCGCTATCCAATCCGGTCTTTTTGTCTACCACAAGTACGGACAGGACATTGTTGCCCTCCGGCACCTCAAACGGCTCCGTGTAGCGCGCAGACGCCGTGGTAGGATCGGTTCCGTCCCAGGTATAGTAAATGCTGCATCCCTCCTCTGCAGTCAGCGTCACGAGTGTCGGCTCATAAAAACGGCCTCCGTCCGGCGACACCTCTGCAAAATCCGGAGGTGCAAGTTCAATCTCAAAATCGGCATACGTCACGGAACTGTAGATTCCTTTATCGTTCCGGCAGACCGCCGCGATGGTATATTTTCCACTCTCATCAAAGACGAGCGGATTTCCGACAAAATACCTCGTTCCGGTCTTGGCATCCAGTTCGGTCTCATCTCCATTGATCGTATAGTAGATGGCATCCCCGTCTGTCGATGCAATCTCCACCTCGAGCGCCTCATCATACTTTCCGGACGGCACATCTCCCTCAGGATCCGTAATCAGCGGTGCAGATGTCATATAATCCGCAAACAAATCCAGAATCTTATCCTTATTCTTAAGATCCTCGGCATCGACCTCCGCTTCCAGATCCAGAATGCTGTCGTAATCTTCTCTCGCATCATAGATGGCGATCAGATCTCTGTACGCGTCCTCATTGGTGGGATCAAGCTTTATGATCTCAATCAGAAGCACCATTGCCGCATCGGTATTTTTCTGTTTTTCGTAGATTTCAATCATCTTCTCACGCGCGGTAATATCGTTTGGATACAGATATAGCGCGCGCTCGTAATAGTCAAGCGCCTCCCCGTCATTCTGCGCATCGGCCGCCATGGCCGCCTGTTCCATCTGATAGTCGTAAGAATTGGCATTTCGGTGATCGATCGCAACCTTAATCAGGATTCCCGCCAGAACGAGAAGCACCAGCAGAATTCCTCCGATGAGAAACGGCAGCCGGCGATTTTTCTTCTTCTGCGGTTGTTTGGGCTTTTGCTGCTTTGCCTGTGCCGGCGCCGGTTCCTTCCCGGCAGATTCCTCCTCTTTTAGAAGAGAACGCAGATAGTCATCCTCTAACACACTGTAATCCGGCACAATCTGTACCGCATTTCCACACACGGAGCAGTAGATACATCCCTCTTTGATCTCTGCCCCACACTTTGCACATTTCATATGAAACGATTCCTCTCACTCTTTCATCCATATGGATTCTACATCTGTTACTGCAACATGGACTCCACACAATTATGCATCAGCATTGCAATGGTCATAGGCCCTACTCCGCCCGGAACCGGTGTGATCGCCGACGTATGCGGCGCAACCTCATCATATCTGACATCCCCGCACAGCTTGTTGTTCTCATCGCGGTGAATGCCCACATCGATGACAACCGCCCCTTCCTTGATGTAATCCGCCGTGATAAACTGCGGCTTTCCGATTGCAACGATCAGGATATCCGCCGTTTTGCAGAGTTCCGGCAGATTCTGTGTCCTGGAATGTGCAATGGTGACCGTGGCATTCTCGCGCAGCATTAAAAGCGCCATCGGCTTTCCCACGATATTGCTTCTGCCGATTATCACACAATGCTTTCCTTCCATCTCAATTCCGGAGCGCTTCAAGAGCTGGATGATTCCCGCCGGTGTGCAGGAGACAAATCCCGGCTCTCCGATCACAAGCTTTCCGACGTTTTCCGGGTGGAATCCGTCTACATCCTTTTCGGGCGCGATCGCACGAATCACTTTGTCTGCGTCAATCTGCGCCGGAAGCGGAAGCTGCACCAGAATTCCGTTTACCGAAGCATCACGATTCAGCTTCTCTACCAGCGCAAGAAGTTCTTCCTCCGTCGTCTCCTCCGGCAGTTCATAGGACAGGGAACCGATGCCGATATAGGCGCAGGCTTTCTTTTTGTTATTGACATACACGCTGGAAGCCGGATCGTTTCCGACCTGAATCACTGCAAGTGCCGCCTCTTTTCCAAGCTTTTTCTGTTCCGCAACCTGCTCGCGCAGTTCGTCCTTGATCTCCTGTGAAATCTTTTTTCCGTCAATGATCTGTGTCATACGTATCCTCCATTCTGTCTCTTAGAATAATCCGGTAATGACTCCGTCATCATTGACATCAATACCGTACGCCGCCGGGTTCTTGGAAAGTCCGGGCATCGTCATGATCGAACCGGTGACTGCAACGACAAAGCCGGCTCCTGCCGAGACGTAAACCTCGCGCACGTTGATGGTAAAACCGGTCGGTCTTCCAAGCTTCGTCTGGTCATCCGAGAGAGAATACTGTGTCTTTGCCATGCAGACCGGGAAGGATGACATTCCCATATCGGCAATTCTCTTCAATTCCTTCTTGGCAGCTGCGGAATAGGTCACTCCGTCGGCACCGTAAATCTCTCTCGCAACGGTTGCGATCTTATCCTCAAGGCTCATATCATCCGGATATAACGGCTTGAAATGGCTTTCCTTCTGCTCCAGTGTAAGCAGCACCTTGTTGGCAAGCTCGATGCCGCCTTCGCCGCCCTTTTCCCATACCTCGGAAAGTGCGAACTCGCATCCGCGTTCCCTGCAGAACTGCTCCACGTAATCCGTCTCCGCCTTTGTGTCTGTGACAAAGGAATTCAAGGTAACCACAACCGGTACGCCGAACTTCTGCAGGTTCTCAATATGCTTCTCCAGGTTGACGATACCCTTCTTCAACGCGTCCAGATTCTCTGCGCCAAGATCCGCTTTCGCCACACCGCCGTTGTATTTGAGCGCACGCACGGTTGCGACCAGCACAACGGCATCCGGTGCCAGCCCCGCTTTCCGGCACTTGATGTCGAAGAATTTTTCAGCGCCGAGATCTGCGCCAAAGCCGGCCTCCGTAATCACATAATCCGCGAGCTTTAAGGCTGTCTTTGTAGCGCGGACACTGTTGCATCCATGCGCAATATTGGCGAACGGTCCCCCGTGAACAATGGCAGGAGTATGTTCCAATGTCTGGATCAGATTCGGCTTTAATGCATCCTTTAACAGCGCCGCCATCGCGCCGGTCGCTTTCAGGTCGTCCGCGGTCACCGGCTTTCCGTCAAACGTATATGCGACAATAATCCGTCCGAGCCGGCGCTTTAAGTCATGCATATCGTCCGCCAGACAGAGAATAGCCATAATCTCCGACGCAACCGTGATGACAAAATGATCTTCTCTTACCATTCCGTCCATCTTGCTTCCCAGACCAACGACAATATTGCGGAGAACACGGTCGTTCATATCCATGCATCGTTTCCAGACAATCTGCCGCGGATCAATTCCAAGCTCGTTGCCCTGCTGGATATGGTTGTCCAAAAGCGCTGCCAGGAGATTATTGGCAGAGGTAATTGCATGAAAATCTCCGGTAAAATGCAGATTCAGATCCTCCATCGGCACAACCTGCGCATATCCGCCGCCGGCTGCCCCTCCCTTGATTCCAAAACACGGACCAAGGGACGGCTCTCTTAACGCGATGACCGCCCTTTTTCCAAGCCTGCCGAACGCCTCACCGAGGCCGACACTTGTGGTGGTCTTTCCCTCTCCCGCCGGTGTCGGATTGATTGCAGTCACAAGAATCAGCTTTCCGTCTTTTCTGTCGGAAACCCGGCAGATCAGTTCATCCGAAAGCTTTGCCTTGTACTTTCCGTACAATTCCAGATCATCCTCCGGAATGTCAAGCTTTGCAGCAACCTCGCGAATATGTACCATCCGGGCTTCCTGTGCAATTTCAATATCACTCTTCATAATGTCTCCTCCATCCCGCCGTCAGAGCGGCTTTGTATATTTTATTATATGAATCTTGTTACAGATATTCCTCTTCATACTGCTCAAACTGCTCGGGTGACATTAAAACCCGCCGCGGCTTTGTGCCTTCCTCAGGACCTACGATACCCGCTTCCTCAAGCTGATCCATAATGCGGGCCGCACGGTTAAAACCGATTTTAAAATACCGCTGAAGCATGCCGATGGAACCTTTTTCCTTTTCCATGAGAAGACGCGCTGCATCTGCAAAATAGACGTCCCTGCCATCCCCCGCATCCGCGCCGGAATCAATGGCAACTGTGGTGTTGGCGGACTCCATATTGCTCAGCTTCTCCTCCATCTCCGCACTGTAGGTCACCTGACCGTTCTGCTCCTTGATAAACCCTACAACGGCAGATACTTCCTCATCCGATACAAATGCGCCCTGCACACGCACCGGCTTTGGAATGCCCTGCGGGCTGAACAGCATGTCTCCCTTGCCGAGGAGCTTCTCGGCGCCGTTCATATCCAGGATAGTTCTCGAATCCACGCCCGAGGTCACGGCAAAGGCGATACGACTCGGCATATTCGCCTTGATCAGACCGGTAATGACATTGACCGACGGACGCTGTGTCGCAATGATCAAATGAATGCCGCACGCTCTTGCGAGCTGTGCCAGACGACAGATGGATTCCTCGACTTCGCCCGGCGATACCATCATAAGATCCGCCAGCTCGTCCACGATAATCACAATCTGCGGCAGCTTTTCCGGCTTCGGATCGCCCTCGATTGTCGGCAGGGATTCGATCTTCGCGTTGTAACCCTTTAAGTCTCTCACGGAGGCATTGGCAAACTTCTGATAACGGTCTGTCATCTCATCCACCGCCCAGTGCAGTGCACCCGCCGCTTTTTTCGGGTCGGTGACCACCGGTATCATCAGGTGCGGAATGCCGTTATAGACACTCAGTTCCACAACCTTCGGATCAATCATAATCAGCTTGACCTCTTTGGGGTTCGCCTTGTAGAGGATGCTCATGATGATCGTGTTGATACATACGGATTTACCGGAACCCGTCGCACCGGCAATCAGAAGATGCGGCATCTTGGCAATATCCGCCACCGTCACCTTTCCGCCGATGTCCTTTCCGACACCGAAAGAAATCTTTGACGGATGCTTTTTAAATTCTTCCGACTCTACCAGTTCTCTAAAAGAAACCATGACGTTTTCCTTGTTCGGAACCTCAATACCGATCGCCGCCTTTCCGGGAATCGGTGCCTCGATACGAATATCCGCCGCTGCCAGATTCAGCTTGATGTCGTCGGCCAGATTGACAATTTTGCTGACCTTTACTCCCATCTCCGGCTGCAATTCATAGCGCGTCACGGCAGGACCGCAGCTGATATTGGTAATCGTGACATTCACGCCAAAATTCTTTAAGGTCTGTTGCAGCTTCATCGCGGTCTCCTGCAGATGCTGTCTGGAATCGCCGGCTTTGTTCGCCGCCTTTGTCAGAAGGTCTGCCGGAGGGAATACATACGGGCGCTCTGGAGGCATCTTCTCTGCCGGTACACTCTCACCGGATGCCGCAGATGCAGATGTGGTATGTGCGGCATTTCCTCCGCCTGCGGACACAGCTTCCGTCCTGGCTGGCGCCACTGCCGGTGCCTCCGTTGTCTCTTTCATCGTGGTATCCGGCGCAGCCTCCTCCCACGCGGTTTCCTGTGCTGCTGTACTGCTCCATGGATCCTTCTGCTGCTGTGCTGCTGCAGTGTTCCAAGGATCTTCCGGCTGCTGTGCTGCCGCACTGCTCCAAGGATCTCGCTGTTCCTGTGCTTCTGCGCTGCTCCATGGGTCTTCCGGCTTCGTTGCCGCATCCCACGATGCTTCCACCGGTGCGGTATTCCAGGATGCTCCCTGCGTTGCCCCGCCTTCCGGCCTCCATGCGGATACGTTCTGCGAAGTCTCCGTCGACACGGCCGCAAGGGCTTCGTCCGAGAATGCAGACGGCGTCAGATTCTCTGCAGGCGGATATCCGCCGTCTGCCGTGAGTGGCACAATCTTTTCTTCCAGTACCTCCGGCATCTCCAGATAATCCTCCGCATTCAGCTCACTGATCTCATCGGAATGTTCGAGGGCATTCTGCCGCGGCAGCACCCGGGTGTCAATGGCAACCCCTTCCACCTTGCGGTCCATCCGCCGCAATGCCTGTTCCTCCCTGCGCTGCTCCCGCTCTTCCCGCTGGATTCTCACGCGTTCCTTATGGCGCTCATTTCCGCTGCGCGCGGATTCGTAGACTTTTTTCCCGCCCTTTTGCATTCCGCGGAGCGCCGAGCGCTCTGTAATTAACACCAGTGATATGATTAACATGATCGCATCGATGACGTAAGAACCCGCCAGACCGAAATTCGGACAGAAAATCCAGGTCAGAAGTCCGCCGATGAATCCGCCTCCCGTCCGGTGTTCAAAACTGTAACTATATGCCGCCGCGGCACCGTCAACTGCCGAGCCCTTGGTCAACAGCTCGATCAGCATACATAAGAACAGATCGAACAGAATCATCGCCACAAGCTTCACGGTTGCCACCCGGTTGCCCCTGTTTGAAACAGCAAAAAAGGTACCGACCAGAAGAAGCACCGGGAACACATACGCGATCAGTCCCATGACGCCAAAAAAGAACCGGCTCACAGCATTGCCGATGGTTCCCCCGATTCCGAAATTACTGATAAATAATAAAATAGATACCGCTACAATGATCCAGAGAATGACCTCCCTGGTAAAATCCTCCTGCTGCTGTGCAGCCGTCTTTTTCTTCCGTCCTGTATTTCCCTTCCGGCTTGTCTGTGCCTTTCGTTTCCCAGATGTACTCTTTTTATTCCCTGTTGCCAAAACTTACTAACCTCCAAAACCGTTATGCCAGATAAAAATAACCGCCGATGGACAATGCGCCAACGAGCAGACAGTAAATGGCAAAAACGGTAAACTTCTTTTTGCGGACGATGACAAGCATCGTCTTAATGCAGATATATCCCACAACTGCCGCAACCGCCATACCGATCACATAGTAGACAATCTCCGTTCCCGACACCGCCAGGTCTGTGGCGTCTTTTAATTCGAGAACAAGCGCGCCGAGAATCGCCGGTATCGACATCAGAAACGAGTATTTGACAGCGAAATTGCGCTGATAGCCTGCGAGCAGGCAGGCGGTAATCGTCGTACCGGAGCGTGAAAGTCCCGGGAGCGTCGCGATTCCCTGTGCGATTCCGACGGAAAACGCATCCGTGTAGGTGACGTTCTTCGGAAGCTTGTCGCCGTCCTTGCAGTGATCCGCGATCAAAAGCAGCACTGCCGTCGCAATAAGGCAGATGCCCGGAACAATCAGAATCTCGGAAGCCATCTCCACGACATCCTTGCAGAAATAGCCGATAATTCCGGTCGGTATTGTCGATACGATAATCAACATGGCAAATTTGCGGTAGCTGCTGTTAATCATGCGCCGGTACGCCCTCTGCTCTTTGCCGGTCTTATTCCGGAAGAAGACAATCACATTGTACCCGGCGTCGCGGATGATGCAGCATCCATCCACCACCAGTTTTAAGATGTCCCGGTAGTATACCAGGGAGATCGCAATCAACGTGCCGACATGAAGTAATACATCATATAAAATTCCCGTGTCGGTATTGACATCAAACAGTATTTTAAAAAGTGCCAGATGCCCGGAACTGCTCACCGGCAAAAACTCGGTCAGTCCCTGTATAATGCCCATCAAGATCGCCTGTAATAATGACATGGCAGCCTCCTTATCCGATTCGTAAAAATCTGTCAAACTTATACATACATGACCAATTTTAACATATTTGAGGGCGGTTGTCATTAAAAGGTTTCTTAATAATTTTTTCCCTTTGCGGCGTCAATCATCGCATGCAGTTTTAAAAACGCGGCGTCGATTCCGCCCACGGCGTCGATCAGCCCTTCCCGGACCGCTTCCTCCCCGACTAAGATAGTTCCAAGGTCTTTTGTCAGCATTCCCGTGTTCATCATCAGTTCCTCCAGCCGCTCTTCGCCCGCCTTTGAATGCGACGCGATAAAGGTTAAAATCCGGTTCTGCATCTGCTTAAAATAATCGTAGGTCGGCTTGGCACCTATGACGGTCCCGCTCATGCGCACAGGGTGAATCACCATGGTGCCCGACGGGACAATAAACGAGTAATCCGTAGAGACTGCGAGCGGCACCCCGATCGAATGACTGCCCCCGAGCACGAGCGATACCGTCGGTTTGCTGATCGACGCAATCATCTCGGCAATGGCGAGTCCGCTCTCAACATCGCCGCCGACGGTATTTAAAAGCAGCAGAATCCCTTCCGTATCCCGGTTGTCCTCCATCTCCGCCAGCTTCGGAAGCACATGTTCGTACTTGGTGGTCTTGGTCGTCGCCGGCAGACAGTCGTGCCCCTCGATCTCGCCGATAATCGTTAAAAGTGAGATCCGGTTGTTCTCCCGGTTGTTATTCAACGCAACCTGTCCGAATTCCCGGATGTCTTCATTTTTCTGTTCCTGTTTTTCTGACATAGTTTCTCCTTCGGTCTTCTCTTTTTACTAATTACCTGAAAGAATCCTGCATGCAGGATCCTCTGCTTACACAAAAAAGCAGAGTGCAATTTTGCACCCTGCTTAGTATGTATCATCCAGCGCCGTATTATGTCAGTTCAAGCTATACTTCTCCCAGAAGATAGCGGTATAATCCCTCGTAGCGTCCCTTGGAATTGTTCCAGGAATAATCGTTTGCCATTCCGCGGTCAATCATCTGGTTCCACTGCTTCTTGCGGTCAAAATAGATATGTTTGGAATAATTGATCACACCTAACATCTCGTCTCCGTTATAGTTTGCAAACGAGAAACCGTCTCCGGTGTTCTCGTACTCATTGTACGGCTTTACAGTATCCCGAAGTCCGCCCGTCTCACGCACGATCGGCACCGTTCCGTAACGGAAGGAGATTAACTGCGTCAGTCCGCACGGCTCAAACCGCGACGGCATCAGGAAAGCGTCCGCAGCCGCGTACAGCTTGTGGGCAAGTTCGTCCGAGTAACAGATATTCGCCGACACCCGGTCGCCGTACTTCCATGCATAGTGACGGAACATATTCTCATACTGCGGATCACCGGTTCCGATAACCACAAACTGCGTATAATCGTCCACAATGCGGTCGATCGCATAATTGATGAGGTCAAGCCCCTTCTGGTCCGTCAGTCTTGAGATCAGACCGATCATGTATTTTTTCTTGTCGACAGCAAGTCCCAGTTCTTCCTGCAGCTTCATCTTATTGGAAGGCTTTTTCTTGCGGAAATCCGCAGCATCGTAATTGACATAGATCTTGGAATCCGTCTTCGGATTGTAAACCGTATAGTCGATTCCATTTACAATTCCCTGCATGTCATAATGTCTTGCCGAGAGCAGACCATTTAACCCTTCTCCGTAATACTCTGTCTGAATCTCATTCGCATAGGAATCGCTGACGGTCGTGATGTAATCCGCATACACCAGCCCTCCCTTTAGCATGTTGGCGTCCTTCTGGAATTCCAGCTTATCCGGCGTAAACAGATCTGCCGAAAAACCGGTCAGTCCCTGCATCGTCTTCATATCCCAGATTCCCTGGAACTTTAAGTTGTGGATCGTGATGACCGACTTGATGCCCCAGTAAAAAGAATCCGCCTGGAACTCGTTTTTCAGATAAACCGGAATCAGTCCCGTCTCCCAGTCGTGGCAGTGAATCAGATCCGGCCGGAAGTTGATCTGTTTTAAAATGGAGAGCACCGCTTTGTCAAAAAAGCAGAACTTCTCGATGTCGAACCGGATGTCCCCGTAAGGCACGGTGCAATTAAAGTATTCCTGATTATCGATAAAATAATAGGTGATGCCGTCGAGCACATACTGAAGCACCCCGACGTACTTGTCCTGGATATAAGTACCGGCGCTCATATAAAAATGCGTCACATACTCAAACTGACTGCGGTATTTTTCCGGAATACAGCTATAATTCGGAATGACAACCCGCACGTCCCACTCTTCCTTGTCGAATTCCTTGGGAAGCGCGCCACAGACGTCCGCAAGTCCCCCGGTCTTGATAAACGGAACGCACTCAGAAGCTGCAAAAAGTATTTTTTTCATAAAAACCTCCTTGTATCGGAAACATCCTGTTTTTCACAGAAAGCATATACAATATTATGATATACCATTTCACCCTACAATTCCAGCGTTTTACAAAAAAAGGACGGACCATCTGCTATGGTCTGCCCTCTTTTTGTAAATTTATTATTCATCCCAGTTGTGGAATACTTCCTGCACATCATCATCTGCATCCAGAAGATCCAGAATACGGTTGATGTTGGTCAGATCCTCCTCTGCCGTCAGCTCCACATAGTTCTGCGGAAGCATGGTAACGGAAGCCTCTGCCATCGGAATGCCTGCATCCTCCAACGCTTTGCGGACATCCTCAAAATCATCCGGCGCCGTAAGGATCTCATAGCTGTCTTCCTCCTCGGAGAAATCCTCAGCTCCTGCGTCTAATGCCTGCATCATCAGCTCATCCGCATCGCCCTCGTAATCTTCCTTTGCGACAATGATCTGTCCCTTCTCATCGAACATATAAGATACACAGCCCTGTGTACCGATGCTGCCGTGTCCCTTTGTAAACGCGTTGCGCACATTCGCAGCCGTACGGTTCTTATTGTCCGTCAGGCACTTTACGATGATGGCGGTTCCGCTCGGACCGTAGCCTTCATAAGTACAGAATTCGTAATTGACCGAGTTGCCGTCTCCAGCAGCCTTCTTGATACCGCGCTCGATCGTATCGTTCGGCATATTGTTGGATCTTGCCTTGGCGATGACCTGTGCCAGCTTGAAGTTGTTGGCAGGGTCAGGACCGCCCTCTTTTACTGCAACAGCAATCTCTCTTCCGATAATGGTAAAAATCTTTCCCTTTGCCGCATCATTTTTTTCTTTCTTGTGCTTAATGTTGGCAAATTTTGAATGTCCTGACATGTTTTTTCCTCTTTTCTGTTGAAATCCGGTTTATTATTTTAACATTTATTCTTCATTCTGGCAAGTCCCGTCTGCCAGTTCGACGTCCGAAGCCTTCTCCTCCGGAATCTTGATTACGTGTACCTTCTGGATCATCTTGTTCTCTACGGAAAGAATCTCAAACAGATACCCGTGTGCGGTTGTCGAAAATACCTCGTCGTCACTCGGAATCTTATCGATCAGTGAGATCAGGAAACCATTTAACGTCTCGAAGTCGTCCTCCTCGTCCAGAGGAATGCCCAGCACTTCCACAACCTCGTCAAACGGAGCCATCCCGCTCATCAGATAGCTTCCGTCCGGCTGCAGTTCGATCATGTTCGTCTCTTCATCATGCTCGTCCTCGATGTTTCCGACAATCTCTTCCAGAATGTCTTCCATCGCAACAATGCCCGCCGTCTGCCCGTACTCGTCCACAACGATCACCAGATGGCTTTTGGCTGCCTGCATCATGGCAAACAGGGAATTGATGTTGCGCGTCTCGGGAATGAAATCCACCTCGCGGATCAACCCCTTGATTTTAGAGACCGGCGTATCGTAAACCGCCGCATCCAGGCTCAGTTCCAGAGCCTCCTTGATATGTAGGACACCGATAATGTTATCGATGTCATCCAGGAACACCGGGAATCTGGAATAGTTGTTCTCCTTGATGAACTCCAGTGCCTGGCGGAACGTTCTGGTTCCGTCGAGCGCACAGATATTCTTGCGGTGCGTCATGATATCCTTGGCTTCCTTGTCGCCGAACTCAAAGATGTTATGAATCATCTCCGCCTCGCTTGCAAGGAGCACACCCTGCTCATGACCCTCGTTCACCATGGAGATAATCTCTTCCTCCGTCACATCATCCGTATCGCTTAACGGGTCGACGCCGAACACGCGCGCCAGAAGGTTGGATAAGCCGTCCATTAAGAATATGATCGGATAAAAAAGAAGCTCCACCACATGTACCGGTCCCGCCAGGCGCAGTGCCCAGGCTTCCGGCTTTCTGGACGCCACTTTCTGCGGCGTGTAGATTCCAAACACCAGCACAATGAGAATCAGAACCGCAAAAATAACGACATCCACAAGAACCGACATGACACTTCCCGCATCTTCCGGCAGAAAATACGCGCGCCAGAGCGGCACCTCTAAAAAACCGAGCAGCATATGCACGATTAAAACCACCAGTTCGCAGACATGCGTATATCTTTCATTCTTATCCGTATAGCGCCGCAGAAGTCTCGCACCGCGGTCTTCCTCTCCCGCCAGACGTTCTATGGCAGCCTCATTCAAATTCTGCATGGCGGCGATAAAGCCAAAAACCACAAAATCTAATATGACAAATCCTGCAAAAATGAGGATGCCCACAGTGGGGCTGCAACCATCATCCATATAGTTTCCTTTCTTTCGTATCTCCGGTATTACACACTAAAACATCAGAAATCATAACATTTTCGCGCATAATAGTCAAGTTATGTATAGAGTTCCAGACTGATCTCCAGTGCCTTGTCTATTTTCACAAGGATCTGATGATCCAGATGGCACACTTTATCTTTCAGTCTCGTCTTATCGATCGTCCGCAGCTGTTCCAGCAGCACCACGGAATCCTTTACCAGCGCGTACTTGTGGCTGTCAAGCTCCACATGTGTCGGAAGTTTTGCCTTGTTCATCTGCGATGTGATTGCCGCGCAGATGACCGTCGGACTGTGTCTGTTTCCAATATCATTCTGTATGATGAGCACCGGACGCACACCGCCCTGTTCCGAGCCGACCACCGGCCGCAAGTCCGCATAAAAGATATCCCCACGTCGAATTACCATACTTTCCACTCCATTTCTCTCTGGATCTTTTACGGATAGTATTGCCATTTTTCACGGGTGTATTCCATTTTGATTTTATTTTCCCAACACTATGATATGCCATCTTTTCCTGTCTGTGACTGCGTCTGCTCCAGTCCCGAGAGTACCTCGCACATTCCGTCATGAATATCCGACGCCGTCATGCCGCGCATGGAGCGCCGAGCGCCCGCCGCTTCGCCCGCTTTTCCGTGCAGGTAGACGCCGAGCGGCGCCGCCTGTTCCACACGGATCCCCTGCGCCATCAGTCCGCCGATGATGCCGCTTAAGACATCCCCGCTTCCCGCCGTTGCAAGCCCGGCATTGCCGGATACATTCAGCCATGTCTGGCTGTACGGAATCGCGGTAGCCGTGTGTTCATCCTTTAAGACGCAGATGACGTTGTACTGCCTTGCGAATTCATCCGCCGCCTCAATCAGATGATTCTGCAGATATGCCACCGAATCACCGGTCAGACGGCTCATCTCTCCAAGATGCGGCGTCACCACCAGCTCCGTGTGCGGCAGAAGCAGAAGGTTTGTATCTTTTGCAATCACGTTCAGCGCGTCCGCGTCTAAAAGCACCGGAACCGCCGCGTTCTTGATCACCGCCCGGACCAGTCCTGCCGCGGCATCCGTGGTGCCGATCCCCGGTCCGCACACGATCGTGTCCGCCCAGCTCATGGCCTCCGAAAGAAGCGGCGCCTCCGCCTTTTTGGAGGAATACGCCGTAATCAACGCTTCCGGAAGCTGCGTCTGTAAAATGGCGCGGTTTTCCTCCGGTGTAAAAATGCGTACCAGCCCGCAGCCGCTTAAATATGCCGCCTTCGCGCAGAGATATGCCGCTCCGGACATCCCCTGGCTTCCGGCAATCACGAGAAGTCTGCCGAACGTTCCCTTGTTGGAGTGGCTCTCCCTTGCGGCAAGAAGGGAGAGATCCGCGTCTTCCAACACCGCCACTGCCGGCTTGCGCTCCCCGAATGCATCCGGCGTAATGCCGATGTCCGCCACAACGACTTTTCCGGCATACTGATTGCCCGGCCACAGCAGGCATCCCACCTTTTCAAACGCAAACGTGACCGTAAGATCCGCCCGAAAAGCGGTTCCCAGCACGTTCCCGTTGTCCGCTGAAATGCCGGAAGCAATGTCAACCGCAGCCTTCGCCCCCTCCATGGCATTCATCCGGTCGATAAGCGCTGCATATTCTCCCTCCACACTGCGCGACAATCCCACGCCGAATACCGCGTCGATCACAAGTGTGTAGGATGCGTCCTCCGGAAATTCCGGGAGAATCTTACCGCCGTAAGCAAGAAAGATCTTCTTCTGAAGCTGATTGCCGACGGACGCTTTTCCTGTGTGCGGCGCTTCCAATACATCGACGGTGTTTCCCGCCTGCATGAGCATTCGCGCGATCGCATAGCCGTCTCCGCCGTTGTTGCCGCTGCCGCAGACAACGAGTGTTCTTGACGTATTCCGTTTTTCCCGGCGCAGCGCCTCCACGAAAGAAAGCGCAGCGCGCTCCATCAACACTGCCTGGGGCACATGAAATTCCTCGATTGTCCGGCTGTCATAAAGATTCATCTCCCGGCTGTTTACGATATATCGCATCTTTTCCCTCCCGCCTGCCGGCATCACATCCGGCTTCATACTTATTAAAACACTAAAACGAAGTTTTCTATTAGAGTAAAAAAGAGATCCTGCTATGCAGGACCTCTTTTAATCTGTCTGACGGCTGTTCTCTTTGGCTCGCTGATTCTTCACAATATTGTAGGATAACTGCATCAGGCTGTCCGAGAGATGGACATTTTCCACTACAACGTCCTTATCGATCAATTCCAGATCCACATGTGCAAAATTCCAGATTGCGTGAATGCCAAGACCGACCAGACGGTTGGCTATGGCGTCCGCTTTTTCCTTCGGCATGGTAAGCGCCGCAATGTCCACTTTGTTCTCTCTGCAGAAATCTTCCAGCTCATCCAGCATGCGGATCTTGATCCCGCGCACGGTCACGCCGTCCAACGCCGGATTGACATCGAACAGTCCGATGATCATAAATCCCAGCTTTTCAAACTTCACATAATTGGCGAGTGCCTGACCGAGATTTCCGGCACCGATCACAATAATATTGTGCTGCTGGTTCAAGCCGAGAATCTTGCCGATTTCCTCATATAGGTACTTTACGTTATATCCATATCCCTGCTGGCCAAATCCCCCGAAATTATTGAGATCCTGACGAATCTGGGATGCGGTGACATTCATCCTAAGGCTCAGATCATTGGAAGAAATACGTTCTACCCCGGCGTCCAGCAATTCTCCCAGATATCTGTAATACCGCGGCATTCGACGAATGACAGCCTGTGATATTTCTTTTTCCTGCATGGTGATGCCCACCTTTCTATCAAAACATCTCTTTTATTATAGTGATAAACCAGATATCTGTCAATGTGTCAAAAATTTAACAACCAGACGGCACCCCTCACGACTCAAGCTCCATCGATACCTGCTCCCATTCCTCGTAGCATTTTTCCAGCTCGCTCCGGTATTCATTCTGTCTGCCGGTCAGTTCGCCGAGCTTCGCGGAATTGGTTGCATTGGCAGGATCTGCGCACTCCTCATCGATGCGGGCGATCAGATCCTCAAGCTCTGCTATGCGCTCTTCTGCCTTCTTTAACGTATTCTCAAGCTTGCGGATGCGCGCCTGCTCGGCTTTCTGTGCCTGCCAGTCCGCTTTTTTGTCCGTTCCGTTTCCGTCCTGCGCCACCGTCTGTGCCGTCATCTGCGCCGTCTGCGCCTTCGGCTCTGTCTCCACATAGATCCGCGTGAGCTCGTCGTGTTTTTCCAGATAGTAATCGTAATTGCCGATATAGTTGACGATCGTCTCGCCCGTTAAGTCCAGAATCCGGGTTGCGGTCTGATTGATAAAATAACGGTCGTGCGACACGAAAAAGACGGTTCCGGTGTACTGGTTTAACGCCGACTCCAAAATCTCTTTGGACGTGATGTCCAGATGGTTGGTCGGCTCATCCAGAATCAGAAAATTTGCATCGGAAAGCATCAGTTTGGCAAGGGAGACGCGCCCGCGCTCCCCACCGCTTAAGTCTGCAATCCGCTTAAATACATCATCGTTCGTAAATAAAAACGCCGCCAGGACATTGCGGATCTTCGTGTGGTTTAACTGCGGGTAGTCATCCGCAATCTCCTCAAAGATCGTTTTCTCCATATGGAGCAGCTGATGTTCCTGATCGTAGTACCCGATGTGCACATTCGACCCGAGCACGATGGTTCCTCCGTCCGCCGGAAGCAGTTCGTTGATGATTTTAAGAATCGTCGTCTTACCGGTTCCGTTATTGCCGATCAACGCCACGCGCTCCCCGCGCTTGATCTCAAAGGAGAGATCGTTAAACAGCGTATGTGCGCCGAACGCCTTCCTTAAATGCTCCACCGTAAGCACATCGTTGCCGCTTGTCACATCCGGCTCGAGTACAATATGAATGTCCGTGTTCTCGTCCGTCGGCCTCTCGAGACGCTCGATCTTATCCAGCATCTTTTCACGGCTCTCCGCCCGCTTAATCGACTTCTCACGGTTAAAGGACTTGAGCTTTGCAATGACCTCTTCCTGGTGCTTGATCTCCCGCTGCTGGTTGTAATACTGCTTTAACAGGTCTTCCCGGATCTTTGCTTTTTTCTTCGCAAATTCCGTGTAATTTCCCTGATAGACAAACCCCTGATGCTGGAAAATCTCCACCACCTTTGTGACGACGCGGTCCAGAAAATAGCGGTCATGCGATACAATCACGACCGCTCCCTTATAGTTCATCAGAAATCCCTCCAGCCACCGGATCGATTCCATATCCAGATGGTTGGTCGGCTCGTCCAAAAGCAGGACGTCCGGCTTTGTCACAAGGAGCTTGCCCAGCGACACGCGCGTCTTCTGACCTCCGGAAAGCTCGCTCATCTGCCGGTCAAATTCACTCTCCGAAAAGCCGAGTCCCTTTAAGATTCCCGTCACTTCACTGCGGTAGGTGTAGCCGCCCAGCAGTTCAAACTCGTGGCTTAACCGGTGATAACCGTCCAGAAGCGTCTCCAGTTCCTGCCCTGTGAGCGTATTCATCTGCGTCTCCATCCCGCGGAGGCGCTCCTCCATCTCAATGATGTTCTGCTTTGCGTCAAGAACCTCCTCGTAGATGGTCCGGTGTCCGGACATATCCTGATACTGCGCCAGATAGCCGATGGTGGAGTCTTTTGCAAGGATCACCTCGCCGGTATCCGGCGTCTCTTTCTGCATAATAATTTTAAGCAGCGTAGACTTGCCGGCACCATTGATGCCGACAATCGCTGCTTTTTCGTTCGCTTCAATATGAAAGCTTACATTTTTTAGAATTTCGTCTGTCCCGAATGACTTGGAAATATTCTGACAGGATAAAATCATAACGATAACATTCCTTCTAACGTGTTCCGAATTGCCTTGATAAAATCTTCACTGTTTAACACAACCGGATTAGCGATGGTTGTAATCAGCGCAAGGTCTTTTGTCATTTTACCATCCTCGATGGTCTTAACACAAGCTTTTTCCAGCTTGTCGGCAAATTCTTCCAGTTCATGGTTGCCGTCAAGCTCTCCACGCTTTCTGAGCGCGCCTGTCCATGCAAAAATAGTTGCAACGGAGTTCGTGGAGGTCTCCTCCCCCTTCAGATGCTTATAATAATGGCGCTGTACGGTTCCATGGGCAGCCTCGTACTCATACTTTCCGTCCGGTGTGACAAGCACGGAGGTCATCATTGCAAGCGAACCGAACGCGCTGGATACCATATCGCTCATTACGTCGCCGTCGTAATTCTTGCACGCCCAGATATAGCCGCCCTCCGACTTCATCACACGCGCCACCGCGTCATCGATGAGCGTGTAGAAATATGTGATGCCGGCATCCTTGAACTTCTGCGCATACTCGCTGTCAAAAATCTCCTGGAAAATATCCTTGAAGGTGTGGTCGTATTTTTTGGAAATGGTATCCTTGGTTGCAAACCACAGATCCTGCTTCGTGTCAAGCGCATAGTTAAAGCAGCTTCTCGCAAAGCTCTCGATGGAATTGCAGAGGTTGTGCTGTCCCTGCACCACGCCCGCACCGGTAAAATTGTGGATCAGCTCTCTTGTCTCGGTTCCGTCCTCTGCCGTGTAGACCAGCTCACATTTGCCCGGTCCCGGAATCTTCATCTCACTCGCCTTATAGACGTCGCCGTATGCGTGTCTTGCGATCGTGATCGGCTTTTTCCAGTTCTTTACGCACGGCTCGATTCCTTTGACGATAATCGGCGCGCGGAATACCGTTCCGTCCAGCATGGCGCGGATCGTTCCGTTCGGGCTCTTCCACATCTCCTTGAGATGGTACTCCGTCATACGGGCGGCATTCGGCGTGATCGTCGCACATTTTACAGCAACCCCGTACTTTTTCGTTGCATTTGCAGAATCTATGGTAACCTGATCGTTCGTCTCGTTGCGGTATTCCAGACCGAGATCATAATACTCTGTCTTAAGATCGATAAACGGATACAACAGTTCGTCTTTGATCATTTTCCAGAGAATCCGTGTCATCTCATCTCCGTCCATCTCTACAAGTGGCGTTGTCATTTTGATTTTTTCCATGGTTGCTTCCTTTCTGTGCTGTGATTCTGTTCTATCTGACATGGCATCTTCCGCCCTTACTGCTTGAGCAGATTGTCCCAGCCATAATGATCCATATTGTTAATGGTGTTTCGCATATGTGCGTCTGCCAGTTCTTCCGCCCTGGCTCCGTCATGCTGCTTTAGCGCCTCCACAATCTTGCGGTGCTCCTCGTTTGAATTGACCGCTCTCTCCTGCACGGCGAGCGTCACCTTGCGCACGCGCTGCACGTAGTGGTGAAAATCCCGCAGGATGTGGCGCAGTTCCTTGCTGCCTGACGCATCATACAAAATTTCATGGAACTTGTTGTCGAGCTCCACCACCTGCTCGGAATTCCCCTTGGAAGAATGAAAATCCGACAGATAGATGTTCTCCTCCAGCTCATCGAGCTGATCCTTTGTGATGTTATCGCACGCCCACCTTGCGCAGAGTCCTTCCAGTCTGGAACGGATCTCATAGATATCGCGGATATCCTTCTGGGAAATTCCGACGACATAGGCTCCCTTGTTCGGGATAATAGTCACAAGACCCTCCAGTTCCAGCTGGCGCAGCGCCTCCCTGACCGGCGTCCGGCTGACGCCCAGTTCCTCGCCGATGGATTTTTCTTTTAATTCCTCGTCCGTCGCATATTTTCCGGACAGTATATTTTCACGTATCGTATGAAACACGCGCGAACTCAGCGAATAATTATCCTCACTCATCTATTTACCTCATGCTATATCGTGATGTTCAACTCTCTGCAGCATTTTCCGATCTCTTCCACAAGTTCGGAATCCGTAAGTACCGTCACACGTCCGTCCTCATACTGTGCATCCACCCAGACTTTTACTTTCTTAACCAGGTCCGAGTTCTTATCGACCCATTTCTCCTTCGGCAGATGGTAGTAAGAATTGATCCAGTGTGCAATTCCGGCAAGACCCGATGTGTTGGACACCGATACCAGAGGCGGTCTGTTTAAGAATTTCCCCGTATCAAAAATGTTGTAGATCTCTTCGTTCTTGAGCAGTCCGTCCGCATGAATTCCCGCTCTCGTCACATTGAAGTTGCTTCCGACAAACGGTGTGCGGCTTGGCTGTACATAGCCGAGTTCTTTTTCAAAATATTCTGCCAGTTCTGTAATGACCGTTGTATCCATGCCGTCAAGCGTTCCCTTTAACTGCGCATACTCAAAGACCATCGCCTCAAGCGGTGTATTTCCGGTGCGCTCTCCGATGCCGAACAGGGAACAGTTGACGCCGCTTGCGCCGTAAAGCCATGCGGTTGTGGAGTTATTGACCGCCTTGTAGAAATCGTTGTGTCCATGCCACTCGATTAACTCCGACGGAACGCCGGCATGCGTGGTCAGTCCGTAAATAATGCCCGGCACACTCCGCGGAATCACGGCACCCGGGAAATTCACGCCGTATCCCATGGTATCGCACGCGCGGATCTTGATCGGAATCTTGTACTCATCCATCAGCTTCATCAGCTCCACGCAGAACGGGATGACGAACCCGTAAATATCCGACCTTGTAATGTCCTCCAGGTGGCAGCGCGGGCTGATCCCTGTCTCGAGACACTCACGGATCACGCTCAGGTACAGATTCATGACCTCGCGTCTGGTCATCTTCATCTTATAAAAAATATGATAATCCGAACAGCTTACCAGAATACCGGTCTCTCTGAGTCCAATGTCCTTCACCAGCTGGAAATCCTGTTTGCTTGCACGGATCCAGCTCGTAACCTCCGGAAACTTGTACCCTCTTTCCAGGCACTTGTAGACAGCATCCCTGTCTTTTTTGCTGTACAGGAAAAATTCACTCTGACGGACCAGTCCCTTCGGACCGCCCAGCTTGTGCAGATAGTCATAGATCGTCACAATCTGCTCCGTTGTATAAGGAGCTCTCGACTGCTGGCCATCCCGAAACGTCGTGTCGGTAATCCAGATATTCTCCGGCATGTTGTGCGGGACAATACGATCATTGAATGCGATCTTCGGTATCTCACTGTACGGGAACAGATTGTGGAATACGTTCGGCTCTTCCACATCCACGAGCTGATAAAAATGCTCTTCCAACTGTAGCAGGTTCGTTTTCTTATTCATTACGACTTCTCTCATAGCTGCACTCCTTTTGCCATCATCCAATGCGGCGGTTCCTTCACTGCTTCTCTCCGTCGTATAATCTTTCTTGATCGTTGCATAAATAACCGCTTGCATAATTGTATACAATTATACCGTCTTCTTATACTATACATTTCTTGTTCTATTTGTCAATGAATAAAAAGTTATACCAGGTATAATGTTTTGTTATAGCAATGGCAGACACTATGACATTCAGCGCCGTAACGCCAGATTAAAAATCGTCTCCTGTTCTTTGTTCATGACGACAGATTTGTAGCCGAGCGCGTCAATCGCGAGCTCCGTTGCCCGGGACAATCCTTCCCGCAATGTCGCGTTTTTAATTCTGAATGAATCTTTATTCATCTGTATGCGCACACGAAGCACATAGACTTTTTCCATCGGCTCTAAGATTGCCATAATCCGATAGCCGTTTAAGATATCCTTGCACAGTCCGGTGATGATCCGCAGAATATAGGCGATCTCGTTCATCCGCTCCGGGTCGATCGTCTCATCGGAAGCACACCGCAGTTCAAAATATCCCTGCTGTTCCGGCCGGTTGCCGAATGCCGCAAGATCCTCCACCGCCGTCTTAAAATCGCCGGTTCCGCACGAAACGCAGTTGATGTATTCGGATACAATCCAGGCATACCAACGCCCGAGGCGTTCCTTACGCTCCGCTTCCATATCCGAAAAAGAAAGATTTACTTTCATCAGTTCCGCCAGCACATCCTGTGCCCGCTTATTGTTGCTCGCCCGCATCAGCCACATCCGGCGGCGCTCCAGATACGCCTGCTCCGTCATGCTGCACGCAGCCTCCTGCTCCTGCTCCTGTCTGGCAGCCCGCTCCAGCTGTTCCTTATAATGAAAGGCTGCACGGATCGGAGCCATGAGGTCGTCCGCCACACGGCACGGCTTGATGATAATCTTAAAGGTGCGGCATTCATTCATAAATGCCACGGTATCTGCGATCCGTGCGCCGTCGGTCATCACGACCCGTATGGTCTCCGGAGACATCATCTCAATCATGGAAAACAGTTCTGTTCCCTTAATCACCGGCATCTGCATATCCGCGATAAACACGTCGGTGGTATTCTGCTCCACAAGCTGTATCGCCGCTTCCGCTGAACTGACAAGTGCATAGGAAAAATCCTTGTCCAGGCTGTCTAATATCGTCTTAATGCGCGCCGCATTTACTTCATCCGGTTCCGCAATCACAACAAATCCCATGGTCATCCCTCCCGCTATTTGGCTCTGTTTTTCTACGTTCATCATAGCAAATTAGAGAACGCATAACAATTGTTTTAGAAAAATTTGTAACAAATCTTTCGGGGTGCCATAAGATACAGTGTAAGAAAAAATTTGGAGGATTTAATATGAGTGATTTAGCTGCAACAAACTGTGGTGGTGGATGTTCCTGTAACGAGGGCGGATGCGGTTCCATTCTCTGGATCATCCTGTTGCTGTGCTGCTGCGGTGGCAACGGCTGCGGTCTTAATTCCGGCAACGGCTGCGGAAATGACAGCTGCCTTTGGATTATCCTGCTTCTCTTCTGCTGCGGCGGATGCGGAAACGGCAACGGATTCGGCTGCTGCTAGTAAAAAAGCACACGAATTCCAAAAGGGAGCGGCAAATGCCGCTCCCTTTTTTATGTAATAGGAAACTTCGTTCCTATTACACAAAAACGCTCCGCGGGGATGCGCACCTCGCGGTGAGGGAAATAATGCTTTGCATACCGCTCGTTCGCGCAAGTGTGCGGCAAGCGCACACTTTGTTCTTATTATCGTTCGCTCTTTTTCGCCGCGCCGCTCTCCGCATCCCGTTTTCTCTGCATCTGCAATTTCTGTGCCGTCTGGCATTTTTCCGGGACTTTTCTTTTTCGCACACATTCCTCATCGATCTCGTATACACTGTTACCTTCTATAATAAGCATACCTATCTCCATTCCGCAGACGCTTACATGATTACGCTCCGGCAAAAGTCCTGCCTCTTTTGTTCGATGCTTCCTTTTGCCTTCGCGTACTATATGATATGCGTTACCGGTCATAAAGTCTCTCCCGCGCTCATAGACTAAAAGAAAAAGGGTTCTTATGGATCATAACGAAACACCCCCTTTTACACCGTTTGATTATATGACACAGACACGGGAACTGCAGATGTTAAAAACCATGCTCCCCTACATGAAAGATGCACAAAAAAAGCAATTTGCCATATTGATAAAATATATGGAGCTGCAAAACACCGTCCAGGTGTTCTCGCAGGAAGACAAAGTGATGTCCATGTGCTCTGTCGATGAGGGCAGCAACAACGTGGTTGCCATGCTAAACGATCTGCGCGCTTTCTGCACCAGCAAAGAACAGGAAACCATCGACATGCTTGCGAATATGTTCTCCATGCTCGAGACCTACGAAACCATCTTCAGCTAAACAGAAAGGAATTCCTATGCCTTACGATTTTTTAAACAACAATCCGCTTCTCGCTGACATGTCACCGGAGAAGCTGCAGTTTCTCATGAATTTTGCCACAGCCAAAAAGCCGACCGACATCAAGGAGATGATGCCGTTTCTGCTCTCTGCCATGAATTCCGCAAAATCAAACAACATCCAGTTCAGCGAACCGGAAACTGATCTCTTATTCCAGATTCTAAAGCAGAACATGTCCGCGGAGGAATCTGCCAAAGCAGACAAAATCATGAACCTGATGAAAAACAGAAGGAGCGGCTCTTAAAACCGCTCCTTCTGTGCTGTTCTTTTATTTTTTACCAGATCGACGCCACCGTCACTTCCAGCACCTTGTCAATCGGCGAGCTGCTGTTGCCCTTGCCGTCGGTTCCCTCAAAATAACGCAGGCTTGCAGATTCAAACAACACATACACATTATCATCCGCAATTGCGATCTCCTCCGAGCATGGCGGCATCTCTACCTTTGCCGACGGCTCATTGGGATGCTTCGTCAGCGTCAGAAGCGATGCGTATACTTTCAGGTAGGAGGAACTGTTGCGTCCGTAGGATGTGCTCAGATATACCTGACCGCCCTTGTCAAAGGCAATTCCCTGCACTTTGTTCGGAATATTGTAGCTGCTGAGTGAGGTAAGCGTATCATTTTCCTCATCATAGCTGTAGGAAAGCATCTCGGAATCAAAGAATTTGGTGTGGGTTGCCACCCAGATTCTTCCGCCGTAACAGGTGATGCAGGACGGAATATTGTCAAGCTTGTATTCGTCGGAAAGTGCGGATGCGTCCACACAGTATCCGGGTGCATCGGCTCCGATTCTCTCAATGTATTCATATGGAATCCGCTCCAGCGTCTTTGAATTGGAATGACAGATCCATACATTCTCCCCGTCAAAGGCAATCCCGCCGAGGTGGCTCTTCTCCTTCATGCCAAGCGTCGCCAGATAGGTTCCGGTCTCACGCTCAAAGATCATCAGGGATCCTTTCGTGTCGGATCCATCCGCATACGCCGTCATAAGAATGTAATCCGGTGTGAAGCAGAGTCCCTGCAGACACTGTCCCTCGCTGCTGATCAGATTGTCGAGATAGTCTTTCTCTCTGGTGGACGGCATTCCCGGAATGTCCAGATCATCCAGAAACGCATAATTGCACTCTTTTAATTCTTTTTGATTGCGGCTTAACACGCTCGCGGTCTGATAGGAATACATCTCGACGTTGTAGCGGTTGTCAATCGGTCTGGTCCATTTTGCAAACAGAACCATATTCGCTGCATTTTCTTCCGTGATCTCCGTGATCTTGTGATCGTAGGAGCTGTCCGTATACCAGCCGGCAAAATTATAACCGTCCCGGACAGGAATCTCAAGCGTAAACGGAAGTTCTTCCGCCTCGATCACATCCGGGTTGGCATTGTGGTTCACACCGCCGTTTAACTCATACACCAGATGCACAGCGTCATCGTTCACACCGAGGAACGGATCAATCGAAGCCGTTCCGCTCTGCTCCCATCCGGTGCCATCCGTCGGAACCATCATGTAAGCCTGTGCCACCATCGGATCATTCAAAAGGAGGACAAACATCGATACCAGCGCAAGAAGTTCTTTTCTCATCTCTGCTCATCCTCCTTTCTTTTCTATCGCTTGCTCTTTTCTGCTGCTTTTACCTGTTGCTGTTACTCTTCCGCGCGGTCTACCTTGGATGCCCTTGCCTCGATCTCCTTCTCCTGTACATCGGAAGGTGCCTGCTCATACCGTGCAAATTCATAAGAAAATGTTCCGCTTCCGCCTGTCATGGAACGCAGTTCTGTGTTGTACCCGTAAAGTTCCATCACCGGAACATCCGCGATGATCTCCTGATAACCGTGCTCCGTCGGATTCATGCCGAGCACGCGGCCGCGTCTCTTGTTCAAGTCTCCCATGATATCGCCGGTGTACTTATCCGGCACAACCACCTTGAGGGAGGCAATCGGCTCCAACAGGATCGGGGATGCGTCCATAAAACCTTTTTTAAACGCCTGCATCGCCGCTACCTTGAATGCCATCTCGGAGGAATCTACCGGATGGAAGCTGCCGTCGTAGAGAACCGCCTTCACTCCGACAACCGGATACGCTGCCATAGGTCCTTTTAATACCGCTTCCTGCACGCCCTTTTCGACTGCCGGGAAGTAATTCTTCGGCACTGCGCCGCCTACGACACACTGTTCAAATACATACGGCTGTTCCAGATCTCCGGAAGGTTCAAAAGTCATCTTTACGTGACCATACTGTCCATGTCCGCCTGACTGCTTTTTGTATTTGTACTCCACATCGACTTTCTTGCGGATGGTCTCTCGGAACGCCACTTTCGGACGCTTTAATTCGATCTCAACTTTGTATCGCTCGAAGAGCTTGCTCGCCGCGACCTCCAGATGCTGATCGCCCATGCCGTATAAAAGTGTCTGTCCGTTCTCGCTGTCATTGACGGCTTTCAATGTCAGATCCTCCAGCATCAGCTTCTGCAATGCCTGCGAAATCTTATCCTCATCGCCCTTGTTCTTCGCCTTGTAGCGCTTGCAGGTATAGGGTGTGGAGATGGTTGTTCTAATATACAGAATCGGATTCGCCTTTGTGGAGAGAGAATCGGTCGTCGTCGCACCGGAAAGCTTTGCCAGGGCACCGATATCGCCCGCGTGCAGCTCCTTTACCTCCTCCGGCTTGTTGCCCCGCATCACGTAGAGCTTTCCTACCTTTTCCTCCACATCCTTATGCTGGTTGAATAAGACGTCGTCCGTCTTTAACACGCCGGAATTGACTTTAATCAGGGAATATTTTCCTATAAATGGATCTGCGATTGTCTTCCAGATATAGGCGGATTTTGCTTTTGCGAAATCGTAATCCGCATTGTAGACCTCATTGGTCTTGGCATTGATGCCGGTGCAGGTGCGCTTTTCCGGACTTGGCAGATATTTCACGATGTCCACTAGCAGCGTGTAGATGCCGCGCGCCAAGATATTGGAACCCATGAGCACCGGAACGATGCTTCCCTCCGCCACATTCACGCGCAGCGCCTGGCGGATCTCATCCTCGGAGAATTCCTCACCGCCGAAATAGCGGTCCATGAACTCCTCGCTCGTCTCTGCAACCGCCTCCATCAGAGCCTCTCTGCAGATGCCGAGATTCTCCTTGGAGTAATCCGGAACGTCCGTCTTCTCAACCTCTCCGTTCTCCTTCCAGCGCTTCGCCCGCTGCTGCAGCACGTTGACGTAGCCGACGAACTGTCCGTTCTCACGGATCGGCAGATGGAACGGTGCGATCTTTTTCCCGTAAAGTTCCTGCAGATCCTGTACCACCTGACGGTAGCTCGCCTCATCGATATCCATATCTGTCACAAAAACCATGCGCGGAAGCTTATACTGCTCACATAATTCCCACGCCTTGCGCGTGCCGACCTCGATTCCCGCCTTGCCGGAGACCACGATGATCGCCGCGTCAGCCGCGCTTACCGCCTCCTCGGTCTCACCCACAAAATCAAAATACCCCGGTGTATCCAGTATGTTGATCTTGGTATCTTCCCAGATAATCGGAACAACCGAAGTATTGATGGAGAAATGCCGCTTCATCTCTTCCTTGTCATAATCACTGATGGTATTTCCGTCCTCAACCTTTCCCATACGTGATGTCATGCCTGCCAGATAAGCCATTGCTTCCACAAGACTCGTCTTACCGCATCCCCCGTGACCAAGTAAAACCACATTACGAATTCTGTCAGTTGTGTAAACATTCATAGCAAACCCTCCATATTCTGTAATTGTTTTATGTATGGATATATTTTACTAAATTCTGTCTTTTTTTACAACTTATTTATTCAATATTACCAACTGTATTTATAATATCAGAAACTTTTAGCAATAATATGTATTACTTTTGAACATTTTTGGAATACTTCTTTTTATTATTTACACAATATTCACAATTTGGACATGTTCTCGCCATACACGCCGGATCTTCCCGCACTCTCACAGATTAACGTGTTGACTTTCCAGGCGGAAATGTCTATGATAATTGGGTACCAATAACTTGTGGGGGATTCATTTATGAGACTTCAGAAAATCGGATTTATCGGGCTTGGACTGATCGGCGGTTCGATCGCCAAGCGCCTTCGTATTCTACATAAAGATCTGGTCATTATCGCCACAGCCGGTCATGCCGCAACGATAGAGGCCGCTTACAAAGAGGGGCTGACCGACAACGCCAGCCCCTGTGAACTGTCGGATTTCTATGACTGCGACTATATTTTTCTGTGCACGCCTGTCCAGAAAAACATGGAATATCTGCGCCTTTTGAAAGGACATGTCTGCGACCGCTGCATCATTACCGATGTGGGCAGCGTCAAGACTGACATTCACCGGGAGGTAACCGCCCTCGGCATGGAGGATCAGTTTATCGGCGGACATCCGATGGCGGGCTCCGAGAAGACCGGTCTTGCCAACGCCAGGGAATTTTTATTGGAAAATGCCTACTATATTCTCACGCCGACCTCCCGGACCGATCCTTCGGCACTGGCGGACTTTAAGGAGCTCGTGGCTTCCCTCGGCGCGATACCGATGGTGCTCGACTACGAGCAGCACGATTATGCCACCGCCGCCATCAGCCATCTGCCCCACATCATCGCCTACAGCCTTGTCAACCTTGTGCAAAACTGCGATGACCGCGAGGAGACCATGAAAACCATCGCCGCCGGCGGCTTTAAGGACATTACACGCATTGCCTCCTCCTCCCCCGTCATGTGGGAAAATATCTGTCTTTCCAATCAGGAACAGATTCTAAGACTGATTGACTCTTTCTGTGAGGAGCTTGGTCATATGCGCTCTGCCATCGCCGCTTCCGACAGCAAAGCGCTGATGGAGGCCTTTACCTCGGCAAAAGACTACCGGGATTCACTGACTCTTCACGCGAACGGCACCTTAAAGCAGGTATATGAGCTGTACATGGATCTTCTGGATGAGGCGGGCGGAATTGCCACAGTTGCCACCATTCTTGCGAGCAACCATTTAAGCATCAAGAATATCGGCATCATCCACAATCGTGAATTTGAGGACGGCGTGCTGCATCTGGAAATGTACGACAGCGAATCGCTCGCCGCCGCCATCACACTTCTAAAAAAGCATCACTACACCATTTATGAGCGCTGAATATATGTCTGCATCGAAAAACGACCGCTTTCGCGGTCGTTTTTCATTGGGGCAATCTATTTTACAGAATATGGTTACTTACAAAGTTTTTTAAATTCATCAGCCACAAACTGTACCTGGGTACCGATAATGACCTGTACTGTTTTCTGGCTTGGGCGAACCACACCTGCCACACCGGCAGATTTGATCTTTTTCTCATCTACCTTAGTGTAATCCCTGATCTCCAGACGGAGTCTCGTAATACAGTTATCAATGCTTTCTATATTCTCTTTGCCACCGACACCTTCAAGCACGATTCTTGCCACTTCGGTGTAATCATTATTCTCAAGCTTTGCACCTTTCTCTGCATCATCATCGTCATCTTCACGTCCCGGAGTCTTTAAATCAAACTTCGTGATCATAAAACGGAATACAACATAGAATACGACAAATGCTGCGATTCCGAGCGGAAGAATCATCCAGGTGTTCTTTGCCGCCGGAAGGGAAGCGGAAAAGATCAGGTCGGTTGCACCTGCAGAAAAGCTGAAGCCTGCACGGAAGCCTACCAGAACCGTGATAAAGGTAAAAATACCGTATAATAATGCATATACTACATAGAGTGCCGGAGCAAGGAACATGAATCCGAACTCGAACGGCTCAGTAACGCCACAGATGAATGAACAAAGTGCTGCAGAACCAACCAATCCGATTGCGATCTTTTTCTTATTGCTCTTTGCCGTGCGAACCATGGCAAGTGCCGCACCCGGAATACCAAACATCATACACGGGAAGAACCCGGACATATACATACCGAGATCCCATGATACATCCGCCGATGTCTTGCCCGCCCAGAAGTTGGACAGATCACCGAGTCCGATCGTATCAAACCAGAATACGTTGTTCAATGCATGATGCAGACCGGTTGGAATTAAAAGACGGTTCAAAAATGCGTAGATACCTGCTCCCACTGCATCCATTCCCACAATTGCCTGACCAAGAGCGATCAGTGCGCCGAACACAACCGGCCATACGAATAACAGGATAGCTGACACGACAATCGATACCACACCGGATACGATGGCAACACAGCGTTTGCCGCTGAAAAATGCCAGCCAGTCCGGAAGCTTCGTTCCCTTGAACTTGTTATAACAGGTTGCTCCGATGATACCGGCAAGAATACCGATAAACGGGTTTGCAATCTTGTTGAATGCCAGCGTCTTATCCGCATTCTCTGCGATTGACGGCATCAATGTGGTAACAACGCCCGTCGAGAGCAGATTGGTAATCATCAGCCAGGACGCCAGCGCCGCAAGTGCCGCGGTACCGTCATTGTCGTCTGCCATACCAACGCCGACGCCGATGACAAACAGCCATGCCATATTGTCAATTAAAGCGCCCCCCGCTTTTACAAGGAAAAATCCAATCAGCGCCTTTGCACCTGCAATGTCACCACCCTGCATGGTTGCCGGGCAGAGTGCATATCCGATTCCCATTAAGATACCGCAGATCGGCAGGCAGGCAACCGGAAGCATCAATGCTTTTCCCAACTTCTGAAGATATTTCATCATAACTTCTTCCTCCTTCTTTTTCTGGCACAGTAGACCTTCTCCCTATGCCATATATGATTTGCCCCTTTATTTTATACCGGAAAGTTCCGGCTAAAATACCATTGAATAACAGATTACTTCGATGTGAGAATCAGAACCGTATCCTGCGGCGTCACCTCCGCACCCGTCACCGCTTTTACTTCGGCAAAACAGTCTGTATTGCAGACAATCATCGGTGTAATCACATCATATCCGGCTTCCCGTATTGCCTTAAGATCCGCCTCCAGCAGCAGATCACCTTTTCTGACCTTATCCCCCGTCTTTACATGCGCCTTAAAATGCGCACCCTTTAATGCAACGGTGTCAAGTCCGATATGGAGCAGCAGTTCTGCGCCGGTATCCGTCGTCATGCTGAGCGCATGCAGTGTATCAAACAACAAGGTAATCTCCCCATCCGCCGGCGCGTAAATCCTGCCATCCGTGGGTCTTACCGCCACGCCTTTTCCAAGGATCTCCCCGCCGAACGTGGGATCGCTCACCTCCTGAAGCGGTACTGCCTGCCCGCTTACCGGTGCTCCCAGTTCCAGCGCTTTCTGTTCTTTTTTATGAAATAGTCCAAACATCAGCCTCTCTCCTTTCTCATTCATCGCTGTCTGTCGTAATTCTCCGGATATGAATTGCCAGGTACATGATCTCTTCCTTGGTCACCGTGCAGTCATACTGCGCTTCGATGTAATCGGCAATTTTTCTGGCACACGCATATTCCCTCGGATATTTCAGTTCAATCAGATCGGAGAACTCCTGCTCCTCATCGGAGAGCATCTCCTTGCTGAAGAAAATTCTTCTCGCGAAAAATTTCAGATGCGCCACAAACCGTTCGTAGTGCATGGATTTTTCATCCAGCGCTTTCTGATACTCTTCCTTTACAATCTCGATTCCCTTCTGAATCACATCCGTGATCATGTAAGTGTCATGTATATCCGTATTATATTCGGCATTCACAAAATGCAGTGCAATAAATCCCGCCTCGTCCTCCGGAAAATGAATGTCCAGTCTCTCCGCGAAAAGGCGGAGCGCATACTCTCCGACGAGATACTCCCTGCGGTAGAACTGCCGTATCTCCCACAGGATGGCGTTCGTGAGCGCAATTCCTTTCCGGTATCGCTCAATCGCAAAATTGATGTGATCCGTCAGCGCAACGTAGATACTCTGGTTTAATTCCATGCCGCACTCGTTCTTTGCGTAGGAGATAATATCGGCGGAGATCTGCATATGCTCCATCGGAATGTTGGAGATCACTTCCTGGAACTGCCTTGAGAGCGCCGAGTTTTCGATGCAGAACACTTTCTGTACCCGGCTCTCGTCAATGTCGTCTCCGGTCTTCGCCTTAAACCCGAGTCCTCTTCCCATGAGAACGACTTCCTGCCCGTTTTCATCAAATGCCGACAGGACATTGTTGTTAATTACTTTGCTTATCTTCATGATTTCTTTCCCATATCCTAACTCTGACAGAATCCGATCAGCGATAACGCCGCCTCATCTCCCACCAGTGTCACATCGTTGTGCAGCTGCAATACCGATGCCGGTACCTCCGGTGTGATTGGTCCGAAAAAGGCACGTTTTACAATCTCCGCCTTGTCCTCCCCGCTTGCCACCATCAGAATCTTGTTCGCCTGCATGATCGTCTTGATTCCCATTGTGTACGCCTGCCGCGGCACATCCTCCTCTGATGCAAAGAACCGTTTGTTGGCCTCGATCGTGCTCTGTGTCAGATTCACACAGTGCGTCGTGCGGTCGAACTGTCCGTTCGGCTCGTTGAATCCGATGTGGCCGTTGTGACCGATTCCGAGAAGCTGCAGATCCACTCCGCCGAGCGCTTTTATCTTCGCCTCATAGCGCGCACATTCCTTATCCGCATCCATCTCCATGCCGTTTGGGATATTGACATTCTGAAAATCAATATTGACCTTGTTAAACAGATGCTCCGCCATAAAGTAAAAATAGCTCTGGTCGTTCGACCGGTCGAGTCCTTTATATTCATCCAGATTCACCGTCTTTACCTCCGAGAAATCCAGATCCCCCTTCTTGTACCACTCCACAAGCTGTGCGTAAGTGCCGACCGGCGTTGATCCGGTTGCGAGTCCCAGCACACAGTCCGGCTTCATAATCACCTGCGCGGATATGATGTTGGCTGCCTTTCTGCTCATGTCGTAATAATCTTTTGCCCGATAGATTCTCATCTGACTCCCTCCTCCTTCAAACACCAGATTCATCCTGGAAAAAAGAAAAACCGGAAAGCTTCCATACATGCCCAAATAGCCTGTATTTAGCTTTCCGGTTTAGTGCACCTTGCGGTGTGAACTATCCTTTAACTGTCTCCGATTATAAGTTTAATGATCGCGATTGTCAATAGCACTCCGTCATTTTATCGTCACTTCGTACATTATGCACACATTTATCCGTGCTTTTTTGTCTATTTTCACAATCAGGTGTCGTGAAACACCTGATAAATATCAATCTTTACCGCATCCGAATCCGAAATGCCGATAAATTCTCCCCCGTAGTAATAGCCCTTTTCCTGCTCTTCCACATGTACGATTTCCAGCACAGCGTCAATGATCTCCCGGCTGAACAGACTGATCTTGGTGTCATAGTAGCTGCCGACCTCCAGTCTCTTGCGGGACAAAAATCCGATTCCACCGCGCGAGATGTTTAAGATGTCCGCATTCACGATACCGCCGTCCACCGTACCGTCCGCATTTAACCGCGCCAGCTCCAGCGCGTGTTCCATCTTAAGCCGCTTGTGTTTTCTTTTTTCCAGCATGGAACCCACTCCTCCTATTTTGCGGTAATAAACATCGCATCACCAAAGCTGAAAAACCGGTAACGCTCCTGCACTGCAATCTCATATGCATGCAGCACATGTTCCCTTCCTGCAAGCGCAGACACCAACATCACCAGCGTCGACTCCGGCAGATGGAAATTCGTGATCAAAGCATCGATCACCTTGAACTGATAGCCCGGATAGATAAAAATTTCCGTCCATCCGCTCGTCTCATGAAGCATGCCGTTCTCATCCGCGGCAGCCTCGAGGGTTCTGGTGCTCGTCGTTCCCACGGCGATGATCCGGTGTCCCGCCTGTTTTGCCCGGTTGATCTTGTCCGCTTCCGACTGCTCGATCCGGTAAAACTCGGAATGCATGTGATGCTTTAACACATCACTCTCCTTGACCGGACGGAAGGTGCCAAGTCCCACATGAAGCGTCACCTCAGCAATCTCCACGCCCATGGCGCGCACTTGCTCTAAGAGCTCCGGTGTAAAATGCAGTCCCGCCGTCGGCGCCGCCGCGGAGCCGTCATACTTTGCATACACCGTCTGGTAGCGGTTCTTGTCCTTTAACTGGTGTGTGATGTACGGCGGCAGCGGCATCTGTCCGAGCTGATCCAGAATCTCCTCAAAAATCCCGTCATAATGAAACTGGATCAGGCGGTTGCCCTCCTCCACAATGTCAATGACCTCGCCGGTCAGAAGTCCCTCGCCGAAATTGATTCTGGTTCCGATCCTGCACTTCTTTCCCGGTTTGACCAGGGTCTCCCAGACATCGTTTTCTTTTCTCTTCAGCAGAAGAATCTCGATCTTTGCCTCAGTGCCTTCCTTCACGCCGTACAATCTGGCGGGAATTACCTTTGTATTGTTGATGACGAGGCAGTCGCCCGGTCTTAAATAGTCCACAATATCTTTAAAATGGCGGTGTTCCACCTCTCCGGTTACCTTGTCAAGCACCATCAGTCTGGAGCTTGAGCGGTCCTCCAGCGGATCCTGTGCGATCAGTTCCTGCGGAAGGTCATAATAAAAATCTTTTACGTCCATAACTACTCCTCTTACGCACGAAGTCTGATATCCAGTGTTGCTTCGAGATGTTTCAAAATCTTCTTCACAAATCCTTCTACCATCTCGCCCGTGAACTCTTCCTCCTGCGGGGTAAATACAACAGAGAATGCCATGCTCTTTTTGTCCGGTCCAAGCTGGATGCCTTCATACACATCGAACAGATTCACGTCCGTCACGTATTTGCAGGCTTCCCGGATGCCGTTCTCAATCTGTGCGCAGGTGATATTTTTGTCTACTACAAACGCAAAATCACGCTTCTCCTCCGCGAACTTCGGAAGCGGGGTGAAAATCTGCTCCTTGCCGTACCATTTCTTCAGTGCGGCGAGGTCGATCTCCATTACATAAGCAGGCACACGCATGTCAAGTTCATCCTGAATCTCATAGGAAAGCTTTCCGAGATAACCGACGCGCTCTCCCTCACATAAGATCTCCGCCGTCTGATACGGGTGCAAAAAAGTTCTCTCCGCCGCCTCATAGGTAAAGCTTACGTTTAATGCATCCGCAACCGTCTCCGCCAGACCTTTGAGTGTATAGAAAGATTCCTTCTCTCCGAAAACGCTCGCACAGAGGGTCTCTCTCTCATCCGGGTATTCCGTGAGCGGCAGTGCCTTTGGAATAAAGACATTTCCAAGCTCAAAAATGCGTCCCTCGAGAATTCCCTTCTTCTGGTTTCTGGAAATCGCATACAGCATCTCGGATGCCAGCGTGGTTCTCATCAAGGATAAATCCACGTTGATCGGGTTGATCAGCTTGATTGCCTTTCTCTCCGGCGCTTCTTCCGGCAGTCTTAACAGATCCAGATCGGACGGGGAGAAAAATGAGTAATGGATTCCCTCGTAAGCGCCCGCTGCACAGAGTGCCCGCTTGATCTTAAGCTCCGTCTTCTGCTTTAAGTTAAGGCCTCCCAGGGTCACTTTTGCCGTCGGCATAAAGGTTGGAATCACATGCTCATAACCGTACATGCGGATCACTTCCTCCGCCACATCCGGGTAGGAATCCATATCCTCGCGGTATGCCGGAATGTGCAGGGTAAGTTCATCCCCGTCGATTGACGGTGCGAACTGAAGCGCCGATAAAATGCGCAGCATGTCCTCCTTCGGAACCTCAATGCCGAGCACACCGTTGACGCGCTTTACGCTGACCTTCATCTCTTTCGGCTCAATGGAATTGCCGGTGGAGACCTCAAGCTGCGTGGACGACACTTTTCCGCATCCCAGCTCTTCCACAAGATGCAGGGCACGCTTCATCGCCATGACCGTCGTGTACTCATAGACACCCTTTGCGTACATCGCGCTGGAATCGGAGGACTGTCCGAGCGCTCTTGAACTCTTCCGGATATTGTCGCGCGCGAACTTCGCGGACTCAAACATGACTTCCGTTGTCGTGTCCTTGATCTCGGAGTTCAGACCGCCCATGATACCAGCCAGTGCAACTGGCTTTACCCCGTCACAGATGACCAGGTTGGAAGAATTGAGCGTAAATTCTTTTTCATCCAATGTCACGATGCGCTCGCCCTCATTTGCACGTCTGACATTGATCTGATCGCCCTCCAGATAAGCATAGTCAAATGCATGCATCGGCTGTCCGAGCTCTTTTAACACGTAGTTTGTGATGTCGACCATGTTGGAAATCGAGTTGATTCCGACTAACGCCAGTCTTCTGCGCATCCACGCCGGAGACTCCCCAATCGTCACGTCATGGACATAGTGCGCGATATAGCGCGGGCAGAGATCTTTTGCGGATACCTCCACCTTAAAATCTTTCTTTACAGCCGTCTCCGTGTAATCCAGCGCCGGCTCCCTGCACTCTTTTCCGAGCACTGCAGCCACTTCCCTGGCAATTCCGTAAATGCTCTGGCAGTCCGGGCGGTTTGCGGTGATGGCAATATCAAAAATCCAGTCATCCATTCCAAGGATCGGCTTTACATCCGCTCCGACTTTCGCATCTTCCGGAAGAACTAAAAGGCCATTGTATCCTGCACCTGGATATAAATCTTCATTCAATCCGAGTTCTGTTCCGGAACACAGCATACCGTAGGACTCATAGCCGCGAAGCTTTCCCTTCTTGATCGTCATGACGCCCTCGATCGTCACATGATCCTTTGCAGTCGCGTAGACTGTCGCGCCCACAAGCGCCAGCGGATATTTTCCACCTGCACGGACATTGTCCGCCCCGCAGCAGATCTGGAAAGTGCCGTGCTCTCCGGCGTTGACCTGGCAGAGACTTAAATGGGTATCCGGGATCGGCTCGCAGGATTCCACCAGTCCGACAACAACGTTGCTGATGTCTTTTCCGACTTCAATCAGCTCCTCCACCTCAAAACCGCAGGAAAACAACTTTTCCTCCAGTTCCTTCGGGGTGACATCAATATCTACATAATCTTTTAACCAGCTTAATGGTGCTAACATGATAACTCTCCTTTTCTATTCGTCTTTAATCGTCAATCTGTTTTAATACGCGAAGATCTGACTCAAACAGCAGCTTGATATTGTTGATGCCGTATTTCAACATGGCAATTCGCTCAATACCGATACCGAACGCAAAACCGCTGTACTCATTCGTATCAATGCCGCATCCTTCCAGGACTTTATTGTTGACGACGCCGGCTCCGAGCACTTCGATCCAGCCGGTTCCCTTGCAGAGCTTACAGCCGCATCCGCCACACTGGAAACAGCTTACATCCACCTCAACGGACGGCTCCGTGAACGGGAAGTAGGACGGGCGGAGACGCGTTGTCGTCTCTTTTCCGAAAATCTTCTTCACAAGCTCATCCAACATTCCCTTTAAATCGCAGAGGGTGATTCCCTTGTCTACCACAAGACCCTCCATCTGGGTGAACATCGGAGAATGTGTCGCGTCGTCATCGGAACGGAACACCTTACCCGGGGAGATGATCTTGATCGGCGGTTTCTTCGCCTCCATCACATGAATCTGTCCGGCAGACGTCTGGGTGCGGAGCAAAAATTCCGGTGACAGGTAGAACGTATCCTGCATATCTCTCGCCGGATGATCCTGCGGTGTGTTTAACGCCGTGAAGTTATAGTAGTCGGTCTCAATCTCGGTGCCCTCGTACACTTCAAATCCCATGGACGCAAAAATGTCGATGAGCTGGTTGCGCACCTGTGTGACCGGATGCAGATTGCCTTTTTCGTGTTTTACTGCCGGCATCGTGACATCGATCTTCTCCGCCTCATATCTCTTCCGGAGCGCCTCAGCCTCCAGCTTTTTCATCTTCTCTTCCATGATCGTCTCAATGGCGGTGCGGGTGTCGTTGACCCACTGTCCGACCTTCGGGCGGTCTTCCGGCGCTACGTCTTTCATTCCCTTTAACACCGCGGTAAGTTCACCCTTTTTTCCAAGCACTGCCTGGCGGACTTCATTCAGGCGGTCTAATCCATCAGACCCTTCAATCTCTGCTATTGCTTTTTCTCTGATCTGCTGCAATTTTTCTTTCATTTCTAATTCTCCTTTAAACTATTTCAGACATCAAAAAAGGAACCATCCATCCCTGTTCTAGGGACGAATGATTCCGCGGTACCACCCTGTTTCTTCTCTTCGTATCGTCAAAGAAAAGCGCTCAATTCATACGTAACGTGTATCAGACGTCATCCGCTACTTTCACTTCACAGATGCAGCTCCTGTGCGAACTTCAAGTCCAGGTCTTATCCTAAGCGGGCTTCCAGCCGATGACCCGCTCTCTCTGAAAGAGTCTCCTGCGCTCTACTGATATCTTGCGATACCCGGAATCGCTTCCGTACACATTCACAGCCTTTGGTTTTCTGAATTCTGTATAGCATTTTAGCACAGCAGGCGCGAAACATCAAGCTTTTTTATTCCTGCTGGCTTTAAAGTGCTTCCACCATTTGCGAAAGTAGGCGTTGAACACCACATTTACCTCGGCAGACATCATCATGATGTACATGCAGAAATAAAGCCACAGCATAATCAAGGCAATGGTCGTCAGGCTGCCGTACATGGAAAAACCGTTAAAATAGTCCACGTAGATAGACAGTCCGAAGGAAAAGATATACCACGCCACCCCGCAGATCACAGCCCCCGGCAGCTGCCCGCGGAAAGAAAGCTTCCGGTTCGGCAGCGCCGTAAAGATCACATCGAAAAATGCGATCAAAAGCGCCAGCATCACAAGCCCGCGGAAATGCGCCAGTACCCGCGAGGCATGCTCTAAAATCGGGACATACTGTGTGGCAAGTACCTTTAACTGGTTTCCGAACACCAGAACCAGCAGCGTAAAAACAATCGCCACCAGGAAAACCACCGTATAGACGACCGCCCAGAATCTGAGCACAAACCAGTTCCTCGTCTCCTCCAGATCATTGACCGAGTTCAGTCCATCCGTCATGTACTGGACGCCCTTGGCCGCTGACCAGATCGCGATGATCGCGGTGATGGAGATGATTCCCATGGATCTGCTGTACACCTCATCCACGAGCGATATCAGAAACGGAGAGACATACTCCGGCATCAGATGACGGATGATCTCAAGCAGCATGGACTCTGTCACCGATGTATATTGCAGTAGAGATGAGAACACCATCAGAAACGGAATGATGGATAAGATAATAAAAAACGCCGACTGCGCCGAATAGGCATTGATCTTATCCCGCTTGCATTTATCAAGAAAGGATTTGACATTACCAATAAGCTTCCAGATCATATTGCTCCCCTTCAAAAAGCGAATCCGTCAGGATTCAGTATTTCTTTCCAGTTTAACGTCATTATAGAAATATTGCAAGATCTCTTCGTAATTCATTCCTGCCTTCGCCATCCCGTTCGCCGCGTTCTGGCTCATGCCAAGACCATGCCCGTAGCCGCCTCCATATAACACCATGCCGCCGTCCTCCTGTTTCGTTATGGCAAAAAACGCACTCGGCAACATCGTCACATCCGTCTGTTCCGCGCCGTCTGCGCATGTCAGTTTTGCGGTACAAGCCCCCAGAACTTTTCGGATATTATACTCCGTCCGCACAAGGGCGCTTCCCTTCTCATACGTGATCTTTAAGGCAAGCAGCGCACCGGAGCTGCCGCGCCCTGCCGCGCTCATGCCGGTCACCTCCCCCAGCGCCGCCACCGATGATGCATCGGGATTCTGTATTTCCGTAGTCTGACCGGCCGGATAAAAGGTTATATTCTTTGGCGAACTCTTCCGCCGCTCCAGCAGTATAGAATTCACTTCTTCCGTTTTCCCGTGGTAATCCGCCTCCGCCCTCCAGCGGAAATACCGACAGTCACTGTCGTATCCCTCTGCGGGACTCTGAATATAGGAAAGAAACGCCTCCTCCCCTGAGAGATCCTGCATCTTTCCATCCGTAAGGAGACACGCCGGTGCCAGATAGCCGTATTCCGCCGGATCTTCCACATTCCACACATCGGCTGCGGCAGTGTATCCCATCGACGTGGAAAAATAATACGCCTCCACGATGTTTCCCTGATAGGACAGCACTTCCCCCTGCGTGGCAAGGACTGCCTCCCTGGCTGCGTCCGCGTCCGTCACCCGGTTATATACCTGATACGCGGTGCTGTCATCAATATGTGCGCCGTACTCCGCAAGATCGCCCCGAAGCAGCTGAATGCAGGCATAGCTGCGCGCGCAGACCGCCTGTGCCTTCAATGCCTCCGGTTCATAGGATGCCGGCATTTCACTCGGAACGACGTCCTGCAGATACCGTTCCAGCGGCAGACTGTTGACCAGCGTATAACCGTCCCCCAGACACCGCACTTCCATGCTGCCCCCGTAGCCGTTGGAAAGCTCTGCGCCGTTTGCATCACAGATCACCACACAGCCCTCCTGCTCCGGGGTCACCGTAAATGTTCCCTGTGTATCTCCTGTCATCTGATCGGATGCTGCAATCAGCGTCTGCGCGGCTACCTGTGTTGTCTCTCCCTGCCAGGTGACCGCTGCGTCTGACGTACATTTCAGATAGACGGACTGTCTATATTTTGTTCCGTCATCCGCCAGGAGCAACACACGGATTTCGCGGATGACTGCCGGCTCGCGGATTAAAATGGCGCAGACCTGCTTCTCCCCCGTCACATACTCCACGTTCATATTGCCGAGAGTCACATCGGAAATGGATTTTTCCGACACTTCCCCATAGGTCTGGTACACCGGCAGCTTTCCGGTATGGCAAAGCTTCCCGTATCCTTTGATCTCGATGGTCTCATCGTCATAGGACAACAGTTCTCCCTCGATGGTCTCCTGCTTTACGCGCAGTGCCGTAAGTTCCCCGTCCGCCAGCACAATATCACAGACACAGGGGGAGACCTCTTCCGTTAAGGATACCGTCTCCTTGTGGTATGCCGCGCCTGCATACAGAAAATCCACGCCGTTCCCGGAACAGTCCGTAAGATATGCATTGTCCAGCGTAAATTCCTTCTTCAGCGTCCCCGCCACTCCGATGCACCGGTTTTCCACGCAGTACCCCTCATATCCGTTCCACTGCTTAAAATAGCTGGCCGGAAGCACGGTGCAAAAATCTCCCTTGTTTGTCATAATCACATTCTGGTTCTCCGCTTCCATGACATCCACAACCAGAAACTCCGTTTTCGTCACGGCATGCTCCATATCGAGCAGATCCAGAATCTGACCGTAGACATAATTCCAGTCTTCCCGGGATACTTTTTGCTGTTCCCTCATGACAGGGATCTCTATGTAATCGGACAGCTGCAGCTTTGCGAGCAGTTCTTCCAGTATTTCCCCGGTCAGCCTGTCTCCGGAAAACGTTTCAAAAAAAGAATTCCAGTCTTCCTTCCCGTATATTCCAAAGGAGAGTTCTTCTTTTATTTCCGCAAGCTCCACCCGGTCTTCGGGCAATTTTTCCTGCTCCCCTAACTGTCTGTCCCGATATCCAAACACAAGCGCACCTGCCACACATAAACACACCAGGAAAACGATGCCAATGCGCGCCTTTACGCCTCTCTTTTTTGTTCTCTTTCCCATTTTCTACTTCCCATCACGCTTTATGCCTCACTTAAAAATCCCCCAAAAGGAGTAAAAAAACAGAAGCTGCCTCACACAAAGGCAGCTTCTTTCTTCCGTATCTTTTCTACTCTTTGGTACCTGATCTATCTTTCGTATCCGTCATCCTTCGTATCCTGACAGGTTCTCTCTCGTACTTTAAGCTTCTGTTGTATCTCTCGGAATCTTTTGTATCACCCAAAATGCCGTTTCCTACGTTTTTGACTCCTAGCTATAGCTAGGTGGGTAACCGCATGTCGGTTTCTGCCTTCCACTGCTCGCGTACCTTGCGGTACTGGTGGCTTGACATCTGCCTCCAAATATAAGAATCCCATAAAAGTAAATGTAGGTTCAAAAATGTAGGGTGTCGCACATCCCAGGCTGTTTCTTACTGGTTTTATTATACTTTAATATGCCCCGATCTGCAACCAAAAATTAGTGCCAAATTCTGTGCGCATTTCTATTTTTTTCTGAATGTAAAATGCGCCGCGCATCTTTAATGATTATTGCTCGGGAAATACGGACGCAGCGTATTTGCCATCTGTGCAATCGGCATGCTCTGCAGCCACACTCTTCCCGGTCCCGTAATCACGGTATTAAAAATACCCTCGCCGCCGAAGAGCATATTCTTCACTCCCGGCACCGTCTTCACTTCGATCTTGCAGGAGCCTGTCATGGCTGCAAGGTATCCCGTGTCCACGACAATCTGCTGTCCGGGTGCAAGTTCATATTCTTTAATGTAACCGTCAAATTCCAGAAATGCGGTTCCGCTTCCGGAAAGCTTCTGCATGATAAATCCCTCGCCGCCAAAAAGTCCGCTTCCGATTCTCTGCTGAAAGAACACGGACAGATCCACGCTGGATGCAGCGGCAAGAAACGCCGACTTCTGCGCGATCAAATCCTGTCCCGGCACAATATCAAATGCCCGGATCGATCCCGGAAACGACGACGCAAACGCGATCATTCCATTTCCGTTCATTGCCGTGTAGCGGTTTAAGAAAATGCTTTCCCCCGAAAGCGCTCTTCCGAACATTTTGCCGATGCCGCCACCGGTCGTCTCCATCTTCATGTTCGGGGACATCCACGACATGGCGCCGCTCTCCGTAATCATCATCTCTCCCTGCTCCAGATTGCAGATTACAACCGGAAGCGGTTCTCCCTCAATCGAATATCTCATAACCCTCTCCTTCCTTTGTTACGTACGTTTCGGATGTCCTACATCCGCTGTCCTTTTTTCAGCTCTGTCTCGGTAAAAGCGCCCGGCAGAAGCTCCTCCAGCGTAAAAATCTTATGCGTCCCGTCCTCCTTTACCAGGATGATCCGAAACGTATCCGCCTTGCAGAACTCCGACATTACCTGTCTGCACACGCCGCACGGATACAGATAATCGTCCGCGTCACCGCTGATGGCGATTGCCGTAAAATCGCGCTCCCCCTCGGATACCGCCTTGAAAAACGCCGTCCGCTCCGCGCAGTTCGTCGGTGTGTACGCGGCATTCTCGATGTTGCAGCCCGTATAAATCTTGCCATCTGCAGTAAGAAGCGCCGCGCCTACCCTGAAATGGGAATACGGTACATACGCATGTTCCTTTGCCTCGATTGCCTTTTTTGCCAGTAACTCTATATTCAGATCCATCATGCATCCTCCCTTTTACATCTAACGTTGCTTTTTTATTGTAATAGACTCTTCTGAAAAAAGAAAGCATTTTTTGGTACTTTCCCTTTTTAAGGTACCAGTTTTCTTTTAAATTTTAAAATTTTCATTAAATATAATTCAATTTTCTTGTATAAAAATAAGTACATATGCTATGATGAAAAGACGAAAACATTAAGGAGGGCTAACAATGAATCAATTCTGTGAAATCACACCCGAACTGCGTCGGCTGGCCGCAAAGTCTGCCGAATGTTCAAAAATAGATCCGGAATTATACACAAGATACGATGTCAAACGCGGTCTGCGCGATCTGAACGGAAAAGGTGTCCTGGTCGGACTGACGGAGATCTCGGAAGTCAGTTCCACAAAAATGGTCAATGGGGAATCTGTTCCCGCAGACGGCGAGCTCTTCTACCGCGGTTACAATGTCAAAGATCTGATTGCCGGACTTCCCGAGGACAGCCACTTCGGCTTTGAAGAATGTACCTATCTGCTGCTTTTCGGCAAGCTTCCCAAGAAGCATGAACTGCGCGACTTTTCGGCTCTGCTGAGCAGTTACCGGACGCTGCCGACCAGCTTTGTGCGTGACATTATTATGAAGGCGCCCAGCAAGGACATGATGAATACGCTTGCGCGCAGTGTCCTTACCTTGTATTCTTACGATGAGATGGCGGATGATGTTTCGCTTCCCAATGTTCTCAGACAATGTCTGCAGTTAATCAGTCTTTTCCCGCTTTTATCCGTGTACGGTTATCAGGCATACAAGCATTATCATGACGGCGCGAGCCTGTTTATTCATTCCCCGAAGGAAGAATATTCCACCGCCGAAAATATTCTGCATATTTTAAGACCGGACAGCAAGTTCTCGCCGCTTGAGGCAAAGCTTTTGGACATTGCCCTGATTCTTCACATGGAACACGGCGGCGGTAACAACTCCACCTTTACCACCCACCTGGTATCTTCCTCCGGAACCGATACATACTCCGTTATCGCGGCGTCGTTAGGTTCCCTCAAAGGTCCCAAGCACGGCGGTGCCAACCTCAAGGTGGTGCGCATGTTCGACGATATGAAAGCCAATCTTAAAGACTGGACGGACGAGGAGGAGATCAGCCGTTACCTGACTGCCCTGCTCCACAAGGAAGCGTTCGATCACGCCGGTCTGATCTACGGTATGGGACACGCGGTCTATTCGCTGTCCGATCCGCGTGCACAGATCTTCCGCGGATTCGTAAAGCGCCTCTCCGCAGAAAAGGGCTATGAAAAAGAATTCGCACTCTACACGGCAGTGGAACGTCTTGCCCCGCAGATCATTGCCACCGAGCGCAAGATCTATAAGGGTGTCAGCCCGAATGTCGACTTCTTCAGCGGATTCGCCTACAGCATGCTCGGACTTCCGGTCGAACTCTACACGCCGATTTTCGCCATCGCGCGAATCGCCGGATGGAGTGCCCACCGTCTGGAGGAAGTTGCAGGCGGCGGCAAGATCATGCGTCCTGCCTACAAAAACGTCGGCGAGCATAAGATTTATGTCCCGATGGATGAGCGTGTCTGATTTTCACTGCACGCCTTGTTCTAAAAAAGCCGCCCCGGACTAACGGAGCGGACAGAGGGAATTATGCAGCATAAGTGATCTTAGAACTCCGGCTGTAATGAACGGGGCTCTTCTGATCGTAAAATCCGGTGTTTCTAATCACACCGCGTTTGACATCCCTGATGATCCGTGTCTTTCCAAGTTTGGAGCACTCCGCCGGATGAGTCCGCAGGCCGCAGACAATTTTAGAGCTTTCGTGTGGCGCTTATACCGCTGCTGAATAAAACATAATCGCGCGAAGCCGATGTTTGAATTGGCATCTGCCCTGTTTTCAATAGCAGATGCCAACGAGTTTCGGTTCGCGCGATTTTATATTGTCTGTGAAGCAGCGGCATTAGCGCCACTAGGAAGGTCGCTCATTGTCTGTAGCGTGTCGGACACAGCCGGCGGAATGTTCAAACGTGGCAAAGACACAGAATAAGATGTCAAACGCGGCATGAAAGAAACACTCGCATTTTCCTCCAAAGAAGAGCCCCGTCCATTACAGACGGAGTTCTCTGATCTCGCATATTCTCCATAAGATTCCTCCTGCCCGCTCCGTCAGTCCGCGGGCGGCTTCTTTTAAACAATCTGATATACTTTCAGTTCAAACCAGAAGGTAGAACCTTTGCCCACTTCGCTCTCTACTCCGTAACGTGCATCGTGCAGTTCCAGAATATTTTTTACAATCGAAAGTCCGAGTCCGGTTCCCATGACCGCCCGCTTATGCGTCTTGTCCACTTTATAGTAGCGGTCCCACACATACGGGAGCGCCTCCGGAGCGATTCCCTCGCCGCTGTCCGTCACTTCGATCCGCACATATCCGTCCTCCCGCACAATCTGACGCACCCAGATCTGTTTGTCATCCCCGGTGTAATTGATTGCGTTATTGACCAGATTGTAGATGACCTGGAAGATTTTGTACTCGTCCGCCTCCACCATGACCATCTGATCGTAGGAGAAATCAATCTTATAGCCATCCTGCTCTTTTAACTTATTATACCGTGCAAATACAGACTGAATACTCTCGGTCAGGTTGTAGACCGTGGCATTTTTTTCCAGTACGCCTGCCTGAAGCTTGGAGATGTCTAACATATCATTGACGAGGTTGGTCAGCCGCTCCGCCTCGTCGATGACCACCTGCACATTTTCCGGAGAATTCTCTCCCGGCAGATCACGCATGACCTCCGCGTAGGCAATGATCATCGTGAGCGGTGTCCGCAGGTCATGCGATACATTGGCGATCAGTTCCCGCCGCAGGCGCTCGCTCTTTCCAAGTTCCCGCGCAGTCATATTCAGGGTATCGGAAAGTTCCGCGACCTCCCGGTAATCGGTTCCGTCAAAATGAACGTCAAAGTTGCCGCCTGCCATCTCCTTCGCGGAGGCATTCAGACCGATCAGGGAACGAGACACTTTTCTTGAAATCAAAAGTGCAATGCCGAGCGAGAGAACAATCATGATGACTGTAATCCATACCAGTTCGGCACGCAGTGTATTGACCGTCGCATCCACCGGCGTCAGCTGCGCGTTCACAAACAGGATTCTCTCGTTTCCATCGATCGAGACGACATTCACATAGATAACGCTCTCAATCCGTTCCTGCCCGTGGTTCTGCATAAAACCGTTCTCCGCCGGCATCCCCGCAGCCTCCTGCTCTGCGCCGTCGGCTGCATCCGGGGCATTTTCTGCTCCCGTCCCATCAACTGCCGCATCGGGATTCATCACGTCCTGCGGATTCTGAAAATCGTTCTTCCCGATGTCTCCCTCAAATTCCAGCTTCGTGCTCCCGCCCTTGCTTTTGGCATCTTCGTACAGCTTCTGTATCATCTCCTGCGGCATCTCGCACAGTCTGGAATTCGGGATATATTCCGCGCTGTAAATGGTGTTCCCGTCCGTATCCGTGACAAACACGATCATGTTATTCTGCGCCGCCAGCGCATCGATCTGTTCTTCAATGTTCTGGGAATCGCTCTGTAAGACCGCAATCACTTCCGAGGTGAGTTCCAGTGCCTCCTGGGACTTGATCTTCTTGTAAAACTTGTCCAGATAGCAGATCTGCACAAGCCACAGCACCGTCAAAAGGATTCCGGTAAACACCAGAAGATAGAAAAAGATTTTCCATTTGATACTGATTTTTTCATGCTTCAAACCGGTAACCCACCCCTCTTAACGTGACAAGGAACTTGCGGTATTCCCCAAGGCTGCTGCGCAGCAGCTTGATATGGGTATCTAATGTGCGGTCGTCTCCGTAGTAATCGTAGCCCCACACTTCGGTAATCAGCTTTTCACGCTCCAATGCAATATTCCGGTTCCGCACCAGATAAAACAGCAAGTCATATTCTTTCGGAGAAAGTTCGGCGCGCTTTCCATCCACCGTCACAGTCCTTCCGGTAAAATCAATCACAAGCCCCTCCGCCTGGAAAATCTCATGCCCATTCGTGCTTGCAGAATCTCTTCCGCCGTTGCGGTCAATGACCACCTTTACACGCATCATAAGCTCCTTCGGAGAAAACGGCTTCACCACATAATCGTCAATTCCAAGCTCAAATCCGTGAATCTTATCATACTCTTCTCCGCGTGCCGACAGCATGATCACCGGAATGTTTTTGGTCTTGCGAATCTCCCGGCAGGTCGAAAAGCCGTCCAGCTCCGGCATCATGACATCGAGAATGATCACGTCAAAATCCTGCTCTCTGCACAGCTTTACCGCCTCCATGCCGTCTTTTGCCTCGGTAATATCGTACCCCTCGAACTCTCCGTATTTTCTTATAATCGCCCTGATTTTTTCTTCGTCATCTACTACCAGTATTCTTCTCATAACGCAGATACCTCCCTGTTTTTGACATCATATCGTCGCAATGTGACGTTCCTGTGAATGCCATCTGATGATTCGGAGAATCTTTTATAAAAACTGCTCCCTTGCCTTGCGCAGCTGGGACTGGAACCACAGAAATGCCGCCAGGAAGATTAAAAGTTCAACCACGTTGAACGCTCCGAGCGATACCACTTTATCATTGATAATTCCAAGGACACCCACAGCGATAATCAATGCGCCGAACACTGCCTCTTTCCAGTAAATAAACGCTATGAACTCCTTCGTTTTTCTGCATCTGGCGATCTCCTCCGCCGTGATGACCGCCGAGCTGATCTTCCCGGTCTTTTTCATCTTAAGTGCTGCTCCGATCATATATACCCCGAAAATGGCGATGACCACATCAAATATCAGCATTACATCCATTCTTTTATCCTCTCATTCCAGCCGACTGATTCGACATATTTTTTACATTATCTATCTTCTTCTTACAAAATTCAAGATATTCATTGAACTATTTTTCTTGTTAGTGTAAAATAGAATCGAATATAATTATGATGACAGAGGAGATGCATTATGATGTTAAATGGCATTAAGATTCTCATTGGCGACGACTCCATACTTGCCAGAAAGCAGTTAAAGGATATTGTTTCCACATACGGTACTCCGGTGTTCCTGGAAGCTTCCAATGGACAGGACGCCATCGACCTCTACAAAAAAGAGTCACCTGAATTGGTTTTCCTTGATATTGTCATGCCTGTAAAGGACGGCATTGCTGCCATTAACGAGATCAAGGCATATGATAAGGATGCTGATATTATTGTCGTTTCATCCGTCGGTACACAGACACAGTTAAAAGCTGCCATTGAAGCCGGGGCTAACGATTTTATCCAGAAGCCGCTGAATGCAGAACAGATTCATCACATTATTTCTTCAAGATTTGAAGGGAGATAAGCTATGTACGCTCAGTTTTTCGGAAATTACTTATTATCACGCGGTGTCGTTACCAGGGAACAGTTGTTAGAGACCATGCATCGGAAGTCTTCAACCAAGATCAAACTTGGCACTCTTGCCATTCATGCCGGATATATGACTGCAAACGAGGTAGACCGTATCGTCATTCTTCAGACACATGAGGACAAGCGTTTCGGCGAGCTCGCCATTCACGAGGGATACCTCACAGAGGAGGAAGTGACCAAGCTTCTCGCAGAGCAGAAGCCGGATTTTCTGCTTCTCGGACAGGCACTTGTGGATGAGGGACTCATCAATAATCAGCAGCTTCAGGAGCTGATCATTGATTATCAGTCAGAGAATGAACTGGACGATTACAGTTACTCCGAGGAAGATCAGGACGCTATCCGCCATATGATCGAGAACTTTTTCATACTCGCCGAGCGTCCGCTCTCCAAGTATGAAATCTCTTTTTTCCAGCTTTTGTTCAATAATCTCTATCGTTTCATCGGAGATGATTTCACACTGGTTTCTCCGAGCAGCTGCAAGGAATACCCGACCAACTACTGCGTATCGCAGAAAGTAAGCGGACCGTTTTCCATCCGCACTTATCTGGATATTCCGGAGAGTACATGTATTGCTTTTGCATCCAAATACGTCAACGAGACCTTTACAGAATTTGATGAGTATGTGCGTTCTTCCGTAGAAGATTTTATCAACCTGCACAACGGTCTGTTCTGTGTCAATATGTCAAACGAGTTCTCTATGAATCTCTCACTGGAGGCTCCGGTTGTAGAGGAAAAAGATCTGCTTACCTTTGAGCATGAGACCTATCTTCTGCCGGTTCTGTTTCCGTTTGGAACGCTTCACTTCATCTTTGAAATCTGTTCCGAAAAATAGTTGCCAAAAAATTAAAAGAATGAATTACAAAAAAGCTGCACGCCCCGCGCGTGCAGCTTTTTTATATCTTACACATTTCTTTTTTATCAGATTTTCAGGAAATTCTTTACTACCTGCGGCATCTCATCCACTTCACACACGGTATCGTGAAGCACCTTCGCATTGCGGATCTCCTCGATCGCCTGCGGAACGGTTACATTCGCAATCCGGCTCAGCTCATCCACCAGTTCAAAATCAGACATGCTGTCGTACTTGTGGTCAATGGCATCCATCACACTTCTCGTAAACTTAAACGGACTTGCCGTGGATGCAATCACGGTCTTGGTGTCCACATCACCGGTATCCTTCTTATACTTGCCATATACACCGGCAGCAACCGCTGTATGTGTATCAATCACGTAGCCTGTCTTCTCATAAAGTGCACGGATGACTTCTGCCGTCTCCGCCTCACTTGTGTAATTGCCATAGAAATCCTTAAGCTGTGCTCTCATCTCCGGGGTAATCTCGTATTTTCCGGTGGTCGTCAGCTCTCTCATCAGCGCGGCATTCTTCTCAGCGTCATTTCCCGCAATGCGGTAGATCAGACGCTCCAGATTGCTGGAAATCAGAATGTCCATCGACGGTGAGCTTGTCAGCATAAATTCACGGTTCTTGTCATATGTGCCTGTGGAGAAGAAATCATATAAGACTTTGTTCTCGTTGGACGCACAGATCAGCTTGGCAATCGGTATTCCCATGTTTTTCGCATAAAATGCAGCCAGAATATTACCGAAGTTACCGGTAGGAACGACAACATTCACCGGCTCATCCTTTGCGATCACGCCGTTCGCATAGAGCTTCGCATAGGCGTAGACATAATATACAATCTGCGGTACAAGTCTTCCGATATTGATGGAATTCGCGGAGGAAAACTGATATCCTGCAGCGTCCATCTCTTTTGCCAGCGCCGCATCAGAGAACATCTTCTTCACGCCGGTCTGCGCCTGGTCAAAGTTCCCGTGAATACCGACAACAAACGTGTTGTCTCCCTTCTGGGTCACCATCTGCATCTCCTGGATCGGGCTTACACCGTTCTTCGGATAGAATACAATGATTTTCGTTCCCGGAACATCGGAAAATCCTGCCAGTGCTGCCTTTCCAGTATCTCCCGAGGTGGCAGTCAGAATCACGATCTCATTCTTTACATGATTCTTCTTCGCAGCGGTCGTCAGCAGATACGGCAGAATGGACAGTGCCATATCCTTAAATGCGATCGTGGAACCGTGGAACAATTCCAGATAATATGCGCCGTCCGCCTCCACAAGCGGTGCGATCTCCTCCGTGTCGAACTTGCTGTCATACGCGGAATTGATACAGTGCTTTAACTCCTCCTCGGTAAAATCCGTCAGAAAACGCTTCATGACTTCATATGCCGTCTCCTGATAGGACATTTTGCCAAGCTCTTCCATCGGCACATCCAGCGCCGGAATCTGTGTCGGTACAAACAGTCCTCCGTCATTTGCCAGACCACGCAGAATCGCCTGCGATGCCGTTACTCTTTCCTGTGCGTCTCTCGTACTTGCATACACTAATTCCATCTTCATAATCCTCTTATCTCTTTCTTCTTGTAACATGCGATGTACAAAAAAAATGTACAGTCTCTTATATACTTAACTCACATTATATAAGAAACTGTACATTCATGTCAATGCACTAACGTACTAAAATATTATACATTTTTAAATCGTCCGGCTTCTCCCTTTAAGCGGTCGCTGATGCTCTGGTTCGTCTCCATCTCCGAATGGACGATGTCGATATTGGACACCAGAACTGTCGTGCTGCTCGCCGCATTTCCGACACTGTTTGCACTCTCCTCAATCGCCGTGGAAATGTCGCGGATGGAATCCACGGTCTTCTCCATGATCTGCTGCAGGTTGCGTGCCTTCTCCTCAAAATGATCCATCGTGGTATTCACATACGCCGCATCATCCCTGTACTGCACGCCGTTTTCTACAAAACGGTCATAATCCGGCATGATCGTCTCATCGATGTATTCGACGATCGCGTTGGAATTGTTGGCAAGCTTGTTCACTGCCTGCGTTACCAGCGCGTTGATGGACTGAATGTTGTTCGCCGTCTCTCTGGTGGAATCCGCCAGCTTACGTATCTCATCCGCAACAACCGCAAATCCTTTTCCGGCTTCCCCGGCTCTCGCCGCCTCAATGGAAGCATTCAGCGCAAGGAGATTCGTCTGGCTGGATACACTTAAGATCTCCTCCGTCAGCTCGTTGACGCGATCCACGCTCTTGCTCTCCTCAATGGCAGCCTTTAAGGTCTCGATGATGTCCGTAATCATCCGGCTGGTCGTCTCCTTGTTGGCAACCGCTTTCTCCTTCATATCCTCCGCGCGGCTCTGCATCTCGGTCGCATAGGAGTTCATATCCTGCGATTCTTTTGTGATCTCATTCACATCCTGCCCGATCTGCGCCACATTGGTATTGACCGTGTTCACGGCAGACGCCACCTCCTGCATCGTAGCCGAGAGTTCCTCCATCACGGCAGAAATATCGCAGGCATTGGAATTTGCTGTGCCGACGCTGCCCGAAACGCGCGATACGATCTCGCCCATCTCTCTGGAGTCAATCACAATACGGCTCATAATCTGCTGCAGGGTCTCTAAGAACACATTGATCCCGCCGGCAAGCTGTCCAATCTCGTCCTTGTTCTTCAAAGAGATTCTGCGTGTCAGATCTCCGTTGCCGGACTCGATCTCTTTTAAAATATCATTCAGCTGCGTCGTCACGCTCTTGACCGGATTAACAACGGTGCGTACCGATCCGATCACAGCAATGACAAAGAACACGAGTACAAGCACAAATGTGACGCTGCTGACTGCCCGTGAATTATTGTATACAGATTCCTGCTCCGCCACGCCGGCATCCACATTCGCTTCCATATATCCTTCCAGCTCTGTGAGCACCCCGTCCACATTCTCGCTGGTCGGTGCAAGCACCGTGTTGCAGATCTGTCTCGCCTTGTCCTTGTTCCCGCGGGAAATAAAGTCCGCAATCCGGTCATAGACCTCCGTGTAATCGGCAAACTTTTCACGAAGCGTCTCCATTGCCGCAGCTTCCTCCTGCGTCTGTGTCAGCGCCTCATAGGAATCGATCGCCGTCTGGATATCCGTGCGGTACTGATCCACCTGCTCCATCAGCTGATCGCGCTCGTCCTTGGATGTGGACACGCACATCCGGTATGTGATCGCATCAATGCTCTTAAAATTCGACGAAATGTCATTTAAAAGCATCAGCTGATTCACTGTTGTGTCGCTGATCTCTTTGCTGCTGGTATGCAGCTCATTGGCATTTTTTAATCCCGTTACCGCCGAAATGACTGCAATCACTGCAAGCAGCACTACCGGGATCAATACTTTTGTTGAAATTTTTTTCATTTGAAAATGGCCCCTTCCAAAATATATGACATCCTGCACATATCTAACTCTCCTTAGTATAGCAAAGTTGTATATTTTCGTCAATCGGGTTTCCGCTATTGCATCCCGTCTGTCCTTCTGCTATTCTATACTCATCACAAAAATGTATCCTAACACTTATTTACATAATATTTTTATGGTAAACAAGAGGTGACCTATGACGCAGGGTGTATCCATCGCCACAAAAAAAGACGGCACAGTCTACTACCGTGCCGGTCTCTATTACAAAAATAAACATATCAGTCTCGGAAGCTATGCGGATGAGGTCACCGCAGGCAATGCCTATCTGGAAGCGCTTGCCGTTCTGGGCTCTTCGGATCAGACGCCGGAAGATTATGTCGATCAGGAGGCAACGCTCTCCTTTGAAAAAATCATCGTGCTTTTAAATTTCCGCAACAACGGCATTTACTTTAAGAACCCGATCTATCTGCGCAACGGCTATTTCAGCTACTATCTCTCGCGCACCGAGGAGTTGAAGTTTGACGTTGACGACCTGTTCTATTATTCCGGCCGCAAGATCCAGAAGCGCCAGGGGCATCTGTTCGTCAGCGACTACGGCATGCAGTATTCCATCCTCTCCCGCTACGGCATCCGCCCCTACGCTGTTGCCGGAAGAGACTATCAGTTTGTCAACGGGGACAACAGCGACTTCCGCTATTCCAATATCGTGATCGTCAACCGTTACCACGGAGTGCTCCAGTTTTTGAAGAACGGGCTCCCGCGGTACCGCGCCGTCATCCACATCAACGGCAATTACCAGATCGGCAGCTACTCTTCCGAGGAAAAAGCCGCCATTGCCTACAACAAAGCGGTTGATCTCGCCCACGCGGCAGGCATTCACAGAAATTTCCCGGAAAATTACGTTGATACGCTCTCCCCGAAAGAATACGCAGACATCTACACCGGTCTAAAAATCTCCAGGCGCTACTTAAATTATCTGGAGCAGTTTGCCAAAAAGATCAAATCTACTTCTGATTGATATAATTGAACAGCCCTTCGCAGTCGATAATCTTCTGCATAAACGGCGGGAATGCCTGCCCCTGGTAGGAGGTATTCTTCGTCTTGTCCGTGATGATGCCGGAGTCAAAATCAACCTCGACCTCATCTCCCGCCTCGATCGCTTTTGCCGCCTCCGGGCACTCGATGATCGGCAGTCCGATATTGATCGCGTTGCGGTAGAAGATTCTCGCAAATGTCTCTGCGATGACGCAGCTCACGCCGGAAGCCTTGATGGCGATCGGCGCATGCTCTCTCGACGAGCCGCATCCGAAGTTCTTATTCGCTACGATAATATCGCCCGCTTTTACCTTTTTCACAAAATCCTTATCAATGTCCTCCATGCAGTGTGTCGCCAGTTCCTTCGGATCAGAAGAATTCAGATAACGTGCAGGAATGATGACATCCGTATCGACATTGTCTCCGTATTTAAATACATGACCCTTTGCTGCTTTCATGCTCTGTCTCCTTTCCTCGCCTATGCGATCTCATCCGGTCCGGATAATTTTCCGGTGATGGCGCTTGCCGCCGCCACAGCCGGACTTGCCAGATAGATCTCAGACTCCACGTGTCCCATTCTGCCGACAAAGTTCCGGTTTGTCGTGGAGACACATCTCTCATGCTCCGCAAGGATACCCATATAACCGCCCAGACACGGTCCGCAGGTCGGCGTCGAAACGACTGCCCCCGCCTCGATAAAGGTCTTTAACAATCCCTCTTCCATCGCATCCAGATAGATCTGCTGTGTCGCCGGGATCACGATCACGCGCAGTCCCTTCGCCACCTTGTGTCCTTTCAGGATCGATGCCGCCACGCGCAGATCGTCCATTCTGCCGTTCGTACAGGAGCCAATGACCACCTGGTCAATCTTGATCTCTCCCACCTCATCGATCGTGTGCGTATTCTCCGGAAGATGCGGAAATGCAACGGTCGGCTTTAACGTGCTAAGATCAATCGTAAATTCCTGCTCATACTCGGCATCCTCATCCGCCTCATAGACGACATACGGGCGCTTGGAGTGCTCCTCCATGTACTGCTTCGTCAGATCGTCGACAGGGAAAATGCCGTTCTTGCCGCCCGCCTCAATCGCCATATTCGCAATAGTAAAACGGTCGTCCATGGAAAGATACTGTATACCGTCCCCGACAAACTCCATGGATTTGTACAGAGCACCGTCCACACCGATCATGCCGATGATATGTAAGATGATGTCCTTACCGCTGATCCACTTTGCCGGCTTTCCGGTCAGGTTAAACTTGATGGCAGCAGGTACCTTAAACCACGCTTTTCCGGTTGCCATACCGGCAGCCATATCCGTGCTGCCGACGCCTGTGGAAAATGCGCCGAGCGCCCCGTAGGTACAGGTATGTGAATCCGCTCCAATGATGACGTCTCCCGCCACCGTGAGTCCTTTCTCCGGAAGCAGGGCGTGCTCGATTCCCATCTCTCCCACATCAAAATAATTCGTAATGTCATGGCGACAGGCAAATTCACGGACACATTTGCAGTGCTGCGCAGACTTGATGTCCTTATTCGGCACGAAATGATCCAGCACGAGCGCGATCTTGTTCTTGTCAAAAACACCGTCCACTTTCATCTTGTCCATCTCGTGAATCGCCACCGGCGATGTGATATCATTTCCGAGAACCAGATCCAGATCTGCCTCAATGAGCTGTCCTGCACAGACAGACGGAAGTCCGGCATGCGCCGCAAGAATCTTCTGTGTCATTGTCATACCCATATTCTATCCCCTCCTACTATCAAACTCTATTTTCGTGTGTGTGTAATATTCATCTGATTCGTGACTATTTTATCATAGCATATACTATAATAAAAATACATAATAAATATATTTACCATAACATCAATTCATGATATACTTTTGTCAGAACAGATACAAATATATATGAAATCAACACCCCTGAGGAAAGGAACTCTTATGAACCAGAATCTTTCATCCTATCGGATTTTTTATACGGTAGCCAACACAGGCAATATCTCCAAGGCTGCCAAGGAGCTTTACATCAGCCAGCCCGCCATCAGCAAATCCATCCAGAAACTGGAGGAAAGCGTCGGCTGCCGTCTCTTTTCCCGCAGTTCCCGCGGCGTAGTATTAACCGACGAGGGACAGCTGCTCTACGAGCATGTCAAGACTGCCTTTGAGACGCTCACACTCGGCGAAGAGAAGTTAAAGCGCTCGATTGAGCTTGGGGTCGGTCACTTGAAGATCGGCGTCTCCGCAACCCTGTGCAAATATATGCTGCTTCCCTACTTAAAAGAATTCATCCGGCAGAATCCGCATATCACGATCTCCATCCACTGCCAGTCCACGAACGACACTTTAAAGCTGCTCGAGGATGACAAAATCGATATCGGCCTGATCGGGAAACCGGACAATGTAAAGAATATACATTTTGACTATCTGGAGGAGATCGAGGATATTTTCGTGGCGACCAAAGACTATCTGCGCAATCTGCATGCCCGGGGCGTCCACAAAGACGAAATCCTCACTTCCTCCACACTGATGCTCTTAGACCAGAACAACATGACGCGCCAGTACATCGACGATTATCTGCAGGAGAATCATATCGTCGTTCACGATTCCATCGATATCTCCAGCATGGATCTGCTGATTGATTTCGCCAGAATCGGTGTCGGCGTCGCCTGCGTGATCAAAAGCTTCGTGCAGGACGATCTCGCCTCCGGTGCCCTCGTGGAGATTCCGCTCGGCATTCCGATTCACAAGCGCGAGGTTGGTTTCGCCTACCGCACCAACAGCAAACCTTCCAAATCGCTCAATGAGTTCATTCAGTTCTATCAGAATTTTTAAAGGAAAATCTCCGCTATTGATTTTCTATTATACCTTTATTTAAAACCTTATTCCTTATGCAAACATCATCATTATATACTTTTTTATATAAACATAACCTTCAAACTAAGTAATTTCTCACATCAGCTTGAAGGTTCTATAAACAGACTTTGAAAGATTTACAAAAGGATTTGTTTTTTTGCAACACTTCTTCACACTCTACTTTTGCTTTAACAATACGTTTTTCCTTATTTTACAATGGATAAAATGTACACACCTCACTTTTGATTACGCCTTTCTGATTATACGTCACTGTAATTGTTGCAAATTGTCCATTATTCCAAATGGATGGACTACTTAATGAAATACTACCACCATCAATTCCATCTGAATACGAAAATACTCTCGCACTCTTTACTTGAATAATTTTATGTTGACTTTCACTCACAGTTACCCACGCCACAATCGCTACATCAGATGATGGTGTGCGTACAGTCTGCTCTGTCGTCATAATTGATCGCCCGACCACATTTGTTGAATATTGTGACGCATAAGTGCTTTTGTTTGGAAGTAACACAGTCAAAAGGCAAAAACAAAAACATCCTAACAAAAATAGTTTTCTCCATTTTTTTCTCATTCTACTCAACCTCCACTTTCTCCATAGAAATAATCCCTTGTATATACTCGTTTTCTTTCAAAGTTCTATTTTTCCAATCCTCCCGGTAAAAAAAGCGGATCTCATCTCCTTCCTTACCATCCACCGGATGCTCCACATACCATGGTTCTGTCAGACTGATGTCATAAACTCCGCTGCGTCCTTTGGCATCCGTTACCGTTCCCTTCACTTTCCAATAATTTTCATGAACCTCAAGAATAGTTGCATCCATACTGACCATGTACACCGAAAATTTTTCTTTCAGGCTTTTGCCGATACAAATACCTGCAACCACCACTAGCAGAACTGTCATAGCAATCAGCAATCCTCGATATCGTTTCTTTTTTTGCCGGACTTCATTTGCTGCCACTGCAATGCCATCCTCAAATATAGCTGTACTGACTTTTCCCTCTTCCTTTGGCAGTTTTTCTCCTGCAAACAACTCTGCCACCGTCACATCAAGTGCTTCTGCGAGCGCTTCCCAGACTGCAATGTCCGGAAACGCCTTCCCCTGTTCCCACTTGGATATCGTTTTATCCGACAGATTCAGGATCTTTGCAAGTTCAAGCTGTGTCATCTGCTTTTCTTTTCTAAGAGTCCGTACAAATGCCCCAAACGTCACATTATCAATCATCCACCCTCTCTCCTTCCTGCTTCTATCCTACTACATCTGCTACATTTTTTCACTCTACTTCAGGTAGAATAACAAAAAAAGCGGGAATGTTCCCGCTTTTTTCATCTTATCTTTTCTATAAATCTTTTAAGTACTCCAGCAATACCCTGCAACGCTCCTCAGTGAGATCATTTAGGCTTATGTTGACATCCATCTCTGTCGAAGAACCATCTACCGCTCTGATCTGTTCTGCCGCTGCCTCTTTTTCAGTGATCCAGCTTTTTTGTTCTTCCAGAATCTGTGCAAATTCTGTCTCATCTGAATTATATTTCACGATATGCCAGATCCGGTTTAAACTATCATCACTATTCCGAAACATCTGTGCCGTGATATCATCCATTTCCTGCTGCGTTGTGGCATTCTGTAATTCCTGTATCAGTTCCTCATTGTAACGCAGCAGACTATTATAAATTCCCTGTGCCTCCTCTACCGGAGCAGGACGATCATAGGAATAAATGGCATATTCATTTGGTTCATTGACGATCACCATCATCGTCAATTCTGTTTCGCTCTCATTTCCCACCGCGATCCAGAACCATTCCTCCTCCGTCAGCCTTTCCTTGGGAGTACCCGGCAGATAGATCCGGAAAGTATCCGTTCCTTCTAAACCATAGGCATCTGTGTAAATATAATACACACCATCTATAATCTCCGTATCACCGACCGTATCCTGATAGGAAATATCCGAAAGCGACATCTCATAAGTATATTCATCTACCTGTGTCAGATCTGTGAAATGTCCCGAGAAACGACTATAATACATGGTTCCATTCGGATAGCCGTCCCCGGTAACCCCCATATCCGTATCATGATATGCCCCGGAAAAGGAGCCATCCTTTTCAATGGTAAAATCCGTTGACCATGCACCTGCGCCACTACAGAATTCATACTGCAACGTTGCAAGATCCGCGAAAATAAGTCCCTTTTGTAGGTTGTCCTCCTCTGTGACCTGCATCCCCGGCGTTTCACTTCCTTCGATATCTGTTTTCTCCGGTATCTTTCCCTTTTCTTTTGACTCTGATGCCGTCTCACTGCTCTGCCACGTTTCTGCATTTTCCGGTAACACGTCTTCTTTGCCACAGCCGGCAATGGTCACGCATAAGATTCCTGCCATCCACAGCCATTTTCCTCTATTTTTCATTACTTTCTTCCCCGTTTTCTCTATTTTCCCTCTTCTTATCTCTGCCCGGTCCTCTCAAAATTGTGAATCCAGTCCGCCTTCAGGAAATACGTAAGGAAAATGATTGAGCTGATCGACCACGTCAGCGGATACGCCCAGAAGATCACCTGTATCTTCGGAATAAAATGTACGGTTATCGTAATGTACGTGATCCGGATGATGCACCATGACACCAGCATCACAAACATCGGCACCGCGGATTTTCCCGCACCACGCATGATTCCGGCAATGCAGTGTGAGAACGCCAGGAAGCAGTAAAACAGCGCCTCCACATGAGCCTGCCGCGTTGCAAATCCCACAACCTCGGCACTGCTGTCAAAGGCTGCCGCCAGGTACGGGATCAGCAAATACACGATCACGCCGACCAGTTCCGCAAGCGTCATGGAACAGACAATCCCGAACGCCGCACCTTTTTTCGCCCGGTCATACTGCCTCGCCCCCAGATTCTGCCCGATAAACGTTGTGAGCGCCATCGCAAAACAGGTAATCGGCAGGAAGGCAAACCCCTCAATCTTGGAATACACGCCGCAGCCTGCGACTGCCATCACGCCAAACTTGTTAATGTTGGACTGCACCACGATGTTGGCAATCGATATAATCGAGTTCTGCAGACCGGAGGGCAGACCAAAACTGATAATCTGCCGAAGCTGCGCCGGATGAAACCGTATCTCCCGGATTTTCACCTGATAGATATCGTCCGTCCGCACCAGCCGGATAAAACAGAGCAGCGCACTCGCCGCCTGTGAGATTGCCGTGGCAAGCGCCGCCGATCCGACGCCCATTCTAAGGACACCGACAAACAGCAGATCCAGCACGATGTTCACGATCGAAGAAAAAATCAGATAATAGAGCGGATGTCTGCTGTCTCCCACCGCCTGCAGAATGCCCATCACAATGTTATACATGACAAATGCAAGCGATCCCGCAAAATAAGTGCGGAAATACAGGATTGAATTCGGCAGTACCGACTCCGGCGTCCCCATGAGCACCAGAATCTGCGGTGCCAAAAACATACCGATCACGGTGAGCAAAAGCCCTGAGACAAGTCCGAATGCCACATCCGTATGCACCGCTTTTTTCAGATTCTCATAGTCTCTCGCCCCGAAATATTTGGAGATCACAACGCCTGCACCAACGGCAATTCCGTTAAAAAATCCCACCAGAAGAAAAATCAGGCTTCCGGATGAACTGACAGCGGCAAGCGCATCGCTGCCCAGGAAATTGCCGACGATCAGCGAATCGACGGTGTTATATAATTGCTGAAATAAATTTCCCAAGAAGAGAGGGATTGCAAATGCTACAATCCCTTTCCAGATGGAACCTTCTAAAAGCTTCGTTCCTTTTTCCATATCCTATTTCATTACAATGTTGACAATTCTTCCCGGAACATAGATTTCTTTTACGATGTTGCCGGTGAGCTTATCCGCGATGGATTCCTTTGCCTTGGAAATGACGTCCTCCTTCGCATCCTCTCTTCCGATTGCCAGCGTTCCTTTCGTCTTTCCGTTGATCTGCACTGCAATCTCAACGGTATTTTCTACGGTCTTCGCTTCCTCGTACTCCGGCCAGGTCTGCTCATATACATAGCCGCTGCCGCCGATGATCTGCCAGAGTTCCTCTGTGATATGCGGTGCAACCGGGTTTAAGAGAATGAGCAGGGTCTTGTACTCGCCCTTTGTGATGGAGCCCTTCTTTGTAAAATCATTGAGCAGCGCCATCATTGCCGCGATCGCCGTGTTGTACTTCAGATTCTCATAATCACTGCTTACCTTCTTAATCGTCTGATGCATCTTCGTCTCAAGATCCGAAGAGTATCCCTCCTCGTCCGTCATGATATCCTGCAGCTTCCAGATACGCTCCAGGAAACGGCGGCATCCCTTGACGCCATCCTCCGACCAGGAAGCGCTCAAATCAAACGCACCGATGAACATCTCATAGGTTCTTAACGTATCGGCACCGTACTCTCTTACGATATCGTCCGGGTTTACGACGTTTCCTCTGGACTTACTCATCTTCTCGCCGTTCTCACCCAGGATCATGCCGTGGGAAGTACGCTTCTGGTAAGGCTCCGGACACGGAACAACCCCCTGATCGTAGAGGAACTTATGCCAGAATCTGGAGTAGAGCAGATGAAGTGTCGTGTGCTCCATACCGCCGTTGTACCAGTCAACCGGCATCCAGTATTTTAACGCCTCTTTGCTTGCGAGTGCCTCGTCGTTGTGCGGATCGGTATATCTTAAGAAATACCAGGAAGATCCCGCCCACTGTGGCATGGTATCTGTCTCACGCTTTGCCGGACCGCCGCAGCACGGGCAGGTGGTGTTCACCCAGTCCGTCATTGCAGCCAGCGGAGATTCTCCGTTATCGGTCGGCATATAGCTCTCCACCTCCGGAAGCATCAGCGGAAGTTCGCTCTCATCGATCGGAACGTAACCGCACTTATCGCAGTGTACGATCGGGATCGGCTCGCCCCAGTAACGCTGACGGGAGAATACCCAGTCTCTCAGCTTGTAGTTGGTCTTCGCGGTACCGATCTTCTTCTCCTCTAAGAATGCGATCATCTTTGCCTTGGCATCCTTGACCTCAAGTCCGTTTAAGAAATCCGAATTGATCAGAACACCGGTTGCCACATCCGTAAATGCAGCCGCATTGATGTCAACTTCCTCGCCATTCTTTGCAACGACCTGAATTAACGGCAGGTTGAATTTCTTGGCAAATTCCCAGTCACGCTCATCGTGCGCCGGCACTGCCATGATTGCTCCGGTTCCGTAGGACATCAGAACATAATCGGAAATCCAGATCGGAATCTCCTTGCCGTTGACCGGATTGATCGCGGTCAGACCTTCGATCTGCACGCCTGTCTTCTCCTTGGCAAGCTCTGCACGCTCAAAATCAGACTTCTTGGCTGCCTCGTCGCGGTATGCCGCAATCGCATCCCAGTTTTTCAGTTCATCCTTATATTTGTCGATGATCGGATGCTCCGGGGATACAACCATGTAAGTAACACCGAACAATGTATCACAGCGGGTCGTGTATACACGAAGCTTATCCTCCTTGCCCTTGATGGAGAAATCCACCTCGGCACCCTGGGATTTGCCGATCCAGTTCTTCTGGGATACCTTGACGCGCTCAATGTAATCCACATGATCCAGTCCCTCGATCAGCTTCTCGGCATAATCGGTAATCTTTAACATCCACTCGCTCTTTACCTTGCGGACAACCGGGGCTCCACAGCGCTCGCAGACACCGTTGACAACCTCCTCGTTTGCAAGACCGACCTTACAGGAAGTACACCAGTTGATCGGCATCTCTTTTTTGTAAGCGAGACCTGCCTTAAACAGCTTTAAGAAAATCCACTGGGTCCACTTGTAGTAGGACGGATCTGTCGTATTGATCTCTCTGTCCCAGTCAAAGGAATATCCGAGTGAATGTAACTGCTCCTTAAAACGCTTCACGTTATTCTCGGTAACGATCTTCGGATGAATCTTATTCTTGATCGCATAGTTCTCGGTCGGCAGACCAAATGCATCCCATCCCATCGGATAAAGTACATTGTATCCCTGCATACGGCGCTTTCTTGCCACAATATCGAGTGCCGTGTACGGTCTCGGATGTCCTACGTGCAGTCCCTGTCCGGACGGATACGGGAACTCCACCAGTGCATAATATTTCGGCTTGCTGTAGTCGTCTGTCGCCGCAAAAGCCTTGTTGTCATCCCAGACTTTCTGCCATTTTTTCTCGACAACTTTGTGATTGTAAAGTTCTGACATCTTCTCTCTCCTCATCTTTCATTAACGCTTGAAATAACAAAAAACTCCGTCTCCCGGCATACTGCCGTAAGAGACGAAGTAACGCTTACTCCGTGGTACCACTCTGCTTCGCACCGCGCAATGCGCAGGTACGCACTTATCATTCTTAACGCGAATCACACGCTCTGCCTTACACACCGCTGGCAACTGCCACTGGCTTCCGGCAAAGGACTCAAAGGCGAGTTGGGAACTTCCAAATACCGTCTCACACCACCCGGCGGCTCTCTGTCATTCTTCCGTTCTTAATGCTCCTTCTCACGGTCACATACTTTGATTCATTTTATGCATGAACATGATTTATTTTAACATACTGGATGTATTTGTCAACCGGATTTTGGCATCCACACAAAAAATCTGCCGCCGGAGACACTTTGCACTCCATGCGGCAGATTCTCTATTCTATTCGCGGATTCGTTCTCCGCTCTTAGTTCTTAGTTGTTGATCAGCTTGTCAGCCTCGTTGTTCCAGCTGTAAAGCTTACGGATCTCCTTGCCGACCTGCTCTGACGGATGTTCGGAAGCAAGCTTTCTCATCGCCTTAAAGTGAACCTGTCTTCCTGCCGGAGACATATCCAGTAAGAACTCTTTTGCGAAAGTTCCGTCCTGAATGTCGGAGAGGATCTTCTTCATTGCCTTCTTGGTATCCTCTGTGATGATCTTCGGTCCGGTGATGTAATCGCCGTACTCAGCGGTGTTGGAGATAGAATATCTCATTCCCTCGAAACCTGACTGGTAGATCAGATCTACGATCAGCTTCATCTCATGGATACACTCGAAGTATGCATTTCTCGGATCGTATCCTGCCTCGCAGAGTGTCTCAAATCCTGCCTGCATGAGTGCACACACACCACCGCAGAGAACTGCCTGCTCACCGAAGAGATCGGTCTCAGTCTCGGTGCGGAAGGTTGTCTCAAGCACACCTGCTCTTGCTCCGCCGATGCCAAGTGCATAGGCAAGCGCCAGATCCTGTGCCTTGCCGGTTGCATCCTGCTCTACGGCGATCAGACACGGAGTACCCTTTCCTGCCTGGTACTCGGAACGAACGGTATGTCCCGGAGCCTTCGGCGCGATCATGGTAACATCGACATTCTTCGGCGGTACGATGCATCCGAAATGAATGTTGAATCCATGTGCGAACATTAACATATTGCCTTCCTCAAGGTTCGGCTCGATGTCGTTCTTGTAAAGATCCGCCTGCTTCTCATCATTGATCAGGATCATGATGATGTCGGCTTTCTTTGCTGCCTCTGCAGCTGTATATACTTCAAATCCCTGCTTCTCTGCCTTCTCCCAGGACTTGCTGCCCTTGTAGAGACCGATAATGACCTTGCATCCGGAATCTCTTAAGTTCAATGCATGTGCATGTCCCTGGCTTCCGTATCCAATGATGGCAATGGTCTTACCATCCAACAGTGAAAGGTTACAGTCTTCCTGATAAAATATTTTTGCTGACATATCTTTTTCCTCCATTTTTTATACATAGCAGCAGCATCTGTGATGTCTGCCGCTCGTTCACAATTAGTATGTATTACAAACTCTGCAGATGTCCGTTTTCATCGATCATCTTCACATCGGCGGTTCCTCTGGACAGACCGGTAATTCCCGTTCTTGCCAGTTCCAGGATCTCATACCCCTGCAGCAGATCCAAAAATGCATCCAGCTTATCCTGATGCCCGGTGAGCTCAATCACCATCGAATCGTGTGTCACATCGACAATCTTGCCGTGGAAAATCTCCGTCACATTTAAAATCGGCTGGCGCTCCGTATCTCTGGCGCGTATCTTGACCATAATCAGCTCGCGCGTCACAGACGAGCCCGGCTCCAGCTTCTTAATGTCAACCACATCCTCAAGCTTGGCAAGCTGCTTTTCAATCTGCTCTAAAATCTGCTCATCCCCGCTCGCCACAATCGTAATCCGCGTATAGCGCGGATCCGCTGTCACTCCCGAAGAAAAACTGTCAATGTTGTAGCCTCTGCGGCTGAACAGCCCCGAAATGTGACTCGTCACACCCGGATTATTCTCGACCAGAAGCGATAATACCTGTCTTCTCATTTAAGAAAACCTTCCTTACTATCTGAAATTACACATCACACTTACCATTGATAATAACAATGTACATTTTTTTTGTCAATATCCGAACAAAAAATGGGTATACCTATTAGGAATACCCAAAATAACTTAAAAACTTCTCAATACTTCCGTAATCATCCAAATGACCGACGCAAAAGTGAGCCAGCCGCCGATCGTGCGGGTGCGCTTCTCGGCCTCCGGCTTACCCCGGTCATCTTTTCTTGTACATGCCCCGGGAGCTGCCACCATGAGCAGTCCCGTGAGCAAAAGAACCATCTGTATCAAACGCATCGTCATCCGCTCCCTTTTTTCTTCGCCTTGCATACAAAATTCCTGTGCTCCGGCAAAGGTCCGGAAAAACGGAGTTTTCCGGACTCGCGGGCGCGTTCACATGGAACATATCCGTCCGACGCATGCAAGCATGCGCGTCCGTCTTTGCTCCATGCTCACTTTTGCCTTCGCGAACATTATATCATAACTCCGGATCCCTCTTTGTTCTTCTCGATAATATGATTGAGTTTGCGGAACGGAATTGCCACCACAAGTCCGATAAACAGTGAAATCAATACATAGATACCGAGCGCTCCGAGATCCTTCCAGTAGTCCATCTTATATAGACCGCCGATCGTCTCTCGCATGGCATTCATGCCGTACGGGAACGGCAGATACTTATAGAGCATCTGGTATACCTTCGGCAGTGTCTCAATCGGGAATGTACCGCCTGCTCCGGCTACCTGGATTACCATGACCACAATCGCGAGCGCCTCACCGACATTGCCGAATGCCACGGTCAGCGAGTAAATAAACAGGGTAAATACCAGGCTCGCCACAGCGCCAGCCAGCCAGAATAATACCGGGTGATGGCACTGGATTTTAATATAAAACAGGTTGCCCAGAACCGTTAAAAGCGTCTGTGTCTGTCCCACAAGGAAAAAGATCATGTATCTTCCGAAATACTCTTGGTACGGCTTCACATTTTCGACGCCCTCAACCGGATGCACCTTCACGTGAATGATCGCAACCAGAATCAGCGCTCCTACCCAGAGAGCGAGGATCGTGTAGAACGGAGACATCGCCGAACCGTAATTTTCGATCTCATAGATGCCGACCGTCTCCAGATTTACCGGGGAAGAGATAAAGGCTCCCAGCTCCTCCGGATTGCTCTTTACGATTTCAAGCAGCTCCTGATACTGATCATTCTGCTGTAAGCTCACCAGATCCGCCGTGACGCTGTTTAGCTTGGTGAGAAGCTCCTGCGCCATGGACAGTGATCCGCCAAGGCTGTTGCTTCCACGCTCAAGCGTGCTATGATAATCGGAAAGTGCATTCTCCACGCCGTTGAAATCGGCATCTACACCGTCTAAAATGCCCGCTGCGGCAATCATGGATTGCTGCATGGAACTCATTGTGTTCTCTAACTTCGGCTTGACATTGTAAGCAAAATCATTGCGCAGTCCATCGACCGCCTTCTGGCAGTTTGCGACCTCGGTCACAATTTTATTGCTGAGATTCTTTACCGTCTCCGTCGATGTATCGGCATTGTTCTCCAGCGCTGTCAGATCCGCAGTGATGGTATCCAGCTGCGTCCGGATCGCATTGATCTGCGCCTGCATATCCTCCGACGCCGTATCCTCCCATCCGGATACCGAATTATCAAACAGCTGTCTCACGTACGGCATCATCGCCGATAAGCCCTGTACCGTGACGGAAGTGCCCTGGGAATACTCCGAGAGGCTGTTTAACGCATTGGTGATGACGGACGACACATTATTTAATGAATCGTTCATCATGTCAAAGCTGTACGACACCATATCCGCCGTCGAACTCACCGTGCTGTTGCCCGCAACCAGCAGGCTCTCCATGCTGTTGATGGATGCCTGACCGTTGGAAACCATGTTGTTCACATTCGGAAGCATGGTCTGGCTCGCCTCCACAATGCTCTGGGCAGAATTCATAATGCTGACAAACGAGTTCAATATGTTGATGTAACTCTGCAGGTCACTGCTTAAATTATTGAGTCTTACCAGAACACTCTCCGCCGGATCGGAATCTTCCGCATCCACATCCGAGAGGGCGTTCGTCACCTTCATCGTGGTCTCCGCAAGCGTGCTCACCACCGTGCTGTTTACCTGCTCCTGCACAGCCGTCTTGGCCTTCTGTGTGATCTTGGAGGCAATGGCGTTCTTCTTGGCATTCTCATAATAGATAATATCCGGATGATCCACCTCTCCGCCGAGGAAGCTGATCATGTCTTCCGTAAAATTCTCCGGGATGATGAGCGCCGCATAATAACTTCCGTCATAGACACCGTCGATCGCCTCATCGGTCGTATCCGTAAACACCCAGCCCATCGTCGTGTTCGACTCAAGCGCAGAGATGACGCTGCTTCCGACATTTACACTGTTCCCTAAAATCGTGACTCCCTCGTCGTCCGACGCCACCGCGATCTTAAGATTTCTGGTTGCGGACGGCCCGTACGGATCCCAGTTTGACAAAATATTAAACCATGCATACAAAGATGGCAGAATACAGAGTCCCAGGATTACAACGACAGCCACCACGTTGGTGCTGATGCGCTTGACATCGGCGAAAAAAATCTTAAATATATTACGCATTTTCCTTGACCTCCGTGTCCGCATCTTTCTGTGCATCTGCACCTTCCCCGGATGCCTTTGTCTCAATCAGCCGGGTCTCGGCCTCTGAATTTAATCCGTCATCAATTCTCTGGATCACATTTCTGAGATTTCCCGGAACATTGTCAATCTCCAGTCCGATGAGGGAATCCACGCGTCTCCCCTCGTCGTTGATCTCACTTAACTTCTCCTGAAGATTATAGTCCATATACTCCACCAGAATCAGATAGGCCGCCAGCAAAAACAGCGATACAATCCACAGAATCAGAAACACAACCTTATTGCTCCCTGTCCAGAACAGAAGGAACAGGAAGATCAACGGAATAATAATAATACACTTTAAACCGATACTGATTCTCTTTTGATTCTTCTCGTGAATCTTGCGCTCATACGTCACGAGCATCTCATACATCTGTTCGTATTTTTCTTTCTTTTCCATAAAATCTCCCATTTCCTACATCATTTCCGTATCTTCCATACGCTTTTCTACAAAATGATTGATCTTCACAAACGGAAGCCGGATCACAAGACCAATCAGAAGCGCCGCCACCGCAAAAAGCAGCAGTTCTCCCAGATACTTCATATAATCGCTTCCGTACATACCGCCAATCGTCTCACGCATTGCGTTGATGGCATACGGGAACGGGAAGAAGATATAAATCTTCTGATAAATCTCCGGAAGCGTCTCAATCGGGTACGTTCCGCCGGAACCTGCAATCTGGATAACCATGACTACGACCGCAGCCGCCTTGCCGACGTCGCCGAAAGCCAGCGCCATCGCATAGATAAACAGCGTAAAGGTAAAGCTTGCCAGGGCTGCCGTCAGCCAGAATAAGCCCGGATAGAGGATCTGGCAGTGGAGCAGATAAATATCTCCCAGAACAATAATCGCCGCCTGGATCTGCCCGCACACAAAGAACAGCAGATATCTTCCGAAGAACAACTGATAGGACTTCGGGTTGGAAAGCCCTGCGGTATCCGGCTTCACTTTGATCAGTGCCACCAGAATCGTTCCGCCTACCCAGAGGGCAAGCACGGAATAGAACGGTGTCATCGCCGATCCGTAATTCGCAATCGCATAGATCTCCTGTGTCGTTACCTGTACCGGTTCTGCAAAAAAGGCTCCGTAATCCTCCGGATCCCCCTGCAAAAACTTCAGCAGTGCATCTACTTTTTCATCATCTTCCGCACTCTCCAGCCGGTTGATCAATTCCGTCAGCTTTGTGCTCACATTGTCAATCACGGTCTGGATCTGCTCAAGACTCTCCGTTGTGTCGCTGACCGTTGTCTGAATTCCGTCAAACACGACGCCCATATCATTCACTGCGGTATTTAAATTATCCAGAAGCTTTGTCACATTGCCGAGCATCTGCGATACACTGTTTAACACACCGTCCATCTGCGGAACAAGACTGTTGGTATACATATTCTTCAGATTGGTAATCGACTCGCTGCAGTTGTTTAACACCTGTGTCACGCTTGTCACCGAGCTGTTCACCATATCCGCCACAATCTGGCTGGAGCCGTCTGTACCGCCACCCTGCTGGATCAGGGCATTTAATGCATTCTGAATATCCTCAGCACCATTGTTCATGCTGTTTAAGGTATTTAAGATCTCCTGGATCTGCTGATTGATCTGCTGGTTCACCTCGTCCGACACAATCGAACCGATGGAACCGGTGCCCTCCGTGGAGCCTGTGCCTTCTGTAGAACTGGTGCCCTCCGTGGAACCTGTGCCTTCCGTAGAACCGGTGCCTTCCGTGGAGCCTGTGGTTCCCGATGAATTTGCCGCCTGATCTGCCAGACTCTGTTTTAACTGGTTCAACTGCCGGATCAGTTCCGCCGTATCGGTTGCCGTCTTGTTCAGATTGTCTGCCGTAGACTGCGCATTCTGCGCCAGGTTTGCATTATTGATATCCGTTGTGATGGAATTGATCGAATTATTGATGCTATCCAGTGTCGTCTGCACATTGCTGCTGAAATTCGCCAGTGAAGTCTTCGTGGAATTCAGATTGCTCTGTGAATTCTGGAAATTCTTCTCGCCATTCTGAATCTGGCTGCTGAGCTTCGGCAGTTCTCCGTCTGCGGTTTTGATCTCCGCCTCCAGCACTGCATTCGCCGCGATAAACTCATCGATCATATCACTGTAATCGATCAGATTGTTATTCAGGTTGGTCAGTTTGCCCTCAAACTCGCTGAATACATCCTGATTTTCCATCTCCGAGGACAGCTCATTCGTCTGTGTAAAAATGGTGCTTGCAACCACCTCGATAAACTTCTCATTGATACTCTGCTTTACCGTCGATACAGCGGTATCCGTAATCTTGGTTGCAACCGCATTCCGCTTTTCATTCTCATAATATGTGATCGTCGGATTCTTAAAGTTCTCCTTGAACACATTATACATACTGTATGTAAAGCTATCGCTGATGATAACAGCCGCGTAGTAATCTCCGTTCTTGACACCCTCAAGCGCTGCGTCCGAATCATCGAGAAATACCCAGCCGATACTGGTATTTTCCTTCAGTTCCTCCACAACTTCATTGCCCATGTTCTCTGTCGTTCCATCTGAAAGAGTGTATCCTTCATCCTCCGACACGACCGCAATCTTAATATTGGAAGTATTCGCATAAGGATCCCAGTTTGAATAGATGTTAAACCATGCATACAGCGATGGAATGACACAGAGTCCCAGCGCAATAATCATTGCGAATGGATTCTTCACCAGTCCCTTAATGTCTTTTGCAAAAATATGCCATATATTCTTCATATAAATATTCCCGTTTCCCTTTCGTAGTTCCCTTTGCGTTCAAAAATCGCTAATATTATACCGTATTTTACCGTAAATTGGAACATACAAAATTCAGATGCTGTATATATACCGATACGAAAATTCCTGCTTTTCTAATGATACAAAAAAACCTATCTCATATGGGTTGTCCCACATACGAGATAGGTTCTGTCTGCTGTTCCTTAAGCTACCTTGCTCTTAGCCAGCTCAGCCAGTGCTGCAAATCCCTGTGCGTCGTTTACAGCCATCTCTGCTAACATCTTGCGGTTGATGTCCACACCAGCTACCTTTAATCCGTGCATCATCTGGCTGTAAGAAATACCATTCATTCTTGCAGCTGCGTTGATACGTGCGATCCATAACTGACGGAACTGTCTCTTCTTCTCTTTTCTACCTGCATAAGAACTTGTTAAGGCTCTCATGACAGACTGCTTTGCTACACGATACTGCTTGGAACGTGCGCCTCTGTAACCCTTTGCTAATTTTAATGTTCTATTATGCTTTTTCTTAGCGCCTAATCCGCCTTTTACTCTTGCCATTTTGCATTCCTCCTTAACTTATTCCTATAAATATGGTAAAATCTTCTTCATGTTCTTAACGTTTGTTGCATCGGTCATTGCCGGCTTACGAAGATTTCTCTTGTTCTTGGTTGTCTTCTTGGTTAAGATATGTCTCTTGTAAGCTTTATTTCTTTTTAACTTTCCTGTTCCTGTTACTTTGAAACGTTTTGCAGCTGCTCTGCTGGTTTTCATTTTTGGCATGATATGTTCCTCCTTAATTATGATTTTTTCTCTGCCAACACCATGCTGATGCTTCTACCTTCAACTTTTGGTGCTTTTTCCACTACTGCTATTTCGCCGAGGCTTGCGGCAAAATCATCCAAAATGTGCTTGCTCGCATTCATGTGAGCCATCTCACGACCGCGGAAGCGCAATGTGATCTTCACCTTGTCTCCCTTGCTAAGGAACTTCTTCGCAGCGTTCATTTTGGTGTTCAAATCGTTTGAATCGATATTTGGCGACAAGCGAATCTCTTTGATCTCAACCACTTTCTGCTTCTTTCTGGCTTCTTTTTCCTTGCGTGCCAGTTCATATCTGTACTTGCCGTAGTCGATAATCTTGCATACAGGTGGCTTTGCGGTTGGAGCGATCTTCACCAGATCAAGCTCTGCCTCTTCCGCCAGCTTCATCGCTTCGCGTGCTGACATAATGCCAAGCTGTTCTCCGTTCTCTCCGATCAGACGAATCTCCTTGTCTCTGATCTGTTCGTTAATCATTAACTCGCTAATGGTATCGTACCTCCAAATAAAAAAGTGGATAGGCAGACTATCCACTAAACATTCAAACCCGGAACATGATATGTTCGCAATACTTTGAAATATGAACCATGAGTCACGTATTTGTGCTCCGGTGAGAGTGGATACTCTACTTTGTTTTCTAACAACTATTTAAATCTATCACACACACGTATCCGTGTCAAGTGTTTTTTATTATTTGTCGCTGGTGTTGTCGCTGATCATCTTGCGGATCGCCGCCTGCTCCTCCTGTGAAACCAGACTTCTGACGTCAAGCATCACAATCAGCTCCTTCTGGCAGGAAGCCACATCATTAAAACAGCACTGCTGTCCGCTCATCAGTGTCGGCATCGGAAGCACTCTGGAATCTTCCACATCTACGATTTCCTTTACCTTTTCCACTTCAAGTGCCAGCTTCATGCCGCCCACATTCACAACCACAAGGTTGTCCACCGCAATGTTCCCCAGACCGAATCTGGATGCCAGGGAGAACACCGGCAGGATCTCTCCGTGAAGACGGATAATACCTCTGATATTGGCAGGAGAAGTCGGTACAACCACGACATTCATCTTACTCTCAATGGATTCCACGTTCTCGAGTGATATTCCATAATCCATTCCCGTTAATGTAAATGTCAGCAGCTGCATGTGACTTCCCCCTGTTCTGAATCTTTTCTTCCTGCTATTATATCTCTTTTCTTCCGGTTCGGCAACCGCAGAATCTGTCATTTTTTAATTTTTTAATACAAACTTTCCAATCAGCTCATCCAGTGCGATCGCCTGTGCCGACAACTCCTCACTCGTTGCGGAGGACTCCTGCGCCGTTGCGGAATTGGACTGTACGACCTCGGAAATCTGGTTGACTCCCTCCTCCGCCTGTCTCATGGCTTCTGCCTGATCCTTGGAATTATCGCTTAAGCGCTTGGAAGTCTCAGCAATCTGCTTGATTCCCTTCTTCAATCTCTTTTAGAGCGTAATTATGATTCATAAATTTTCAAGCATTCTCCGTATTTTTTTGACAAATGTGATTTTTTCCCCTATGATTAGTCTAAATTAAATTATCTGAAGAGAGGATTTTACCATGGAACACCGCATCATAGATCTTCATGTCCACTCCACCGAGTCGGACGGCACCCTCACTCCCACCGAGGTCGTATCTGCCGCAAAGGCTGCCGGTCTGTCAGCCTTCGCACTCACAGATCACGATACCGCAGGCGGCGCCAAAAAGGCCGCGCCCGCCGCAGCTGCCTGCGGCATCGAACTGATTCCCGGTATCGAGCTTTCCACGGAATACCAGCTGCCCACCAGATCCGGCGGCGGAAAAGAAGTCCACATTGTCGGTCTCTACATCGACCCGGAGCACCCGCTCCTCATTGAGAAAACAAATGAATTCCGCAGCTGCCGCGACGCGCGCAATGAAAAAATAGTGGCTGCCCTGCAGCGCGAAGGCTTTTCCATCACCACGGAAGCACTCCTTGCCGCCAATCCCGACAGTGTCATCACACGCGCTAATATCGCACGTTTTCTCTACGACAGCCATCAGATCAAAAGCGTCTCGGAGGCATTTGAAAAATATATCGGTGACGGCTGCAAATGCTATGTCGGCCGCTTTAAAGTCTCCCCGATGGATGCCGTTGAACTGATCCACGCCGTTGGCGGCATCGCCGTTTTGGCACACCCGCTGCTCTACCACATGAGCCAGACGACCTTACAGCATCTGATCGACGAGTTAAAAGACGTCCATCTCGACGGCATCGAGGCAATCTACTCAACCTACACCACCGGCGAGGAACAGTACGTCAAACGGCTTGCAAAAGAGAACGGTCTTCTCATCAGCGGCGGCTCCGACTTTCACGGCACGAACAAACCAACAATTCAGATCGGAACCGGGCGCGGCCATCTCTACATTCCCTATTCCGTTCTTGGCGCCATCAAAGAATACCGTGAGGACGGTTTTCACACTTTTACCTGACACTTTTTTACAAAATAAATCTCTCAATCACCTCGGCGATCGCATTGTGATTGTTGTCATGCTCCGTCACGTAATCCGCTGCGGCTTTTACTTCCGGCGTGGCATTTTTTACCGCCACCCCGATATGCGCCGCATTAAGCATCGCAATATCATTCTCCTCATCTCCCACCGCCACCGTGCAGTCTGCAGGAAGATTCAGCATCTTCGTAAGACAGGACACACCGGTTCCCTTGCTGGTATCAAGCGGGCAGTATTCCAGGTACTCTCTGCAGGAGAAAAAGCTGGTGCATTTTCCCTTTTCCCATTCCAGATTCTTCTCGCGGAACCGCGCAAGACGCCCCGTATTTTTTAAATCAATCATGAGAACCTTCTGCGGCTCCTCCTCCAGCAGATCCAGCACATTCACCGAAAGCTTGTAGGAAAGTCCGGATTTTTTCCGGTAATACTCAAGCTCTGCCGTATGTCTTGTGGTAATAATCTCGGTGTTATTGTAGGTCTGCGCATAAATTCCCGCCTTAGCGGCTCTCTCAAAAAGCTCCTGCGTCACTTCAATCGGGAGCGAGCGCTTTAGCAGCACACGATCCGCGGCACAATCGTAGAGCACCGCCCCGTTAAAAGCGATCATATAGCAGCCCGGCCGTGTCAGTTCCAGTTCTCTTGCAACCGCCCTGCCGCTCTCCACCGGACGTCCGGTGGAGAGTACAATGTCGTGCCCGGCGAGAAGCATTTTCTGGATGGCACCCCGGTTTTCTTCGGATACTGTTTTGTCGTCAGAGAGCAGCGTCGCATCCAGATCAACAAACAAAATCTTGTGATTCATACTCATTCCTCCCATCCTGCTCTTAGCCCGTCATATGTCCTGCGATGTTCCTACTCTGCCGGTTCTGCCGGGACAAATACACGCTCGCGGTAAACATGATCCGTCTTTGGCACCGCCGCAACCGCCTCCTCGCAGAACTGCTTCTGGGAATTGACAAGCACTTTCCCTCTTCTGTCTATTTTCTCATATTCCCCGTCCGGCTTTAACACATGGGCTTTGGTATTGTCCGCAAGTTCCACGTCCAGAATATGCTTTACCTTTTCTTTTAACGTATCGTCCAGCACCGGGAATAAAATCTCCACACGACGATCCAGATTTCGCGGCATCCAGTCCGCGCTTCCCATATAGAATTCCTCCTCCCCATCATTTAAGAAGAAGAAAATACGGCTGTGCTCCAGGAAATTTCCGACGATGGAACGCACATGGATATTCTCGCTGATTCCCGGGATTCCGACCTTTAAGCAGCAGATTCCGCGGACGATCAGTTCGATCTTTACGCCGGCCGCCGACGCCTCGTAGAGCGCGGCAATAATGCCCTCGTCGCACAGGGAATTCATCTTGGCAACGATTCTCGCCGGCTTTCCCTCGCGCGCATGCTTTGTCTCACGTGCAATCAGGCGCATAAAACGGGTGCGCAGCCAGATCGGCGCCAGCACCAGTTCGTTCCAGGAAAGCGGCTCAGAATATCCGGAAAGCATATTAAACACCGCGGTCGCATCCTCCCCGATCGCCTCATTGCAGGTAAAGATTCCGCAGTCCGTGTAGAGCTTTGCCGTAGAATCGTTGTAATTGCCGGTTCCAAGATGCACATAGCGCCTGATGCCGTCTTCCTCGCGGCGCACAACAAGCGCAATCTTGCTGTGCGTCTTAAGACCGACCAGACCGTAGATGACATGGCAGCCCGCCTGCTCTAACTTCTTCGCCCACACAATGTTATTTTCCTCGTCAAACCGGGCTTTCAGCTCCACGAGCACCGACACCTGCTTTCCGTTTTCCGCCGCCTGCGCGAGGGATGCGATGATCGGTGAATTGCCGCTGACACGGTAGAGTGTCTGCTTGATGGCAAGAACATCCGGGTCAGACGCCGCCTGCCGGATAAAATCAACCACGGGATCAAACGTCTCATACGGATGATGCAGCAGAATATCGCCGCCACGGATCGCCTCAAAAATATCCTCCCCCGGCTCAATCTCCGGCACACGCTGCGGCTTATACGGTTCATAGCGCAGGGCATCGCACCCGGAGAGCCCGTACATCTTCATCAGAAATGTCAGGTCAATCGGTCCGGATATCTGAAAAATATCCTCCTCCGCCACTTTCAGTTCATCCTTTAAAAAGCGCAGCAGCTTCTTGTCCACGGAAGCTTCCACTTCCAGACGGATGACTTCTCCCCACTGTCTCTTTTTTAACTGCTTCTGGATCTCTTTTAAAAGGTCTGCCGCCTCGTCCTCATCGATCGGCAGATCCGCATTACGCATGACACGGTACGGATGTGCACAGAGCACATGATAGTTCAAAAACAGCTTATCAATATTTTTCTCGATAATCTGCTCCAGAAGAATAAAGGTGCGTCCCTCCACCTCCCCGGAATCCTCCGACGCATCTGCCGGGATCGGCACCAGGCGAGGCAGTACCCCCGGCACCTGCACCGTTGCAAATTCCACGGCGTCCTTATGCTTTTCATCCTTCTTGCTGGAAAGCAGCGCCGCGATGTTGAGCGTCTTGTTGCGGATCAGCGGGAACGGGCGGGATGCATCCACCGCCATCGGCGTCAATACCGGATAGACATCCTCCTCGAAGTAGCGGTCTACGTACGCCGCCTGTTCAGCCGTCAGTTCCTCGTATTTTTCAATAATGTGTATCCCGTTGGATGCCATCAGCGGAACGAGGGAGCGGTTATAGGTATTGTACTGGCTCTCGACCAGCTTTCTCGTCGCCGTGTTGATCCGTTCGAGCTGCTCCGACGCCGTCATGCCCGCAATATCCCGCTTGCGGTAACCCGCATGTACCATATCCTTTAACGACGCGACCCGGACCATGAAGAATTCGTCCAGGTTCGACGACGTGATGCTCACGAATTTGAGCCGCTCTAACAGCGGAATACTCTTATCCTTTGCCTCGTTGAGCACGCGGGCGTCAAACTTCAGCCAGCTTAGCTCTCTGTTCTCGTAATATTCCGGCAAATGGAATTCGTTTTTCTTTTCTTTTTCCATGTATCATCCCTCCACGTCATTACGAATAGACACGTTTTTCCTTCACGACCGGCTTGATGCTGAAAATGCGCTCAAAATAAGCCGTCTTGGAAGCAAACAGCGCCTTCTCCAGCGCAATATCCTCATCCGTCTCGATCGTAATGATCAGTTCTTTGTCACGAAGCTGTGCTTTTACGTTTTTAAACTTCTGTTTGTGGCTGCGATCCATCGCATTGGAAACGCGCAGAATGGCAGATAACTTTGCGACCGTAAGGAAGCTCTGCTGGTCGAGCCGGTCCGCCACATCCTCATAATCGGCGAGCGGATAGCTGTTGTAGAGCACCGTCCCCGCAACAATCTCACGCTCCAGATGCGACAGTCCCATAATTTCCGAGGACATGATGATGTCGTATGCGCACTGCGGGGCATTGGCAAAACTGATATATTTTCCGCAGTCGTGCAAAATCGCCGCGACCTGCAGCAACAGCCGCTCTCTCTTTCCGAGACCGTGCTGTTTTTTCATCGTGTCAAACAGAAGCATCGCCATCTGACTTAACGCTTCAATGTGTGGTGAATAACTCATGTAACGCCTTGAGAGGCTCTCCGCGGCCGAGATAATATCCTCATCAAAATCATGTGTGGGCTTATAGATACGGTTCTTCTGCGCGTAATCGCAGGCGATTCCGTCGCTGACGATTACGCCCGGCGCCCACAGTTCCTTTGCACCCAGCCCCCTCGCCATGCACTTGCAGATGATGATATAGGGCACGATCAGCGGATCGTTCTCGTTGGAGAGTCCCAGTTCCTCCGCGATCTCCTCCAGGCTCTTTTTGCCGAGCTGCTCCATGTACTGGACGAACTTCTCAATCGACACCGTGTTCTTGTTGTGGTTCTTCTCGAGGCGGCATACCAGTTCCGCGATATAATCGCCGATCACAATCAGGTATTCGATCTCCTGATTCTCCAGATACATTGCCTTGAAAACTTCCATCTCCTTTACCACCATCTCCTCGATCTGCAGTTCATACTGCGCCAGGTTCCGGCTCTTTTTGGCAAGCTGTTCCCGCATGCGCATGGTACCGAGTCCCAGATGCTGGGTGGTCAACACTTTTCCCTTTGAGAACACGGTAATCTGAAGTCCCGATCCGCTGACGTCCACCACTGCCGCGCTTCTGCCAATGAAATGTTCAAACTCCTCGCGCATCGCCACCGACTTGTAGCTGATAAAACGGTGCTCCGAGTTGCTCAACACATGTACGGTCAGACCGGTGCGCAGCCTGATCTGATCCAGGATAAAAAGTTCATTGTCCACATCGCGGAGCACCGCCGACGCATACGCCTCGTACGCATCCACCCGGTACTCTTTCATAATCTGCGCAAATTCCCGCAGGGTATCGCAGAGTGCCTCCACCAGCTCGTATCCGATGCTGCCTTTGGAGTACGCATCCGCCCCCAGCTCGATTCTGCTGCGCACATAGTCGATATCGCGTATTTTTTTCTTGGCAGACAATTCAAATATCTTGAGGCTCACTTCATACGAACCGATATAAATTGCCGCAAACGTATGGATTGCCATAAATCCGCCCTCCTCTTTTATTGTTTTCCAAGCAGATAATTGATAAACTGCTGTGCCGTCCTTCCCGAAAGTCCTCCGTGGGCAAGTTCCCACTTGTTTGCCTCAAGAAGCAGTTCCTCCTGTTCCATCCGCACGCCGTATTTCTCCGCGAGCGTCGTGACAATCTTCTGGAACTCCTTCTTATCCGGTGCGCCGTAATAGATCGTCACGCCGAACCGCGCATAGAGGGACAACTTTTCCTGCACCGTGTCGGAGGTGTGCATATCCTCCCTCACCTCTTCCTTGTCCGAGAACTTCTCACGGATCAGATGTCTGCGGTTGGAGGTTGCATAGATTAACACATTGTCCGGCTTTTTCTCCAGACCGCCCTCAATGACCGCTTTCAGATATTTATATTCAATCTCAAATTCCTCAAAGGAAAGATCATCCATATAGATGATAAACTTGTAGTTGCGGTTCTTGATCTGCTCAATCACATCATTCAGATCGCAGAATTGATGCTTGTAAATCTCAATCAGGCGGAGACCTCTGTCGTAATACTGGTTGGCAATCGCCTTGATGCTTGTGGACTTTCCGGTTCCCGCATCACCGTACAGCAGACAGTTGTTGGCTTCCTTCCCGCTCACAAAGGCCTCCGTATTGTCGACCAGCTTCTGCTTTGCAAGCTCGTAGCCGACCAGGTCATCCAGCTTTACATGTGCGATATTGGTGATCGGAATAATCTGCGCTCCGTCGTCTGTATGTCTGACGCGGAATGCCTTGTGCAGACCCAGTTTTCCGACTCCGAATTCCCCGTAAAATGCCGTGACCGCCTGTTTAAATTCTTCTGCATCCGCCGCTGCCTCCAGATGACGACAGAGCTCTGCGATCCGGTCTCTGATCCGCTTGTTGAACAATTTTCCCGCATCCGCGGTCTCCTCATAGTGCAGCAGCGCGTCCATGCAGTCCACGGAAAAATAGCTGCCGAGCACCGAAAGGTCAAAGTCAAACAGCTCTTTCATGATGGCGAAATCATGCCGTGCCACCTCGTTGATGGAACCCTTTACCTCCCCGCGGATCTCGCACGCCCTGCTGTATGCATTCTCATTGTTCACAAGCAAAAAAGCCAGAAAATTGTGCCAGAGATTGCCAGAAAAGCCGTGGCTGACCGCAAGCTCCATCAGTTTTTTAAGGCATTCATAAAACAATCCCTCGACATCTTCTTTATTATAGTATTCATTCTGATAGTTCTCCATGACCCAGGTAAAGTCATAGAATAACTGTTCATTTTCAAAATCCCTGTAGAGGATCAGATTCTTCGTTGTTTTCATCTTCCCACATTCCTCACTTTACGCTTCGTAATTCCCCAGAATCTGCAGTCTGGTCGTCTCCTCCGACAGTCCCCGCAGTGCGTTCTGCACCGCCGGATCGTTCAGATTTCCCTCAAAGTCTACAAAGAACCGGTATTCCCAGTTGCGCTCCGGCAGTGGTCTGGACTCGATATGGTCCATGTTGATCCCGTTGTAGATCAGATGGGACAGCATGTGATAGAGAGAACCGGTCTCATGCGCTCCCTCAAAACAGATGCTGATCTTATTCGCCTTTCTGGTAAACACATGCTTTCCCGTCACGATGATAAATCTGGTTGCATTCTGCTTGTTGTCCTGAATGCCTTCCTCCAGAACATCAAGACCGTAGATCTCCGCCGTAATACGGCTTGCAATGGCAGCTTTGTGCCGCATGCCGTCCTCCCTGACTTTCTGTGCCGCCATCGCGGTGTTTTTTAAGCTGTGCTTCTCCCACTCCCGGTGTCCTTCTAAGTATCTCGCACACTGCATCAGTGCCTGCGGATGCGAGTATACATCCGTGATATCGGAAAGCTTCGCTCCCGGCACGCCGAGCAGTGCATGTTCAATCTTGATAATCTGCTCGCCCACGATGCAGTGACCGTACTCCACCATGAGATCATAATTCTCGGAGACAATCCCGGCAGAGGAATTCTCAATCGGTAGCACCGCATAGTCCGCGTCCCCGCGGGCGATCGCCTCCATGGCGTCCCTCCAGGTCTCCACATGATAGCTGTTCCCCGCATCCTCACCGAAATACTGCTTTAACGCGAGCTGCGTGTAGGCGCCCTCCGTCCCCTGAAAGACAATGCGCGCATTTTTATAATCCAACGCGTCCAGCTCTTCAAAATCCGGCTTTTCGTATATGCCGTGCTCCGTCATCAGCTGATACTGGCGCTTTCTGCTGATCGACATGATCTGCTCGAACAGCTCCCGGATTCCGTGCCGGTTGAACGCGCTGTCGCCGAGCGCCGAAAGCGTCGCAAGCTTTTCCATTTCACGGTCTTTGTCAAAAACTTTTTTGCCCGTCTCTATCTTATATTCCGCCACCTCAGCCGCGATCTGCATCCGCTGCTGATACAGCGCAACGATCTGCTTGTCAATGACATCAATCTCATCTCTCAACTCTAATAGATTCTTCATAGTGCTCCTTACCGTCTGACTTCCTTTTCGTATCAGGGCATCCGCCGGGTGCTCTTTTGTGCCGACTCCGCCTTAGTTTATAATATAGTACATTAACGTGCTGATGACAAGAGAACCCTTGCAAGTTATTAGACGAAAATGTTATAATTTCCATGATTATATTTTATCGGCATTTCAGACGAAAGAAGGAATCATTCCATGAAAAAAAAGATTTCCATTATCATTGCTGTCATCGTCATTATCGCGCTTATCGCAGCGGCTGCCATTTTCCACTATCTCTCCAACCGGACTCATTTTAATGAGGGTTACGTGAACGGCAACACCGCTGGCAACCTCTACAACGGCGGTCTCTTCTGCGAGTACGACGGCACGGTATATTTTTCCAACCCGTCCGACGGCGGGAAGCTGTATTCGATGTCTCCGGACGGAAGCAATCTGGCCAAGCTCTGTGATGACACGGTATCCTACATCAACGCGGACGAACATTATCTCTACTATGTGCGCAACAATCCGGGAGCAACGGGCGCCGCTCTCTCCTTTCTCTCCGTCAACACCGACAGTCTCTGCCGCATTAACAGGGAAGGCGGCGATGACTCCGTTCTGATTCTGGATTCGGCGCCGTGCCTCTACGCTTCCCTCTACGGGAATTATATTTACTATATCCGCTATGATGAATCCGAGGGTTCCACACTTTATAAGGTAAAAATCGACGGTTCCGACTGCAAGCAGGTCGACACCGCTCCCGACTTTACCTGCTCGGCAAACGGCGAATATATGTATTACAACGGAACCGACAGCGATCACTATATCTGGCGGCTCAATACCACGGACGACTCAAAGGGCATGCTCTACGGCGGGAACTGTTATATGCCGACTGTCATAGACGATACCACCGCCTATTTCATGGACTGCGACAGCAACTACGCGATCGCCCGCACGGATCTTGCCACCGGTGAGAAGACACTTCTGTCCGAGGACCGCGTGGACTGGTACAACCTCTACGGGGATTATATCTACTTCCAGAAAAACGATTTCGAACATCCGTGTCTCGGATTCATGCGCACGGACGGCAGCGGTTACACCACACTGTTTGAGGGAAACTTCAAGGACATTACAATCACTTCCGAATATGTATACTTCCGCGATTTTTCCACCGATCAGAGCTACTGCGTTCCGCTTGGCTCCTCCGCCTCCCCGGTCGCCTTTGAGCCGGGCGCCGTCGAGGACTGATACCATAAGGAATTGTCGCAATAAGCATAGACCTCTTTCGAGTGATAAATAATATTATGAGAAGATCACACCGCGGGATTTCAGATGGAAATGCAGACGGAAATTCGGTTCAAAAAATGTGGCATTTCTAACCAGCCGGATGTTTACATCTTCGATGATCCGTGTCTTTCCAAGTTTGGAGCACTCCGCGGGTCATGTCCGCATCCCGGAAGACAATTTGTAGGACTTTTGTGTGTGTCCCTTAT